>NZ_RSEK01000009.1 GCF_003958635.1 Altericroceibacterium xinjiangense | reverse complement strand
TCACAGCGCCTCCTTGCGCCGCCTGTGAATCAAATCTGCGCTGCTTTGGGAATCCCTTTAATGGGTCCTGAGCCTAGTCGAACAAGCTTGGCCGGGGCAAGAGGAACAAGCTCCGGCAAGCCAAGAGCTTGAGCAGCTTATCCCCTTCCGCGGTAGGACTGCACGCCCTGGTCCGGCACCCAGAGCCCCTCAGGCGGTGAGCCGGACTGCCAGAAAACGTCGATAGGGATTCCGCCGCGCGGGTACCAATAACCACCGATGCGCAGCCAGCGGGGCTCCATTTCCCGCATCAGGCGCTGCCCGATCCCGACGGTCACATCCTCGTGAAAGCCACAGTGATTGCGGAACGAACCGAGGAACAGCTTCAGGCTCTTAGATTCCACGATCGTTTCGCCAGGGGCGTAATCGATCACCAGATGCGCGAAGTCCGGCTGTCCCGTCACCGGGCACAAGGACGTGAATTCCGGCGCGGCAAAGCGCACGAGGTACAACGTGCCTCGCCGCGGATTGGGTACGTAATCGAGCACTGCCTCATCTGGAGAAGCCGGCAAGCGGCTGGCTTGGCCGAGGTGAAGCGGCTGGTCTGCAGGTTGCGGATCACTCATGCCCGGCAGATGGCGCGAAGCAGCCGCCGAAACAAGCGGCACCTCGCCCTCTCGACCTGAGAAAGATCAGGGTATAACCCTCCTGACCATGGAAAGCCTCGTTTCGACCGACTGGCTCGCTGCCGAACTCGGCGCGCCCGACCTCAGAATTCTCGATGCGTCGAGCCACCTTCCCACCACCGACCGCGACGCGCGCAGCGAATTCGAGGCGGCGCACATACCCGGCGCCCTCTTCCTCGACCTTGCCAGCCTGACCGACAGCCAGAGCCCGGTGCCATCCGCCTTGCCCACCTCCGGGCAATTCGCGGCACGGATGCAGCAGCTCGGCGTGCGAGAAACCGATCGGATCGTGGTCTATGACGATAGCGAGGTGAAAACCTCCGCCCGAGCCTGGTTTATGTTCGGCTTGTTCGGTGCGGGCCAAGTGGCGATTCTCGACGGAGGACTGGGGAAGTGGCGTGCCGAAGGGCGGCCGCTCGAGTCCGGCAGCGCGGCTTTTGCCCCTGCGGAGTTCAGGAGTGACGGGAGTTCTAACCGGGTGCGCTCCAAGCAGGACATGCTCCAAAACATCGACTCAGGCGCCGAGCAAGTTGTCGACGCCCGGAGTCTAGGCCGCTTCACGGGCAAGGAGCCGGATTTTCGAGGGAACATCCCGAGCGGGCACATTCCACATTCGCTGAACCTGCCGTTCGGGCAGCTCTACCGTCAGGACGGGACATTCAAGCATCCGGCGGATATGCGCCGTGCCTTCGAAGCGGCCGGGGTCGCTCTGGACAGGCCGGTCGTCACGACCTGCGGCAGCGGGGTTACGGCGGCGGTGCTGCTGTTTGCCCTTCATCGGCTGGGGAAGGACGATATCGCACTGTATGACGGCAGCTGGAGCGAGTGGGCCGCCGATCCCACCACTCCAAAGGCGACAGGCGCAGCATGAGCTCAGGAAGCGGCAAAAAGCCATCCACCCGTCTCGTTGCAGCCGGGCGGCGGCAGGAGTGGACCGGGTCGGTAGTCAATCCTCCGGTCTGGCGTGGGAGCACGCACCTTTACGCCGACAGCGCCGACCTGAGGCGCGGCCGGCCGAACCGGGACGGAGAATTCTATTACGGGCGGCGCGGCTCTCCGACGCAGTGGGCACTTGCCGACGCGCTGACGGGGCTTGAGCCGGGCGCGGCAGGCACGCTGCTGTTTCCCAGCGGAGTAGCGGCGATCGCGGGCAGCCTGCTCGCGGTGCTGAACAGCGGCGATGTGCTGCTGATGACCGACAACGCCTACGAACCCAGTCGGACCATGGCCAGGAGCCTGCTAGACCCCCTCGGCATAGAAACCCGCTTCTTCGATCCTCTGGATGTTCAAGGGTTTGCAAGCCACTTCTGCGATCGCACCAAAGCTGTCCTGCTCGAATCTCCCGGCAGCCTGACCATGGAAATCTGCGACGTACCGGCGCTGACCGCCGTTGCCCGCGAAAAGGGGGCGATCAGCCTGATCGACAACACATGGGCTAGCCCGCTTGGTTTTCCCGCACTCCAGCAGGGCTGCGATGTTTCGATCATGTCGCTGACCAAACATGTCGGCGGCCATTCGGATCTGATGATGGGATCGGTTGCGGCCACAACAACAGTTTACAACAGGTTGCGCCTGACTTCTCAGGCACTGGGACAAGTCGTCTCCCCGGACGACGCGGCCTTGGCGCTGCGGGGATTAAGGACCCTGAGCCTGAGGCTGGAACGCGAAACCGTGAGCGCGATCGCCATCGCCGAATGGCTCAGTCGCCGCCCCGAAGTTGCGCGCGTGCTTTGCCCCATGCTTCCGGACTCGCCGGGCCATGATCTGTGGCGGCGAGACTTCACCGGGGGCTGCGGCTTGTTCAGTTTCGTCCTGCGGGGAAGCGAGGAGCAGGCGCGCGCCCGCTTCATCGACTCGCTGGAGCTGTTCGGGATCGGTTACAGCTGGGGCGGGTACGAAAGCCTGGTGATCCCGTTCGAAGCCGGCCGCATCCGCACCGCGATGGCTGCGCCCGGCGGCTTGGGCGTGCGCCTTTCCATCGGACTGGAAGACCCGGCCGATCTGATCGCCGATCTTGAACAGGCATTTGCTGCAATGGAACGAGCATGACTCCGGCCACGGCGCCCGATCCCGCTGCAACAGATACCGCGACCGCGGTTCCCTCGGACGCGCCGCCGCCGACAATCCTGCCGAGCGAGCCGCCGACGGGGATCGAAGAGACGATCGAGGGCGCTGAATCGATCAAGCAGGCGGTGACGGAGCGCAATCTCACCGTCGGTGAGTTCATAGAACGACTTGATGCGGTCGGCGTTACCCTTGGCGACACGCGGTTTTCGCTCTGGAGCGTGCTCGTCGTGCTGCTCGTGATCATCGGGGTGGTCGTGTTCGCCCGGATCGCCACGAGCCTGGGCATGGGAACCTTCAGCCGCCTGACGCGGCTTGATGCGACCCAGCGCCTGCTGGGCGAAAAGCTGCTGTCGATGGCGATCTGGGCGTTCGCCATCCTGATCGGGATCGATATACTCGGGATCGATCTGACGGCGCTGGCGGTGTTTTCAGGCGCCTTCGGTCTTGCTGTCGGCTTCGGCCTGCAGAAGACCTTCGGTAACCTGATCGCCGGGCTGATCTTGCTTATGGACCGCTCGATCAAGCCGGGCGACGTGATCGCCGTATCCGATCAGGCGGGCACGTCGACCTTTGGACAGATCCGGAAGATCGGCATCCGCGCCGTGTCCGTGACGACGCGCGACCAGCGGGAGTACCTGATCCCGAACGAACAGCTGATGATCAATCAGGTGGAGAACTGGTCCTATTCCAGCAGGGACGTGCGCATCCAGGTGCGGGCCGGAATTTCCTATACGTGCGACATGGACAAGGCCGAGGAACTGATGCTGGAAGCGGCCAAGTCAGCGAAACGTGTGCTCAGCACGCCTCCTCCTACGGTCTGGCTTGAAGAGTTCGGGGAAAGCTCCGTCAACTTCATCATCCATTGCTGGATCCGGGATCCGGAGGAAGGAGTCGGGAATGTCCGGTCCGAGGTGCTGAAGAACCTGTGGCGGCTGTTCCAGGAGAACGGAGTGGAGATCCCCTTCCCGCAGCGGGATCTCAATCTGCGTGACAACCTTCAATTCCAGCAGCTTATCGCGGCAATTTCGCAGCGTGCTGGAACTGAGCACCGCCCCTCCGACGAAGGCATCTAAAGCTCACCTAACCCTTCCCAAAACCATTCTCGCTGGCAGATCGCCCCTTCCCCGCCCATCTCGCCGTCATGAAAAGAAGCGGCACCGTCTATCTGGTTGGTGCAGGCCCGGGGGATCCGGACCTGCTGACCCTTCGCGCTGCGCGGCTGGTGGAGCAAGCCGGACTGATCGTGCACGACGGACTGGTCGATCCCGCAATTCTGGCGATGGCCCGTCCCGATGCCGAACTGGTATCTGTCGCGAAAAGTCGCGCCCGCCACACGCTGCCGCAGGACGAGATCAACGCCTTGCTGGTGCGTGAAGCGCTGGCGGGGCGCGATGTCGTGCGGCTGAAAGGCGGCGATCCGCTGGTATTCGGCCGTGGCGGCGAGGAAGCGGAGGCATGCCACGCCGCTAGAATCCCGGTCGAGATCGTGCCCGGTATCAGCGCCGCGATGGGCGCGGCCGCCGCCGCGCAGATCCCGCTGACCCACCGCGAGGACGCGAGCATCGTCAGCTTCGTCGCCGGGCAGTGCAAGGGGCTGGCGGAGCAGGATTGGGCCGGCCTTGCCGGAAAAGGGCGGACGCTGGTGATCTACATGGGCGTCAAGACGGCGCCGATGATTGCCGAAAAGCTGATGGAAGACGGACTTTCCCCTGAAACCCCGGTGGCGTTGATCGAGAACGCAGCCCGTCCCGCCATGCGGGTGCTGCGCGGTCCGCTGGCCGGACTGCCCCAGCTTGTCGAGCAACACCGGGTAAAAAGCCCCGCGCTGATCGTGATCGGCTCGGTAACTGCGCGGGATGACGCCGCGCTCAAGCAAATGGCGCTGGAGGCGCATGAATGAAGATCCTGACGGGCAACGATCTGAAGAGCGGCGCGGTCGTGTGGTGGGATGGCCGGGGCTGGTCTCTCCACGTGGAAGACGCAGTCGATGCCGGCGATGACGCCGATACGATCATGGCGCGCGAGGAAGCCGCGCGCCGGGTAAATGTCCCTTATGCGATCGACGGTGAACGGTCGGCGGAAGGCCGCGTTCGCCCGGCTCACATCAAGGACCGCATTCGCGCACTCGGGCCGACGGTCCGTCCTGACCTGACACTGAAGCCGGCCGATCCCGAAGCCGGAAACTGGGTGATCTGATGTACAAGTACGACCATTACGACCAGGCCATGGTCGACGCCCGCGTCGAGGAATTCCGCGACCAGGTGCGTCGGCGTATCGAAGGCCATCTTACGGAAGACCAGTTCAAGTCGCTGCGGCTGATGAACGGGCTTTACCTGCAGCTGCATGCCTACATGCTGCGCGTCGCGGTGCCCTATGGTACCCTGAGCAGCGCGCAGATGCGTGCGTTGGCCGACATCGCCGACAAGTATGACCGCGGATACGGTCACTTCACTACCCGCCAGAACATCCAGTACAACTGGATCAAGCTCGAAGAAGCGCCTGACATCCTGGCGGATCTCGCCAAGGTTGAAATGCACGCGATCCAGACCAGCGGTAACTGCATCCGCAACATCAGCTCAGACCAGTATGCCGGTGCTGCAGCGGATGAGGAAGTCGATCCCCGGCCTTATGCCGAGCTGCTGCGCCAGTGGTCGACCTTCCACCCGGAATTTCTCACTCTTCCGCGCAAGTTCAAGATCTGCGTGATCGCCTCGGAACAGGACCGTGCGGCCATGCGGCTGCACGACATCGGCATTCGCATTCTGCGCAATGAAGCAGGCGAGCTGGGTGCGCGGTTCTACGTTGGCGGCGGCATGGGCCGCACGCCGATGATCGCACCGGTGATCCGCGACTTCGTGCCGCTGGACCAGCTGATCACGTATTCGGAAGCCTGCCTGCGGGTCTACAATCGCTACGGGCGCCGGGACAACAAGTTCAAGGCGCGGATCAAGATCCTCGTTCATGAAATGGGTGCGGACGAATACACGCGCCAGGTTGAAGAGGAATTCGCTCACCTCCTCAGCCAGGGAATCGAACCGCCGACGGCAGAGCTCGAGCGTATCCGTACCTACTTCCAGGATCCCGCGTTCGAACACGGCGCGCTGGATGCGCTGGACCGGTCGGATCCGGACTTTGCCTTGTGGGTCGACCGCAACACCATGGCCCACAAACAGGCTGGCTACATCAACGCCACGATCAGCCTGAAGCCGGTCGGCGGGATTCCGGGCGATGCCTCGGCTGACCAGATGCGCCTGATGGCGGATCTGGCGGAACGGTACAGCTTTGACGAGCTGAGGGTCACGCATGCGCAGAACATCGTCCTGCCGCACGTGCGCAAGGCCGATCTGTACGAAGTGTGGAAGCAGCTGGACCAGGCTGGGCTTGGCACGGCCAACATCGATCAGATCGACGATATCATTGCCTGCCCGGGGCTGGATTACTGCAGCCTCGCAAACGCTCGCTCCATCCCGGTCGCACAGAAGATCTCCCAGCGCTTCGCTGCCGGCGGCAAGGCTGACGCGCTGGGTGAGCTGAAGCTCAAGATCAGCGGCTGCATCAATGCCTGCGGCCATCATCACGCCGGTCACATCGGCATTCTCGGCGTCGACCGGAAAGGCAAGGAGAACTACCAGCTCCTGCTCGGCGGATCCGAAGCGGAAGATACCTCGCTCGGCAAGATTACCGGTCCCGGCTTCGATGAAGACGGAATCGTCGACGCGATCGAACGAGCAACCGACGTCTACCTGCGGGAGCGTGGGGAAGGTGAGCGGTTCCTCGATACCTACCGCCGCATCGGAATGGAGCCGTTCAAGGAGGCGATCTATGGCTGAAGTTCTACCCCTTCCCTCTGAAGGCGCAGGCAGCGGCGATCACGTGCAATTCCGCTTCCGTGACGACGAGCCTCTGATGGACCCTGCCGTGACGGTCGATGCTTTCATCGACCAGACCAACGCCACGGCCGTGCGAGTCGAACCGGGCGACGACGCTCGGAAGCTGCTACCGCATCTCGGGCGCATCGGTCTGGTCGAGGTGAACTTCCCGGCCTTCACCGACGGGCGGGGCTATTCGGTCGCCCGTATCCTGCGCGAAGCCGGTTACGCGGGAGAACTGCGCGCGGTCGGCGATGTGCTGATCGACCAGCTCAGCCAGATGAAGCGCTGCGGGTTCGACGCCTTCGCCCCCGACAAGCCGCTTGACGAGACCGACGCAAAGGCCGCGTTCGATCGCTGGCCCCATGTCTATCAGCCTGCTGCCGATGCACGGGTTCCAATCTGGAACCTGCGGCACGGGCGGAACCAGGAACAGAATGGCTAGCACACACACTCGGCCTCTCGACCGGATCGATGTGTCCCCTCGCTTCCGCGAGGCGGACGCAATCCGCCTCAACCGCATCTTCCGCGGATCGGACACGCGTGAGATGCTCACCGCCGTGCTGCAGGACGGGATTGCGGGTGAAGTGGCGGTGGTCTCGAGCTTCGGCGCGGAAAGCGCGACGCTGCTGCACCTCATCGCCCAGATCGCCCCTGCTACCCCGGTGCTGTTCCTGGACACGGGCAAGCATTTCCCCGAAACGATCGCCTACCGCGATCAGCTGGTGGATCGGCTCGGACTCACCGATGTCCGCGACCTCGTGCCCGATGCGGAAGAGCTTGGCACGAAGGACGAGAATGGCCTCCGCTGGTCGTGGGACCCGGACGGTTGCTGCGATCTGCGCAAGGTTCGCCCGCTGGCCAAGGCGCTCGCCGGGCTGGATGCTTCGATCACCGGGCGCAAGGCTTTCCAGTCGAGCACGCGCGCGACCCTGCCGCGGTTCGAGATTGACGGTTCGGACGCGCAAGGGCGGCTCAAGGTCAATCCGCTGATCGACTGGAACGCGGACCAGATCGCCGCCTATTTCGCGGAACACGATCTGCCGCCGCATCCGCTTGTGGCGCAGGGATACCCGTCGATCGGCTGCTCCCCCTGCACCCGCCCGGTTGCCGAGGGCGAAGACCCGCGTGCGGGACGCTGGTCAGGGTGGGACAAGACGGAGTGCGGCATCCACTCCCCGGCCAGTCCGCAGAGCGGGGGCGATCTGCCTCCGGGGTACGAGCCCGCCTTCTAGGTTGGCTCCGCAGACTTCAGGTCGCGTGGCGGTTCGGACCCGGAACCGATTCCAGCGGATCAGCGCCAGTCGCTGTCGAGCGCGTCCTGCTCTTCCGCCGCGTCGAAAGCCGGACTGGAGGCCATTTCCTGTGCGCGGGTCAGCAGGTCGGATGCTCCGCCGCTGACGCCCCCCTCACCCGGATAAATCAGACGCCAGCCTTGGCTGTCGCGGCAGGCGATGCCCTCCTGCGCTCCACTGAACACGCGGCAGTACTCGCCATCCGCGTTGCGAAAGCTGATCAGGATGCGCGTGGTCGCCTCAGCCGGTTGGGTCGCGACGAGTTGCTCGTCCAGTGCCTGCGCCACCGGCGCTTCCAGATACGTGCCGCCGACAGGTGGCGGTTCGGCTTCGCCTCTGGGGAAGAAGAGGAGCGCTACCAGAAATCCGGCGACGGCCGCGATCAGGATCCACGGCCAGAGTGGGCGGTTACCCGGCTTGCGGTGGGGGCGGGCGTCCTTGGGAGTTGCCGGCTTGCGCACGCGATCGCCGGGGCGCGCCGGCTTGGCTTCCGGGGTCGAAGGGGAAAGGATCGGAGCGAAATGGCTTGACAGCTTCGCCTTCAGCGCCCGATGCGAACGCACCTCGGCAGCCAGTGCGGGATCCGCTGCAACGCTTCTGGCGATCTCGGCCTGGCGCCGCGGTTCGAGCTGCCCATCGGCATAGGCGGCCAACTCCTCCGCCGAAACCTTCACAGGGCGTCCCCAAGCCTTTCAAGCAAGGCGTTGCGGCCGCGGACCAGCCGCGTGGCCAGTGTCGCGATGGAGCAGCCGACGATGTCCGCCGCTTCCGGATACGAATGGTCTTCCACCATCACCAGCAGCACGGCATCGCGTTGCTCATCCGGCAGGCTGGCCAGAGCGCGCTCGATCTCGCCGGGTTGTACCGATTTCTGCCCAGCACCTTGTCCAGCCATCCAAATCTTCCGCATTTCTTGCATCGACATCCAGCCACAAATCCGCTCGCCGTGTACCAAACGCTTGAGCAGAAGGGTCTTTCCAGCCGCCGGACAAGTTTTTCAAGTCGCACCGGCGGATGTGCCGGGCGCTTGGTCGCTCTGCATGCGGTCATCCGCCGGGATGATAGAAATCGTAGATCAAGCGAGCCACGGTTTCGCTGATCCCCGGGGCCCGCTGCAAATCTTCCAGGCCCGCAGCGCGAACCCTTCCCGCCGTGCCGAAATGCAGCAGCAGCGCGCGCTTCCGTGCGGGACCAATGCCGGGAATCTCGTCCAGCGGACTTGCAGTGATCGCCCGGCTGCGTTTCGCCCGGTGGGCGCCGATGGCGAAGCGGTGAACCTCGTCCCGCAAGCGCTGGAGATAGAACAGCACGGGTGAGTTGGTTGGCAGGGTCTTTTCCCGGCCATCGGGGAAATGAAACACCTCCCGTCCTTCGCGGCCATGGTGCGGCCCCTTGGCGATGGCGATCAGCGGCACGTCCTCGATCCCCAGATCCTCCAGGGCATCCCTGACGCTGCTCATCTGCCCCTTGCCGCCGTCGATCAGGACGAGATCAGGCCACAAGCCGCTGTCGCGATCGGGGTCTTCTTCCAGCGCGCGGGAAAAGCGCCGGGTCATTACCTCACGCATCATTGCGAAGTCGTCATTCGACTGGGCCTCACGAATGTTGAACTTGCGGTAGTGGTTCTTGAGGAATCCTTCCGGCCCGGCGACGATCATCGCGCCGACTGCCTTGGTACCCTGGATATGGCTGTTGTCGTAAACCTCGATCCGCGCCGGTGTCTCGGGCAGTTCCAGAAATTCGGTGAGTTCGCGCATGATCTTGGCCTGGGTGCCGCTTTCGGCGAGGCGGCGGTCGAGCGCTTCCACCGCGTTGCGCTTCGCCTGGTCCATCAGCCGCCGCCGCTCCCCCCGCTGAGGGACGCTGATCGCCACCCTGTAGCCGGCGCTTGCGCTCAACGCTTCTTCCAGCAGTTCACGGTCCGGCAGTTCCCGATCTACCAGCACGATTTTGGGCGGCGGCACTTCCTCATAGAACTGGGCAAGCACGCCGGAGAGGATTTCATCCTCCTCCACCCCTTGCGTGTGAGTGGGGAAAAACGCGCGGTGGCCCCAGTTCTGTCCGCCGCGGATGAAGAAGCCCTGCACCACGACTTGCCCGCCCTTGGCGGAGAGCGCAAAGACGTCCGCGTTGCCGACCCCTTCCCCGTTTATAGCCTGGGTGCCCTGAATGAAGGTTGCCGCGCGGAGCCGATCGCGCAGCATCGCCGCGCGTTCGTAATCCATCGCCTCGGCCGCTTCGGTCATCTGGGCCTCGATCTCACGCTGCACCGCGCTCGACTTGCCGCCGAGGAAATCCTTCGCCTGCCGCACCAACTCGGCATAGTCTTGCGGCCCAATTCGCCCGACGCACGGGGCGGAGCAGCGCTTGATCTGGTAAAGCAGGCACGGCCGGTCCCGACGGGCAAGAAAGCTGTCGGTGCAGCTGCGCAGCAGGAACAGTTTCTGAAGCGCATTGATCGTGGTGTTGACGGACCCGGCGCTGGCGAACGGACCGTAATAGTCGCCTTTCATCCTGCGCGCCCCGCGATGCTTCATCAGGCGGGGGAAAGCGTGTTCGGCCCGCAGCAGGATGAAGGGGAAGCTTTTGTCGTCCCGCAGCAGCACGTTATAGGGCGGACGGAAGCGCTTGATGAGCTGCGCTTCCAGCAGCAGCGCCTCGGCTTCCGAACTGGTGATGATGATTTCCATCGACCGGGTCTGGGCGATCATCCGCTGGATGCGGTTGGTAAGTCCGCTGACCTGCGTGTAATTCGCCACGCGATTTTTCAGCGCCCGCGCCTTCCCCACGTAGAGGACGTCGCCCCGGGCATCGAGCATCCGGTAGACGCCCGGCTTGGGCTTCAACGTCCGGACGGTCTCGCGGATCGCCTTGATCCCGGCTTCAAGGTCGGGTTGAGCCGATCCGCGCACGGTATAGGTCGCCCGCTCCTCATGAAAGCGTTCGGCACCTGCGGGGTTCGAAGGAGTTCCGGCGGGAGTGCGGGCCATGCATCCGAACATAGGGATGCAGGCCCGGTTCTCAAACCTTCCGCGCGCAGCAAACCGTCAGAAAAGCTTGCGGAACTCCACTTCGAAGAAACGCCCGACCGGATCGATGAGGTAAGGCTGGTAGCTGAACGGGACGACGCCGTTCTCATCCGTCACCCGGCGCCGTGCGTCGAACACGTTGTCGATGCTGAACGATGCGCGGGTGTTCTTCAGGAACGGCACCGCCTCCACCAGTGATTGCTGCCGCCCGAGGTCCGCAAAGAAGCGCAGGTTGAACGTCGCCAGATCCCCGAAACGCAAGTCGCTGCTGCCCGGGAGACCGGTGCCGCTGACGTCGGTTCCGCTCAGATAATTACCGGAGACGCGGACGCCGAAGCCCTTGTAGAAACCGCCCCCTTCCAGAGTGACGGTGTGGCGCGAGACGCCGCCGCCGGACAGGGCGTCACCACCCAGCAAGTCCAGCAGCGGCCCACCGGGCGCGATCAGGACTTCGTTCTCCAGTTCGATCGAGTGGGTTAGCGACAAGTTCCAGCGGCCGACGTTTCCTCCGCCCGGTCCGCCGGGACCGAAGCCGGGTCCCCCCCGTCCGCGGCCGCCCGCAGGACGTCCTCCGGCAGGCGGCGCGTCGCCACCTTGGGCGCCCGTGCCCGGCAAACCCGCAGCTCCGTCCTGGCTGCACAACCGCGTACGAAAGGCCGCCAGCCGTTCGGTGTTGATCGTGCCGTCCGGGTTGCGCAAGCGGCTTTGCAGCCCTTCGGGCAAGGCAGCCACATCTTCTGGGGTGACAGCTCGATCGGCTGTCTGTTGCGCGTCAGAAGCACACAGCCGTTCACGCAGGGCGGCAACGGGCTGCGGATCGAACTGGCCACCTGCCCCGGGGCCACCGCCCTGCCCCGGGGGAGCGGCGGAAGCGGATTGCGCAGCAGGACCGCCCCCGTCCCTGCGACCGCCGGGGCGATCGGCGAACCCGCGCTCTTCAGGTTCATCAGGCGTCCTTCCGATCTGCCCCGCCAGATTTATCCCGTACCGGATGCGGGAGCTTTCCTGGCGTGCAAACGTCACCGGCCGTTGATCGATGGCAAGCAGTTGCCCGCTGTCGCTGCGCGTAACGCGGCCGGGGAACGCTGCCTCGATCGCCGGGGTCAGCAAGGGAAAGGCTGCTGACACGTTCTCGGAGTCGTTGTGGAAGTATTCGAGCAGCAGGTTCGACCGCTGGAACCACGGAATTTCCCAGAACGCGGCCAGGCGCAGATCGTTCTGCCGTTCCTTCGCAAGGTTGGGATTGCCGCCGCTGACCACGGAGGCGAGCACCGCCTGGCCTGTGATGAAATCATAGACTGGCGCGTTGAGGGTAATGATCTCCGGAGCGCCGAGCTGGGTGAGCGAGGGCGCGGCATCCTTCACGATATAGCTCGCCTGAAGATTGAGCCGCTCGGTCACGCCCCAGGTAAAACCTGTGCTCCAGTTGGTCAGCGTGCCGAAATCGGACAAGTGATTGACCCCGGCCGTCAAGTTGAGCGTGAAGTCGCCCAGGAACGACCAGACGTCCTCGCGCCGGCTGGCCAGCGGGATACCCAGCGTAATCCCGGCATTCAGATTGCCGCGAGTGACGTCTGTATCCAGACCCAGATTGCGCGTGTCCTCGCTCTGGATGCGGCTCCAGTCGTACCCAGCGTCGAGAGTGGCGGAAATCTCACCAGCGGGCAGCCGGATCGGCCGCCCGATCGCGGTTACTTTGAGCGTTGCGTTATCCGTTTTGCTGACAGCCTCGTCGAATCTAGCATCCGCGACGTCAGGCAAATCGCCGGTCAGGTCGAACAGGCCTGCTGCGGCACCTTCCAAGAGGTCGTCCGTATCGACCCGGCGATCGATCCGGTTGACCAGTCGTGCGTGGCTGGCGTCCACCGTTCCGGTCAGCTGCCAGTCCCCGGCGTAGGTGTTGAGTGTGGCGCCGGCGGCGAGCGTGTCGGTGCGGGCCCAGCGCTCCAGCGGATCGCCGAAGCTGCGCAACACTGCCACGTCCGGGGCATCAGGATCGATCAGCGAGACGGTATTCAGCCCTGACAACGCGAGGCTGTCGCTCCGTTCGATCGTGCCGTTGAGGCTGAGCGACCCGCCGCTTTCTCCGATAGACCGAGTCCAGTTCGCAGTCAGTTCGTAATCCGCACTGTCGGCAACGAGGCTGCGATAAGCCGCTGGATCGGGGTCGGTGATCACGGTCGGAACACTGCCTTCCGCCTGGACAACGCCCCGTTCGGCTTCCGTCAGCAAGCTGGAATCGCTCAGTTCCAGGTTCAGGTTCAGGCGGCTCGGCCCCGCGATCCGCAACAACGTGGCCTCGATTTCCTTGGTCGAGTAGCCGCCTTCCGCCGGCTGGCCGTACTCCAGCTCGATCTCCCGGCTGGCGTACTGGTCCTTCAGGATGAAGTTGATCACACGCTGGTCGGGCGGGAAGCCGTAGCGCTGCGCCACCGTTTCCGGCAGCACCTCCACGCGCCGGATCGCTTCCGGCGGGTAGGAGCGCATCTCCCGAAAGCTGGACACGCGCACGCCGTTGACCAGGAAAGCCGGAGGACCGCTGCCGCGCCCGCTTCCGCTTCCCGTCTGCGGCGCGAGCGCCGCCACGAGATCGGCGAGCGATCCCGCGCCGTACGAAGCGATCTGTTCTTCATCCAGCTCAAGGATCGGCGGTTCGGGCGCATCCACCTGCCCGCGCATCTTCTGCGCGATGACCACGATCTCGTTCAGAGTTTCGTCGGGTGCGGGCGCCTCGCTCCCTTCACCGGGGACGGGGGTCTCCGGCTCGGCATCCTGGGCATAGGCTGGCATCGCAAGGCCAAGGGCGAGCGCGGCAAGGCTGGTAAAACGATAAGGGCGCACGGTCATTCCTCGGTTTCTTCGGCTTGACCGGAGCTTTGCTACGGTGCGGCGACCGCGAGCAAGCCGCAGATGGTAACAAAGTGTCGCAAGTGTATCGGACATGTCGCCGCATACACTGCTAGGGGGACGACCAGTGCGGCTGCCTCGCGCGGGAGGCTTCCCTTTTTGTCCCGCCGCCGCTATGGCGCGCGGCAATGCAGAAATCGTCTCGGATATTGAACTAGATGGCCAAAGAAGAACTCCTCGAAATGCGCGGCAAGGTGGTCGAACTGCTGCCTAACGCTATGTTCCGGGTCGAGCTCGAAAACGGTCATGAAATCCTTGGCCATACTGCCGGGAAAATGCGGAAGAACCGCATTCGCGTGCTGGTGGGCGATGAAGTCCTCGTGGAACTCACGCCCTACGATCTGACAAAGGGCCGGATCACCTATCGCTTCATGCCAGGCCGGGGCGGCCCGGGTCCGTCCTGATCGGGTGGGCGTGACTACGCCCTCTCTCATCCTCGCTTCCGCGAGTCCCCGAAGGCGCGAACTCCTTGCGCGGCTGGGGATTGAGCCTGCGCGCATCATCGCGGCGGATATCGACGAAACCCCTCGCAAGGGTGAGCTGCCGCGCGCCTACGCCCAGCGCATGGCGCGTGAAAAGGCTGAGGCTGTCGCAGGCGGGGAAGCGCACGTTCTTGCCGGAGATACTGTCGTCGCGGTCGGCCGCCGCATCCTGCCCAAAGCGGAGGATGAAGCCACTGCGCGCCAGTGTCTCGAACTTCTATCGGGCCGCCGTCACAGGGTGTTTTCGGCCATCGCCCTGCGCGCGCCGGATGGAACGGTGCGCGAGCGCCTGAGCGAGACGCAGCTGCGGTTCAAGCGTTTGTCCGAAGAAGAGATCCACGCCTACCTTGCTTCCGGCGAATGGCACGGCAAGGCAGGCGGCTATGCGATCCAGGGCAGCGCCGAAGGCCTGATCGCCTGGTTGCAAGGCAGCCATTCCGGCGTCGTTGGCCTGCCCTTGTTCGAAACGCGTGCCCTTCTGAAAAGCGCGGGTTTCCCGATTGCCTGAGTGGCTGGTGGAACGCGGGATCGGCGAAGACCGCGCGATCCTGCTCGATGGCGAAACGATACTCGCCGCCCGGCTTGACTGGCCCGAGGGACTGAAGACCGGGCTGATTGAGGACGCGCGGCTTGTCTCGCGCACTGCCGGATCTCCCCGGGCAACCGCCCGCTTCGCCAGCGGGGAGGAGGCGCTGGTCAGTCGCCTGCCACGCACGGCCAGCGAAGGGGCGACGATCCGGCTCAAGGTTACGCGCCCGGCCGTGGCCGAAAGCGGCCGCATCAAGCTTGCCCATGCGCGCCCGACGGATGAGCCGGTGCGTCCTGCTCCCACCGTGGCGGAAAGCCTGCGGGCGGACGGGGCCGAGGCGCAAATTGTGCGCCGCTTTCCAGTGGCCGGTTGGGAAGACGTGCTGGCCGATGCTTTCACTCGGCAGACCGCCTTTGCCGGAGGATCGCTGCTGCTCAGCCCGACTCCGGCGATGACGCTGATCGACATCGACGGGGCGCTGCCACCAGCTGCGCTCGCGTCAGCGGCGGTCAGGCCGATTGCCGACTTGCTGCGGCGGCTGGACATCGGCGGTTCGATCGGGATCGATTTCCCCACTCTTCCCGCAAAAGCGGATCGGCGCGCAGTGGACGAGGCGCTGGAGGATGCGCTTACCGGCTGGCCGCACGAACGCACGGCGATGAACGGCTTCGGCTTCGTCCAGCTGGTCACCCGGCTTGAACGGGTATCGATTCTTCATCGGGTGGCACAAGCGCCGACCGGTGCGGCCGCTCGCCTGCTGCTGCGGCGCGCCGAAGCGTTGGAGGGCGCAGGCGCGATACTGCTGACCGCACATCCCGCGGTGCAGGCCAGGATCACGCCCGAATGGCAGGACGAACTTTCCCGCCGCACGGGCCGTGAGATTCGTTGGGCGACAGACCTCGGGCTTGCCATCGAGGCCGGGCACGCCCAACTGATCGAACGATGAGCAAGTCCCGCCCCTGCCCGATCTGCCGGAAACCCCGCAGTGAGGAATTCACCCCTTTCTGTTCCTCGCGCTGCCGCGACCGCGATCTCGCGCAGTGGTTCAACGAGGGATATGCGGTGCCCGGGCCCCCGGCGAGCGAAAGCGACCTTGCGCCCGAAGAATGATCGTGCGCCCGCAGCAATGATTAGGCCTTGCCAAGCGCGGCAGGCTTGGCCATAGGCGCATCCCAGCCGCTCACCGGACCTTTCGCAGGACCGGTTTCGATAGCGACGCCCGGGTAGCTCAGTTGGTAGAGCATGCGACTGAAAATCGCAGTGTCGGCGGTTCGAATCCGTCCCCGGGCACCATCTCCTTGGCCCCACACCCTTCCTCCGGTTGGCACAGGGCTGCAGCGGGTTGTATCACCGCCTGATGACCAAACCGGCTGCCTCCCCCATCGACAAGAGCTTCTGCCAGGCGTGCACCGTTCGGAAACGAGCGATCTGCGCCGATCTGGATGAGCAGGAGATCGCGGCGCTGAATTCCATCGGGCGGCAGCGCAAGCTTTCGGCCGGCGAACAGCTCTTGTGGGAAGGCGAGGACGCGGTCCTGGTCGCCAACGTGATCGACGGGGTGCTGAAGCTCTGGACCGGTACGGCCGACGGCCGGCAGCAGATCGTCGGCCTCGTCTACGCCTCGGATTTCATCGGCCGCCCGTTCGGCGCAACGACGCCGTACGGTGTCGAAGCGCTGAGCGAGGCGAACGTCTGCGTCTTTTCCCGCAAGGAATTCGACACCTTCGCCCGCGAGCATCCGCGGCTGGAGCACAAGCTGCTGGAACGCACGCTGGCCGAGCTGGACCGGACCCGCAAGTGGATGCTGCTGCTCGGCCGCAAGAACGCCGAGGAGAAGCTCGCCACGTTCCTGATCGACATGTCGGAGCGGCTGGTTGAGCCAGGCAGCAATCCGTTGTCGGGAGAGCCGCTGACGCAGTTCGAGCTGCCTTTCTCCCGTCAGCAGATTGCCGACGTGCTGGGCCTCACAATCGAGACGGTCAGCCGCAACTTCGCCCGGTTCAAGCGCGAAGGCGTGATCGACCTGCCTTCTCGCCGCGAGGTCCACATCCTGGACCGGGCGGCGCTGGAGGCGATGGCCGGCTGAACGGCCTCTGGCGTGAGTGCATCAGATCGGCCACCCCACTTCCCTGTGCTGCGCTTCTCGAGTTAGCCGGTAAGTTCAACCCGTTAGAAGTTTCCCTGACGGCATAATCGTGCCGCCTCCGTACTTTACCGGAGGCCGCCATTTGATCCCGGTCAATGTTTGCTGCGACGCAAAGTCGCACAGCGGTTCCATCGAGTTCCAAGGGAAGGGACACTCAATGGATACCGTAGTTTCGCGCGCGGGCCTGTGGCTCGCGTTGCTGCTGCTCGCGTTTGCGGGAGCAGCGCTAGCCCATGATGGCGGGTTCGCCGTCCACATGGGCATCGTTGCGTTTGCCGCCCTTGTCGGCTTGTGGTGGACGGTCGGCAGTGCCGACTACGCCGGCATTGCCCAGGGCATCCTGCGCACCCCCACCGATCCTTCGCGCTATGACGACGATCCGGTTCGCTGGGGAATGATCGCCACCGTCTTCTGGGCCGTCATCGGCTTGGTCGCCGGATTGCTCATCGCGCTGCAGCTCGCCTATCCGCTGCTCAACCTCGAGCCGTGGTTCAACTTCGGTCGCTTGCGGCCGCTGCATACGTCGGGCGTGATTTTCGCTTTCGGAGGCAATGTGCTGATCGCCACGTCGTTCTACGTGGTCCAGCGCACGTGCCGGGCGAGGCTTGCCTTCCCTGGCCTCGCCCGTTTCGTTTTCTGGGGCTACCAGATGTTCATCGTCCTGGCGGCGAGCGGATATCTTCTGGGGGTGACCCAGAGCCGGGAATACGCCGAGCCCGAATGGTACGTCGATCTCTGGCTGACAATCGTCTGGGTGGCTTACCTAGTCGTGTTCGTCGGCACCCTCGCCCGCCGGGCGGAACCGCACATCTACGTCGCCAACTGGTTCTACCTGTCCTTCATCCTGACGATCGCGATGCTGCACATCGTCAACAACCTTGCGGTGCCTGTGTCGATCGTCGGGTCGCAGTCCTATCCGGTGTTTGCCGGGGTGCAGGATGCGCTGACCCAGTGGTGGTACGGCCATAACGCGGTCGCGTTCTTCCTGACCGTGCCGTTCCTCGCAATGATGTACTACTTCGTGCCGAAGCAGGCTGAACGGCCGATCTACAGCTATCGCCTGTCGATCCTGCACTTCTGGTCGATCATCTTCCTCTACATCTGGGCCGGGCCGCACCACCTGCTCTACACCGCCCTGCCCGACTGGGCGCAGACGCTGGGCGTGGTGTTCTCCATCATGCTGTGGATGCCGAGCTGGGGCGGGATGATCAACGGCCTGATGACGCTGAACGGCGCATGGGACAAGGTCCGCACCGATCCGATCATCCGCCTGATGGTCATGGCGCTCGCGTTCTATGGCATGGCGACCTTCGAAGGTCCGATGCTGAGCATCAAGGCCGTCAATTCCCTGTCGCACTACACGGACTGGACCGTCGGCCACGTCCATGCAGGCGCCCTGGGCTGGAACGGGATGATCTCCTTCGCGGCGGTCTACTACCTCGTGCCCCGGCTGTGGCAGCGGGAACGGCTCTACAGCCTGCGCTGGGTGAACTGGCACTTCTGGCTCGCGACCGTGGGGATCGTCTTCTACGCCGCCGCAATGTGGGTCGCGGGCGTCATGCAGGGCCTGATGTGGCGCGAATACGGGCCTGACGGATACCTGGTGAACAGCTTCGTCGAAACGGTCGTCGCGCTTCACCCGCTCTATCTGCTGCGCGCCGTCGGCGGCTCGCTCTACCTGATCGGCGCTCTCTTCATGGTCGCCAACGTCTGGCTGACGATCCTTGGAAAACAGCGCGTCGAAGCGCCGATGAACGAAGCGGCTCACGACCCCGCGGCCGATCGCCCGATCGTCGCCGTCCCGGCCGAGTAGGAATTGCCATGAGCACCTTTACGGAAAACCACAAGAAGCTGGAGCGGAACGTCACGCTCCTCGGCATCGGCGCCTTCATCGCGGTTGCGATCGGCGGCGTGGTGGAAATCGCGCCCCTCTTCTGGATCGACAACACGATCGAGAAGGTGGAGGGGATGCGCCCCTACACCCCGCTGGAGCAAGTCGGGCGCGACATCTACGTGCGGGAAGGCTGCTATGCCTGCCACAGCCAGATGATCCGCCCATTCCGGGACGAAGTGGAACGGTACGGCCACTACAGTCTTGCCGCGGAATCGATGTACGACCACCCGTTCCAGTGGGGGTCGAAGCGCACCGGGCCGGACCTTGCCCGCGTGGGCCAGCGCTATTCCGACGAATGGCACGTCCAGCACTTGAAGGATCCCCGCTCCGTCGTCCCCGAAAGCGTAATGCCGCCCTACTCCTTCCTGGCGGATGCGGACATCGACGTGTCCCGGATCGGGGAAAAGCTGAAGGCGCTGCGTGCCGTCGGGGTGCCTTATTCGGAACGGGACATCGAGCGGGCGCTGATCGACATCAAGGCGCAGGCCAATCCCGAGGTCGATGCCGAGGACTTCGCGGAACGCTATCCGAAGGCGCAGATCCGCGACTTCGACGGCGATCCCAACCGCCTGACCGAAATGGACGCGATGGTCGCCTACATGCAGATGCTCGGCACCCTGGTCGATGTGAACAGCGTCGCCGCGCAGGAGGAACTGGCCGCGGAGAAAGGCCGGTGAGCGAGCACTCCACCTACGACATGCTGCGGCACATCGCGGACAGCTGGGGGCTGCTGGCGATGGTCATCGTGTTCCTGGTGCTGATCGCCTGGCCGTTCCGGCCGGGCGCCCACGACCACAACGACAATGCGGCCAACGTGATTTTCAAGGACGAGAACGATGGCGATTGAGCGCCCGAAGAAGCCGGCCGGTAAACGGATCGACGAGCCGACCGGCACCGAAACCGTCGGCCATGAGTGGGACGGGATCGAGGAACTCGACACCCCGATGCCGCGCTGGTGGCTGTGGACCTTCTACGCCACGATCGTCTTTTCCATCGGCTACGTCATCGCCTACCCGGCCTGGCCGATGATCCGCGAAGGCACGCACGGGGTGCTCGGCTGGACCAGTCGGGGGGAACTGGCGCGAGAGGTAGCGAGGGCCGAGGAGGAAAAGGGCCCGCTGCGCGACGCGATTTCCCCGCTTCCGATCGAAACCCTGCCCTCGCGTCCGGAACTGATGCGTGCGGCGGTGGCCGGCGGGCGGGCGGCGTTCAAGGTCAACTGCGTCCAGTGCCACGGAGCCGGAGCCGCGGGCAGCAGCGGCTACCCCAATCTGAATGACGACGAGTGGCTTTGGGGCGGAGACTTGCGGGCAATCGAGGTTACGCTGCTCAACGGCATTCGCCAGCCCGCGGACGACGCAACCCGGACCAGCCTGATGCCCGCGTTCGGCCGCGACGGCATTCTGACGCCGGCCCGGATCGATCAGGTCGCCGACCATGTGCTGAGCCTTTCCGGCAAAGCGCAGGGTGATGTGGCGGGCGCGCAGCTTTTCCTGGACAACTGCGCTGTCTGCCACGGGATGAACGGAGCTGGAAACCGGGAGTTCGGCGCGCCGAACCTTGCCGATGCCATCTGGCTTTTCGGCGGGACGAAGGAAGAAGTCGTCCAGCAGATCAGCACTCCGCGCCACGGTGTGATGCCGGCGTGGAGCCACCGTCTCGACCCGGTCACCATCAAGATGCTGGCCGCCTATGTCCACTCGCTTGGGGGAGGCGAGGACTTCGTGGAGGTCGCCGCGGACCCGGCGGTGCAAGTCGATGAACGACCTTAGCAAAGCCCGGCAGCCCCGTGCGGTGGACCGCATAGACACCCGCCCGCCCGCGCCCGCTTCCGCCACGTCGCGGGCAGCGGGAGCGCCGGGCGGCGGTCCGCAGCTGTTCGAGAAGCGCAAGGCCGTCCACCCGCAGAAGATCGACGGCCGGTTTCGCCGCTTCAAGTGGCTGATGATGCTCATCACGCTCGGCATCTACTACGCCACGCCGTGGATCCGGTGGGACCGCGGCCCCTACGCGCCTGACCAGGCGGTGCTGATCGATCTCGCCCATCGGCGGTTCTACATGTTCGGCATCGAGATCTGGCCGCACGAATTCTACTTCGTGGCCGGGCTTCTGGTGATGGCCGGCATTGGGCTGTTCCTGGTGACCAGCGCGGTCGGCCGCGCCTGGTGCGGCTATTCCTGCCCGCAGACCGTCTGGACCGACTTGTTTCAGCACGTCGACCGCTTCGTCGATGGAGACAGGAATGCGCAGATGCGGCTGGCGAAGGCGCCCTGGGGTCCGAAGAAGATCGCGAAAAGATCGCTCAAGTGGACGATCTATCTCGTGATCGCCTTCTGGACCGGCGGCGCCTGGATCATGTATTTCGCCGATGCGCCCACGCTGGTGCGCGATTTCTGGTCGGGGGAGGCCGCCGCTTCCGCCTACATCACCGTCGCGATCCTGACCGCCACGACCTTTACGCTGGGCGGCTTCATGCGGGAACAGGTGTGCATCTACATGTGCCCGTGGCCGCGCATCCAGTCGGCGATGATGGATGAGAAGTCGCTGACCGTCACCTACAAGGACTGGCGGGGCGAGCCCCGCGCCAGCCTGAAGAAATCGCAGGCGAAACCGGACTTGTTCGGTGCCTGCATCGATTGCAACCAGTGCGTGTCCGTATGCCCGACGGGCATCGATATCCGCGAAGGGCCGCAAGTCGGCTGCATTACCTGCGGCTTGTGCATCGATGCCTGCGACCGCGTGATGGACGAAGTCGGCCGTCCGCGCGGGTTGATCGACTACGCAACGCTGGAGGACTGCGACCGGGAGAAGACGGGCGCCGCGGCCCGGCCGCCGTGGAAGGCGCTGCTGCGCCCACGTACGGCGGTCTATTTCCTCGCATGGGGCGGTATTGGCTCCGGACTGCTGTTCGCGCTCGGCACCCGTTCGCATCTGGACATTTCGGTGGCTCAGGACCGCAATCCGCCCTTCATGCTGATGAGCGACGGATCGGTGCGCAATGCCTACACCATCAAGCTGCGCAACATGGAAAGCCGCCCGCGCGCGATGCGGATCGCGCTGGAAGGGCTCCCTTCCGCCACCATGTGGACCGACGAAATCGGACGCGAGGATGCCGCGCGCGCCCTCACCCGCACGATCCCCGCCGACAGGGCGCAGCCGCTGCGCGTCTACGTGATCGCCCCGCCTGAAACCCGCGAACAGGACTTTGCCTTCTCCGTCACATCACTGGACGAACAGGCAGAGGCCGACAGCAGCCAGGCGCGCTTCAATGCGCCGGAGGACTAACCATGGCCCAGCGTTCCCAACCTTTCACCGGACGGCACATGGCCGCTGTTCTGGTCACGTTTTTCGGCATCGTCATCGCGGTGAACTTCACCATGGCGCGTTTCGCCACCGCCACCTTCGGCGGGATCGTGGTCGAAAACTCCTACGTCGCGAGCCAGGAATTCAATCGCTGGCTCGATGAAGCGGAGGCCGAGCGTGCGCTTGGCTGGGACGCGCTGACCGCCTGGCGGCCGGACGGGCGGCTCGCCGTCGCCTTGTCCGGAGTTCCCGAAGGCGCCGAGGTGACCGGCGTCGCCCGCCACCCTCTGGGCCGCATGCCCGACCATGCCTTCACGTTCGTCTCCACCGGCAAGGACCAGGTCCTGTCGCGGGAAGTTCTGCCGGACGGACGCTGGCTGCTTCGCCTTGAAGTCGTCTCCGCAGGCAAGACCTGGCGGCGTGAGGAGGAACTGCGGTGAACGCGCTGACCAGCCCCCTCACCGACCAGACGGTCCGCACCGTGCTGCTGGTGCCGGGGATGCACTGCGCCGGATGCATGGGCAAGGTCGAGCGCGGCCTAGGCGCCGTCCCCGGCGTACTTGAGGCGCGGGTAAACTTGTCCGCCCGCACTGCCACCATCGGCCACTCGCCCGATCTCGATACCCGCGAGCTCGTGACGGCGCTGGAGAGTCTGGGGTTCGAAACGCAAGTCCGGCAGGACGAACTCGCGAAGCCGGTTTCCGCCGCTCGCCCGCTGCTCGCCCCTTTTGCGGTCGCCGGGTTCGCGGCGATGAACGTGATGCTGCTGTCGGTCAGCGTCTGGTCGGGGGCCGATGGTTCCACCCGGTCGCTGTTTCACTGGCTTTCCGCGCTGATCGGGGTTCCGGCGATCGCCTTTGCCGGTCAGCCGTTCTTCCGTTCGGCGTTGCAGGCCCTGCGCCGGAAACGGACGAACATGGACGTGCCGATTTCGATCGGCGTGATCGTCGCCACCGGACTCAGCCTCTACGAAACCGCGACCGGAGGGCATGACGCCTGGTTCGACGGCGCACTGATGCTGCTTACCTTCCTGCTTGCCGGGCGTGTGCTCGACGCCATGATGCGGGACCGCGCGCGGGCGGGCGTCGATGCACTGCTTAGCCAGGCGGCACAGGGCGCGACCGTGATCGGACTGGACGGCTCGCTGACCTGGCTAAAGGCCGGTGAGCTTGCCCCGGGAATGGTGATGCGCGTCGCCGCGGGGGAGCGGCTTGCGGCCGATGGGGAGATCATCGCCGGGCACAGCCGGTTCGACCAATCGCTGCTGACCGGCGAATCCGCGCCTGTAGCCATGGGTGCCGGAGACATGGCGCTCGCGGGGACGCTCAACCTCGATGCGCCGGTGGATGTGCGGGTATCCCACACTGGGCAGGATACCACCCTGGCTGAGATCGCCCGGCTGATGGAAGCGGCGAGCCAGAACCGCTCCCGCTATGTGCGGATAGCAGACCGGGCGGCGCGGCTTTACGCACCGGCAGTCCACACGCTTGCGGCCGTGACGGTGATCGGTTGGCTGCTGGCGGGGGCAAGCCTCTACCAGGCGCTGGTCATCGGCGTCGCGGTGCTGATCATCACGTGCCCCTGCGCGCTCGGCCTCGCCGTGCCGGTCGCCCAAGTGGTGGTGAGCGGCGCCCTGCTCCGCGCCGGGATCATGGTGAAGGACGGCTCCGCGCTGGAACGGCTGGCGATGATCGACCGCGCTTTGCTCGACAAGACGGGGACCCTGACGCTCGGCCGTCCGGTGCCGGACGAAGCCGCGCTGGCCGCGTTGAACCCTGACGAAGCGGGGATTGCCCTCGCCCTTGCATCCCACAGCCGCCATCCACTGTCTCGCGCGCTCGCCGATGCGCTGGCGCGGAAGGGACACCGCGCGGCCACGCTCAGCGGGGTGTCGGAGGAACCGGGAACCGGCGTGTTCGGGTGCTGGCGCGGCGTGGACGTTGCCCTGCGGCGGCCGGAAAGCGCCAACGGGATCGCAGTCGCGCTGACGATCGGCGGGCTGCCTACGCGCCTTATCTTGTATGTCGACCGCCTGCGGCAAGACGCTGGAGAAGCGCTGGCCCGCCTGCGTGCACTCAAGGTTGAGGCGACGATGCTGTCGGGCGACAATCCGGCGGCGGTGGCGGAAGTCGCCCGAACGCTGGGTCTGACCGCCCAGGCGAGCGCCACCCCCGCCGAAAAGCAGGACACGATCTTTCGCCTGCAAAAGGGCGGCCGCAAGGTGCTGATGGTGGGAGACGGGCTTAACGACGCCCCGGCGCTCGCTGCCGCCGATGCCTCGATCGCCCCCGGATCCGCGAGCGACGTAGGCATCCAGGCGGCGGACCTGGTGTTCGTGTCCGAATCGCTGCTTGCGCTCCCCCGGGCGGTTTCCGCCTCACGCGCCACGATGCGAGTCGTGCGGCAGAACTTCGGGCTTGCGATCGGATACAACCTGCTGGCCGTCCCGCTGGCGATGGCCGGGCTGGTGACGCCGCTGGTCGCCGCTGTCGCCATGTCGGTCAGTTCGCTGGTCGTGATCGCCAACTCCCTGCGACTGACGAGGGCCGCAAAATGAACGGCATCCTGTTCCTTATACCAGCCGCGCTCGGCCTGGGCCTGATTGGCCTCGCCGGGTTCTTCTGGGCCGTGCGCGATGGGCAATTCGACGATCCTGAAGGCGCAGCGAACCGTATCCTGATCGATGAGCAGGATCGATGAGCCCCGGCCTTGCCCTGATGGCCTCGGTCGCGCTGATCCCTGCGATGGCGGGTCCGTTACAGGCGCAAAGTCATGCGCTGACTCTGGCCTTGTGCGGTGGCGGTGTGATCCCGCTCGACCAGCCGGTGCCCGGCAGCGGCAATGCACCGTGCTGCGCGAAAGGCTGCCACACGAGCAGCAGCCGCAAGCGGTTTGACCGAACGCAATGATTTACCTCGCGAATCAAGCGAAGCAGCCTGTCATGTGGACCTATCACCCTGAACTGCTCGCCACACCGGTGCCGCGGTACACGAGCTTTCCCACCGCCGCGGAATTCCATTCCCGCATCGTTCCCGCCGATCTCGCCAACGCGATCGAGGCTGCCGAAGGCGACGTCTCGCTTTACCTGCATATCCCGTTCTGTGAGCGGATCTGCTGGTACTGCGGGTGTAACACCGGGGCCGCCAACCGGCACCAGCGGCTGAGCAGCTACCTCGATGCCCTGCATCGGGAAATCACATTGGTCGCGGAACGGCTTCCGGCCTCCGCACGGATCCGGCGGATCGCATTCGGCGGCGGCAGCCCGAACGCAATCGCTCCGCACGACTTTGTCCGCCTGTTCGATTCGCTGGTTCTGAACTTCGCGATCGACAACCCGACCGTCTCGATCGAGCTCGATCCCCGCACGCTATCAGGCGGGTGGGAGACGGTGATCGGCGCCGTCGGAGCGACGCACGCCAGCCTTGGCGTGCAAACCTTCTCGCAGCGCCTTCAGGAGGCGATTGGGCGCGTCCAGCCGATCGGCATGATCGAAAGCAGCGTCCAGCTGCTGCGCGAGGCGGGGATCACATCCTTGAACTTCGATCTGATGTACGGCTTGCCGGGACAGAGCGAAAATGATCTGGCGGAGACGCTCGACCGGGCAACCGCGTTCGGTGCGGATCGGATCGCCTTGTTCGGCTATGCCCACGTACCGCACCTGATACCGCGCCAGCGGCGGATCGACGCCACTGCCTTGCCCGACCAGCAGCAGCGGTTTGCCATGGCGGAACAGGGATACCGCCAGCTGGTGCAAGCAGAGTACCAGCCGATCGGCTTCGACCATTTCGCCCTGCCTCAAGACCCTCTGGCACAGGCGGCACAGACCGGACAGCTGCGCCGAAACTTCCAGGGCTTTACCGACGATCAGGCTCCGGTTCTGATTGGCCTCGGCGCATCAGCGATCAGCAAGTTTCCGGGCGTACTGGTGCAGAACGAGAAGAACTCCGGCCGCTACCGCATGCTGCTGTCCCAGGACATGCTGCCGGCTGCTCACGGGATCGAGCGCTCCGCGGACGACCAGCGCCGGGGCGAGGTGATCGAGCAGCTGCTGTGCCAGGGCCGCGCCCCGGTGAACGGCGATCTCCTGGCTCAGACAGCTGACCGGCTGGAGCCGTTCATGCGGGAAGGTTTGTGCAGAATAGAAGACGGGCAGCTTCAACTTGCCCCGTCTGCCGTGCCCTATGCGCGCAGCATCGCCGCGCAATTCGATCCTTATCGCCAGCACTCCCCGCGCCGTTTCAGCTCGGCTGTGTAGGCTCAACCGACAGGAAAACCACTCCTATGCCACTCTGGCTCTATGCCGCGCTGCTAGGCCTTTGCGCCGTTACCACATTGATCGCAGGAATCTGGCTGCTGCTCCACTTGCGCGACGTCGCACGAATGTTCCGGCGGCACGAGGAGATCACGCCGGGACCGGGCCCACGCCGCGCATCATCGGGCGCGGTGTGGGTCGCGCTGGCGTTGTTCAACGCCGGCTGGATCGGCGCCGTCGTGCTGTGGGTATTCTCGAACACCGAGCGCGCGCAGGGCGTGGTCCACGCGGCGGTCTGAAACGAGAAGGGCGGGATCACCCGATCCCGCCCTTCCGCATTTCAACTGTATGCGCGGATCAGAAGATCCGGGCCGCCACTTCCGCCGGCGCGTCGAGCATCTTTTCCAGCTCGTCGTCCAGCTTCAGCAGGGTCAGCGAGGCGCCGGCCATTTCAAGGCTGGTGCAGTATTCGCCGACATAGTTGCGGACGATGGTGTAGCCCGCTTCCTCGCAGCGCCGTGCCGCACGGTTGTACAGGACATACAGCTCGCTGATCGGCGTGCCGCCAAGGCCGTTGACCATCACAGCAACGCGGTCACCCTTGCTGAAGGGCCCGTCGCCGGAAACGGCTTCGAACATCTCGTCGAGGATCTCGTTCGCAGGCTTGGTCTTGTCGCGGCGGCGGCCCGGCTCACCATGAATGCCGACGCCGACTTCCATCTCGTCCACGGCGATGTCGAAGATCGGCGTGCCCTTGACCGGGGGAATGCACGAGCTGAGCGCCACGCCCATCGTGCGGACCTGACCGTTCACCTTCTTCGCCACTTCCAGCACTTCATCGAGGCTCTTGCCGAGGTCAGCCGCGGCGCCGCAGGCCTTGATGACGAAGAAGTTGCCGGCAACGCCCCGGCGGCCGATGGTGTAGGAGCTGTCCTTCACCGCAACGTCGTCATCGATGATGAACGACTTGACGTTGACGCCTTCAGCCTGGGCCATCTCCACGGCCATGTCCCAGTTCATCCGGTCGCCCTGATAGTTGTTGATCAGGACGAGCACGCCCGCGTCGGACGCCAGCTGCTTGATGCATTCGTAGCAGGCGTCGACCGGCGGGGCGGCGAAGACCGCGCCCTGCACCGCACCGTCGAGCATGCCCGGGCCGACGGCCATGGCGTGCGCGGGTTCGTGCCCGCTGCCCGAACCCTGAACGACCGACACCTTGCCGGCGACCGGGCGGTCCTTGCGCTTGATCAGCTGGAATTCGGGCTGGTGCTCCAGCAGGTTCGGGTTGGCGGCGGCGACGCCTGCCATCATTTCCGGCACGAAGTCGTTGGGGTTGTTGACGAACTTTCTCATTGGCTTGCCTCTCCGTTTCGCTTCAGACGCTGCGCTGCGTCAGTTCCTTGGCTTGCGGCGTACGCTCCACGCCGAATTGCTCGCACCAGTCCTGCAGGATGCAGGCAATCGCGACCATGCCCGGGTCGGGCGTGCCGGTCGCCCGCTCCCCGACGAAGGACTGGCGTCCCCGCCGCGGCTGGAGGGCCTTGGCTTCTTCCATCTTCCGTTCGGCAACCTCGGCCGCGTCCCGAAGCGCGACAGCCGGGCTGCTGCCCTTCTCCGCGTGTTCCTTCAGCTTCTCATGGATCGGGATCAGGGAGTCGAGCAGCGTCTTGTCGCCGAGATCGGCGCCGCCACGGGCCTTGATCCCTTCGATCGCCGCGCCGACCATCTGTTCAAGGTCGGCAAGGCCGATTTCCTGCTTTTCCTTGGTCAGCATCGCGGCGCGCATGAACCCGGTGCCCCAGATCGGGCCTGAGCATCCGCCAACATTCTTGGTGATGATCATGCTGATCTTCAGCAGCATGTTGCCGATCGAGCTCTTGTCGATTTCCGGCAAGTCGGCATCGATCAGGCGAAAGCCCGACGCCAGCGACGCGCCGAAATCGCCGTCCCCGGCAATGCCGTCGAGGTCGGAAAAGTACTGCTGGTTGGCCAGAACCGTGTCGGCGGTGGTCTTGATCGCCCGCTCCACGTTGCCGATGGTGATATCGCTCATGTGCTACTCCCTCAAGCGGCTTTCTTGCGCGCCGCGAGCTGTTCGAGATCTTGCAGGGTGACGGTGGCGTTCGGCTCGTCCCCCAGTTCGGGCACGACCTTTGCCGCCTCGCTGAAATCTTCGTCCTTGGTATAGGTGCTGGTGGTGATCAGGCACGGCAGCCCGGCCCCGGTCGCGGCGAGCAAGCCGTTGCGGCTGTCCTCGATCACGATGCACTCGTCCACCGGCAGGCCCAGCGACTGCTTGGCCAGTTCATAGATTTCAGGGTCGGGCTTCTTCTTCTTCACGACGTCGCCGGCGTGAACGAACTCGAACTTCGCCTTCCGCTCGCGCCCGAAAAGATCGAGCACAGCGTCGATGAACTTCGCGTTCGACGTGGTGCAGACGCCAAGCCGGACCCCCGCCGCACTCGCCTCGTCGATGATGCGGAGGATCCCCGGGCGCACCGGCAGTTCGCTGACGATGCCGGCGGTGATCGCCGTCTTGCGCTGGTGCAGCGCCGCGATCAGTTCGTCCCTCGTTTCGCTGCGTCCTTCGGGCCAGCCGTATTCATCGAAATACGCCCGCATGCGTTCCTTGCCGCCGGCGACCAGCAGCAGCTTGCCGTACAGCGGAACGTCCCATTCGGCATCGATTCCGAATTCCTCGAACGCGCGGTTGAATCCCACGCGGTGCGCGTCACGTTCCGTATCGACGAGCACGCCGTCGCAATCGAAAATGATGGCTTTCAGCATTCTTCGCGTCCCCCTCAGGCAGCCTTGGAAAGGTAGGCCGGGGCGCGGTTCTCGCCGCCGAACTTGGCGATGAAGCTGCTGAAGAGCAGCTTGCAGGCCTGATACTGGGCGTCGATCACACGCAGCGGTTCGAAGTCCTTCGGGTTTTCCATGTGGTACTTCACGAAGCTTTCAACGAACACGTGTTTGAGGTTCGTGGAGATGTTGATTTTCGCTGCCCCGCGCTCGATTGCCTTGCGGAACACTTCGTCCGACAGCCCGGTGCCGCCGTGCAGCGCCATCGGGGTCTTCGTCAGCTTGTTGATCGCCTCGATCCGGTCGAAATCGACCTTGGGGTCACCGTGGTAGAAGCCGTGCGCCGTGCCGACCGCGCAAGCGAACGCCGACAGGTCCAGCGCGTCGCAGAACTTCTGCGCATCCTCAGGATCGGTCAGGACCGATTCCTCTTCAGCCACGACCATGTCGTCCTCGACGCCCATGATCTGGCCCAGTTCGGCTTCCATGCCGACGCCGTACTTGTCGGCGATGTCGCGCACGCGCTTCGACATTTCGAGGTTCTCTTCGAAAGGAAGCTCGGACGCGTCGATCATGATCGAGGTCCAGCCCGCCTTGGCGCAAGCCTCGATCATCTCGAGATCCTTGCAGTGATCGAGATGGAGCACGACCGGCACCGGCGAATCCTCAGCCGCGGTACGAACCCAGCTGACGATTTCCTTGTGGCTGTAGAACTTGATGGTCTTGGCGCTGGTCTGGCAGATCACCGGCGCGTTCAGTTCCTCGGCCGCCTTCACCATGGCCTTGGTGGAACCGTAGTCCACGAGGTTGAACGCAGCGACAGCGTATCCGTTTTCCATCGCATCGCGCAGCAGCGGCTTCATGTTCACCAGGGGCATCGTGATAATCCTCCAGAATATTGGCGCGTCACGCGCGCTCTCGAATCGCCGTCGGGGGGCCTTATAGGTTGACTTTGCCCTGAATGTCTCGCCCCGAAGCGGAACCGTTTCCCCATGCTCCCAATCGGCAGATTTGGGAAGCCTGTCTCGTTGTTCAGGTTGCCAAACCCGACATTTTTCCGCTCCGGGCCGTGATTGCAGCTTCTGCCCGGACAAGATCAACCGGACGGTCGATGTCGATCAGCATCGGATCGGGTGCATCCAGGAGGACAAGCGCAGGATCGGCGGCGAGGACCGGCGCTGCCCCTCGCTCACCATCCAGGATCGCAAGCTCCGGGAACAGGCGACGCGGGATAAGCGCGGGAACCCCCGGGCCGCCGCCGGGGTACCGCGTTGCGGCGGGCGCCGGGCTTTCCGATACCTTCCGCAGGAACTCCGGGTCCAGCAGCGGCATATCAGCCAGCAGGACCAGCATGCCTTCGGCCCTGTTTGCGATGGCCGCGCGCGCGGCGAGCGAGAGAGAACTGCCAAGTCCCGCTTCCGGCGCCGGGTTGACGATCCGCTGCCATTCGGGATGTGCCACAAGGAACTGCGGGGCATCCGGACCGGTGACCGCCATTCCCGCAGGCAAGCCCGACTGCGCGACGGCGTCGATCACCCATTCTCCGACCCTGCGGCCGCCGCACATGGCGTCGAGCTTCCCTCCGCCGAACCGCCGGGCCTGGCCGGCAGCCAGCATTATGGTCAGGAGTGGTGCCATCGATTACCCTGTGTATTCGCCACGCAACTATTCACACATGAACTAATTGCCCCTTGACCCTTCTCTTGCTACGCATCGGGAAAGGGCGGCCAAGCCCTTACCACGTTGGAGGGGTTGAATGAGAGTCCGCATCGCCCTGACGCTTGGCGCCGCGATGATCGTTTCGGCGGCGCAGGCGCAGGATCCGATCGATCCGGCCGACTGGCCGCGTTATGCGCGGGACTTGTCCGGCACCCGCTATTCTCCGCTGACTGACATCACCCCGCAGAACGTCGACCAGCTGGAACAAGCCTGGTCGTTCCAGCTGCGGCCGGAAGGCGGTGCGGCGCTTCTGGGTGGCACGGTACCGATCGTGATCGCCGGGACGATGTACCTTCCGCTGGGCAACGCCGTCGTCGCGCTGGAAGCGCACAGCGGCAAGGAGATCTGGCGCCACCCGGTGACCGAAGGAGTCGTGCGGCGCGGCGTCTCCTGGTGGCCGGGCGACGAAGCCCATCCCCCGCGCATCTTCTACAACAACGGTTCCGTGCTGGTGGCGCTCGATTCCGCTACCGGCCAGCCAGTTGAGAGCTTCGGTGACAACGGCGCGCTGAAGTACGGCGGGACGCCCTACAACTATCCGCCGACCGTCTACCGCAACACACTGGTGATCGGGGCGAACACGCAGGAAATGCCGATCGGCGAGCCGGGCAACTCGCGCGCGTTCGACGCCGTCACCGGCAAGAAGCTGTGGGAGTTCAGCACCGTCCCGCAACCTGGCGAAACAGGGCACGAGACCTGGCTCGATGACGGGTGGAAGGGCCGGTCCGGCAACAACATGTGGATCTGGTACACCACGGCCGATCCGGAAACGAATACGCTCTACATGCCGATCGGCGGTCCCTCGCCGAACTATTACGGCGGTGACCGTCCCGGCGCGAACCTGTTTGGTAATTCGCTGGTGGCGGTGGACGCCGATACCGGCAAGCTGAAGTGGTACTTCCAGACGATCCACCACGATCTGTGGGATTGGGACCTGCCGCCCCCGCCTGTGCTGGTAGACATTCAGAAAGACGGCAAGACCATCCCCGCCTTGTCGCAGACCGGCAAGAACGGGCTGATGTACATTCTCAATCGCGAAACGGGAGAGCCGGTGTTCGGGGTCGAGGAACGCCCGGTGGCTGCCGCCGACGTTCCGGGGGAATGGTATTCGCCCACCCAGCCGTTCCCGGTGAAGCCGGAGCAGCTCTCCCGCGGGGTGTGGAACCGGGACGATGTTGTCAGCGCAAGCGACACCACGCCCGAACACGCGCAAGCCTGCCGCGATCTGCTCGCCTCCTATGGCGGCACGTTCTACAATGCCGGCTCGTTCACTCCGTTCTTCCTTCATGAGGAAGGCGACAAGCCGTTCGCGTCCATCAACATGCCGCACAACGGCGGATCGAACTGGGGCGGCAGCGCGGCCGACCCAGCGAAGGGCCTGGTGTTCGTCAACACCAGCGAAGGCGGTAGCATCGGCTGGATCGAGAAACGCGATCCGAAAGGGGACTACGGGCGCGGCACCACCAATTCCAACCAGTTGTACGATCGGGGCAGCCTGCAAGGACCGGGAGCCTATTCCTCCTTCAGCGCCAGCTACACCGAAAAGGATGGCCGCAAGGTCACCCTTCCCTGCATCAAGCCGCCATGGGGACGCCTGATCGCGGTAGATGCCAACACCGGGGAAATCGCCTGGGCTAGCACTCTGGGGATCACTCCGGAACTGCCGGAAGGCAAGCAGAAGACCGGCGCGCTCAACACCTTTGGCGGGCCGATGGTGACGGCTGGCGGGCTGGTCTTCATCGGGGCGACGGGGGACCAGCGGTTTCGCGCCTTCGATGCGGCGACAGGCAAGGAAGTCTGGACGAAAACGCTCGACAACAGCCCGCAGACGGTCCCGATCAGCTACCGCGGGAAGGATGGGCGGCAGTACATCGCGGTCGTTGCCGCCGGGTCCGGTTTCGGTCCTCCACGAAGGGGACCGGATGGCCGACCGATTCATGATGAGGCACTGATCGCCTTCGCACTGCCTGACTAACACCAACGGGAGAGATTATCATGCCGCGGACAGTACCCATCGGGCTCGGCATGGTCACGGCCGCCCTTGCAGGCTGCGCTGGGCCGGAGACCCCGGTCAGTTCCGCCGAAGGCGTCGTGCGGACGCCGGAGGGGGCGATAATGCAGGTCGACCACGATCTTGCATACAAGCCCGGCGAGCTGTCCCGGGAACAACTGACAAGCTCCACCCGCAGCCTCTTCACGCAAGATGCGGCCAATGTCTTCCGCCGGTTCCCGCGGGACAGGACCGAACCGATGGTGAAGTTCTACACCGAAGCGCTGGCGCTGCGGTCCCTAAGCCCGATCCAGCTGACTTCATCGCAGCAGATGCTTTTGACGGGGGTCGGCAAAGGTCAGATCAAGCTGTCCGCGGGGCAGCAGGGCAATCGCAAATACGATTTATCGGGCGGCGTGAAGAGCGGCACGGGTATTCGCTACTTCATGCTCAGCTATCCGGATCGGCAGACAGTGATCGACCGCTTCGCCGCGGCAGGCTTTCCTGCGCCGCGGTTCGTCGATCAGGGCGATGGAACCCAGGCTGCGCTGGTGACCGACCCGGGTGGTTTTCCGCTCCAGATCGTGATCCGGCCCGGCGCGAAGGACCATTCGGATGATGGGGTCGGGGTCGGGATCAACGCGTCCGACCTTGAGGAAAGCCGCGCCTTCTACCGCGAATTCGTGGGACTGGACGAACTTCCGCCCGTCACGGACCGGCTGCTGGGGATCACCAAGCATCCTTACCGGCACGGCGAAACGACGCTTTATCTCTACCACACCGGTGACACGCTGCCGGCGGATAACGGCAGCGCCGGGATCCAGTATGTCGTCAGCGACTCGCCGCTTGTGGATGCCAAGGCAAAGGCGCGGAACATTCCCGTGGAGACTCCGCTGAACAAACTTGGCGGGTTTGACCTGGTGACCGTCTGGCTGAACGATCCCGACGGGGTGACGAACTATTACGCCCAGGTCGGCCCGAACAGCCGCACGGCGCAAACCGCGCAGAACCAGCGCTAGACACGAAAAAGGGGCACGCCGGCGGCGCGCCCCTTCCTGTTGTCCGATAGGGATTACTTGTGCGCGGCGACGATGTAGTCGGCCAGCGCGGCAATCTCTTCTTCGCTCAGCTGCCCGCCGAAGCCGGGCATTGCGCCGGCACCGTTGGTGACGCGATCGATCACGAGATCGCGAGTGAGCGCGCTGTTGCCGTCGAGAGCCGGACCGACATGGCCTTGTGCGCCGGCATCCTCGAGGACGTGGCAGGCGTTGCACGACCAATCCTGGAACAGCTGGCGACCCGCTTCCATGTCGACTTCACCCGCGGGAGCTTCAGCCTTTGCCTGCTCAAGCTCAGGAGCCTGCGCCTGGGCAGCGAACTGGCTGAGCGGAACCGCTGACAAGGCGAGGCCAAGCGCCGCGATCCCGACCTTGGACATCTTGCCCGCGAAAACCTTCGAACCCTTGTTGCGCAAATCCATGTATCCACCCGTTTCCTGCGTTGCTGGTGCTCTTGTGCCCAGCGCCTAAACTGTCAACCCGCCTCGTTGACTTTTTCCGATCCGCCGTCTGGCGGCAAGCGGAACAAAGCCCGGTACGAAATGCACTTTGGGACAAACTCAATTTACGAGGGCTGAACGCACCGGCAACGCTCCAAAAATTGCGAGCAGCCGTCAGGCGCAGCGCACAGGAAAGCGGCCGGCTGCCCTCCCCCTGAGATCACCTCATCCCGTGCAAAAGTTCGCTCCGACGCCCACAAAAGCGGATTTTGTCAAATTCAGGCACATTTGCCCCTTGTTGTCGCCGCCCTTTACGGGATAGATTGCCCGCGCTGGCGAGACGGAGTCAACGAATGACCGTCCGCAGCCGGCAGGATCGTGTCCCTGGGGGAGAGTTAGTAGTGAATCAGTCGCCGCAATCCTATTGTGTTTCGCACCGGGCGAAAAGCCGCGGGCGATTCCGGCTTGCCGCGGCGGGCGTTGCGCTGGCCCTTTCCCTTTCCGCCTGTGCCCAGCAGCCAGGCACCCTCGCGTCGGCTTCTGCCGGTGCGGCCGATACCCTGGCGTTCGGCAACTACGACTTCAAGACCTGGGGCAGCTATCTCAGTGGCCCGGATTCCTCGCAGTATTCGTCGCTCGACCAGATCACCAAGGCGAACGTCTCGCAGCTGCAGCTCGCCTGGACCTTTCCGACCGGCGAAGGCCAGCCGCCTCATTTCAACCCGGTCGTCGTGCATGACACGATGTACCTCCTCAACAACAACGCGCTCGTCGCGCTCGATCCTGCCAGCGGCACTGTGCGCTGGCAGCGCAAGTACGAAGGTCGCACCGGACAGCGCGGCCTGAACTACTGGGAAAGCGAGGACGGCATCGACCGGCGGCTGTTCTTCATGATGGACGGCAAGCTGACCGCCGTGTCGGCCGTGACCGGGGAGCCGATCGCCACCTTTGGACAGGCCGGCGGGGTTGACCTGCGCAAGGGCCTGCCCGGCGACATCAGCAAGGTCCGCGCACTGCAGACGGATAACCCCGGCCGGATATTCGAAGACACGATCATCATGTCCCTGCCGGCCGGTGCCTATGACTACGCGTCTGCCCCGGCCAACATTCACGCTTACGACGTACGAACGGGCGCGCTGAAGTGGACGTTCAACACGGTCCCGCAGAAGGGCGAGTTCGGCTACGAAACCTGGCCGGAGACCGATCACGAGCAATTCGGCGGCGTCCACAACTGGTCGGAATCGACGGTCGACCCGGAGACGGGCATCATCTTCATCCCCACCGGTACGGCGCGGTACGACTTTTACGGCGGCAACCGTGCGGGGGACAACCTGTTCTCCAACACGCTGCTCGCGCTCGACGCGCGGACGGGCAAGCGCCTGTGGCACTTCCAGACGATCCACCACGATCTGTGGGACTTCGACATCCCGCAGGCGCCGAAGCTGCTGACGCTTCGCAAGGACGGCAAGATCATCCCGGTCGTGATCCAAGCAACCAAGCAGGGGTACATCTACGTGTTCGATCGCCGGACCGGCGCGCCGATCTGGCCGATCGAGGAACGGCCCGTGCCCGCGTCCGACGTGCCGGGCGAAAAGCCGTCTCCCACGCAGCCGATCCCGACTTGGCCGGAACCGTTCGCCCGCCAGACCTTCACCGAAGCCCAGATCAATCCTTACGTTTCCCCGGAAGATCAGGCGAAGCTGCGCGAGATCCTCAAGACAGCGCGCAACGACGGATTGTTCACCCCGCCAAGCCTGCAAGGCTCGATCTCCATGCCCGGCCACAACGGCGGCGCCAACTGGGGCAGCTCGGCGGTCGATCCTTTTCAGCAGCGGTTCTTCGTCGTTTCCAAGCAGATGCCGACGCTCGACACGCTGGTGCTGGACAAGCGGCCTGAAGCGCTCGCGGCGATGCCCAATGGCGGCGGCGACGTGCAGCCTTACAAGTCGGCGGTCAACTTCATGCTGCAGAGCAACGGCCTTCCGGCGATCAATCCGCCGTGGTCGCTGATCACGGCCTATGACATGAACACCGGCAAGAAGCTGTGGGAACTGCCCAACGGCGAAGTCACTGCACTGGTGGAAAAGGGCATCCGGAACACCGGCAGCACCGCGCCGCGCGGTGGTCCGGTTGCAACCGGCGGCGACTTGCTGTTCGTAGGCACTTCGTCGGATCGCAAGCTCCGCGCCCGTGATCAGGCCACCGGCGAAGTACTGTGGGAGTACGACCTTCCGGCCGCGTCGGAAGGCGTTCCCGCCGTATACGAGGCGAATGGCCGCCAGTACGTCGTTATCGCGGTCGGCGGCGACGGCCTGTTCGCCCCGCAACTCGGCCAGTCGAAGCCGGGGCCCAGCCAGTACATGGCCTTCGCCTTGCCGGAAGGCGCTGCGCTGGAAAGAGGACAACAGTGAGGGACCGCGAAAATCCGGCGGCGCTGCCGCCGGAAACGCAGGACACGGAAACCAGAGCATGGGCGGGCTGCATGTCCGCCACCACATCAGCGGGCCGGCACGTCCGCGCACAGGAGCACACGCAATGAAATCCCGTTCCAATACGCTCAGAACCATCGGCGCCTCGGCGCTTGCGCTCGCCGCAATGTGCGGCACCATCGGTCTGGCCCCCGCCAGCGCACAGGTCAGCCAGGATGTCCAGGCGAGCCAGGAGTTCCCCTACAGCGATCGGCTCGACTACCTCCCGCCGGTTCCGACCAATTTTGAGCCGAAAAAGACCGAGTGGGGCGATCCCGATTTCCGCGGCATGTGGCCGATCGACAGCATCGGCGGTCTGCCGCTGCAGCGGACCGAGGCCCAGGGCAACCGTGTCTGGCTGACGGACGAGGAATTCGCCGACCGCGAAGCTCGCATGGAGCGTTCGCGCGGCGCGGCGCAGGCCGAGACCGAGAACAACAAGCTGGGCCTCGGCAACTGGGTCGAGATGACCGGCGCCGGTCGCCGCACCTCCCTGCTGGTCAGCCCGCTGAACGGCCGCCTGCCGGAGCTAACGCCTGAGGGCAAGCGGCTCCAGGCGGCGGGTCGCTCAAGCTGGGTCGAAGGCCAGAGCTTTGACTGGGTCACCGACTTCGACAGCTGGGATCGCTGCATCAGCCGCGGTTTTCCCGCCTCGATGCTGCCGTTCCGCTACAACAACGGCATCCGCATCTGGCAGGCGCCCGGCTATTTCGTGCTCGACCTTGAGATGATCCACGATTCCCGGATCATTCCGATCGGCGACAAAGTGGCGCCGCTGCCCGACCAGGTTAAGAAGTGGATGGGCTCCAGCCGCGGCCACTGGGAAGGCAACACCTTCGTCATCGAAACGACCAACATCGTCGCCGGCGACAGTGCGAGCGACGACTACCTGAAGCGCGCTGCCTCCCCGCTCAACATGGCGACGATCGGCGCCCCGCCGAACAACACGATCCCGATGAGCGAGCAAGCCAAGGTGGTGGAGCGGCTGACCATGGTCGACGAGGACACGATCACCTACGAGATGACCTATTCCGATCCCGTGTACTGGACCGCGCCGTGGACCGTCCGCGCCGACTGGGAGCGTAATTCGGAATACGAGTTCTTCGAGTACGCCTGCAACGAAGGCAACGTGCAGCTGCGCAACTACGTCAACTCCTCGCGCGCCATGCGGGCGCAGGGTACCGAGGCGCAGCCGGCAGGCAGCGAGTAACCTCCTGTTTCATCGGATCGCGCGTGAACCCGCGCGATCCGGTAGAAGCGCAACAGGACGTGAAGGGGCAGTTCGGCACAAGACCGCGCGAACCGGGTCAACCTGACCGTAGGGGAATGCCAGCGAACGCGCGGTGGCCGGATAGAGGGAGCAGAGGATGAGATCGGGTCCCGGACTTCGGGCTGTCTGTATCTCCGCGCGTGCGCCTGCCGCACTGGCGACAAACCGGCCGAAGCTTCCTTCAATCGCCACTTGTACACAACGCGGGGCTCGCAGCGCATGCTGCGGGCCCCTTTCTTTCAGATGACCGCCGTTGCGGTCCGAAAGCGGGACACAGACGAACGATGAAACTCAAAACTCGCGCCCTTTGCGCTGCCCTTACCGCAACCCTGATCGCCACGGGCGCCTGCACGCCGCAGACGATCGCGAGCGCTCCCAACCCAGCATCTCTGCTGGACAACCCCGTCCGCACCGACAAGGGGCTGGTCTCCGGCGTTCCGGGAGCAGTCGACGGAGTGACCGTGTTCAAGGGCATTCCCTTCGCCGCGCCGCCTGTCGGCAACTTGCGGTGGAAGATGCCGCAGCCTGCCAGCGCCTGGCAGGGCGTTCGCCCGGGCGACACGTTCGGCAACGTCTGTATCCAGCCGCCTGGCGAAGGCCGGGTCAATCCGGCCACCGACTTCCCGGATTCTCCGTCGATGTCGGAGGATTGCCTCTATCTCAACGTCTGGACTCCGGCAGACAGCGGAAGCGAGAAGTTGCCGGTGATGGTCTGGCTCTATGGCGGGGCCTACAACGAAGGGGCCGGATCCTCGCCCTTCAGCTATGGCGACAACCTAGCCGCGAAGGATGTGGTCCTTGTCACCTTCAACTACCGGGTCGGCTCCCTTGGTTTCCTGTCGCATCCGGAGCTTAACGCAGAGTCGCCGCACAACGCCTCGGGCAACCAGGCCCTCGGCGATGCAGTCGCCGCGCTGCAGTGGGTGAAGAACAACATTGCTGCATTCGGCGGCGATCCGAACAACGTGACCATCTTCGGGGAATCCGCCGGGGCGGCGATGGATGCCGGACTGGTTGGGTCGCCTGTCGCCGACGGTTTGTTTGAGCGGGCCATTTCCGAAAGCGGCGGCTGGATGGGCCTTGGTATCGCCAAGATGGTCGCGCGCGAAGATGCCGAGAAGCGCACCCTTGAAGCTGCGCAGAAGATCGGCGCCACGTCTCTGGCTGAATTGCGTGCGCTTCCGGCGAAGGAAGTGTTCAACCAGATCCGCGGCCAAGGTATGATCGTCGACGGGTGGATCATCCCTGAGGACTTGTCCAAGACCTTCGCCGAAGGGCGGCAGAACAAGGTGGACGTCCTGGTTGGCTCAAATGCCGAAGAAGGTTCCTTCACCGCCGCCTTCGGTCCGCCGATGACGCTGGAAAACTGGACCAAGACGGCTGCGCAACGCTGGGGCGACCTGGCGGAACTCGGTCTGGCTGCTTATCCGGCGAACGATGATGCCGCTGCCAAACTGGTGGCGATGGAGCCGTTCTCCGACACGCTTGCCTGGCACATGCGCCTGTTCGCAGAAAGCCAGGCCCGGGTCGGACAGGATGCGTGGCTCTACTGGTTCAAGCACCGGCCGCCGTACGATCCCGGCGCACCCGATCTTGGCGCGGCGCACACGGCCGAAATCCCGTACGTGTTCGACAACCTCGCGGCCCCGCGCACCTTCCCCGGGCAGAGCTCGGTCAAGCTGATGGCCGGCAATCCACGGGAAGAGGCTCTGGCCGATCTCGTCTCTTCGTACTGGGTCAACTTCGCCCGGACCGGCAACCCGAACGGCGCGGGCTTGCCCGAATGGCCGCGGGTCGATGCTCTGGGGCCGACGGAGGTGATGGTCCTCGATGCCGATGGAAGGTCCGGCCGGGGCGAGTGGATCAGCCAGCCGCGGATCGATCTGTACAAGCGGATGTACCAGCGCGATGTGGCGGGACCGCTTTCGCTGGCGGGTCCCGGCGGGGCCAAGTAGCTTCCCCTTTCTCGAGACAAAAGAAAGGCCCCGTTCCGCGAAGGAACGGGGCCTTTTCGTTGGCACTGTCGTGCGCGTATCAGACGTAGAACATGCCCAGCGTGAAGCCGATCGCACGGCCGAAGAACACCACCAGAACCCAGAAGATCAGCGAGAGCAGTCCTGCAATCTTCCCGCCCAGCGGGACTGCGGTTTCGGAATCCCAGGTAGATACCGTCCGCCAGGTAAACACATGGAAAATAGCCATATTGAGCCCGGCCAAGACCAGCAGGATCATCTTGATCTGAAAATAGGGATTGATGACGTACGTGGTCGATTTGCTGACGAACAGCAGCCCGCCGGTGATCGCCGCGCCCACGAAGCCGACCCAGGTCCAGGGCAACGTGTCGCGCGACATTTCCGTGACCGCGGTCTGGTTGGACGCCAGGCCCAGCAACCGCAGGTCCATGATGGCCACTGTGCCGACAACCGTGACCAGAAAGATCACGTGCAGGGTTTCCAGCGTTGGAAACGCCCAGGAGTTGGTGGCGACGAATTCGCCGACGGCAGAGGTTTCAAGGCTCCGCCAGAGTGATTCGAGAATCATGATTTCCCCCTTAAACCGGCGCGTAAGCGATGAAGCGGCCGCAATAGATCACGAAGCACCACAGGATGAGCAAGGCGATCGCCCCGCCCTTCACCGCAGAGCTTGCAACCCAGGGCGAAGGCGCCGCAGCAGCGCTGCGGATCGTGCGCGTCTGAAACCAGATGCTGAGCACGATCAGCACGACGATGGCCACCATCTTGATCCAGAACCACGGATTGATCAGCTCGCGCACGGGTTCGCCGATGATCATGAGGATGCCGCTGATGGCCAGGAACAGAAGTCCCCACCAGGCCCATGGCAGGTATCGCCTGCTGTTCTGCGCAATGGTGCGCGATCCGCCGGCGATGCCGAAGATGCGCAGGCTGAACATGAACGTCGCGCTGAACGCTGCCGCGATTGAAAGAATGTGGATCGTCTGGAAGATCGGGATCGACCAGAAGTTAGTAACGATCCAGAAGCTGAGCGACGTGTCTGAAATCGAGAGCGCAAACTCCGTCAGCCATGTACCGCGCAACCACTCGGTAAAATTGTACAGCAAGTCGGATAGCGACATCGCAAGTGATCCCTTCATTTTGGGCGCTGCGCCTTGGCGCGCCCTCCCCGTTTCTTAGCGTTCGTGTTCGCTTCGAACCCCGCTACTCCTCCCGCTTTGAGCAGCCAAGTGGCGGTTCCGTCTCGAAGCGGATCAAACGCTCAAATTCTTTGTTCCCCAAGTCCAACAGTCAAAAGTCCGCGCCGGCAGAGCGGCCCTGCCCCTGCGCTCCACGGGCGCGCGAACAGACGAGTCGCACGCGCCGGACAACGCAGCCGGTAGCCGGCGCGAACGGCGGAACAGTGCCGGTCTGAAGCCGAACAGCCTCCCCCGCAGCGTCCTGTCCCACGAGCCGCGCCTTGCGCAGGCAACTAAACATTGCCAAAACTACGGCCCCTGTCTAGGACAGAATCAATCTGTGTCTAGGACAGAATCAACAAGAGGCTTACCCGCGGTGCGGCGGGCCTTGAGAAAACGGGTGGGGATAGAGGATGCGGGCAGCTGCACGGCTTGGATTTCCGGCAATCATGGCTATCGCCGTGGGGGCCTGCGCCAGCACGCAGACTGCGCCTCTCGGAGTGCTGCCTGAAGCTTCGGTACCGGCGCTCGCTGCGGCCGCCGTCCTGCCGGAAGGCGACTGGCGGACTATCAATCGCGACCTTGCGGCCACTCGCTATTCTCCGCTGAACGAGATCAACCGTGCCAATGTCGCGGGCTTGCAGCAGGTCTGGGCCTACCCGATGAGGGGGTACAACACCGCGGTTCCACTGGTGATCGACGGCGTGATGTACTTCCCTGCCGGGAACCGCGTGATCGCTTTGGACGCGGCAAGTGGCCAGGAAATCTGGACGTTCGAGCAGCCGCGCGATGCGGACAATCCGCGCAACACCATCTCGGGCCGCGGCGTCGGATACTGGCCGGGCGACGCGCAGCACGCGCCGCGCATCGTGGTGATGATCGGGTCGGGCCTGCTCCAGCTTGACGCCGCCACCGGGCAGCCGGTGCAGGCGTTCGGCGAAGGCGGGTACATTGACGTGGGCGTACCCTACGGCGGAACCCCGACGATCTACGACAACGTGGCAATCATTGGCGCGGCGACGATGGAAAACCCGATCGGCCCACCGGGCAATCCGCGCGCGTTCGATCTCCTTACCGGCGCGAAGCTGTGGGAATTCCAGACAGTCCCGCAGGAAGGCCAGCCCTACAACGAAACATGGGGCAATGGGTGGAAAGGCCGGTCGGGGGCCAACATGTGGGCCTTCATGGCTCCGGTGGATACCCAGCGCGGGATCGCCTATCTTCCGATCAGCAGTGCTGCCCCCAACTACTGGCGCGGCGATGCGCCGGGTTCGAACCTGTTCAGCAACTCGCTGGTCGCGGTCGATGCCAAGACGGGCAAGTACTTGTGGCACTTCCAGACCGTGCACCACGATTTGTGGGATGCGGACATGCCCAGCGCCGGATCGCTGATCAACGTGACGATCGATGGCGAAACGAAGCCGATCATCGCCCACGTCGGCAAGACCAGCTACTTCTTCGAACTGAACCGCGTCACTGGGGAACCGGTGCTGCCGGTGGAGGAGCGTCCTGTCCCCCGAGGTGACGTCCCGGGTGAATACTACCATCCGACGCAGCCCTTCCCGGTCAAGACGCCGCCGCTCAGCCGCGTGTCGATGACGAAGGCGGATATGGTGACTGCCCAGGATACCACGGCCGAGCATGCCGCCGCCTGCCAGGCGATGTGGGACAAAGCGGGTGGGTTCTACAACGTCGGCCCGTTCACGCCCTTCCTGTTTCAGGAGCGGGGCGCTCCGCCTCGTTCCACGATCCAGTTGCCAGGCGGCATCGGCGGCGTGAACTGGGGCGGCCCGGCCGCCGATCCGACCACGGGCATGGTCTATGTCAACGCGCACGACACGTCGCTTGTCGGCTGGGTCGAAAAGGTTGAGCCCGGCGTCCAGTACAGCTTCGATGCGACGGAAACGGCCGAGTACGACCGGGCGAGCGTCGACGGAAAGGGACCGTTCTTCTCCTTCTCCGCGCCGATCAGCGGGAAGTACGATGAAAAGGCTCGCCCGGTCGGACCGACGGCTCCATGCTACAAGGGCCCCTGGGCGCGCCTTACCGCAGTCGATGCCAATACGGGCGAGATCAAGTGGGCCGTGCCGCTCGGGCTGGTGGAAGGCTTGCCGGAAGACCGCCAGCTTCAGGGGGACACCGGCAGCGCCGGGCCGACCGTGACAGCGGGTGGCCTCGTGTTCGTGGGCGCGACCAACGACAAGCGGTTCCGCGCCTTTGACGCGACCACGGGCAAACAGCTGTGGGAAGCCCGGCTGGACAACAGCGCCAACGCCAACCCGATGAGCTATCGGGCGCGCAGCGGAAAACAGTATGTCGCCATCAATGCCGGCGGCACCATGATAGCCTATGCGCTTCCTGGACAGGGAAGCTAACGAGGAGGGATGCGGGGAATGAACAGGTTTTTGACAGCTGCCGCGGGTGTGGCTTTTCTTTTGACGGGCACTTCAGCCATGGCGCAGCAGGCGGGGAATGCTCCGGCTGCCACGCAACAACCGCAGCGGCCGGATCGCATTGCCGGCCGCCCGAACATCAACGGGATCTGGCAGGTAATGAACACTGCCAACTACGATCTTGAGCCGCATTCCGCGCAGACGGCACCTTCGCCGGGTGCGGAACGCGAAATGGGCGCGATTGCAGCGATCCCGGCCGGGCGAGGTGTCGTGGAAGGCGGTCTCATCCCCTACCTTCCCGAAGCACGGGAGCGGCGCGAAGAAAACCGTACCCGGGCACCGCAGTACGATCCCGAAGCGGCTTGCTACCTGCCTGGTATTCCCCGGGCCACTTACATGGATTATCCTTTCCAGATCATCCAGGGCGGCAACGACGACATTCTGATGGCCTATGAATATCACGGTGCGAACCGTGCCATTCAGATGGGAGACATCGGGATTCCGGCAATAGATACCTGGATGGGTACTTCGTACGGTACCTGGGAAGGAGACACTCTGGTGGTCACCACCTTGTCGCAGAGTCCCGGAGACATGATCGCCCCTGGTGGCGGCACTTACCCGGGCGTGACTTGGCTGGACCGCACGGGCAACTACCTGACCAACACGGCTACGGTGGTTGAACGGTTCACCCCGATCGGCAACGCCCACATGCAGTACGAAGCAACGATCAGCGATCCGTCGGTGTATTCAAGGCCCTGGAAGATGTCGATGGTTCTCTATCGGCACATCGAACCGAACGCGGAACTGATGGAATTCAACTGCGTACCGTTCGCCGACATGCTGCTCTACGGAGATCTTCTGGACAGCCGGCCTACACCACAACAATGAATGCGGAATACCGCATCGTTACAAGAACTGCACAAGGAGTAACTACCATGCGTATGAAAACCTGGCGTACTGCCGTGATCGGCGCCGTTCTGGCGACAACGGGCGCGGGTGCGGCTTACGCCCACCACTCGTTCGCCGCCGAATTCGATCGCAACAAGCAGGTCCTGATCGAAGGCAAGGTCGTGAAGTTCGAATGGGTAAATCCCCATTCCTGGATTCACATCGACCGCGTGAACCCGCGCACCGGCAAGCACGAGATCTGGCGCGTTGAAGGCGGTGCACCGAGCGCGCTGCTCCGCCGTGGCTGGAACCGGAACTCGCTGCCGCCGGGCACCGACATCGCTGTGCAGGCCTTCGCCGCACGCGACGGCGATACCCGCGCCAGCGCCGCTGAGATCAGCTTCCCGAACGGCCAGAAGCTCTCGCTCGGCAATCCAACGACCGAAGCGGTCGCCGCAGCGGCTGCGCGCGCAAAGCGGCAGTAAGAACTTCATCCCGGCAGGCCAGCCTGCCGGGATGACAAGCTTAAAAGGCCGCTTTCGAGCGGCCTTTTTTGTGCCCGGCACATGGACGGATAACGGGGCCGCAGCATCTGGACCGGCGGATTCTGGTCCACACGATTTACCCTTGCCCTCCCTTCGCCTCCCGGCATTCTCCTGACAGGGAGAAAAACAGGAATGCACGAGAGAGCGCAGGTTTCGGGCGCGCGCAGCTGGTGGGCGGTTGCCGTCTTCACCGTCGCGCTAATGTTCAATTATCTCGACCGGCAGATATTGACCCTGCTGGTGACTCCAATCAAGGCGGATCTTGGAGTCAGCGACACCCAGATCAGCCTGCTGGTCGGCTTCGCCTTCGTCGTGTTCTACGTGCTGGCGGGCATTCCAATTGCGCGGCTGGTGGACCGGGGCCCGCGCAAATGGATCGTGGGTTTTGGAATCGCGCTCTGGAGCCTGATGACCGCAGCCTGCGGGTTGGCGCAGAATTTCACTCAGCTCGTGATGGCCCGGATGGCGGTCGGCATCGGAGAAAGCTGCAACGCGCCCGCGACGTATTCGATGACATCGGACTTGTTTCCGCGGGACAAACTTGCCCAGCCAATCTCGGTTATCGGCATCGGGACGGTAGCGGGGAGCGGCGTCGCGCTGCTGGTGGGCGGGTGGTTGATCGGCTGGCTGACGGAAATTGGCCCGCAGACGTTTCCCCTTCTGGGCACCCTGCGCCCCTGGCAGATGACTTTCCTGATCGTGGGCCTCCCGGGCGTGCTGTGGGCCCTGGTGCTGGTCGCCACCGTGCCGGAACCGCCGCGACGCGAAGCTCCCGGCGCGAAGACGCCCAGCTTCCTTGACGTGATCGCCTTTCTCTGGGGCCTTCGCGCCACCTACGTCCCGATGTTCATCGCCAACGGGGTGAAGGCGATGCTGAGCTTCGGCATCACCGTCTGGTCACCCGCGTTCTTCGAACGGGAGTTTGGCTACGCCCCGGGCGAACCAGGACCGACGCTGGGCATCATCTCCCTGATCGTCTCCCCGATCGGGCTGGTGCTGGGCGGGTGGCTGGCGACCCGGATGGCGCGCAAGGGGATCAAGGACGCGAACATGCGGATCGTCTTCCTGGTCACGATTCCGCTGATCCCGATTGCGGTAGTTTACCCGCTCCTACCCAAGGCCTGGATGGCTTTCACGTTCGTAGGCCTGGCCCTGTTCCTCGGCTCGCTCGGCTCGGGCCCGGCAAACGCAGCGATCCAGTCAGTTACGCCGGGCCGCATGCGTGGGACGACCACCGCGATCTACATCGCGATCTACAACGTGCTCGGCTACGGGCTTGGGCCGCTCGTCGTCGCCTTGTTCAGCGACAACATCTATGGGCCGCAGCAGCTGGGGCTGGCGATGGCCACGTCCTTCATCATTCTAGGCCCACTGGGCCTGCTGTTCGCGTGGCTGGCGCTGAAGCCCTACCATCACGCCGTCGAGGCGGCCGAAGCCAGGGGAGAGTGAACGCGCAGGCAAGGAACTGCCGCGCCTCCGGAGGCTTGTGAAAGAAACCCCAGCGGAAAGGACACCCATGGCTCGCATCCTCGTGCTCTACTATTCCTCCTATGGCCATATTGCAGCAATGGCCGAAGCCGTCGCTGAAGGGGTACGCGAAGCGGGGCACGATTGCGAAATCCGGCATGTTCCTGAAACCGCTCCGAAGGAAGTCGCCGAAGCAGCGGGCTTCCGCAAAATGGAAGGGCACCGGCAAATCGACGGGCCGGAAGAACTGGCCGACTTTGACGGAATCGTTGTCGGCGCCCCGACCCGCTTCGGCCGGATGCCGAGCCAGATGGCTGCTTTCTGGGACCGCGCCGGCGGCTTGTGGGCCAGCGGCAAGCTGATCGGAAAGGTTGGCGCAGCCTTCACCTCCACCGCTGCGCAGCACGGCGGGCAGGAGACGACCTTGTTCTCCATCCTCACGAACCTGCTGCACATGGGCATGACCATCGTCGGGCTGGACTACGGCTATGGCGAGCAGAACGGCGTGGATGAGGTCAAGGGCGGCGCGCCTTATGGCGCGACTACCATCGCCGGCGGCGACGGATCGAGAATGCCGAGCGAAGCCGATCTCGGCGGTGCGCGGTACCTGGGGCGCCGGGTGGCGGAAACCGCGGCGCGTCTGGCCGGCTGACCGCCGCGCCATCCATCCCCTGCGCCAGCTTCAGAAGGCCTGGCTCACCCCCACTTTCGCCGTAAAGCCAAGTGGGCTGGCTGTCAGCGGGTCGTAGTTCTGGTCCAGCCGCGCGAACGGCGGATCGGTGTCGAACAGGTTGGTCAGGGCAACCGACAGGATCGTGCGGGTCGGCAGCGACCAGCGCCAGCTTGCGTCAAGCGTAGTGAAGCTGCCGACCTGCTTTCCACCGGTTACCGCGGCGCAGGCGAGCACCGCGCAGTTCGGCCCGAACACGTCCGCGCCGCGCTGATCCGTAGTGCCGTCGATGTAGTTCACCTGCAGGCGCAGGGCGTGCGGTCCGAACAGGCCCTGCACCCATCCGTAACCCTTCCACTGCGGCAGTGGGTAAGCAGTCGTCTGGTAATTCAGCTTGCCGACCGCATCGAAGGCGGGCTGGACCATGATCCCTTCCACCACCACGTCCCCGACTTCGTATTCGATCACGTAGGTGCCGGAAACGCCCGTCTGCACAACTGCTGCGCCAAGATCCGCTTCGTAGCTAGCCTGGAAATCGAGCCCGCTGGTCCGGACATCCGCTGAATTGAAGGTATAGCTCCGCAACCGCTGGACGTTGGATGCGCCGCAGATCCCGCCAGAAAACGTGAAGCGCGTCTGCAGGCCGGCGTAGGCCGGGTCGCCGCAATTGGCCGACCCGGTCGCGCCAAACAGGGCGGCTACGATGCCGTTGACTGGCTCGTTCTCGATCCCGCCGGAAAAGTCGTAGCGCCACCAGTCAAGGCTCGCCCGGAATCGTCCCCGGTCGATCAGCAGCCCGGCATTGTACGTCGTTGCGCTTTCGGGATCGAGGTCCCGATTGCCGAGCGTGTCCACCGCACGGAAGGCCCCGCCGATGAAGGTCAGGATGACGAGATCGCTCAGCGTGCTTTGCGGCGGCGGCCCCCGAAATGTCGTGCCAACCCCGCCACGGACGGAAAGCCAGTCGGTCAGTTCAGCACTGATCCGCGCCTGCGGATCAAAGGTGGAGCCGACCCCGGCACCGTAATCCTCATACCTTGCCGCGATCTGCGCGGTGATTCGATCGGTGATCGGCAGCTGCGCTTCTGCGAACACCGCCCAGACGTCGCTCGCCACGTCGACGTTCCGATTGGAACCCAGAAAGCCGACCGGCCCAACTTCGGGATTGCAGGTGGCGGCCGGGTTCAGCACCGATCCGGGACAGGGATAGACATCGAGATTGTTGGTCGCGCCGTACTCGCGAACATACCTGTCGTCGCGATACTGCCCGCCAAGCGCAAAGCGCACCGCGCCGCCCGGAAGCTGCACCCCGCTTTCGCCTGAAAGGACGAGGTTGCCGACCCACTGCCGGATATTCGCCCGGCGCTGGATGATGGTGAAGAAATCGTCAACCGTAGAGGCATCGTTGATCAGACCGGCACCGGGGGCAAGACCGAAGCCGAAGGGGTTGCTCGCGCCCGCATACTCAGGGTTAGCCTGGCCGGTAACAACGTTGGCTTGCGTCGCCGTGGAGAACGGGTTGAAGAATTGGCAGCCATCGGTGCCCGCCAGCGCGGCAAGCTGGGCCTGAGTCAGCCCCGCACGCGACTGGGGGGTGGCGTAAGCGCAGTTCTCTCCCCCAAACCCGGCGAGCGCGTTCTGGAAAAGATCGACGAAATTGTCACCGCCTTCGAAGTAGCGGTCGTACTCAGAAAAGGTCACACCGCCGGTCAGGGTCAGCGCCGGGGCAAGATCGTAGGCCAGTTCGCCCGTGACCTGATAAAGGTCAGAATTGCGCGGCAGCTTGGCCGCCATGCGGCTGTTGTCGAACAGCGGATTTCCGCCCAGCAGCAACGGGCGGAACCGAACCGGGTAAGCAAGCGCGGAGGATTGCGGGTTGCCGGCCGCATCCGCATCGCAGCCCGCCGCCGCACCGTAGCGCCGGCAATAGTCGATCAGCGCCGGGGCGTAGCTCGGGATCACGAACAGTCCGCTCCCGCCAAACGCCGCATTTCCCGATGGGGCTATGGTCGGTAAATAGCTCGGGCTGGTTGTAAGCACCGTATCCGTGTGCCCGTAAAGTCCGGTCAGCCGCAGGCCAAGGCGATCGCTGAGCGGGAGTTCGATATCTGCAAACAGCTGAAACCGATCCTCCGGCTCAACGATGTTGCTGAAGGCCAGGTAGTTCGTGTTGCACAAGTCCGCGGTCGATCCGGGGAGCGAACGGAAGCCGCCCAACGCCTCACACCCTTCATCCGCATCGAAGCGAATTCCGCCTGTCGAGCCGTTGAAGTCAAAGTTGCCCGGGCTGCCGCCGCCGGAAAAGCCGCCTTGCGGGTTCACGCCATAAGGCTGCAGCGCCCAGTCGCGGTCGGTCACCGCCAGTTCGCTGCGATGCTGGTATCCACCCGCAACGAACACCCGCGCCGGGCCGAGATCCCCGCCCCAGCTCAGGGCGCCCGTCCAGTCTCCGTCCGAACCCCGGACGTACCGGTAATCGCCCGATGCCAGAAAGCCGTCCTGGTCGGTGCGGGTGATGAAGTTCACCACCCCGGCGATCGCGTCGGAACCATAGGTCGCGGCTGCACCGTCCTTCAGGATCTCGATCCGGTCGATCGCGCCCCACGGGATCAGGTTGATGTCCACTGTCGGCACGTTGCCCCCGCCCGTCGCGGCCAGGCGATTGCCGTTCAGCAGCACCAGTGTGCGTTGGGGGCCCAACCCGCGCAAGTTGATCGAGGCCGTGCCTTCGTTGAACTGGCTGCGAGTGTCGAATTGCGCCGCATCGCCCAGAACCCCGGCCGAGCCGGGCAGAAGCTTGATCAGGTCCACCGCTGTCGGAGAGCCTTGCAGCGCCAGGTCTTCGGCGGTGATCACCTCAACCGGCGCGGGCGCCTGCTCCACTGCGCCGCGGATCAGCGTGCCGGTGACGACGATCTGCCCTTCGTCCGCCACTGCGGCCTGCGCCGCTGCCGGCGCGCTCAACAGCATGGCCGCGAGCGCCGCAGGCGCGGCCCCGGCGCGATACAGGTGTGCCTTCATTGGAGTCCCATCCGTTTTGCCGGCCGTTTGAGAGCAAGCGGCGGAAGCGTCAATCGCTGAGCAACTACAAGCCCGGTTTGCGGGGCGCGGTCACAGCGTCCGCATCCAGCACTGCATCGGCTTGGCGCATTCCGCGGCGTCCCCGTGCTCCTTCCACGAAAGGTGGGTGACGAGGCCCGAGACCTTCCCATAACCTCGCTTGCGCCAGAACTCATCCAGCGGACGGTACGCAAGTGGGCGGGCAGGATGATCCGGGCCGCGCACCACGGCTGCAAAACAGGCGTGGGTCGCCCCGGCGGCGCGCGCTGCCGCCTCCCGACGATCGAAGAAGGCATGGCCGATCCCCCTTCCGCGATAATCCGGCAGGAGTACGCTTTCTCCGAAATAGAACAGCCTGGCGGTGTCGAGCCCGCGCGCCTCGAAGGGTGCGCGGAATTCCGCCTTCTGCCCCGCCATCGGCGAAGCGGTGGCGATCCCGACCAGCCGCTGTCCGTCAAAGGCGCCGATCAGCACGCTGCCAGGCTCGCCCGCAAAGTCACGCAGGTAAGATTCCTCGTAGTCGGTATCGCCATCATAGAGATACGGGAATTCGGCGAAGACGGCGATGCGCAAGGCGGCGACCTCGCTCAGCAGCGGCGCGATCTCCTTGCCGGAAAGGGTGCAGGTTTCGATAGCCATGACGCTGCGCGCTATCACAGGCGCAGGGCGGTGCAATTGCCTTCATGGCGCTTTCATTCTATAGCTCCATGAAACGCCCCGGCCCCGTGCGTTGCCGCTTCTTTTCAGGAAGGCGGATGCACCGCCGGGGCGCTGCGTTTGAAGCTCGAGCAGGAACCGCTTATGTCCCGTCGCCGCCAGATCTACGAAGGCAAGGCCAAGATCCTTTATGAAGGGCCCGAGCCGGGCACGATCATCCAGTACTTCAAGGACGATGCGACGGCCTTCAACGCCCAGAAGAAGGGCACGATCAACGGCAAGGGGGTGATCAACAACCGCATCTCCGAGCACGTGTTCACCCGTCTTTCGCATATCGGCATTCCGACGCACTTCATTCGCCGGCTGAACATGCGCGAACAGCTGGTCCGCCAGGTGGAGATCATCCCGATCGAGGTCGTGGTCCGCAACGTCGCCGCCGGATCGCTGTCCAAGCGCCTGGGGATCGAGGAAGGGGAGCCGCTGCCCCACACCCTGATCGAATACTACTTCAAGGACGATGCCCTTGGCGATCCGCTGATCGCCGAAGAGCATATCGCCTGCTTCGGCTGGGCGAACAACGAAGAGATGCAGGACATCTCCTCGATGGCGATCCGCATCAACGACTTCATGTGCGGGATGTTCGCCGCGATCGATATCCGGCTGATCGACTTCAAGCTGGAGTTCGGCCGCTTGTGGGACGGCGATTACAGCCGCGTGATCCTGGCGGACGAGATCAGCCCTGACGGCTGCCGTCTGTGGGACATGAAGACGAACGAAAAACTGGACAAGGACCGCTTCCGCCGCGACCTTGGCGGAGAGGAAGAAGCGTACCAGGAAGTCGCGCGCCGGCTTGGTCTCTTGCAGAACGACGACAATGCCGGCGAAGTGTTCGACATTGCCCATCACCGCTCCCGGCTCCGGAACAAGCCGAAAAAGTAGACGGCAGTAATTGCGGCTCAGAACAGGCAATCCGGGGCAAGACATTGCCTGTTAAGCCCCGGTGAGCCAGAACGGCTGCATGAAATCTCTTCGTTTCTTCCCAGTGCTGCTTCTGTTGTCGGCTTCCGGCGTTCCTTACGCCGCGCAGGCGCAGATCGCGGCCGTTTCCGTCCCGCCCAGCACGGCTTCCAGCGACACGCCCTGGGCGTTCGAGCGCAGCGACTTGCCGGTGGACCCGAGCTTCCGGTTCGGCAGGCTCGACAACGGAATGCGGTTCATCATCCGGCCCAACGGCACGCCGCGCGGGCAGGCAGTCGTGCAGTTGTGGATCGATGCCGGTTCCCTGGCCGAAGCGGAGGAAGAACGCGGGCTGGCCCACTTCATCGAACACATGGCCTTCAACGGATCGACTAATATTCCGGAAGGCGAGATGGTCCGGCTGCTGGAGCGCGAAGGCCTTGCCTTTGGCGCCGACACCAACGCCGCGACCGGTTTCGAATCAACCGTCTACAAGCTGAACCTGCCGCGCAACGATCCTGACCTGCTGGATACGGCCCTGATGCTGATGCGTGAGACGGCCAGCGAGCTGACGTTCGCGCCCGAGGCGGTGGAACGCGAGAAGGGCGTGATCCTGTCGGAACGGCGCGTGCGCGATACCTATGAATATCGCAACCTGCTGGACCAGCTGCGCTTCTTCTATCCCGAAGCCCGTTTTCCCGACCGGCTGCCGATCGGTACGGCGGAAACCATCGCCGACGCCACGCCGGATCAGCTCCGCGACTTGTGGCAGCGGGCCTACCGGCCGGGCAACGCGGCGGTTGTCGTCGTGGGCGATTTCGACACCGACGAAGTGGAGCAGGCGATCCGCAAGCACTTTGGGGACTGGCAGGAGGGCTCAACCGTCAGCTTGCCTGACGCGGGCCCGGTCGATCCCGGCCACGCGGGCATGACGTCCGTCTACATCGACCCCGCCCTGCCCGAACGGATTACCGCCACCCGCAGCGGCCCGTGGCTGGACGAGGACGACACCGTTGAGAATCGGCGCGTGAACGTGCTGCGCCAGATAGGCTATGGGATCGTCAACCGCCGGCTGACGCGCCTCAGCCGCTCTGACGACCCGCCTTTCCGCAGCGCCGGCTTTGGCACCAGCGACGTGTTCGAGGAAGCCCGCAGCACGAACCTGATCGTCGATGCGGGCGAAGGGGAATGGGAGCAGGCGCTTGCTGCCGCCGTGCGGGAATACCGCCGTGCGTTCGCCTTCGGCTTTACCGAAGCGGAAGTGGCTGAGCAGATCGCCCGGCTGCGCACATCGCTGGAAAACGCGGCTGCGGGCGCCACTACCCGCTCCAACCGCAACTTTGTCAGCGCGGCGATCGCCCTGCTCGAGGATGAACAAGTCCCGACCACGCCGGAAAGCGCGCTTGAACGCTTCGTGGCGCTGGAGGATGCGATCACGCCCGATGCCGTGCTGGAGGCCTTGCGGGTTCAGGCGGTCCCCCTGCGGGATCCGCTGCTGCGCTTCGAAGGACGTACCGCGCCTGAAGGCGGGGCTGAGGCAGTGCGGGCCGCGTGGGATGCCGCATGGAACGCAGACGTCGAAAATCAGGACGGAGCGCTGCCCGGCGAATTCGCCTACACCGACTTCGGCCCGGCGGGCGAGATCGTTTCGGACACGGAAGAGCCGGTGCTGGGCATCCGCACGATCACTTTCGCCAACGGGCTGAAACTCAACCTCAAGCGCACCGATTTGCAGGAGGACCGGATTTCGGTCCAGCTCAACATCGATGGCGGCCTGCTGCTGAACACGAAGGACGATCCGCTTGCCACGGCCATGACGTCCGTCCTCCCGATGGGCGGCCTGGGCAAGCATTCCTATGACGAGCTGGACTCGATCCTTGCCGGACGCAGCGTCGGCTTCTCCATCGCGACGGACGACGATACCTTCCGGATGGCGGCCGGAACCACTCCGCGCGATCTGGAACTTCAGTTGCAAGTGCTTGCCGCCGCGGTGTCCGATCCGGGTTACCGCCCGCAGGGAGAAGCCCAGTACCGGCGGAACATTGAGAACTTTTTTGCCCGTCGCAACGCCACGCCAAACGATGCGCTGGGTAATGCCCTGGGCGGCATCGTATCCGACAACGATCCCCGCTTCACCTTGCAGCCGAAGGAAGACTACCTCGCCCTCGGCTTCTCCGATCTGCGGAACGAGATAGACGAGCGTCTGCGCGAGGGCGCGCTTGAGTTGGCGCTGGTGGGCGACATCGATGAGGATCGCGCGATCGACCTAATCGCACGAACTCTGGGTGCCCTGCCTGAACGGGAGCCGGACTTCCGCCAGTATGCGGACAACCGCCAGCGCAGCTTTACCGAGGACCGCGGCATTAGGGTTGTCCGTCACGGGGGCCCAGCCGATCAGGCGCTGCTGCGGATGACATGGCCGACGACCGACGACCGGGACTTCGAGGAAACCATCCGGCTCGAGCTGCTGCAGCGCATCGTGCAAGTCCGGTTGACCGACACCCTGCGCGAGGAGCTTGGCGAAACCTATTCTCCGGGGGTGAATTCCAGCCAGTCGCGAGTGTATGAGGGATACGGCACCTTCAACACCGCCGCCGCGGTCTCGGTGGACGATCTCGACCCAGCCCGCAACGCCATGCTGGAGACGATCCGCTCCCTGATCGAGGAGCCGGTCGACCAGGACGTGCTGCTGCGCGCCCGGCGCCCCCTGCTCGAAGCCTACGACAATGCCCTGAAGACCAACGGCGGCTGGATGGCTCTGGCCGATCGCGCACAAAGCGAGCCGCAAGACATCGAGCGCTTCACACGGGGCAAGGAACTGGTCGCAGCCATCACCCCCGAAGACATCCGCAGAGTGGCCTCGCGCTACCTGGATCCGGAGCAGCGGCTTGAAATCAACGTCCTACCGGAGAGGCCGCAGGATTGACCGCGTCGACGCCCCTGTATGAGTCTAGGGGCCGATCAGGTCAGTCTATTACGCCTTTTCCGACCTTGTAGCCGAGGAACAGCGCAATGAGCGTTCCGATCAAGGCGAGAACGAAGATGATGATGGCGATGTTGGCAAGTGTCCCGGCAAATCCGCTGAAGCCGAGAATAGCCGCGATTATGGCAATGATGCCCAAGGCGATGGCCCAACCGTACATAAGCGTTTCCCCTCGGTTGTTCTGTCGGAATAACCCACGGCCCGCCGGCATCGTTCCGCCGGACCGCTTGCCCCGACGCGCGGCAGAGGCCATATGCGCGGCTATCGGCAAGGTCGGTCCTGTTCGGCAGGTCCCAGCGTAAAGGCCCAGAGCTATGAAAGTCAGAATTCACGTCAACCTGAAGCCGGGCGTGCTCGATCCTCAAGGGCGCGCGGTGCACCACGCGTTGGAAGGGCTGGGTTTTTCCGGCGTCGAGGATGTGCGGATCGGCCGCCTGATCGAGCTTGAAGTGGCGGACGGCACCAGCGACGCTGCACTGGACGAAATGTGCCGCAAGCTGCTCGCCAACACGGTGATCGAGAATTACCGGATCGAGAAGCTGGCGGAGAAGGAGCCCGCGTGATGAACGCCTTTCGTGCTGCGGTAGTCACGTTCCCCGGCTCCAACTGCGACCGGGACATGGTCGTGGCGCTGGAAAAGGTCACAGGCCAAGCCCCCGTCCGTGTTTGGCACGGCGATGCCGACTTGCCGGAAAAGATTGACTTCATCGGCCTGCCCGGCGGGTTCTCTTACGGCGACTACTTGCGCTCGGGCGCGATGGCGGCGCGTTCCCCCGTGATGCGCGCGGTCGTCGATGCCGCGGACCGCGGCGTTCCGGTGCTGGGCATCTGCAACGGCTTCCAGGTGCTGACGGAGGCTGGTTTGCTGCCCGGCGCGCTGATGCGCAACGCCACGCAGCACTTCATCTGCCGCACCGTGTCGCTGAAGGTGGAAAACAACCGCTCGCTGTTCACCTCCGGCTACGAGGCCGGGCAAGTGATCCGGATCCCGGTGGCGCACCATGACGGCAACTATTTCGCCGATGAGGACACGCTCGACTGGCTGGAAGGCGAAGGCCGCGTGGCGTTCCGCTACTGTGAGACGACCAACGGATCGCGCCGCGACATCGCCGGCATCCTGAATGAGCGCGGCAACGTGCTCGGCATGATGCCGCACCCTGAACGGGCGGTCGAACCCGAACTCGGTGGAACCGACGGGCGCGCCCTCTTCGAAAGCGCGATGAAGGGCCTCATAGAGGCTGCGTGACCGTCTGCGTGGGATGACCACGATCCGGCCGCTCCTGCGGGAACGGCCGGACTCGGACCGCGTTGGCGATCCATGCCCAAGGACATGATCTCGGATTCGCCCGCCGATCCTCCGAAGCAGGCCAGCCCTGAATACCAGGAAGGCGAGCTGTCGCTCCGGCTTGGCAAGAGCGTGAGCCTGGACTTGCGTCTCAGGGTGACGTCGCCGGGCATCCTTTCGGTGGGCGCACTGGTGTCCTCTATCCTGCTGTCGACGGCCGCGCTGGTTGCCGTGGCCGTCCGCGAAGGCAAGCGGTAGCTCGACAGCCCGAAACGCACTAGCCGCGTGCGTGAGAAGGCCCCTGCACGACGATCAGGGACACTTCGGGTTTCGTACCGGCGGAGCGCTCGTCCGGGTCTGCCAGCTGCCATCCGGAGCTTGATACTTTTCACCTGGCGCGGTGCGAGCAACGGCAAGGCATCCGGCGGTAAAGGCATATTCCTGAAGCGTCGCACCGGCGGCTTGCGCCTTTTCGGCATAAAGCGCGCGCCGCTTGATGTTGATGTCATCGACCATCTTGCGCAAGCCAGGGGAGGCCCCGCCGACCACGCCGAGGTAACCATCGGTCTTCTCACCCACTTGCCCGCTCTGCCGTGCGGCCTCGTAGGCTGGATCCCGCTGCGCGAACGCCGGTGCCGCCAGGGAGCCGAGCGCGAGCGAAAGCGCGCCGGCGGCGAGCGCCAGCCGGATGGGTTTGCGGGTTCTGTCAGTCATCGGCATTCCCTTGGTTCCTCGTCGCGCGTGTCAGAAAATATCGGGGTTATTTTCGATCGTGTTCCCGGCATCTTCCGCAAGGCGGTAGATTACTTCCTGCTTGATGTTCACGTTCAGCTCGATGACGATCGGCTTGTCGGGCGCCTTCACGTTGATGCACCCACCGACGCTCGTCGCCATTACCATCGCCGCCGCAAGGCCGATCCTTCCCCTGTCCATACGCGCGCCATGCGCCGCGCGCGCACAAGTGGTCAACATCGCATCGATCATCGGCTGTTCTCGCTTTCGGAGGTCTGAATGGCTTCATCCGGCACGGCAGCGCCCCGCGTGCCCTCTGGGATCGGGCGCCCCTCGGCATCGATCAGCCCAAGTTCACGCGGGTCGCGGATGTAGGCCGGATCGTACATCGCCTTGATCGACGTGATCAGGCTGTAAAACGGCGCGCGGATGTTCACGTCGAACTGGAACGGCAGCTTCGCTATCCGCCGGGTGATGAAGTTGCGGCGCGTCCCGGCTCCCTGGCTGACGCCGTCGAAGCGCACCCGCGTAATGACTTCACCTGCCAGCGATCCGTCCAGCTGGATGCTCATCTTCCGGTAGTCTAGGGAGCGCAGGGCATCGAACGCGAAGTTCGCCATCGGGGACAAGTCTTCGTACGTGAGTTCCCCCACATAGGACAAGTTGCCGCCCGGCGGGCGCGACATGAGCACGCCGTTTTCCACCCGCCCGCCATTCTTGTCGAATACCAGCGGGATGGTTCCGTCAAAGATGCCGCTGGTGCTGAGATTGCCCAGTTCCATCCGCTGGACGAACAGGCCCGCATCCAGTCCTTCGACTTCCAGCACATAGCGACGCACCTCATCCGCGCCGAGAGTGAGCGTGACCGGATGCAGCCGCAGGATGCCCCCCGAAAACGGCCAGGTACCTCCGCGCAACGTCAGCTCACGGCCACCGGTCAACTGGATCGCGATTTCGCCGTTGCTGGCCTCTATCCCCGGATTGACCGACGCAATACGTACGACTTGTCCCGGAGCGGTGGTCAAGCCGAGCAAGTCGGTGAACACGATGGTGCCGGACGCGCCCTTCACGGGTCCGAACGGCGCCGCAAAGTCGAGAGCGCGACTGGAGAAGCGGCCGGAACTGGTTACTTCCGCCGCGTTCCAGTCGATCCGCCCGGTACCGGTCAACTCGCCCGCGACATTTGCCACCACGCCCAGCGCGAAGGAGGAGAGTTGCGCCGGCTGCAATTCCTCATCGAAGCGAAGGCCGTCGACCCGAAGATCGGCCTGCCCCGCGCCGGTCAGGAGGCTATGGCGCAACTCAGCGAGAACCACGCCGCGGCCGGTTTCCGGCGCACGCAGCAATGCCTCTGCCGCGACAAGGTTGTTTGCCAGCGCAAGCGTTGCGCCAGTTGCCACCAGCGGCTCGAATCGATCCTGCCCTCCCCTGTCTTCCAGGCGGAAGGCGCCATCGGTCAGCATCAGCGCTCCGTTTTCGTATCGCCATCCGCCGCTTGCCCGCAGGATATCGAGCGGTACGCCGTAGAGCGTCACGTCCGCCCCGGTGAATTCACCGCCGACAGTGTCTCCGATGCGGGCGGAGAGATCATCGACCGCAAAGCGCGCAGCAGTTTCCGCGGGGCCAAGCGCCACCCGCAGGTTCTGCGCGGAGACGAGCCCGGGCAGCGCAAAGGCAAGCGCGCCGGAAGATGCGCGGATCGGCGTTTCCCCAAGTCGTCCCGAAATCTCGAGCGCGGCGGTTTCCGCAGCAAGATCGAACCCGTCCGCGCCATAGCGCAGGATCGGCCGCCCGCGCGGCGCGCACAAGCGCAGGGTGCGCCGGTCGAGCGTGAGATTGGCATAGCTTAGGGAATTGAACCGCACATCGGTGCAGCCGCTCCACATCAGCAGTCCTTGTTGCGGACCCCAGCTCCCGGAGACCGGCAGAAGCAACTCTTCCGCCCGGCCGCCCGGCAGCGGCCCGCTCGCCTCGATTCGCCCGGAAAAGCCGAGTGTTCCGTTCGCGCCCTGCGCAATCTCCAGCTGCGGGACGCGCAGCTGGGCATCTCCGGCGCGGTATTCCGCCATGGTCAGGCGAAAGCGTGTGCTGCCGTCGGTGCCGCCTTCCATGCGGCCTGCGATGCGCGGCAGCCCCTTGCCCCCCGTGGTCAGATTGACCGAAAAACGCGGCAGTTCGGCCCCTCCGCCAAGTTGAAGACGCGACAGCGCCAGCAAGGTGGCCCCGCTGCTGCCGCGCAGCCGCGCCTGCGGAACTACCAGCGAAACGCTCCCCCCATTGCGGCGGACGATGTAGTCGGCAGCGAACGTACTGCCCGGCGCCTCCTTGTGCAGCGCACTGCGCACGCTGCCGATCAGCGGACTTAGCAGCGTCCCGCGTGTTCCTTCCGCAGCGCCGGCAAGACTGCGATCGAGTGCTGGCCCGGGTTGCAGGCCCGCACCCTGCGTTTCTCCGACAAGCTCGAACCGCTCAAAGCCGCGCCGGGCCCGCAGCGTTCCTTCAGCATGCAGCCGCGCCAGCGCTGCGTGCGGGGTGACAACATCGGCGGCCGCAAGGTCATAGCGCGCCGTCAGGCCCTGATCGCGCCAGGTGAACCGGGCGTCGCCCCGCGCACTCGCGGCACGGCTGCTCCCGAACCGGATGGCGCCGGAAGCAATCTCCCCTTGGCCTTCGACACCGTCGAACGTCCGGTCCCCGCGAGCGGCAAGGTCGATCTGCGCGTTGGACAGAAAAAGCCCGCTATCCTGGCAGCCAAGCCGCGCTACGGACAGAGGGCCGCGGAAGCGCGGTGCCTCGTCTTCGATGGCGACCCGCCCGGAAAACGCCGCCCGGGTCAGCTTGCATCCACCGAGCACGACTTCGGGCGCAACGGCAGCAAGTTGGCCGGAGAAACCGTCGCGCAGATTGCCGCGTCCGGTCAGGGTAAGACCGACCGGCCCGTGATCGGTGTCGAAGGCAGCTCGCCCGTTCACGATCCGCAGCGGAAGGTCGGGCAGCGCGAAGGGTTCCTTGCTGCCCGTGAAGATCAGCGGATCGAGCGCGCCGAAGCTCAGCGTGCCATCCCGAAAGCGGCCACGGAGGCGCGGATCATGAAGCTGCACTTCCTCGATAGTGGGATAGCCGAACCAGTGAAGGCGGATCAGCACCTCGGCGCGCTCTATCGTCAGATCGGGGTTGCGTGGATCGCCGACGACCACGTCCGTCAGCACCTGACGCCGGGGACCGACTTGTTCGACCGTGTAGGTCGCCCGCACCCCGCGCGAAGCGAGCGCGCGGCCGATAACGTTGTCGGCAATCGACTCGCGCCCGATCCAGGTAGATGCCATTGCTATTCCGAGCAGGATCAGCGGGACGAGCAGCACCCAGCGCCAGATCCGGCGCTTCGGCCGGACCCGGTCATCCGTTCCTTCGTCTGCTGGGTCCGCGTGCGCCATGTGTTCCAATCCGCTGCGGATTGGCACGGGCGAGGCCTTTTGGCAAAGGGACAAAGCCGCTTCGGGCGCAGTGCGCCCCTGCTTCCGACGTCAGAAATGGGACGCACTGTTTCGCCGCCGGGCCGTTCCGGTTCACCGCACCCGGCGGCATTCGTTCCGTTCTTCTAGAAATCCTTCCACTGATCGGCTTCGCCATCGGCCCCTATGCTGTTGGCGGCGGGCAGCGGTTTTACCGGGGAGAGATACGGCAGCGGCTTTGCAATCCGCGGTGCGGCCTTCGCCGCACGAGTGACAAGGGCCAGCGGTGCAACCTTGGGAGCAGCCTTGTGCAGCGCCGGCCTGGAATCGCCGATGTTGAACAGTGCGGCGCGCTGGGAAAGCGCCGAAACCTCATTCAGCAGGTTACCCACGGCAGCCGAGGCCTGCTCGACCATGGCGGCGTTCTGCTGGGTGGCTTCATCCATGCTGCCGATCGCCGTGCTGATCTGCGAAACCGAGTCCGACTGGGTCTTGTTGTCGGCTGCCAGCTTGCCCAGCAACTGATGGACTTCATGCACACCGCCCCTGATGTCGGAAAGGGCGCCATCTACCTTGTGCACCGCCTCTACCGCCGTGCCGATGTCGGCCTGCGTCACGGTCAACTGGTCGCGTGCGGACTTTGCCTCTTCCTCGGCACGTCGAGCGAGCGCGGAGACGAGGTCTGCGACGACCGCAAAGCCGCGCCCCGCATCTCCGGCCCTTCCCGCCTCGACTGCCGCGTTCATGGCCAGAACGCGTGTCTGGAAGGCAATCTTGTCGAGGCCTTCGATCACCGCATCGATGCCCTTGGCGCTGTCGCTGACGCGGCCCATCGCCTGGACGGCCTGCTCGGCAATGGCGCGACCGCTTTCGACTGCCGCGTTGGCTCCGCTGGCACGCTCCACCGTCATCTCCGAATCGCTGGCGGCTACCTTCAGGCTCTCATCGATTTGGACCAGCGAGGCGGACGTTTCCTCAAGGCTGGCGGCGCTGGTTCCCGTGCGCCGCGCCAGGTCGTCAGCCGCTTCCGCAATTTCCCGCGTGCCGGTGCCGATCGCCTCGGCGCTGTCGTTGACCGCGCCGACCATCTCCCGAAGGTGGCGGGTGGCGTCGTTCAAGTGCGTCTTGAGTTCCGCATAAGCTGGTGGGAAGTCGACGGTCACCATACCTGTGAGATCGCCCTGGGCAAGCTTGCGAAGCTGCTCGGCAAGTGCGGCGACCACCAGCGTCTGCTCCTCTACGCTGGTCTTCTGGGCCACGGCCGTGTCGCGAAAGGTCAGCATCGCCGTGGTCATGCGCCCAACGCAATCGGTGTAATCCATGAACTCGATCGGGCTGGTCAGGTCGCCAGCCGCCAATCCTTCCATGCGAACCACAGTGGAGACATACGGATGGGCGATCGCCTCCCGCGCCCAGAGCCCGAGCGCCAGCACGCCAAGGGTCGCGGCAAGGCCGATCGCGCCTCCGATCCAGCCACCGATGAACGCGCCAAGGGCCGCCAGCGCGGTGAAAGCGGTCGCCACGCCAACCGCAATCCGGAGCTTCAGACGTATCGGCGCGTACTTTTGGAACCAGTTCATCCGTGGTTTCTCCTTCTAACTCTCGAACACAGCAACCGGAATGCCGGCATAGCCGAACCGGTCGTGCCGCAAGGTCGTCGCGAGGCAGCGGGCGCACGACAGATGCGCCCGCGTCCAGAATCCCTGGAGCGAAACCATCGCGGCAGCGGACGTCGAACGGGCTTCCGCAGGAGCTTTTCAGCTGCTGCATCCGATAACATCGTCGAAAACGTCCAATCCTTCCGTGCCCCAGAAACCGGTGGCACATCTCTTGTAGCAAGCAGACGACCAATCCGGCGCCTGCCGCGCCGTTTATTTGGAGAAGGAAGTTACGCGGAGCGAAATGCACTTATTTAGACCAGGCTGATGTTCGAACGTGATCGGCGGAGGATAATCACTTGTACCTGGTCGCCTGCCGTGTCTTTGTTTGTTGCACGCATCGGCCTGTTGGGAGCAACCATTCCTTCATAGGATCCCGACTTACCTGGCTCGTCCCTCTGAGGGGTCGCCAGAAGGTTTGTAGATGGTGCCGGCCGAGACGCACGTGCTTGGGGACAGCTTCGGGTTCTGCTAGGCGGCGCAGCCATGCTCAATCTCACCGACATTACCGTGCGGCTTGGCGGCCGCACGATCATCGACAGCGCCACTGCGAAGCTGCCGCCGCGCGGCCGGATCGGCCTTGTGGGACGCAACGGCGCCGGCAAGACAACCCTGGTGCGCGTGATCACGGGGCTGATCGAGCCGGATACCGGATCGATTACCATGCCCCGCGGGACGACGCTGGGCTATCTCGCGCAGGAAGCTCCGACGGGTGAGGCCACGCCGTTCGAGACCGTGTTGGCGGCCGACGTTGAGCGAACGGCGCTGATGGCGGAAAGCGAAACATGCGAAGACCCGGACCGGATGGCCGATGTCTATGAGCGGCTGATCGCGATCGACGCCTACACGGCCCCCTCCCGCGCGGCGCAGATCCTGGTTGGCCTAGGCTTTGACGAGGAAGCGCAGCACAGGCCGCTCGACAGCTTTTCCGGGGGTTGGAAGATGCGCGTCGCGCTGGCGGGGCTGCTGTTCTCCCAGCCCGACTTCCTGCTGCTCGACGAGCCGTCGAACCACCTCGATCTTGAGGCGGTGCTGTGGCTGGAGGATTTCCTGAAAAGCTATCCGGCAACGATCCTTCTGGTCAGCCATGAACGTGACTTCCTCAACAGCGTGGTCGACCACATCCTCCATCTGGGGAGCGGGAAGCTGACGCTTTATCCCGGCGGGTACGATGCGTTCGAACGGCAACGGGCCGAACGTCAGGCCCAGCTGGCTTCCGCCAAGGCAAGGCAGCAGGCTGAACGCGAAAAGTTGCAGGACTACGTCGCGCGCAACTCTGCCCGGGCATCTACCGCCAAACAGGCCCAGTCCCGCGCCAAGATGCTGGCAAAGATGCAGCCGATCGCAGAGCTGATCGACGATCCCAGCCTGACCTTCGATTTCCCGGATCCGGACGAGTTGCGCCCGCCGCTGATCACGCTCGACATGGCAGCGGTCGGTTACGCTGAGACGCCGATCCTGAAGCGGCTCAACCTGCGGCTCGATCCCGATGACCGGGTGGCCCTGCTGGGACGCAACGGCAACGGCAAGACGACCCTCGCCCGCCTTCTCGCGGCGCAGTTGCCACCCATGGAAGGGGAGATGAACGCGAGCGGCCGGATGCGCGTGGGCTATTTCACCCAGTATCAGGTAGAAGAACTCGACCGCGAGGAGACGCCGCTTCAGCACATGACCTTGATGATGCAGGGCGCCAGCCAGTCCGCCGTGCGGGCGCAGCTGGGGCGCTTCGGCTTTCAGGGGCAGAAGGCGACGACGCAAGTCGGCAAGCTGTCGGGCGGAGAGCGCGCCCGGCTGGCCCTGGCGCTGATCACGCGCGACGCTCCGCACATGCTGATCCTGGACGAGCCGACCAACCACCTCGATGTCGATGCGCGTGAGGCCCTGATCCAGGCGCTCAACGCCTATACCGGAGCCGTGGTGATCGTCAGCCACGATCGCCACATGATCGAGATGACTGCCGACCGACTGGTGCTGGTCGATAATGGCACGGCGGGGGAGTTCGACGGATCGCTGGATGACTACATCGCCTTCGTGCTCAGCAAGGACAGCACAGGCACCAAGTCCTCCAAGGCCGAGAGGAAAAAGCAGCGCGAGGCCGCCAGCGAGACGCGCGAGAAGGAAAAGGAGCTGCGGCAGGCAGCCAAGGCTGCGGAAGCCGACCTGGCCAAGCTCACCGAGCAGCGGAACGCGATCGACGGGGCACTGACCGACCCCTCCGCCGCCACGGGCTGGCTGTCCCGGCTATCCACGAGCGAACTGATGAAGCGCCGGTCCGAACTCGATACCAGGCTGGCGGAAGCCGAAACAAGCTGGCTGGAGGCTAGCGAGGCGCTGGAGACCATCACAGCCTGACGCCCCAAAGCCAAGATTCTGATCGGAAGCCGGCACCGCTGCCGCCGGCGCACCCGCTCAATGGACCATGGCCTCCTGGCAGTTTTAGCCCTAACAATCAAACCCCTCCACGCGGGCGTCAGCTCGCTACGCACAAGACAACACGAGGATCTTCATGCCGGCTGGCTTCACCCAAACCGATGCGGTTGCACGCTTCTTCGACGCGGCACGCTCCATCGTCGGGGAGGATCGGGTCTTCACCGCCCCGATCGATCGGGCCGGCTATTCCGACCCAATGGCTTTTGACCCGGAGCGGCACCAGCCTTCCGGAGCGGTGGCGGCCGAGACTGTCGAGGAAATCCAGCAAATCCTGAAGACGGCGGCGCAGGAAGGCGTGCCGCTGTGGCCGATCAGCCGGGGCAAGAACTTCGGTTATGGCGGCGCCGCGCCGGTGCAGGCGGGCGCAGTGGTGCTGGACCTCTCGCGCATGAAGCGCATTCTCGAGATCAACGAAGACCTTGGCTATTGCGTGGTCGAGCCGGGCGTCAGCTTCTACGATCTGCACGATGCGCTGGCGGCCCGCGGCCATAGATTGTGGATGAGCGTCCCCGGCAACAGCTGGGGTAGCGTTGCCGGCAATGCGCTTGAACGCGGCGTCGGACCGCAGCCCTATGGTGATCATGCGGCGCAAATCTGCGGCTTGGAGGTCGTGTTGGCGGACGGTGCGCTGGTGCGCACCGGGGCTGGCGCGATGGAAGGCAATCCGGCCTGGCACGTGACCCGGAACAGCTATGGCCCCGGCTGGGACCAGATCTTCTGCCAGTCCAACTTCGGCGTCGTTACGCGGATGGGGCTGTGGCTGATGCCCGCCCCTGAGGCGACCATGACGCTGAGCCTGCAACTTCCCGAAGCCGACGATATCGAACGCGGCATCGGCCTGTTCGCGCCCTTGCGCCTGCGCGGCGTGATAGATCACGATGCGGCCTGGGTCTCCTATATCGGGATTGCGAGCTATGTGGGCCCGCGCTCGATGTTCTGGGACGGCGAAGGCCTGCTGCCGGAGAGCGTGGGCGCCAGGATCCGCGAACAGCTCAAGATCGGCTGGTGGAACGCGGAGGTCAATCTCTACGGGCCTGAGGAGGTCATTGCCGCGAAGGCGAAGATCGTTTCTGCCGCCGCGAAGAACGCCGCGGTTTCCGCTGGCGACTGGCGGACCTGGCGTCAGGGCGACGATTTCGGCCTCAGCCATGCCGGGATCCCCTCCACGCGCGATATGACGATGATCGGCTGGTACGGTGGACGCGGCGGGCACCTTGGGTTTTCGCCGGTCATGCCGTCCGACCCCGCGCTCGCGGCCGAGCAGTTTCGCCGGGCACGCAAGCGCTATGAGGAATTCGGCATCGACTACTACGGCGCCTTCGGCGTCGGCGGCCGCCAGACGGTGGCGGTGAACGAAATCCTCTACGATCGTGACAGCAAGGAACAGGAACGGCAGGTCCACGCCTTGTTCGAAACCCTGATCCGCGACACCCACCAAGCCGGTTTCGGGGAGTACCGCACCCATATCGACTACATGGACGCGGTGGCGGACACGTTCGACTTCAACGACCACGCGATGGGCCGCCTCAACGAAGCGCTGAAGGATACCCTCGACCCGAAGGGTATCCTCGCCCCCGGAAAGCAGGGCATCTGGCCAGCCCGTTTCCGCACCTGAAACGGGTGCGGAAACGGGGTTAGCTCACCGGGTCGTCCCCTCCCCGGCGCCGGACGTTACCGGCTGCCGGGCCGTTCTTTCGCGATCGTGCCGCGATGCATGACGAAATCGACATGCTCCAGCCGCGTTACGTCCTGAAGCGGCGATCCGGTCACCGCGATGATGTCTGCCGTCTTCCCGGGTGCGAGCGTGCCGATATCGTCGCGGCCGAGCAGATCGGCGGCGTCTACCGTAGCTGCGCGGATCACTTGGGCGGGCGTGAGGCCGTTCTGCACCAGAAGCGCGAACTCGGTGGCGTTGTCGCCATGCTTCGAAACGCCAGTGTCGGTGCCAAAGGCCACTTTCACTCCGGCGGCATAGGCGCGGCGGTGGTTTGCGGCCATTGCGGCGGCGGCTTCTTCTGCCTTGGCAACGGTGGCAGGCGGCAGGGCCCCGCCGCGCGCCTGCGCCAATGCGGCGACGGGAGCAATCTCGGTCGGCACGAGGTACGCGCCCTTGGCCTTGAACAGCGCAATCGTTTCATCGTCGAGGAACGTGCCATGCTCGATCGAGTCGACGCCCGCTTCCAGCGCTGCCTTCGTCCCTTCGGCCGCGTGGCTGTGCGCCGCTACCTTGCGACCCAGTGCATGCGCGGTTTCGACAATCGCGCGCATTTCCGCCGGCGTCATCGCCCGGCCAAGGCCGCCGCTTACGTTCGAGAGCACACCCCCGGTTGCAGCAAACTTGATGACACGCGCACCCAGGGCCACTTGCGCCCGCACGGCGCGGCGGCAATCGTCCGGACCATCGCACACGTTGAGATCGCCGGTGTGCACCATGTCGGCAAAGTCTTCCGCAAGGCCGTTGCCGGGATCGCCGTGCCCGCCGGTGACCGAGATCATCTTGCCGGCGTTGGAGATGGTCGGCCCTTCCACCAGCCCAGCATCGATCGCATCGCGCAGGGCGCGAACGCCGCGCGGATCGCCCCCCAGATCGCGCACCGAGGTAAAGCCCGCGGCAAGAGTCGTGCGGGCGTTGGCAACCGCCGTCATCTGATCGTCGAACCGGTCGCGGGTCATGGCCTCCAGCCGCGCGCGCATCGGATCGCCGCCGATACCCCAAAGGTGAACATGCATGTCCACCATTCCCGGCATTACGAATGCGTTCCTCAGATCGACCAGTTCCGCTCCCGCCTCGGGAGGAGAGAATCCGTCGCGGATCTCGATTACCTTGTCGCCGCGCACGATCACGGTGCTGTTGCCCCGCGGAGACTCTCCTGGCCGGTCCAGCAGCGCGCCTGCGTGAATGTAGGTGGTGGTGTGGGCTGCAGACTGCACCGGTGCAGTCTGCGCCAGCGCAGGCGTGGCAAGAACCGCCGCGAGCGCGGTCAGGCATGGCTTGATCATGAGTATGTTCCCTCCAGAAAAGCCATGCTTGCCGAAGCGCCGCCGTTCCGCAAGTCCGGGCGAACAGGATCCTTCGTAAGCGCCTGCGGGAACACGATTGTCCGGCGCGCGCGCGTCCGCTACGAACCTGCAACAAGAATTAAGAAGACGAGAGGGTGATATGAAAAGAAGCGCGCTGTTCGCATTGTTTCTCGCTAGCGGCCTGAGCACCGCGGTGGTTGCCCAGCAGCCGCCCGCGCCGGCCGCAGGCCCGCCCCGGGGCGCGGCGCCTGCCGGCCCGTCGCTGCCCGCGCCCGAACCGATCGAGCGCATCAGTGGGAACGTCTACAAGATCTTCGGCGGCGGCGGGAACACGCTGGTAGTCGTGGAGGACGCAGGCGTAACGCTGGTCGACACCAAGCTCCCGGGCAACGGGCAAGCCATCCTCGCTGAAGTCAGGAAGGTGACGGACAAGCCGATCACCACGATCATCGCGACGCACAGCCACCCGGATCATATCGGCAGCACCGATTTCATCCGGGCGCAATACCCGAACGTGCGGATCATCATGAGCGAGGGCACCGCGGCCGAGATGGTGGCCAATCCGCAGACCAATCCGGCGCTCCTGCCGACCGAGACCTACAAGGATCGACTTACGATCGGTCACGGCGATGAGCGGATCGAGCTGTACCATACCGGCGTCGGCCATACCGGCGGCGATACGTTCGTGGTGGTCCCGTCCGAAAAGCTGCTGTTCATGGGCGACGTGATGGCCTGGAACATGGCCCCATTCCTTCCCGCCGGCGGCGCGGCGGCAATCGCGGAGGAGACCGAGAGGCTGGTCGCCGCTGTGGAGCCTCTCGGTATCGAAACCGTCGTCGAAGGGCATGGTCACGTGAACGACTGGGCCGGGCTCCAGCGTCTGGCGCGCTTCAACCGGGCGCTCGTCACCGAGGCGAGGGCTGCGTACGATCGGGGGGACCCGCCCGGCGCGGCTGTGGCTGAGCTGCAGAAGAACCCGGACTTTGCGCCGCTGCTCGACACCCGCATCAAGAAGGGCCTCGAATACGGCAACACGCCGCTGGCGCGCGCGCACATGAACGTCAATGTCGCCTACGCCGAGTTCGCCGGCGAGCAGGCCGGTTTCGGGATCGCCAACGGTGCCCCCCTGCCCCTGACCGACAAGCACAAGGGCTCCGATCCCAAGGATACGGCGCCGCCGACCCCGGAAATGCTGGCATCTTCCGTCGCGAAGTAGCCGGTTGGCGAACTGCCTGCGCAAGGCCGGCAGACCGCCTCCGGCCGATTTGGAAAGTGTATGTCATGAAGGATACCGGGGCATCGTCAGGTGCCTTGGTATCCTTCAGCGCACGTGAGCTGTGCCCGCGTATGGGGATCGTCGACACGGCCGCATAGCGCCAGCTTATTGCGCCTCGTCTTCGCTCCCGCCCCCGTGCCTGGAATTGCGCTCCGCCGCCTTGTCCTGGGCTACATGGGACAGAGTGACCAGCCCCACGCCTCCGACAAGGTTGCCCGCCAGCGCGATCAGTCCCACCTCCGCGACATGGGAGGGCTCGACGTTCGCCGTCGACAGAAGGCCGAAGCCGACGTGAAGCATGCTGACGATCACGTGATCGAACGGCCCGAGCGCGACGAGCACGCCAACCACGTAAGCGACGACTATCCTGCTAATGGTCTCCTCGCTCGCAATCACGAGATAGGAAAGAAGCGCCACGAGTGCGCCGCCGATGATCGCGCGTGTGAAAGTCGGAAGCCACGGCCTGTGCGCGATCTCCTCCGCGATCCGGTTCAACGCCTCCGCCGCGCCATGCGGAAGGGTGCCATTCACCGAGGCGATCACGATGAAGAGCGCACCCCCGATGAGGTTCAGGATGAGAGATACCACCCAGAGGCGGACGAGCTTTCCCACCAGGCGGTGATGGTCTGACTGGAACATCGCCGCGATCGGATCGAAGAAATTCTCGCTGAAGAGTTCCGCCCGCCCAACCACCAGGAAGACGATGCCGAGCCCGAATGCCAGCGCCCCGAGCAGCTTCGACAAATGACCCCATTCAGGCGGCACCAGTGCTTCGACCGTGCCCATGGCGATGATACCGAAAACGACCGTGAACCCGGCTATGAAAGCCGTGGCGAGGAGCTGGAGCAGTGTCTGATTGAGCCGTCGGCTGCCTTCAGCAGCGGACCGTTCGAATATCTTCGCCGGATCGAGTGCCTTGGCCATGCGGAAACAGCGAGCCACGCTGGCTATGGTTCCACCGTGAACCGCTCGGGTCGATCGGCATCAGCCCGCCTGCCCCCGCTTCCCGAATCCCGGTGCTGGACCCTCCATCTCGGCATCCATCATTGCCTGGAGGGCACGTCGGCCGATCACTGCGGTTGCATCGCTCTTGAGCATGAGCTCCGGCGGGATTTCATCCAGCGTGGAGATCATCTTCTCGATCTCGGCGGTGGCGAAGGCATCTTCGTCGAGCACCGGGGCCAGCGCTTTTCTGGCATGCTCCAGCCCGTCCGGATCGTTGGAGGACATCGCGAAGAAGTAGTTGGTGGTGTAACGCTTCGCGGGAGTGACGGCGTGCCACACCCTGCTGGCGTGGAGCAGTTCCCCGCCGCGCGTGGGGTGCTCTTCCGGGATGCGGGATTCGCCGATGCCGGCGTGGAACCCCGGCAAGTGGAAGTCCATGCCCGACACACGGTCGATCTTGCCGTCAAAGGCATTCCGCTCCTGCATGAAGGGGGTTTGCGGCGTGCCGTACATGTACCGCTTGCTGCTGATCTTGCGGGCGCTGACTTCCCGTACTTCCGGTGTCGCCGCATCGTCGGGCGTACCGATGCTTGGCGCATGCAGGTATCCGAGGTGAGTCAGGTCTAGCAGGTTGTCGTTGAGCAGCTGATAGCGGCCTTCGACATGCAGCGAATGGCAGGGGATCGCCGTGTAGCCGGGGAGATCGAAGCCGATGTCCGTCATATCGGGAATCAGGGCTTCATCCGCCTGCTCAGGGTCTCCGGGCCAGATCCAGGCCCAGAGGCCGCGCTCGACAAGCGGGTAGGATTTGATCGAGTAGACGCCCGGGATCGTCTGCTGGCTCGGCACGAAGGTGCATTTTCCGTCGGCGCCGAACGTAATCCCGTGATAGCCGCACTGGATCGCATCGCCGACACGCTTGCTCTCTCCCAGCGGGAAATGGCGGTGCGGGCAACGACCTTCGACCGCAACGGCCTCACCCGTCGAGGTCCGATACAGGACCACGGGCTGGTTCAGGATCCAGCGGCTCAGCAAGTCCTCACCGATTTCGTTGCAAAAGGCCGCAACATACCAGCCGTTCCGCGGTGCGTAGCAGCCCTGCCTGAATGGATACACGATGCTTCCTCAGTTCATGCTCATACCGTTGCAGAGCGCGTCACTTCGCGGTCTTTCGCCGCATGGCTGACAAGGTAACGCCGCCCACTACATTCGCATAGTCCGCCCCTTGGATGCCGCGACCGACGGGCGCGAGCGCCTCTGGCTGTTCGGCCACGCTCGGTCGCGGCATCCAAGGCGATCGGTCCGATGCTCAACTTCCTGCGCCAGATGACGGGATTCGATCCGACGTCCGGCAGTAGGCTCAATGCACTGATCCAAACGCTGCAGCCTGATCATTCCCCTCACGCGTGCTGATCCCCAGGCGCTGGGCAGCCCAGTTGATCGTCGGCCCCTGAACGACGCTGGACAGCAGGACGACGAAAAAGACGATGTTGAAGATGGCGAAGGCGCCCGGCACACCTGCCACCATCGGAAACGTCGCAAGCACGATGGGCACCGCGCCCCTCAGCCCGGCCCATGAGACGAAAAGCTTTGCCCGCCAGCCGTAGCTGCGGAACGGGGCAAGACACAGGAACACACTCAGCGGCCGCGCCACGAACATCAGGATGACGGTTATGGCGATACCGGGCAGCACCACGTCGACCAGGTTGCTGGGCGCCACCAGCAGCCCGAGGGTAAGAAACATGACCACCTGCGCCAGCCACGCCATGCCGTCCTGGAAGGTGGAGACGATCTTCTTCGCGGCATAGCTGCGGCTGCCGGCCAGCAGGCCGGCGAGATAGGCTGCAAGGAAGCCGTTGCCGCCCAGGACTTGCGCCAGCCCGTAAGCGACCAATGCAGAAGCGATCGAGATGACGAACGCCAGTCCGCCGTGCCGATAGTGGGAGCGCTTGAGGATCTCCGGCATCAGCCAGCCGGCGGCGAGTCCCACCATCCCGCCCAAAATCATCTGCGTGAAGAAATCCGGCACCAGCCGAAGCATGGAGGTGTCAGGTTCCGTCATGAACAGGACCGCAGCGGTGACAAGAAAGATCGCCATTGGGTCGTTCGAGCCGGATTCGAGTTCGATGAGCGCCGGGACGTCTCCTTCCAGATCGAGCCCGGTTGAGCGCAGGATGGCGAAAACCGCCGCCGCATCCGTCGAGGCGATGACGGTGCCGAGCAGGAACCCGTGCGCCCAGTCAAACTGCATCAGGTTGACGGCCGCAAAAGCCATTATGCCCGCGCTGATAATCACTCCGAACGTCGCCAGCACCAGTGCCGGGCCCGCCGCCCGTCGCACCGCACGCCAGCTCGTGTCGAGCCCACCGGAGAACAGGATGAATACTAGGCAGACGATGCCGATGAATTGGGTCAGCCCGTAATCGTTGAACCGCAGCCCGCCCGGTCCGTTCACGCCTGCCAGCATGCCCAATGCCAGGAACCCGATCAGCGCAGGCAGGCCGAAACGACTCGAAAGCGTCCCGGCAAAGACCGTGGCGAGCAACAGGATACCGGTCGTGAGGAGAACGATCTCGAAGGAGGAGGAAGCGAGCATGATTCCCCAGACCACGCCCGGGCCCGGGTCGCAACCGTGACGGGTGTCCCGTTTATTCCTGGCGGAGCCGGCTTTGACATGCCCGGCCCTGCAACTAGACAGGCAAAAAAGGCTGACGCATGAACTTCAGAATACATCTGGCACGCTGGCGTGACCGAGTGGAGCTCTGGCCCCTGATAACGCTTGCCTTGCTGGCGGGCGGCGTCTGGGGCTTCATCGAACTCGCGGACCTTGTCGTGGAGGGAGAGTCCGAGGCCGTCGACACCCGGCTGCTTCTCGCGCTGCGCAACCCGCAAGACCTTTCCGACCCGATAGGCCCGGGCTGGGTTGAAGAGCTTGGACGCGATCTCACCGCTCTGGGCGGAATCGGCATTCTGACGATCCTGACGATTTCGGTTGCCGGATACCTGTGGCTTCTCGGCAAAGTTCGAGCGATGTGGCTTCTGCTTGGCGCAATCGGGAGCGGACAACTCGCCAGCACCCTTCTGAAGCACGGTTTCGACCGCCCGAGACCCGATCTCGTGCCGCATGAGTCGATTGTCTACACCGCCAGCTTTCCGAGCGGCCACTCGATGCTCTCGGCGATTACCTATCTCACGCTGGCTGCCCTGCTCATGCGCATGCACGCCAACCGTTCGCTCAAGATCTACTTCCTGGTGCTTGCCATCCTGTTGACGGCAGCTGTCGGAGTCAGCCGGGTCTATCTGGGAGTCCACTGGCCAACGGACGTGCTGGCCGGGTGGGCCGTCGGTGCCTCGTGGGCGCTCCTCTTCTGGCTGGTCGCGCGCTGGTTGCAGGACCACGGCCAGGTGGAACCGGAAGGGGAACGCCCCTGACGGTCACCCCGCGGATCCTCGCCTGACGCAGGATCACCTGCGTCAGGCGCCGGTTCCCGTCATTCGTACTGGAGAGCACGCACGGGGCTCGTCTGCGCTACTCGCCAGGCGTGCCCGCCGACGGTGATGATCGCAATGATCAGCGCGATCAGCCCGGCCGCGATGAACGGCACCGGGGTCAGGGAAACGCGGTTATCGAACTCGTTCAGCCAGTCGCGCATCAGCCACCACGCCACTGGCCAGGCGATCACGTTGGCAATCAGCACCGGGCGGCTGAACTGCCAGACCAGCAGGGTGACGATGTCGCGGGTGCGCGCGCCCAGCACCTTCCGAATGCCGATTTCCTTGGTCCGGCGTTCGGCGGTGAAGGCAGCAAGGCCGAACAAGCCAAGGCAGCCGATCACCACCGCCAGAAGCGCGAACGCGGCAAAAAGCTGCCCCCGCGCTTCCTCACGCTGATACTGCTCCCGCACGATGTCTTCGGCAAAGCGGCCGTCAAACGGCACTTGCGGGACGTTGCGTTCCCAGACCTGCCTCACTTGCTCACGGATCGCCGCGGGGTCGCCTGAGTAGCGGACCATGATTTCCCCGAAGTTGTTCCGGCGCATCGTGTAGACAATCGGCTGTAGCGGCTCCCGCACCGATCGGAAGCGCGCATCCTCCAGCACCCCGACAATCGTGATCGGGGCAAGACCGAACTCGGAAGGCAGAAGCGACATCCGGAGGTTCTCGCCCACGGCTTCCTGCGGGGTGCTATACCCAAGGCGGCGGGCCGCCTCTTCGGTCACGATGACGTTCGCCCCGCGCGCGGCAAGCGCCTTCAGCGCCTCCTCGCGACCCGGATCGTCCGGCCGAGGAGTGGTCGTATCGTCCCGGCCCTGCGCTTCGGAAAAGTCGCGCCCCGCGATGATCCGCATGCCCATGGTCTGGAAGAACCCCGGCTCCACCGAATAATCGCCGAGTTCCACCGATTGCGTGCTGCCGGCCGGAAAGACCAGCTCCATCGAATTGTTGCCGGGATCGATGGCGATTTGCGTGCGCGCCGCCCCGACGACTCCCGGGATGCGGCGGATCTGCTCCACCACTTGTTCGTCCCGCCCCTCCACTCCCCGATATCCGAGACTGCCGACCTGGAGCAGGCCTTCCCGGTTGTACCCGGGATCGCTGCTGCGCGCGTACACCGTCTGCGCGTAAATGACGGCGGTGCAGACGATGAGGCCGATCGAGACCGCGAACTGCCCGATCACCAGCGCGTTGCGCAAGCGGCCGGAGCCCTGCGCGTCAGCGGCGGACTTGTTGGCCTTGAGGATTTTCGCCGGTTCGAAGCGGGACAAGTGAAAGGCGGGGTACAAGCCGCCGACCACCCCCACGATCAGCACCAGCAGGATCGCCGGGAGCAGTATTCCGCCCGTGCCGAGATATTCCAGACGGATGCCGGCATCGAGAAACGCGCTGAAGGCAGGCAGCAGCAGCTCGACCGCTGCAAGCGCCACGATCATCGCCAGCGCGGCAACCAGGATCGATTCGCCCAGAAATTGCATTACAAGCTGCCGCCGGGATGCGCCGAGTACCTTGCGCAGCGCCACTTCCCGGGCCCGCTGCGATGCGCGCGCTGTCGCAAGATTGGTGAAATTGATGCACGCCATCCCCAGCACCAGCAGCGCAATGACGGCAAACGTCGTTACCGTCAGGCGATCGTTGCCGGGGGTCAGGGCCGCGGCCTGTGCTTCCCCAAGATGGACATCGCGCAGGTTGACGAGCCGGTATTCCTGGGCATCCCCCGGATTTCTCCGTTCGGTGCCGGCGATGTCGTCCGGGATGTTGCGCTTCTCCCACGCAGGCATCTGCGCGTGGATCAACGCGGCATCTTCGGGCGAGCGCAAGCGGACGTAGTTCCAACCCTGCTGGTTGTCCCAGCTCGTGAGCGCGCTTTCGCGATCGGCGAACTGCGCGCCAAGATCGAAGCGCGCCACTGCCTCGGCGGTGAAGCTGGAGTTGTCGGGGAAGTCCCGGAAAACGCCGGTCACGCGATAATCGACATTACCTGCGTTATCGACGATCGTCAGGCGCTGGCCGATCGGATCGGCATCGCCGAAGCGGCGACGGGCCTCGCTTTCGCTAAGTGCGATTGAATTGGTGTCGGGCAGCGCAGTCGGACCGCTTCCCCGGACGAACGGCACCTGCAGGATGTCGAACAAGTTGCCGTCCACCATCCGCAGGTGCTCGATCTCGCCCGCTTCTCCGTCCTGCAGGACGATCGGCGAAAAGCCGCGTACCCAGACGACCTTCTCAACTTGTTCGGGAAAATCCTTCTGCAGCGCGCGACCGGAAACGATGCTGCTCATCTGCAGCTTCATTTCCTCGCCGCCGGAGTCGGTCGCTTCGTAGTAGGTCTGAAGCTGGAAGGCGCGGTCCGCGCCCGGTTGCCAGTCGTCGTAGCTGGTCTCGTAGCGCACATAGAGCAGGATCAGCACGCATGAAGCGAGCCCCAGTGCGAGGCCGATGATGTTGATCGCAGCGTAGGCGCGATTTTTCGTCAGTGCGCGGATGCCGACCGTAAGGTAATTGCGCCACATGGGTGCGTGCTCCAAGAATGAGATCAGGCGGCGCGGCGCCGTTCCTGCAGGATGCGGCCATCCAGCATGTTGACGACACGCCCGGCGTAATCGGCATGAGCGGGCGAATGGGTCACCATCACGATGGTCGATCCCGCCGCGTTCAGGGACTGGAGCATGCGCATCACTTCCTCGCCGTGGCTGGTGTCGAGGTTGCCCGTCGGCTCGTCCGCCAGGATCAAGTCTGGGCTGGCGACCAAGGCGCGCGCGACGGCAACCCGTTGCTGCTGTCCGCCCGAAAGCTGGCTTGGCCGATGCTTCGCCCGGTGCGCGATGCCAACGCGGTCCATCACCTCGTCGGTCCGGCGGCGACGCTCTTCCCCCGGAATGTCGTGGTAAAGCAGCGCAAGCTCGACGTTCTCGCGCACAGTGAGCTCATCGATCAGATTGAAGCTCTGGAAGATGAACCCGATGTGCGCCTTGCGCATCTGAGCCAGCCGCGACTCCGACAAGCCGGCCATCTCCTGGTCGGCGAACCGGTAGGATCCGCTGGTGGGGGTATCGAGCAGCCCGATGATGTTCAGCAGCGTCGACTTGCCGCAGCCCGACGGCCCCATGATGGCGACGAATTCGCCTTGTTCGATGTCGAGATCGATCGAATCGAGTGCCGTGGTTTCAACGGTGTCGGTGCGATAGACGCGCGAAAGCTGGCGCATGTGCAGCATCGTCATTCCTTTCCTGGGGTAAGGTCGAGCCGGTCCTTGTCGGCAAAGCCGGTGTAGGGAGAGGTGATCACGCGCTCTCCCGTATCGAGCCCTTCAAGGACCTCGATATAAGCGGAATTCCGGCGGCCGAGCCGGACCGGCCGCTTGATTGCGCTGGTCCCGTCGGGCGACACCACGAACACGAACGCACCGCCGGTTTCGGTGTAGAAGGCTCCGTTCGGAATGAGGCGAGCCGGTGCCGGATCGCTGAAGGACAAGCGCGCCTGAAGCGTCTGCCCGCGCTGGATGCCGCTCGGCTCCGCGCCCGTGAACTCAAGGTCCACCTGGAACTGACCGTTCTGCACCTGCGGGTAGATCTTCGTGACTTTTGCGGCGTACGTCCTGCCGTTCCAGTCGATGCTGGCTGTCTGTCCCGGCTCAACCCGGCCGAGGTAAAATTCGTCCACGCCCGCCAGCAATTTGTTGCGCCCGGGGCTGTCGATCTGACCGATGCGTTCGCCCGGAGCCAGCGATTGCCCGACCCGAATGTTGAAGCCGGAAAGCTGGCCGGAAACCGGCGCCCTGAGGTTCAGCCCCTCGAGGCTCGCCCGCGCGATTTCCAGGCTGTTGCGCAACGCGGCGGTGGATGCGCGCTGCTGGGCCAGCTGGCTCGCCATGAGTTGCTCGTCGGTCGATTCCGCGCGCTGGAGCATCGCCAGCCGCTCCCGCTCGTACCGGATCTGGTCGCGCGTATCGGCGAACTGCTTTGCCGCGACGAAACCGCGTTCGGCAAGCGGCGCCTCACGCTCATACTGGCGCTGCGCCTTGTCCATCTCCAGCCCTGCTTCGAGAACCGCCCGCTGGTTCGCCAGCCGGCTCTGCTGCAGCGCGAGCTCCTGGCTGCGCATGTTGTTGATCTGCTGCTCCACCTCGGTCTGGCGGGCAAGGACCATGAGCTGCAGCTCCGCGTTCGAGAGCACGGCGATGAGTTCGCCCTTCGCGACGGACTGGCCATCTTCGGCGATCACCTGCTCCACCCGGCCGCCTTCGATCGCATCGAGGAACACCGTCAGCAACGGCGTGACGCGGGCTCGCAGCGGAATGTAATCCTCAAAGGAGCCGTTGACGACGGTGGAGATGGTCAGCCGGTCGGCAGTTACCGTCTGGCTGTCACCCCGCGGAGCATAGAGCCAGAAAGCGGCGAGCAGACTTGCAAGAAGCGCCGCGCCTGCCGCCCATTTGAGCCAGGTCGGCACCCCGGACTTCGCGACGGTGCGATCCATCGCTCCGCCCGACACGGGACGATCGCCCGCCAGGTCACCGTTGCCGCTTCGCATGCTGACAATGCTCATCCCAAAAGCCTCCGCGCAGGATCAAGCAAGGGGCGTGCCAAGCGCGCCTTCGGTCAGAAGCAGCCGGATCATAACCCCGTGGGTGTTCGCTTCCGGACAGGGGCGTTCGAAGACGGACAGTTCCTGAGCCGGACCGTGCGCGCCCTCTGCCGAGCGGGCGGACACATCGGAGCCGGCGAACGCGGCGGCCGCCGTCATCAGCGCGGCGGCAGCGGCGATAGGCGGGAGACGTGACTTCATGGCTGATCCTTTTGTCTTTCGAACAGGCTGGTTTCCTGCGGGTGCCCCCCATGTAGTGCATGGACCGTGCCAGTTGCGCCCGCCGCGGGATTCAGCCGTTGCAGAACAGAAATGCCGGTTGGCATGATTGTTGATTGTCCGGTTGCGAACACGTGCTGTACGAAAGCAGACAAATGGGGAAAATGACTGAGTTCGACGTGTGTCTCGTTGTCGACGACGACGAGGATATCCTTACGGCAGCGCGTTTGCTGCTGCGCGGGCTGTTTGCCGACGTGATCACCTTGTCCGCCCCTGAAGCCGCGGTCGAGTTCCTGCAGGGCCGTTCGCCCGACGTGGTGCTGCTCGATGCAAACTTCGGGCGCGGCGCCACGGACGCGAAGGAGGGAATGGTCCTGCTTGAGCGGCTGCTCGCGATCGATCCCGATGCCATCGTCGTCATGATCACCGCGCACGCCGGCGTGAATGTCGCGGTCGAGGCGATGAAGCGGGGCGCCACCGACTTCGTGTCGAAGCCCTGGTCGAACGAGAAGCTGCTGGCCACCGTCCGGACAGCCGCCAGCCTGCGCCGGTCGCGCCGGCAGGCGCCTGCAGGAACGGCGCAGGCTGTTGCCGGGGAGATGCCGCTGATCGGCACCTCACCCGCCATGGCCCGGGTCCATTCCCTGATCGCCCGTGCGGGACCGACAGACGCCAATGTCCTGATCCTGGGCGAAAACGGCACCGGCAAGGAACTGGTCGCGCAGGCGCTGCACCGCCATTCCGCCCGCCGGGATCGGCCGATGGTTTCGGTCGACCTGGGCGCAATCGCCACAGAGCTGATCGATTCCGAATTGTTCGGCCACGTCCGGGGCGCGTTCACCGATGCGCGGGCGGATCGTGTCGGGCGGATCCAGGCAGCCGATGGCGGGACGCTGTTCCTCGACGAAATCGGCAACCTGCCGCTTCACCTGCAGCCGAAGCTGCTGACCGTTCTGGAGCAGCGGCGCGTCACTCCCGTCGGTGCGAACCGTGCGGTACCGGTGGATATCCGCGTGATTGCCGCGACCAACATGACTTCGGAGATGCTGCACGACCCGCGGCATTTCCGGCAGGATCTCCTCTTTCGCCTCAACACCATCGAAATCGAACTGCCGCCACTGCGCGAACGGCGGGAGGATATCCCCGCGCTGCTCGATCATTTCCTCGATCATTACGCCCGGCGGTACGGCCATGCGCGCCCTCGCGTGACGGAAGCGGCGGAGGCGGCGCTGATTGCGAATGACTGGGCCGGTAACGTCCGGGCGCTGCGGCATGCGGTTGAAAGGGCGCTAATCCTTGCCGGGGATGCGCCGCTGGACGTGGACGATTTCGCCCTCACCCCCTCCCCACAGTACCGGACCATCCCAAGCGCCGCGCAGGCGTCACCCGCCGACGACCTCAACCTGGAGCGGGTCGAGCGGCGGCTGGTGGAAGAGGCGCTGAAAAAGCACGCCTACAACATCTCCGCCGCCGCGGCCGAGCTTGGCCTGTCGCGTGCCGCGCTCTACCGGCGCATGGAGAAGCATGGGCTCTGACGTTCGCTTCACGGCGGTTCTCGTCGCCTGGCTTGCGGGACTGGGACTGGCCTTGTTCGCGTTCGTCTGGACCGTGTCCCAGCCGGACCTGAACATAGCGCGCCTGGTTGCCTTGGCGGGCGTCGTCTTGATGGCAGCCGGCCTGGTGCAGCACGTCCGGCGCACCAATGTCGCCATCGCCGGGTTTGTCGAGGCCTTGCGCGTCGGCGATTTCGCCATGCGTTCCCATCGCGGCGGCGGAGCCGGTTTCGATCGACTGGGCGAAGCGCTGGACGGCGCGATGCGGCGGCTGCAGACGGAAAGCCAGCGCAACCTGCAGGAACTGCGTTTTCTCGAAGCGCTGATCGATGACATGCCGGTGGCGCTGCTGACGTCCGATTCCCGGGATGGCGCGCGGCTGGTGAACCGGGCAGCCCGGCGCTTGTTCGGTCCGGCCGAGTTTCTGGATGAGGAAGCGCTGGCGGCAATCGGCGCAACATTCGCCCGGCGCGTGCGGGAAGGCGGTCAAGGCGAGCCCGAACTGATGCTGCTGCGGCTGGATGGCAGTCTTCACCGGGCGATCGTTCGCGCTGGAACGCTGGAGCGGCTGGGTTTCCCGATCCGCGCAGTCTCGGTCGAGCCGGTGCAGACCACGTTGGACGCGATCGAGATTGCCGTGCAGTCCGATCTTGTCCGGGTGCTGACGCATGAGATTCTCAACTCGCTCACGCCCGTCACCTCGCTGGCGGGCACCGCGGCCCAGCTGCTCGACTGCGATGATCCCGATGTGGGCGAGGCAAGGCTTGCGGTAGGCACGCTTGCGCGGCGGGCCGAGGGGCTGCAGCGCTTCATCGACAGCTATCGCACGCTCGCGCACCCGCCGGTTCCGCGAATTCGCCGGTTTGCGGCCGAACCGTTTGCGGCCGAGCTGGCGCGCTTGTTCGCGGCCGAGTGGCCAGATCACCGGTTGCTGGTCGAAGCAGGTGCGACCCAGCTGGCCGCGGATCCGGACTTGCTTGCACAAGCGCTCATCAACCTGCTGCGCAACGCCGCCCAGGCCCCGCGCAAGGGTGATGGCCCGCCGACCGTGAGGCTTTCGATCACCGAGCGGACGGGCGCGGTCCTGATCGACGTGGAAGACGATGGCAGCGGCATACCTGAGCCTTTGCGCGGGGACGTTTTTCTCCCGTTCTTCACCACCCGCTCCAAGGGAACGGGCATCGGCCTCAATCTTGTCCGCCAGATCGTTGTCGGCCACGGGTGGACCATTGAATTATCCACCAGCCAACTTGGCGGGGCCTGTTTCCGGATCAGAACGGACCGGCGCTAGGCCGATCGGCTCGGCGCTGCCGTCCAGGGCGCCCTGCACAGGTTATCCCCACCCTCGCGATCAGCCGACTTGACGATAATCGGCAGATTGGAACATAACGTGAACACTAGTCTTCGAGTTCATGAGGTTCCTGTTGCCGTCTTCTGCCCGAGAAATGCACCTGACCGCCTTGCGAGCCGAAGTGCGCGCGATCGAATCCGGGAGCTGGGAGAAGAAAGGCGCCTTTCTTCCCTTCGGCGTCGCCGACATCGATTCCCGCCTCAAAGGAGGGGGTTTCGCGACCGGAGCGCTGCATGAGGCAACCGGCGTGCAAGCCCGGCTCAACGATGAAGCCGCCGCGTGCCTGTTCATCACCGGGATTGCCGCACGCCTGGCCCAGAACGGCGGGACAGTGCTGTGGGCGCTGTCGCGCAGAGAGTTGTTCGCCCCGGCGCTGGCACAGGCGGGATTGCCGCCGGATCGCCTGATCCAGGCCGAATGCGGCCGCAACGAGGATGTCCTTGCCGTGATGGAGGAAGGCTTGCGTCACGGCGGCCTGGCCGCTGTCGTGGGCGAAATCGGCAAGGCGGGCATGGCCGCCACTCGCCGGCTGCAACTGGCGGCCGAGGAAAGCGGGGTGACGGCCCTGATGCTGAAAAGATGGCGCGGGCGAGAGGAAGACCCGCTCACCCTCCCCTCGGCAGCGGTGACTCGCTGGCGGGTCGGCTGCGCGCCTTCACGTCCCCTGCCGGTCGCCGGGATCGGCCGGGCTTGCTGGAACCTGGAACTTGCCCGCCAGCGCGGCGGCGAATCCCATTCATGGATAGTGGAGAGTACCGATGCGCAGGGTCGCCTCGCTCTGTTTGCCTCATCTGCCGATCGAACGCTTGCGCCGGAGCGAAGACTCGCGGGGTAAGGCTTCTCCGGAACGCCCACTGGTCACGGTCGAGCGCGCGGAATCTAGAATGCAGGTGGCAAGCGCTTGTCCGCTGGCGCAGGCGCAGGGGGTTCATCCCGGCATGGCGCTGGCCCGGGCCCGGCTGATCGCCGATCTCGACATTCGTCCTGCCGATCCTGAGGCCGACCGGCACGCGCTGACGCGGCTCGCGCTGATGGCTGCACGCCGCTGGACCCCGCGCGCAGGCCTTTCCGGCCCGGACGGCTTGTGGCTCGACCTGGCCGGCAGCGCCCACTTGTTCGGAGGCGAACAGGCTTTCTGCGACAGGGTTGTGCGCTTCTGCGCCCGCATCGGTCTTACGGCGCGCATCGCGGTCGCCGGAACCTATGGCGCGGCTCATGCGCTCGCCCGTCACGGTGCGGCCCCCGTCATCCTGTGCCCGAACGGCCGGGAGACGGAAAGGATCGCACCCTTGCCGCTGGACGCCCTGCGCCTCGATTCCGCGATGCTCGGCACCGCGCACCGTTTCGGGATCGAGCGGGTGGGCGATCTTTTCGCAATGCCCCGCGCGCCCCTCCAGCGCCGCCTTGGGCGCGGCGCGCTTATCCGGCTCGATCAGGCCCTGGGACGCGTGGAAGAGCCGTTCGATCCGGTCCTTCCCGAAGAACGGCCCTTCATCCGGCTTAATCTGGTGGAGCCGATCTCCACGCCCGAAGCGATCCGGACTGTCATCGGGGATCTGGTCACAGGGCTGGCGCGGCAGTTGCTGGAACGCGGCTGCGGCGCGCGCAAGCTGATGCTGACGTGTTCGCGCGTCGATGGGGAAGACCAGCGCGTGTCGATCGCCCTCGCCCGTGCCAGCCGCGATCCCGCGCACCTCCTGCGCCTCGTGACGATGAAGGTGGAAGAGATCGAGCCCGGCTGGGGGATCGAGGCGATGGCCATGACCGCCGTCCGTATCGAGCCGCTTGCGCCGGAAGCGGTCGCCGGAGCCTTGAGCGGAACCGATCCCGTCGCCGATCTGGCGGTGCTGATCGACCGCCTGGCGACGCGCCTCGGCTCTTCCTGCCTGTCGAAAAGCTGCGCGGTCCAAAGCGACGTTCCGGAACGCAGCGTGCGCTCCGTCACCCCGCTGGAAGAAGTCGCCGACTGGCCGTCCGATTGGCCACGCCCGGTCTGGCTGCTCTCACCGCCTGAACCGGTGGATCAAGTGCTTGCCAGCTTGCCCGATCGCCCGCCCGCCCGCTTTCGCTGGCGTGGCCGCACGCACATCATAACCCATGCCGATGGTCCTGAGCGTATTTATGGCGAGTGGTGGAAGCGGCCGAGCGAGAAACACCGCGCCCGCGACTATTTCCAGGTCGAGGACAAGGACGGCGCGCGTTTCTGGCTGTTCCGCCGGGGCGACGGAGTCGATCCGGCGAGCGGGGACCTGAGCTGGTATATCCACGGCGTGTTCGGATGACGTATGTCGAGCTTCAGGCGACCAGCCATTTCAGCTTCCTGCGCGGCGTCTCTTCGCCCCAGGAATTGTTCGAGACGGCCGCAGCGCTTGGCTATCCCGCATTGGGCATCACGGACCGGAACACCGTCGGCGGCCTGGTCCGCGCGCTGGTCGCGGCCGAAGCGACCGGCACGCGCCTGATTGCCGGCTGCCGCCTCGATCTGGTCGATGGGCAATCCCTGCTCGTCTGGCCGGAGGATCGCGCCGGCTGGTCCCGCTTGTGCCGGTTGCTGACCCTCGGCAAGTCGCGGGCGGATCGCAAGAAGGGGGAGAAAGGCCAGTGCTTCCTCCACTGGGAGGATGTCGACGCCCATGCGCAAGGGCTGGTCGCGGCGCTGGTGCCCGACAAGGCCGATGACGCGACCGCGCAGGTGCTGGGCCTTGTCGCCGACATATTCGGAGACCGGGCTCACCTTGCCCTCAACCTCCGTCGCCGTCCCGGCGATGCCGTGCGGCTTTACGAACTCGATCGGATGAGCCGCCGCTTCGGCATCACCAGCCTTGCGACCGGGGACGTGCTCTATCACGCAGCGGACAAGCGCCGGCTGCAGGACGTGGTCACGGCCATTCGCCATACCTGCACCATCGACGAACTGGGCTTCCGGCGCGAACGTCATGCCGACCGCCACCTGAAAGACGCGGCCGAGATGGAGCGACGCTTTGCGGATTACCCGCAGGCCGTCCGCGCCACCGCCGAACTTGCCGAACGCTGCACCTTTTCCCTGCGCGAGCTGAGCTATCAGTATCCGGATGAAGTCGTCATGTCCGGCCGAACGCCGCAGCAGGCGCTGGAACAGATGAGCTGGGCCGCGCTCCGCGCCCGGTTCCCGGACGGAGTGCCTGATGCCTACGGCCGTACTCTGACGCATGAACTGACGCTTGTCGGCAAGCTCGGCTATGCGCCCTACTTCCTCACCGTTCATTCGATCGTTCAGTATGCCTGCAGCCAGGGAATCCTGTGCCAGGGGCGCGGATCGGCGGCAAACTCGGTGATCTGCTTTGTGCTGGGGATCACCTCGATCGACCCGGTCCGGACTGAGCTGCTGTTCGAACGGTTCATTTCCGAAGCCCGCAACGAGCCACCCGACATCGACGTCGATTTCGAGCACCAGCGGCGTGAGGAGGTGATCCAGTGGATCTATGAAACCTACGGACGCGACCGGGCGGCGATCACCGCCGTCGTCAGCCGTTACCGCACGCGCGGCGCGGTTCGCGAGGTCGGCAAGGCGCTCGGCCTGACGACGGACGTGACCGAGGCGCTGGTCAAGCAAGTCTGGGGCTGGTCGCGCGAGGACGTAGGCGAAGCCCATGCGCAGGCCGCCAATCTCGACAGCGGCGATCACCGCCTTGCCCTGACGCTGGACCTTGCCCGCCAGTTGATCGGCACCCCCCGGCACTTGTCGCAGCATCCCGGAGGATTCGTCCTTACCCGGGACCGGCTTGACGATCTCGTGCCGATCGAGCCGGCGGCAATGGCGGACCGCCAAGTCATCGAGTGGGAAAAGGACGATATTGCCGAACTCGACTTCATGAAGGTCGACGTGCTGGCGCTCGGCATGCTGAGCTGCCTGCACCGCGCATTCGACCTGATCGAACGGCACAAGGGAGACAGGGTCACTCTCGGCAATCTTCCGGATGACGATCCGGCGGTCTTCGGGATGATCCAGCGCGCCGACACCATTGGGGTGTTCCAGATCGAAAGCCGCGCGCAGATGAGCATGTTGCCGCGCCTGAAGCCGCGGGAATTCTACGATCTCGTGATCCAGGTCGCGATCGTCCGGCCCGGGCCGATCCAGGGCGACATGGTCCACCCCTATCTTCGCCGGCGCGAAGGCAAGGAAGCAGTCAGCTTTCCGTCAAGGCAGCTGGAAGCGGTGCTCGGCCGCACTCTGGGCGTGCCGCTGTTCCAGGAACAGGCGATGAAGGTGGCGATCGTCTGCGCCGGCTTCACGCCCGAAGAAGCCGACCAGCTGCGCCGGGCAATGGCGACCTTCAAGTTCACCGGCGGGGTCACGCATTTCCGGGACAAGCTTATCAACGGGATGATTGCCAGCGGTTATGCGGAGGAGTTCGCAGAAAGGACCTTCAAACAGATCGAAGGCTTCGGCTCCTATGGCTTTCCGGAAAGCCATGCGGCCAGTTTCGCCCGGATCGTCTATGCCTCGTGCTGGGTGAAGCACCATCACCCGGATGTGTTCTGCGCCGCATTGCTCAATTCCCAGCCGATGGGTTTTTATGCCCCCGCGCAGATCGTGCGCGATGCGCGCGAACACGGGGTGGACGTCCGCCCGGTCTGCATCAACCGCAGCCGCTGGGATACGACGCTGGAGGAACAGCGCGGCCGTTACCGGGCCGTCCGGCTGGGGCTGCGGCTGGTGAAAGGGCTCGCCAACATTCACGTCGCCTTGATCGTCGCCGCGCGCGAGGAAGGGCCGTTCGCGTCGGTCGAGGATGTCTGGCTCCGCTCCGGCGTGCCGGTCGCCGCGCTTGAGCGGATTGCCGATGCCGACGGGTTTGCCTGCCTCGGCGTTGACCGCCGACAGGCCTTGTGGCGCCTGAAGGCTCTAGGCGAGGCGCCGCTGCCCCTGTTCGCCGCCGCCGACGCGCGCGAGGAAGGGCGCGAGCCGGTCGTCACCCTCACTTCAATCACCGATGGCGGCGAAGTCGTGGCCGATTATCACGCCACCAGCCTTAGCCTGCGCGCGCACCCGGTCAGCTTCCTGCGCGCCGAGCTTGACCGGCTGAAGGTCAGGCGATGCGGCGACCTGGCGCGGATCAGGAACGGAGCGCGGATCGAGGTGGCCGGGGTGGTACTGATCCGCCAGCGTCCCGGGGCCGGCAACGCCATCTTCATGACGATCGAGGATGAAACCGGGATTGCCAACATCATAATCTGGCTGCGCTTGTTCGAGGCGCAGCGGCAGATCGCAATGGGATGTTCAATGATCGGCGTGAAAGGCACCTTGCAGCGCGAAGGCGAAGTCATCCACATCATCGCCGACCGGCTTCAGGACCATTCTCCCCTGCTCCTCACCGTCGGCAGCCGCGATCGGCCCGGATCGGACGGAGCGCTAAAGCTAAGGTCGCGGGACTTCCACTAGAGCGCTCAGGCCTTCCGGGCGAACCAGATATGGTGGCAAGTTCCCTTGCCGTCCGGCAGCGCCGCCACCGTGACTTCCGTTACCTCGAACCCCACACGCTCCAGGTGGCGAGTGAAAGCCAGATCCGCCTCTGCCGACCAGATCGCGAGAATGCCCCCAGGCCTGAGCGCGATCATTGCCGCGTGCAGCCCGCTCCGGGAATAAAGCTGGTCATTCAGGCGCCGGGTGAGCCCTTCGGGTCCATTATCGACATCGAGCAGGATCGCATCGTATCCCTCACACGCGGCATCGATCAGTAGCGCAACGTCCTCAAGGACGAGCACGACCCGCGGATCGTCGAGGCATCCGGCGGTGAGGTCCCGCATCGGGCCCCGCGCCCACTGGATCACTTCGGGCACGAGCTCGGCCACGACAACGCTCGCATCGTCGCCCAACGCCGCGAGTGCAGCCCGCAGGGTAAAGCCCATGCCATAGCCGCCGATGAGCAGCTGCGGCGCCGGACGTTCGCCAAGACGCTCACACGTGAGGGTCGCCAGTGCTTCTTCCGACGCGCACAAGTCCGTGCTCATCAGCTCGATGCGGTCGAGAAAGATCGCGAAATCCCCGTCGTTGCGCATCAGGCGCAACTCCACGCCATCGGGCACGACGGCGGTCCCGATCAGCTCCTCACCGTTCAACGCCTTATTACCGCAACGGCCGGTCTACTTCCGGCGCGCCTTTCGGGCGGCATAGCGCGCGTCTCGCGCAGCCTTGAGTTCAGCCTCGGTGCGCTGCGGCACCGGTTCGGCAGCTTTGGCCTTTTCGGCGGCCTTCGCCGCCTTGGCAGCCGCTTTCGCTTCACGCTCCGCCTTCAGCGCTTCACGCTTTTCCGCCTGCTGCGCTTCTTTCTGCGCCTCGCGCTCCGCTGCCTTGGCGATACGTTCGGCCTGCACTGCGGGGTCGACCGGGGGTTTGGCTTTCAAACGCGCCAGCGCCTTGGCCTTGGCCTCGGCTGCGGCCTGGACGCGGTCTTCAAACCCCGGTTGCTTAAATCCTGCCATCAATCGGTACTCGGCTTCCTGAAGATCATCGAAAAAAGGGGACGGACATCGGTTCGCGGAAAAGCGTACCGGTTTCATCCAGCTGGCGCCAGGACAAGGAGCCGCCAACGCAGCCCCGTTATCCATCACTTATGACATCAGCGCGACCGCCTGTAGCAGAATATCCTTCCCCGGCTAGTGCATCGCTTCGTTTCAGCTCCGCCTCCTCACAAGAAACAGAGCCGGACACCGCCAATTCCCGCCCGATTAGGTGTTTGGCCAAACCCGTGTTACAAGGCTCTCGCTGACGTCGAATTTGCGACGGAACTTCGGCGATATTGGGTTTTGCTCGCAAAATCCTGACGACGATTTTTTCCTTTCGATTGACGACCTGATGCACGGCTTGTGTGGCAATTCCGCCCGCGGGCAACCGAACGTTTCTTGAAAGGAAACAATTATGCCGATTGGCACCGTAAAGTTTTTCAATGCCGACAAGGGCTATGGCTTCATCCAGCCGGAAGACGGCGGAAGCGACAGCTTCGTCCACATCACCGCCGTCCAGGCTGCGGGCATGCACACGCTCGAAAAGGACCAGCGCTTGTCCTACGATGTGGAACGCGGCCGTAACGGCAAGGAATCGGCGATCAACCTCGCCTCTGCCTGAATAAGGCTTCGGGTGCGGCGAAAATTCGCCGCACCCGAAAGTTCATAAAAAGAACAGGGGCAACCGTCGATGAGCCAGACCTTCGAATTCTACGACATACGCGCGAAGGAATCCGAAGCGGCGGCGCAGAATGCCGGATTGGCCATGGTTCGTGAACGGGAACTGCGCTCTGCCGCAACCTGGCGCGGACTGGCAGACCGCGCACACCAGATCGAGCGCGACCGCACGAAGGCGGAAGAAGCGCGTGGAGAGCGTCGGGCTGCCGAAGCAGCGGACCTCGCGGCCAAGGCACACCTGCCTGAAGGCTGACCACTGCTGCGCTGCACGGTCCGAAGTCATGAAAGGCCGAGCAACTGGCTAAAGAAGAACTCCTCACCCTTGAAGGGCAGATCGACGAAATCCTGCCCGATGGCAGGTTTGGCGTGATGCTGGATAACGAACATCGCATCGTCGCCTATACGGCGGGCAAGATGCGCAAGTTTCGCATCCGCTCCGTTGTCGGCGATCGCGTGCATGTCGAGATGACGCCCTACGATTTGTCAAAAGGACGGATCGTCTTCCGCGAACGCACCCCCGGGCAAGGTCCCGGCGCACGGCCGCGCGGTTTCAAGCGTTAACACACGAACGATTGGCGGCAGTTTGCCGCTCACAAGGAATAAATGACCATACAGACTTTCGGCGCATTGAAGCGCCCGACGCTTTCCCTCCGTTTCGATATGGGAACGCGATCAAGCACACCGCGGGGCGAACCCCGCCCCTCCACACTTTCCGCTCACGAACTCCGGCGACTTGTCGCTGACATGGTTGATTGAGCCAATCTGCCCCTTCTGCCGACCGGCAGGAGGGGTTTTCGATTGCGGAAGCCCATTCCTGCCTTTTTCGAAGGATCCACATTCATGGACCACCCCCAACTGTCGCCCGCGCACGGTAGCGTATCCGCAAATCCAGCAATCGCCAGCAACCGCTTGCCCGCCGCCGCTCCGGACATCAACCTGCCGCACCTCGAGCCTCGGCTGAAGCTGGGTGCCGCGATGGCGTGCGCGTGGAGCGCATCAGGCTTTCAATAATAGACCGGCAGTAAAATCGTAGCTCTGGGCGCGCTCCGAAAAACGGAATACCTGTTCCGGTATGCGAGGCCTGACCTCTTATACTAATGCGGCCGAGTGCCTATATTCGGTACATCGGGTGCATTCGGTTTCGTAGGCGCGCCCGGCTGAGAGACAGGATGTGCTCCCGCTTACCGAAAGGAGACATCTTGGACCTCAACCAACTCTATTTCGATCACCAGGTCCTGCTAATTCGTTCGGCTCGCACACTTTCATGCGAGCTGCGTCGCGAGCAGGCGGCGGGGGCTTCACAGATCGCTCAACGCATCGGATCGGTGCAAAGAAACCTTGGCGCCGGCGCCGCGACCAGCTGGGAAGCCCTGGCTGACGGAAGCGCGTTTGATGCTGTCCTGCGTGCACCGTGCGTTTCGGGAGCGAGGACTTGACCGACGCGGCGACGCCCGGTCGCGCCCCCGGGAAAATGTCGTTTCGCAAGACCAAGGCTCCCAAGATGGCGCCCGATTGCGCGCGGCGGCAAGGCGAGATAACCCGTCTGGCCTTTCTGCTGCTCGGCCGGGAGAAGGCGATTGCTTTCCTCAACACCGAGCATCTGGGCCTTGGCGCCCGTCCGCTTGATCTGGCGACTGCCAGCGCAGCGGGTCAGGCGAGCGTAGAGGCTGAGCTTGGGCAGGTAAGCTGCCGCTGAGGCGCTCCAGACTCGGCTACTTCAAACAGATCTGTTCTGCTTCCGCTTGCGAGGCAGGTGATTCCGCCCGGTTCGCACGCGAGCCGGTATGGGGCACCTGCTTCGAAAACCGTCTGTCTCTTTGCTGTGCCTCGATCCGCTGGTCGATGGGTGATTCCACTAACCTGGGGTCGCTCTAGCGCAGCTTGGCAATCGGCAGCTTGTCGTTCTTGGCACGCGCCTTCACCGACTCCTCGCTGCGCGCGAGTGCCTTCGCAATGGCCTTCAGCCCCATTCCCTTCTTCGCAAGAGTGTGCAGCTTCTGCACCTCATCGCTGTTCCACGGCTGCTTATGCCGTTCGAAACGTTCCGCCATGTCGATGACTCCCTGGTGCGATACTTCTGGCTGCAGTGCGGCGGCTCAGGACAAGACGCAGACGCAGATCAGAACGCCTGCGCTTGCGGATCAGTCTGATTGGGCCCTCAGGACGCGGCGTCCCTGAAGGAAACAAGCCGGCGCTTCTCCTCATCCCACAAGACCAGGCGCACAGTCCCGAGACTGTCGCGCAGGGTCACCTGGCTCATCGTGGCGAGTGCCGGAATGTCCCGTGTAACTTCCGGCAGGCGATAGAACGGGATCCGGCTGACCAAATGATGCACGTGGTGAAGGCCGACATTCGCGGTGAACCAGCGCAGTATCCCCGGCAACTGATAGTTGGAGCTGCCGTGGAGTGCGGCCTCGTGGAAGCTCCAGTCCGCCTCGCGTTCCCACCGCGTATGCTCGAACTGGTGCTGCACGTAGAAAAGCCACACCCCGGCCGACGCTGCGACGAGGACGATCGGCAGGTGCACCAGCAGGAACATCTTGAGGCCAACCAGATAGATCAGGGCTGCGTACACGGCGGCCATGCCAAGGTTGGTGCCCAGCGTGCTGATCCATGGGCTCCACCCCCGCCGCATCATTCCGACCGGAAGCCGGTGGCGCAGCAGGAACAGGTAAGCCGGCCCAAGCCCGAATAAAACGACGGGATGGCGGTAGAGCCGGTACAGGAATTGCTTTGTCCTGGTGTAGGATCGAAATTCCTCGACCGTGATTGTGTCGACGTCCCCTACCCCGCGATTGTCGAGATTTCCGGTGCCGGCATGGTGAATCGCGTGGCAATGCCGCCAGTAGGCATATGGCGTAAGCGTCACCACGCCCAAGATGCGTCCTACCCAGTCATTGCTCTTGCGGCGGGAGAAGAACGCGCCGTGCCCGCAATCATGCTGGATCAGGAACAGCCGGAGGAGGAAGCCACCGGCCGGGATCGCGAACAGGAGACCGAGCCAGTAGCCGGCGTCCAGCGTCAGCCAGGTCAAGGCCCACAGTAGCACGAACGGGATGGCCGTGACGGCAAGTTCCATTGCACTGCGCCCCGGCGCAGGCTGCCGGTACTTCGAGGCTTCTCGCAACATGGCAAGCGAATCAACTTCGGCGGCGGAAGGCGGGGAATCGGATTTAGGCAAAGGATCGCTTTCGACTATTCTGCTTGCTATCCAGCGAGCTGGACGCTCCCTTACACCGGGTATCGCCTATGGCGAAGCAAATGGCGCGCCTGTTTGCAACGAACCGACTGGTGCAAGGAGCCAGCGGCCTGTCTGCAGGGCAAGGCGCAGCGTAATACACATTTGTTGATCAAATGAGCAGACAATATGTTCCTGCGTCTGAGAAACGACCGTGCTCCGTATCGGAAGGGTGCTCGTAACCGAGAACACCTGAAAATGGACATTTCGACGGATCGTCTCAGCAGCAGAAGCGATGAAACTATTCTGGAATCGAAAGTAAACGCCGCCCGGCGGATTCCGATCCCTTAGCCGAAAAGGGATAGCTCCAGGCACGGCCGACCGCCACCGGATCAAGCACCCAGCGCGCGCTCGCGCCTGTGGTTGCGCCTTCGGACTCAGGCTCAAGAAGACGCGGCTCCGAGGCGCCGGGTTCATCCGCACTCATAGCAGGCGCTGGCATCCGGATTGCCAAGCCCTGGACGGTTCGCAGACACCTTGCCGCTGCTTCTGGCTACAGCTTCGCGGAACCGCCGGCAAAGCGGATCGGGCGCACCGATCCTCGCCCGGAACAGTTGCAGCGCTGTGATCTCTAGCGGCTCAGGTTGTAGTCGATCCTGATCCTGACCCACTCTCCGACCTGAAGGCGCCCGCCGATGCGCGGTGGCCGGACCCGGAACTGCCACGCAGCCGCGAGGGCGGATCGCGCTATGTTCGATCCATTGGGATATTCTCCGACCATCACGCAATCCTCGACGCGGTAGTCTGGAGCGGTGCGACACGCGATTGTCCCCCAGCCAGGCGCCTGTGCGGTCGACAAGTACCCTCTCAGTTCTTCGTCGTAGGGTTCCCGGTACCACGATGCGGCATAGAGCGGCTCCCCGTTCGGGCCCGTTCCTTCCACACGCGGCGTGTCGCTGACAGGTCTCGTATCTGCCGGGCCCATCGGGGCCTTTTTTGCCGGCGCAGCCCGCGTGGCCCTGTCCAGCGACGCGATTTCATCTCGAGAAAGCTGAATGAGAGGCGGGGACACCGGCGCCGGTAGCGGGTCCGGCGTGTTCGACACAGGGCGTTCCGGCTCAGGTTCCCGCTCGGCGAGTTCGGCGGGCTGTTCGGAAACTTCAGGAGGTTGCCGAGTGGCTGGCTCCGGCCTTGAGCGCTCCACCGGCGGCGGAGTCTGGTCATTCGCCTCGGGCGGGCTTTCCACCGGTGCCGGAACGCTGGCCGCATCGAAGGTCACGATAACAGGCCCTTCATCCTCACGGCCCGCGCCTGATTGCCCGAGCGTGAGCAACAGCAGGAGCAGAAGTGCTTCCAGCAGCAGCGCGAGCGAAATTCCAAGCGCACGCGATCTGGCGCCCGCGCGAAACCGGTGGGCCAGAAAGTTTGGAAAATGACGAACAGGCTGGAGCAAGAAGCCTCGAACTGTGACCCGGAAAGACGTTCAGAGCGTTGCTGACCGTGACCGGCGGGAAGCCGTACAAGCGATCGCCGGCTGCGCCACTGTAGACATTCGCCCTCTGCGCGGAAGCCCGGATTTTGTCCGAGCCTGCGCGAAGTCAGCGTAAGGCCCGGCGCGTCAGCAACGGACGACCTCTTCGGAACCGGGCGGCGCTGCCGCAGCACCCAGACGCCAGGCGGGCGCGCGCAGCTTCGCGATCCCTGCCGCGAGTTCATCCTTGCGGAAGGGCTTGGTCAGCCGGGGCAGGTCCGGCTCGATCCCGTCCCTTTCTGCATAGCCCGACACCAGCAGGACCGGAACGTCTGGATGCAGGGCACGAATGGTGCGGGCGAGTTCCGTCCCTGTGATGCCGGGCATCAGGTGATCCGTGATGATCAGGTCGAAGCGCTCACCCTGCGCGATCCGCCGCATGGCTTCCTCGCCGGACGAAGCCTCCACCACCAGGTGGCCGAGATCGCTCAGCATATCCGCCGTACTCATCCGGACCAGTTCCTCATCGTCGACAAGCAGCACACGGCCGCGGCCGGCAGACGGGGCAATGTCAGAGCCTGCCGCCTCGGCCCGCTTCGGCATCGACGCGCTCTGGGACAGCCAGAGTTCGATCTTCGTGCCAAGCCCCGGCCGCGTCTGGATGGTGAGGGCGCCGCCGAGCTGGGAGGCCAGCCCGTGAACCATGGACAGCCCGAGGCCCGTTCCCTTGCCGATGCCCTTGGTCGAGAAGAACGGCTCTACCGCCCGCGCGGCGGTCGCCTCGTCCATGCCGATGCCGGTATCTGCGACTGAGAGGCAAAGGTACTGCCCGGCGTCGAGACCGGAGCGATGGCCCGCGCCAATCTCTTCCGTCGTCGCCGTGATTCGCAAGGTGCCTCCGTCCGGCATTGCGTCGCGCGCGTTCACGGCCAGATTCAGGATTGCCATCTCAAGCTGGTTAGGATCGGTTTCGGCAGGCGGCAGGTCGCGATCGGCTTCGACGATCACCTCGATCTGCGGCCCCGTCGTGCTCGATACCAGATCGCCCATGCCGGTCACCAGTTCGGCGATGTCGACCGGCACCGCCTGAAGCGGTTGACGGCGGGCAAAGGCAAGAAGCCGCTGGACCAGGGTCCTGGCTCGCTCGGCCGACTGCATCGCGCCGGCGATCAGCCGCTGTTCCCGCTCATCGCCGAGTTGCCGGCGCTGCAGCATGTCGAGCGAGCCGACGATCGGAGTGAGAAGATTGTTGAAGTCGTGCGCCACGCCGCCTGTGAGCTGACCCATGGCCTCCATCTTCTGGCTCTGCCTCAGGGCCGCCTGGGCCGCTTCAAGTTCGGCCTGCCGCTCCTTCTCCGCTGTCATGTCGCGCGTGACCGAATAGAGCTTGCCGCCCTCGGGTACAGCAACCCAGGAGAGCCAGCGCCAGCCGCCGGTCCTGGTGCGATAGCGGTTTTCGAAGTGCACCACCGGCTGCCCCTGCTGCACCTGCTCAAACGCGGAGTGGTTGGCGGCCAGTTCCTCGGGGTGTGCGAAATCGGTGTATGACCGCCCCTCTATTTCACTGTTCGGCCAGCCCAAGGCTGTCGTCCACGCCGGATTGACCGCGTCAAAACGGGCCGTGCCTATGTCGATCACGGACAAAAGCTCAAGGCTGTGTTGCCAGATGAGACCGCGTTCGCGCGTCCGCTGGACCACTTCGCGCTCAAGATCGGTATTGATCGTCCGGAGCGCTTCCTCCGCCGCCTTGCGATCGGTTATGTCGATCGACACGCAGACCATGCTGGCCAGGCGTCCGTCGCAGTCGCGAACAGCCGCCACGCTGTTGTGGACCCACACGACCGATCCATTCGGACGCAGGTAGCGCTTGACGATGTCGAAGGAGCCGCCGGCAGTGGTGGCCGCAAACAGCGATGAATTATCGGCAAGATCGTCCGGATGGGTGATGTCGTGCATCCGCAGGGACAGCAGTTCTTCCCGGCTGCGCCCGACTATCTCGCAGTAGCGGTCATTCACATGCACGAACCGCCCGCGCGGGTCTGCCTCGGCCAGCCCCGCAGCCGATTGCTCGAAGATCGCGGAAAGGTGGGCCTCGCTGGTTCGAAGCGCTTCTTCCGCCGCCTTGCGGTCGTGGATATCGACCGACGCGCCAAACCATCGCACGATCTCGTTGGTGTCAGGGTTCCGATACGGCTCGGCGCGAACAAGGAACCAGCGATAGGCGCCGGAGGCGGAGCGAATCCGATGTTCGACAACGAAAGCCGTCCCCGTGCGCCGCGCTTCGTCGAACGCGGCCACCGTCATTGCGCTGTCGTCCGGGTGGACATGATCTGCGGCCACCTCATCAACCGTCGTCGGCCTGGACTTGGCTCCGGTATAGTCCGACCACTGCTTGTTGAAGAACTCGGCTCGTCCCTCGTTGTCGGTGATCCAGACGATTTGCGGCAGGGTGTCCGCCATCTGGCGGAAGCGCTTCTTGTTGTCGCGCAGGTGCCTTACGTGGATCAGCTTCTCGGTCGTTTCCGCCAGGATGCAGAGAACGCCCGCAGGCTGGCCGCTCTCATCCAGCACGGGTGAGTAGTCGAGATCCATCCAGACTTGCTCAGGACGGCCGTGACGGTAGAGCGTCAGTTCCTGGTCCTTGTACCGGAGCGTGCCGCCCGCGAGACCGACCTTCATCACATTGTCGTTGAAGTCCGCGGCCTCGGGCCAGCCTTCCCGCACCGGGAGCCCGAGGAGGCCGGGGTGGCGGCCGCCGACAAACCCGGAGTAGCTGTCGTTGTAGAGCATGATGCCGTCCTCGCCCCACAGCATCACCATCGGCACGAGGGAACGCAGGAGGATCGCGGTCGCGGTCCTCAAGCTTCCCGGCCAAGCGTCGAGGGGGCCGAGCGACGTGGCGGCCCAATCGCGCGATGCGATCAGCCGCCCGCACTCCCCACCTGCGAGAAGGCTCTCGCGGAACGCCCGGACTTCAGCTCCAGCCAAAAACTCTTCCTCACGTGTGCAGCCCGGTTGGCAGCACGCGGACTAGCGCATCACCCGCACTTCGTCATGAGTGTAAAAGTACCAGATGAGACCGCTTTTTAAGGGGTCTGCACCTGTCGGCCGTAGCTGAGGCAATGCTCCGATAGGCGTGTGGGTCCCGCTCAGCCCGGTCCTGCGCCAAGGCCGCTCCGGTCGCCGTCAGCCGAGGCGGGCTTGATCTCCATCGGGGTAAGCCGCCATACTGCCCCCTTGCCGTTGCGGACGTTGGTCAGCAGGTAAACCGCGCCATCCGGGCCCTGCTCCACATCGCGAATGCGCGTGTTGAACGGGATGAACTGCGTCCCCGCCACGGCACCTTCCTCGACATCCACGCGCTCCAGGCCTCCCGCCGACAGCGAGCCGATCAGAAGATCACCGTGCCACTGGGGGAACAGGGCTCCGGTGTAGAAGATCATTCCCGATGGGGAGATCACCGGACTCCAGTGGTGCGCCGAGGCCGCGAAACGCGGGAACTCGGGCGGATTGGGAATGGCGCTGCCGTCGTAGTTGACGCCCCAGCTCACCACCGGCCATCCATAATTGGCCCCGCGCCGGATCACGTTCAGCTCGTCGCCGCCAAGCGGCCCCATCTCGGCAATCCACAAGTCGCCGGTGATGGGATGCATCGCCGATGCCTCTATGTTGCGGTGGCCGTAGGACCAGATCGCGCCTGCCGCATTCGGCTGGCCGACGAACGGGTTATCCTGCGGGATGCTGCCATCGTCATTGAGCCGGACGACAGTGCCAAGCGTGTTCGACAAATCCTGCGCCGGTCCGAACTGGAACCGCTCACCAAGACTGAAGAGGATCTTTCCGTCCGGCGAAAAAGCGATGCGGTTGCCGAAGTGGTTGGGCCCTTCGATCTTGGGGTGCTGGCGCCAGATGACTTCAAAGCCCTCGATCCGGTCATTCACCAGCCGCCCGCGGCCGAGCGCGGTTCCGGCAGTGCCGCCTTCACCGGCTTCGGCGAAGGAAAGGTAGACCAGCTGGTTTTCGGTGAAACGGGGATGAAGCGCGACATCCATCAGGCCGCCCTGCCCTTGCGCCCACACCGCCGGGGTGCCCTTGATGGGTTCGGACACTGTGCCGTCGGGCGAGATGATCACCAGATCCCCCGGCAGCTCGGTTACCAGCATCCGCCCGTCGGGCAGGAAGGCCATGCTCCAGGCGCTGTCCAGACCGGTTGCGAACTCGTTGGTGGAGACCACCATTTCGCCCGTGTGGACCTGTTTGACCGGTTGGCTGATATTTTGAGGCTGCCCGAGGGCGGGCGCGGTGGCTCCGACGGCGGCGGCGAGAAGCCCCACCCGCGCAAGCTTCCAGCCCTTCGTCCGGCGGCTCGCTGGCGTCGACGGTGCACATTGTGATGTCATGGCGGATCCCCGTAGGTTTGCACTGCCTGCGCAACAGCGCTGTTGTTGGTCGTGGACGAAACCTCCGCCCGGCGCGTCTGGTTCCGATTTGACGCAGCGGACACCGTTGCGGGATCGTGGATGGTCCGTGCCGACCGCTCCGGTTCTGCGGCTTTTTGCGCGAACCCGGTCCGACGACGCACCGCCAAAGCCTCTATCTGACGCAGACTGGCGGTCCTGCTTGGTTTCGCGATTCCGACGACGTCGTTTGTTTTTCCTTTTCGCGATCCTCCACCTACAGGCGCGCCACAGGGGAGTGGAAGAATCACTCCCTTGCGCATTGCAGACCAAGAAGGTGCGAATGCCAGTTCAGAATGCGAGCGCCGGCTGGCGCGGTCTGTTCGTAATCGTGATCCTGAGCGGCAGCTTTCTGCTGTTCCTGATCCAGCCGATGGTCGCACGCCTGGCGCTCCCGCTGCTCGGCGGTGCCCCCGGCGTGTGGAACAGCGCGATGCTCGTGTTCCAGGTCCTGCTGCTTGCCGGCTATGCCTATGCCCACGCCCTGGCGCGGCTCCCCCTGAAGAAGCAGGCAGCGATACATGTCGGTCTGCTTCTCCTGGGGGCGCTGACGCTGCCCCCTACGCTGGCCGATATTCCCCCGCCCCTTCCCGGCTGGGAAGTCCTGTGGGTCCCTGCCCTGTTCCTCGCCACCATCGGTCCGGTGTTCTTTCTGCTGTCGGCGCAAAGCTCCCTGATGCAGCACTGGTATGCCGCAAGCCCCCGCGCGAAGAACCCGTACCGGCTCTACGCCGCATCCAACATCGGCAGCTTCGCCGGGCTTCTCAGCTATCCTCTCTGGATGGAGCCGGAGATGGCGCTGGGTGAGCAGAGCCGGGCCTGGGCGGCGGGCTATCTGGTCCTGATCCTGCTGGTGGGCCTTGCCGCCGCATCCCGCTGGAATGTTGCCGGAGGCGCTCCCCAGCCGAAGCAGGTCCAGGAAACGGCTGAGCCGGCCGAGCGGGTCGGAACGCGCCGCCTGCTGCTGTGGCTCGCGCTGGCGGCCGTGCCCTCAGGCCTGACGTTGTCCACCACGACGCTGCTGACTACCGATCTGGTGGCAATGCCATTGCTGTGGGTGATCCCGCTTGGGGTCTACCTGCTGAGCTTTTCGGTCGCGTTTTCGGACAGCGGCGACTGGGCCCGCATTCTCAGCCGCTATGCACCGGTTCCACTGCTTCTAGTCGGCAGTCTGGCCATGATCTCAGGCGGGCAGGCAAACCCCGTGATTGCGCTTGCCATGGTCGCGCTCCTGTTCGTGCTTTCCGTGGCCCTCCACGCACGGCTCTATGCTTTGCGGCCGCCTTCGGACCGTCTGACGCTGTTCTACCTCGCCGTCGCGGCCGGCGGAGCGCTGGGCGGCACGTTCCCTGCCCTTGTCGCGCCGGTGGTGTTCGACTGGGTCTATGAGCACCCGATCCTGCTCCTGGCCGCCGCCCTGCTGATGCCGCAGTTCCCGCTCCTGCCGTTCCTGGGGAGGTTCTGGCAAACGGGCAGGTGGCCCGGGATAGCCGCTGGGCTGATCGTGCTCGCTGCGGCGATCCTGGCCTGGTACGTCGCGTTGGCGGTTGAGCATGGGAATGGGTCCCAGATCCTGCTGGGCGTCTGCGCGCTTGCTGTTCTGGGCCTCGTGGTGGTCGGGAAGCGCTGGGCCTTCGCGGCCGTGTTTGCCCTGCTCATGATCGGGCACGGCGGGTTCTCCACGCTTGAGACGAGCGCGGCCGGTGTCCGGTCGCGCAGCTATTTCGGCATCTACAGCGTCGAGGACACGGATAACGGCGCAAAAAGGCAGTTAACGCACGGCACGACCATGCACGGCTGGCAGTGGCTCCTGACGGAGCGGCGCCGGCAACCGACAGCCTACTACGGCGGAAGTTCCGGGGCGGGCCTGGCGCTGGTGCAAGCTGAGCCGGACGCCACGATCGGCGTTGCCGGCCTTGGGGTCGGAACGTTGGCTTGCTACCGCAAGCCGGGTCAGGACTGGACCTTCTTCGAAATCGATCCGCAAGTGGCACGCTATTCGCGCAATGGCACCTTCACGTTTCTGAGCGACTGCGCGCCGGACGCGGCGGTCGTGATCGGAGACGCGCGGCTGGAACTTGCGGACACGCGCACCGACCGGTTCGATATCCTCTTGATCGACGCCTTCACGTCCGATGCCATCCCGCTGCACCTTCTCACCCGCGAAGCGTTCGAAACCTACGGGCGCGGACTTTCGGAAGACGGGCTGCTTCTTGTGCACATCTCCAATCGCTTCATCGACCTGGCACCGATGATTGCCGGGCTGGCAGAGGCTGGGGGCTGGCACGGGCTCATGCGGCTTGACGCGAATCCGCTGGAAGAGGGCCTTACCGCATCCCACTGGATAGCCCTTTCCCCAAGCAAGCACCGTCTGGACCGGCTTCAAGGCGCAAGTCCGCTGGAGTGGAACGAACTTCCACCGCCCTCCTCCCGCATCTGGACCGACGACAATGCCTCGCTGATCCCCTTGCTCCGGCTCTAGGAGGGACCAGCTTTGCGGTAATTGCCGACCAGCATCCTTTTCACCCTTGACCCTGACATTGTGTCAAGGACCATATCCAGGTGAAGTGAACCACGTGGAGACGGGATATGGATGCGGCATCGGCTCTTTCGCCCCGGCAGGATAGCGGTGACGACACGCTGGTGATCCCTGTGGAAGGGATGTCCTGCGCCTCCTGCGTCGGGCGGGTCGAACGAGCGATCCGGGGCGTCCCCGGCGTGTCGGAGGTCTCGGTAAACCTTGCTACCGAACGCGCGGAGGTATCCTTCGAGAACGGACGGCGATCACCCGGCGCAGTCACCGAGGCGATCATCGAGGCTGGATACACACCCGTCACCCGGACGTTCGAACTGAACATCGCCGGCATGACCTGCGCATCCTGCGCCGGCCGAGTCGAGAAGGCGCTTGCGAGCGTGCCGGGTGTCCTCGAAGCCAGCGTCAATCTCGCCTCCGAAACAGCGAGGATCGAAAGCACGTCGACCAGTCCCGCTGCCCTGATCCGGGCGGCCGAAGATGCCGGCTATTCCGCGTCAGTGCGCGACGCGGCCGGTGCCAAGGCTTCGGCGGATGCCGAAGACGCCCGCAGGGAAGCCGTAGCGCGGCGTGAGCTGATGCACGTTGTAATTGCGGCCCTTTTATCCGCCCCACTGGTCCTGCCGATGCTGCTCGCCCTGTTCGGCATTGCGCTTACGGTTCCGGGCTGGGTGCAGCTCGTCCTCGCCACCCCGGTCCAGTTCTGGCTGGGGGCCCGCTTCTACCGCGCAGGCTGGAAAGCCCTGAAGGCGCGCACCGGAAACATGGACCTGCTTGTGGCGCTGGGCACGTCTGCGGCTTACGGGCTCAGCGTCTATCAGCTTCTGGTCCCGCCCGCGGACCACAGCGCCGGCGGCCATTACTATTTCGAAGCTTCAGCTGCCGTCATCACTCTCATCCTGCTTGGCAAGTGGCTGGAAGGACGAGCCAAGCGGCAGACCGGTGCAGCAATCCGCGCGCTGATGGCGCTCAGACCGGACCATGCGCGGGTCGTCGGGCCAGATGGCGCCGAACGGGAAATCGGCGTGGAGGAAGTCCGCGTCGGAGACCGTGTCCGCGTCCGCCCGGGAGAGCGGATACCGGTGGACGGAGTCCTGCAGGATGGAGCGAGCAGCATCGATGAATCGCTGCTCACGGGTGAAAGCATGCCCATCGCCAAGGCGGTAGGGGACAAGGTTACTGGCGGCTCCATGAACGGCGAAGGGCTGATCCTGATCGAAACGACGGCCGTAGGCGCCGAAACGACGCTCGCGCGGATCGTCCGCCTGGTCGAAAGCGCCCAAGGCGCCAAGGCCCCGATCCAGCGGCTGGTCGACCGCGTAAGCGCCGTTTTCGTGCCCGTGGTGATCGCCATCGCAGCCGTCACCCTGCTGGGTTGGCTCCTGTTCGGCGCCGGCATCGACGTGGCCATCCTCAATGCCGTTTCCGTTCTGGTCATAGCCTGCCCCTGCGCGCTGGGCCTTGCCACCCCGACCGCGATCATGGCCGGGACTGGCGTGGCAGCCCGCGCGGGCGTGCTGATCAAGGATGCCGAAGCGCTTGAGACGGCGCACCGGGTCGATACCGTCGTCTTCGACAAGACCGGTACGCTTACCGAAGGACGCCCCCGGCTCGTCGCCGCCATACCGGCGGAGGGCATGGACGAGGCAGGACTGCTGGAGCTTGCCGCCGGGCTCCAGGCCGGAAGCGAGCATCCGCTGGCGCGCGCCGTCATTACCGCCGCCGAAGAGCGCGCGATCTCCCCTTCCGAGGTGCGCAACCTTCGCGCGCTGCCGGGTCGAGGGTTATCGGCGACGAGCGCAAGCGGCCCCGTCATGCTGGGAAGCACGCGCCTGATGGAGGAGAGCGACATCGCCATCACGGCTCTAGCGCACCGCGCACTGCAGCTGGAACAGGAAGGCCGCACCATCTCATGGTTGGCCGAACTCGGAGAAGCAAAGCGCCTGGTCGGCCTGCTCGCGTTCGGAGATGAGCCGAAAGCCGCTGCAATGGCTGCGGTGGGTGTCCTCCAGGCGCGCGGCATCCGGGCGATCATGCTGACCGGCGACAACGAAGGCAGCGCAAGGGCTGTCGCCGCTCGGCTCGGGATCGACGAGGCCATCGCCAACGTCTTGCCCGAGAAGAAAGCGGAAGTGGTGGCTGGTCTGAGGGAGCGAGGCGGGACCGTGGCCATGGTTGGCGACGGCGTGAACGATGCCCCCGCCCTCGCCGCGGCGGACGTGGGGATCGCGATGGCGACAGGCACGGATGTTGCCATGCACACCGCCGGAGTAACGCTGATGCGCGGAGATCCTCGCCTTGTCGCGGATGCGCTGGAGATTTCCGGCCGCACCTATTCCAAGATACGCCAGGGGCTGTTCTGGGCGTTCATCTACAATATCGTCGGCATACCGCTGGCCGCGCTTGGGTACCTGAGCCCGGTGGTAGCCGGGGCTGCCATGGCGTTGTCCAGCGTCAGCGTAGTCGGCAATGCGCTGACCCTGCGCCGCTGGCGACCGGCTGCGAATGGAAAGGCTCACGCATGAACATCGGCCAGGCCGCGAAGCGCAGCGGCGTCAGTCAGCGGATGATCCGGCATTATGAAGCCATTGGCCTGATCCCGAAGGCGGCACGGCGGGAGTCCGGCTACCGCGATTACGATGACCGGGACGTGCACACACTCCGCTTCATTCGCCGCTCGCGAGACCTCGGGTTCCCGCTGCAAGAAATCGGAAAGCTGCTGGCGCTCTGGCAGGATCGCGGCCGCGCCAGCGCTGACGTGAAGGCGCTCGCCACAGCTAGGGCGGAGGAACTCTGGCGTAAGGAGGAGGAGATCCGGTCCATGCGGCGCACGCTGGAGGATCTGGCCCGCCATTGCCATGGCGACGGCCGACCCGATTGCCCGATTCTCGAAGATCTTGCGGGGGAGGATGGGTAACTTGCGTGGCGATCCGGTCTGCCGCGCGGCGGATGGGTCAACGCTGCGGTCAGTCCTCCGGCGTCAGGGGATCGAGAGCGGCCACCATCGGGGTAGTGCGCGGCATCAGCTGGTAGGGTTGCTGCAGTTCCTCCGGGACCGGCTTGCGCTGGATCTGCCGCCAGAGGGCAAAGCCGAGCGCCGCGACGGCGCAGACGCCAATATACACGAACAGGCCGCCCGGCCCTGCCACCATCATTGCGCCCGCGCCCGCCATTGGCCCGATCGCCGCTCCGACGGAATAGACCAGCACGAGCCCCCCGCTCGCACCGACGCGCTGCTCTGCGCTCAAGTGGTCGTTGGTGTGCGCGACGCACAAGGGATAAAGCGCAAACGCAAACCCGCCGAACACTGCCCCCAGCAGCATTAACAACGGCCCGCCGCTATCGATCAGGGCCAGTCCGGCGCATATTGCCGCAGCCCCGGCAAGCGTGCCGACGATGACCCGACGACGGTCGATCCGGTCCGAAAGCCAGCCTATCGGCCACTGGAGCGCCACGCCGCCAGCGATCACCACACTCATGAACAGCGCGGTGGCGGCCAGCGGCACTCCCAACCGGCGGGCATAGACGGCGCCCAGCGCATAGAACGCGCCCAACATCAGCCCCGTGATACCCACCCCCGCGATGCCGAGCGGCGAGGCGGCATAGAGATCGCGCGCTGAGAGAGGAGCCTGTTCGGAAAGCGGCGGTCCTTCCAGCCGGGTCAGCGCGATCGGCAGAACCGACAGCGATATGAGCAGCGAAGACGCGATGAACGGCAGCGACGGGTATGCATCCAGATTGAGCAGGAACTGCCCGGCTGCCTGGCCGGCATACAGCGCGATCATATACGCGGCGAGGATCGTACCGCGGGATCGGGCTTCGGCCCGCGCGTTGAGCCAGCTTTCCAGGCAGACGAACACACTCGCCACGCACAACCCGTCGATCAGGCGCAACACGGCCCACAAGGCGGCGTTCTGGTGAAGCGCATACGTGAGCGTGCTCGCGGAAAGCAATGAAACGGCCGCGGCAAAGGTACGAATGTGGCCCACGCGCTGGATAATCGGCGTCACGCGCAGCGATCCGATCGTCAGTCCCGCGAAGTAGGCGGTGGCGATAAGTCCGATGGTGGACGCCCGGCTACCCGCGTTCTCAAGCCGCAAACTGACAAGGGTGGAGACGAATCCACCTCCAGCCATGAGCATGAAGATGGCCAGCAGCATGCTGCGAGCAGACAGGATGGGAGCAAACACGCTTGTTCTACCGTTACGGCCAACTGACCGTTCCTGCCCTGTCAGAACTCCTGTCGCGCGTCAGCGCCTGTGCCAGCGCTTGTTGGGTCACGCAGCTGTTGGGTCACGCAGCTGTTGGGTCACGCAGCTGTTGGGTCACGCAGCCGGCGCGGCACCGCTCCGGACCTTTTGATGATCAGTGATACGATTGCGGAGGTGCGGACAGGTGCGACTCAACCACGCGCCCCGCGCTGGTTAGCGGAATTCAAAAAGCATTGGCCGTCAGGACAAGGCAATGCGCCCATCCTGACGGCCAATCACTTCTTCAGGCGGGAAATCGCTTCCCCGCTCGAAGGTCAGGGGCTGACCGGCACGGTCACGTCGTCGTCGTCGTCGAACACGACGGGGACGAGAGCCGCGATGGCGACCGCCAGGACCGCAATCGTGGCGACCATCGGGCCACCGGCGCCGAAGCCGGCCATGCCTTCGGTCTGCTTGCTGGCAGAATCGGCGCGAGCCGGGGCAGCGGCCAGCGGCTGTGAAACAAGCAGCCCGGCAGCAGCCACGCTGGCGAGAACGCTCTTCATTGTCTTCATGAAACAGAAACTCCCTGTAGTTCGGCCCCCCTCAATTGCAGAGGGAAGAGCAACGTTCCATAGCCGTGAGACAGATGGCAAGTCACGCCCGTCACTTTGCGTAGGGTGTGGTATTGCCGTCACACCTTGCGCCAGGCCATTCCCGCTGGCGTAGTCTCTTCACGGCAGCTAAGGTCATGGCAATGAATGAAAACCAGAGGTTCCCCTGGGCTGGCGTGGCGCTGGCCGTCCTCACTGCCGTAGGAATGCTGTTCGCCGGAGCCGGCTTCTGGCTGACGCTGGTCGTGCTTGTCCTCTGGGTGGCCTCGTTGTGGCTTCTGATCCCGAGGGAGGAGGCGTTCACGCCGAAGCCGGATGCGATGCAGTTCACCCGCACGGAAATGCGGGACCTGATCGAACATTCCGGATTGCCGATCCTGATGCTCGACGGCAGCCGCATCGCAATCGCCAATTCGGCGGCGCGGGAGGTGCTGGGGCGGCACGTGATCGGGCAGGATGTCCGTGTCGCCTTGCGCCACCCGGCCGCGGTGGAGTTGCTCGGACGCTCCCAAGGCGGCAGCGCAACCATCCAGGGCCTCACCGGGCCGCGCAGCATCTGGCAGATGAATCGTCAGCCGCTCGACAACCGGTATTCCCTTGTCGAGTTGGCGAACCGCACCGCCGAAGCGGATATCAGCCGGGCGCATACCGATTTCGTTGCCAACGCCAGCCACGAACTGCGCACCCCGCTCGCCTCCATCATCGGTTATATCGAAACTCTGGTGGAGGAAGGGGACGACGTCGATCCGGCCATGGCGGCAAAATTCCACACCACCGTGTTGCGGGAAGCCAAGCGACTGCAGAGCCTGGTGGATGACCTGATGTCGCTTTCGCGTATCGAGGCTGAAAAGCACGACCAGCCCAGCGACAAATTGTCCTTTGCTCCCGTGGTCGAACAAGCCGCTCGTGACGGAGCGGGCCCGAACCGGACCGAACGGCTCATCCTGGACATGCCCGAAAAACCGGTCGTGATCAGGGGCGAGCGGCAACAGCTGGAACAGCTGGTGCGCAACATGGTCGACAACGGCCTGAAGTACGGCAGTCCGGAAACCGAGGTAACCGTCACCCTTCGCGAAGACGAACGCGGAATGGCGGTGCTGAGTGTTGTGGACAGAGGCGAAGGTATCGCGCCCGAGCACATCCCGCACCTGACGCGCCGGTTCTACCGCACCGATCCGGGCCGCAGCCGAGCGGCAGGCGGCACTGGACTGGGATTGGCGATCGTGAAGCACATCGTCGAGCGTCATCGGGGGCGACTGGATATTACCAGCAAGCTCGGTCAGGGCACGACCGTAACGGTCCGCATCCCCGCTGTTGCGGAGCCGCCCGAAACCCTGTCATAAGCAGCGCGAAGCACAGGTGGAGACGGATGGTCCAACACACGGTCAAGGCGTTCGACGACGACATCATCCGCTTGCGCGGGCTGATCGCGGAAATGGGGGGACTGGCTGAAGTCGCCATCGGGGAAGCGATGCAGTCGCTGGTCCGGGGGGATGAAGACCTGGCCCGGGAAGTGGTGCTCCGCGACAAGAAGCTCGATGCGCTAGAACACGAAGTCGACACTCTGGTGATCCGGGTGATCGCCCTGCGCGCGCCGATGGCTGACGATCTGCGGGAAGTGATCGCCGCACTCAAGATTGCAGGGGTCGTTGAACGGATTGGCGATTACTCGAAGAACATCGCCCGCCGCGTCGGGCGAATCGAGGGCCGCCGCCGGTTTGAGCCGCTGACTCTGCTTCCCGCCATGGGGGAGCTGGCTTCGGAAATGGTGCACGATGTCCTGACCGCCTATGCCGCACGCGACCCGGTACTGGCGCTCGAGGTCATTGAGCGGGATGAGAAGGTGGATGCCTTCTACAACAGCATCTTTCGCAACCTTGTCAGCCACATGGTTGAGAATCCGGCGACGATCAGCAGCGCCGCCCAGCTTCTGTTCGTGGCCAAGAATATCGAGCGGATCGGCGACCATGCGACCAATGTCGCGGAGATGGTGCACTTCGTGGCGACCGGCACTTATCCGCCCGACAGGGACGGCTGATCGTTTCCCTGTCATAATCCGGTAAGAATAGCGTGGTTGGGACCGAGACAGACTGCAGGGGAATGTTCGTGGCTTCACCCAAGTTGCTGCTTATCGAAGACGACCAGTCGCTTTCCGAATTGCTCGAATACCGGTTTCGCGCGCAAGGCTACGCTGTCCGCGTGTCCGCTGATGGCGACGACGCCTTGCTGATGGCGGCAGAGGAAGTCCCCGACCTGGTCATTCTCGACTGGATGATCGAGGGTACAAGCGGAATTGAGGTCTGCCGGCGACTGCGGCGGGACAAGCGGACCGCCCATGTCCCGATCGTCATGCTGACCGCGCGTGAGGCTGAGGACGATCGCGTGCGCGGTCTTGAGACGGGGGCCGACGACTACATAACCAAGCCATTCTCGCCGCGGGAGCTGCTTGCCCGTGTGGCGGCGGTGTTGCGCCGCGTGCGCCCCGCCCTTGCAGGCGAGGCACTGGAAATCGGGGATCTCCGGCTTGATCCGGTGGCGCACCGCGTTGAACGCAGAGGGGAAGTGATCCACCTCGGCCCGACAGAATACCGCCTGCTGAAGTTCTTCATGGAGCATCCCCGGCGGGTATTCTCACGCGGGCAGCTGCTCGATGCGGTGTGGGGCACCGGAAGCGAGATTGAGGAGCGGACGGTCGATGTCCACATCCGCCGCCTGCGAAAGGCGATTACCGTTCGTGATCCGGATGATCCAATCCGCACGGTCCGGTCTGCCGGCTATGCGCTGGAACCGGCTTGATCACCTTTCCGTGAGTTCACCCAGCCGTTCTGCCACGGCGCCCAGATCGGCACGGAACATCCGCACCTGCTCATCCTTCTTGTCCCCGGAGAGCCGCAGCAGATAGGAAGGGTGGGCCGTGACCCACAACTCACCGCCATCAGCCAGTGGATGCGGCTGACCGCGCGTTCTTGAAATCGTCACCGGCTTGCCCAGCACTCCGCGTGCCGCGCTGCCGCCAAGTGCCAGCACGATCTTCGGTCGCACAATGGCGCGTTCGCCGTCCAACCACCAGCGGCACGCGTTGATTTCACCCACTGTGGGCGACTGATGCAAGCGGCGCTTGCCGCGCCAGACGAACTTGAAGTGCTTTACCGCGTTGGTGACGTAGACGTCCTCGCGGTCGATACCCGCTTGTTCCAGATGAGCGTTCAACACGCGCCCTGCCGGGCCGATGAAGGGCTTCCCGGCAAGGTCCTCCTGATCGCCCGGCTGTTCTCCTACGATCATGAGGGCGGCGCGCTTTGGCCCCTCGCCCATGACAGCCTGGTTCTCCAGTTCACCGATCGGACAGCGGCGGCAGGAATGAATTTCCTTCCCGATCCCATCGAGAGTGCCGGGAGGCTGCTGCTCGCCAGTGTTTTCTGACTTGGTCGTCAATGCCTTACCTTTCGTCCTGATAACGCGCGGGATCGAAAACCGATGCGGCGGATTTACTATTCGTCCGAACAGGGGACTAGCGCTCATCCATCATGGACGGGCGCTTAAATTGGCAGACTCGGAACGGTGTAACGACCCGGGCGCTTACATCTCAGAAGATGGCGCAGGGACGTGACCGTCGGTAGGATTGAGGAGGCAAATTTATGGCCGAAATACCCGTCGAAAAGAAAAGCAACCTGACATGGCTCTGGGTACTCCTGGGGCTGATCATTCTCGCCCTGCTGATCTGGTGGGCCGTCGATGACGACGAAGAAGAATACATCGAACCGGTCGCGGTGGAACAAACGCTGCCGCAGCCCGTGGCTACGGCGCCGGGTGTAACCATCGGGAACATCCTTGGGGATCCCGCTTCCTACGTTGGTCGCGATGACTTCCAGGCCGAGGTGACGGTGCCGACCGACGCCGAAATGACCGACCGCGGCTTCTGGATCGAGGACGAAGGCCAGCGCCTGTTCACGATCATCATCGATGGTCCGATGGAAGAGCCGAAGCACATCAACCCGGGACAGACCCTTCGCATCAGCCAGGGCATGCTCCGCGACAGCACGTATATCCCGGAAATCCCCGGCGATCCGCTTGATGCCGACACCCGCAACATTGCGCAGGCGCAGCCCGTCTTCCTTGTTGCAGATGAAAGCAACATCGAAATCCTGGAAGCGGGAAATCCGCAGCCGGGTACCGATCACGCGCAGACCGCGCCTACTGACACCATGTAAGCTCTAAATCAGGTGTTTTGGAGGACCCGCATGGCCACGCCGTGCGGGTCCTTTCGATTCCGGAACCATGACGAAACTGTTGTCGCCTGGAGAGCGGCCTGCCAGACTACCGAAAACAGACCGGAGAGTGCCATGATCGAAACCGCCCTCGTCTCTTGCGACGACCATCTTGACCTCAACATGCTGCCGGCGAACGTCTGGACGGATCGGTTATCCGCCCGGTACGGCGATCGGACGCCGCACGTCGATGTGCCTGAGAACGGTCCTGCGCAGTGGATTGCCGACGGAGAGCGCTGGGGTCTGTGGCATGGCACGAAGCTGCAGCAAACCGGTCCCAAGCCGCTCCACACCGCCTATGATCGCGGCGGAGTCACCGATGTAAGCGAGCTGCGTGCGGGAAACGCGAAACTGCGGCTGCAGGACATGGACCGCGACGGCGTGTGGGGGCACCTTGTGTTCGGTCCCGTCACATCGATCAAGACCAGCGATGAAGCGTTCATGCGGGATTGCTACGCCGCCTACAACGATTGGCTGTACGAGGATTTTTGCTCCGCCGCGCCCGACCGGCTGATCGGGGTGGCGATGCTGCCTCCCTATCCCGAAGCTGCGTACGAAGAACTGCAGCGCCTGGCCAAACGCGGCGGTGTGCGTCAGGCAAACCTGCAGATCGCGGTTGCCGAGCCCCGGCTGGAGGACAAGCGGTGGGAGCCGCTATTCGATCTGCTGGAACAGAGCGGGATCGTCCTGTCGTTTCACGTCACGGTTTTCCCGAAGGCGGGCGACGCCTTCGACAAGTACCGCGGATCTCCCGGTGCAACGTTCCTTCACGCCAAGATGTTCATCGAACAATTCCTCGACCCGTTCGTCGACTTGTTCGCCTGGGGCATTCTGGAACGGTACCCGAAGCTGAAGATCGTCATCGCCGAAAGCGGCGTCGGGTGGGTCCCCTGGGTGGTAGAAGAACTCGATTACCGGCACTGGCGCTTGTGGGAATGTGCCGATTACTGGGAAGACAAAGGCGGCATTCCGCACAAGATGAAGCCGTCCGAAGTGTTCAAGCGGCAAGTCTACGGCACGTTTCAGCAAAGCCCGACAGCGATGCGCCTGCTTGAGTTCTGGGGCCCGGAAAACCTCCTGTGGGCGAGCGATTACCCGCACCCCGATTCCATCTGGCCGAACAGCCAGCGGATCATCGGCGAAACGATGGGCCACATGCCGCCCGAAACGGTGAAGCAACTCGTCGGCGGCAATGCCGCAAAGCTTTACGGGCTGGACTTGTCGAAGGCGACGGTCACGGCCAAGCTGCCGATCGGCGGCGAAAAAGCGGCTGCCTGATCTCTACCCTGAGCGACCGACTTGATAATCTGTCAGATCGGTCGCTCAGGGCGCGACGGTCCATGTTTGCTTGCGCAGTGCCTCAGGCAGCCGGTGATGCGAGCTGCTGCACGACCGCTCTAATGGTCGTGGGACGAACTGCCGCCTTCGTGCCCGTGCGACGCGTTGCCAGACCCGCTTCCGTAGGCAGCATACTCGGCCGCGCTCATCTCCGGCAGCATCTTCACGAAGCCGGCAATGTTCCAGATCGTCTGCTCGTCATGCGTCGCCCCGAACGCGGGCATACCGCTCATCTTGATGCCGTGATTGACGATCCAGAAGACTTCGGCTGGCTCCCACTCGCTGGCAGCTTCGGCCAGTGCCGGCGGGTGGGGACGCATCAGCTTGGCCCACCCTGCCCTGCCTGCACCGACGCCTCCATGGCAGTGCTCGCACATCGCCTTGTATTCGCCGGCTCCTGCCGCGATCATCTCGGGCGTAAAGGCAACCGGTGCGGGAAGATCGGCCGCGCGGCTCTCGACGGAATTCTGCATGGTGGTATCCAGCGCCCAGCCGACCAGGGGGGCGTGCCTGTCAGTTGCCGCGACGTTGTAGGCGCCCGTCACGACGACGATGAGAGCAACCAGCAGCAGCAGAACTACCGCAGCCAAAGCGCCCAGCAGCGCGCTCTTCCAAGAAACGCTGTTCTTCATCATTCGGCCTCGTAGCATTGCCCGTAACCGCGAAAGCCTAATTCGTCCTTCGCCTCCGGAAGAAGCAGGATCATTTCCGCCTCTCTTTGCTCATCAATCTCCAGCGGTTCATCGACCCCGCGGATCGTGACCTGCAAGTCGCCTGCCACGAAGAGATTCTCGCCTGCCCGGGCCAGCGGGATCAGCTTCTGGTTGAGCTTTATCCAACCCTGCTGCCCAGCCCGTTCGAAGACGAAAGACGGATACGCGATCTTGGTCAGGCGAACGTCGCACTTTCCCTCCAGACCGCCTAGGACGACCAAGTCCGCGTTGGTCATGATCTCAGGCTGCACGACTTCAACCGCGATGCCGTCAAGCGCTTCGTCCGCACTAACCACTGGTGCGGGAGTCGGCGCAGCCCCGAACTGGGATTCCTCATCGTTCCCTGGTGCGGTATTGCTGTTGCAGGCAGACAGAGGGACCATGAAAGCGAGCGCAAGGGATAGGAGGCGAGGCATCACTGAAGGCCCTCCGTGGGCGTGTCCGGCACGGCGGCGACCGCCTCCGGCTGCGGCATCCGCGCGACCTGGCGGGCTCCTTCCTTGTCGATTTCCTGGATCAGGTAGCGCATCTCTGCAATCTCCCGGCGCTGCGCCACGATAATCTGCTTGGCCAGTTCGCGCACCCGGGGATCGCGGATGTGGGCGCGCTCGCTGGTCATGATCGCGATAGAATGATGGGGGATCATCGCCTTCATGTAATCGACGTCATCGATCGTGTTCTGACTGCGCACCAGCCACAGGGCGCCCGCGAACACGACGGCCGCGAGGCCCAGGATCACGAAGTTCATCATCTTGTTCTTGTACATCGACCACATGAAAAGCAGCATGATCACCGCCATCGCCGCGCCCATGACAAAGGCCATCCAGAAGCGGGTTTCGCTCCAGAACACGTGAAGAATGCTGAAGGTGTTGAGGTACATCAACACGAACATCACCGCGGTAGACGTGGCGATCATCGCCGCAAACCGCAGGTACATGCCGCCCTTCTTCTTCTGACCTTCGTGCTGATCTCCGGCGTGTTCCGCCATGCATCACTCCTCCTGCTCTCGCGTTCAACGGCATCATGACAAAAACGTTTCGGGGGTTTTGAAGACGGGCTGGAACCGGTCGTGCGGTCGCCGGTAGCTAGAACAACGCGCGTGGTTTCAAGAGGTGCGCGATGTGTCTGATTGAAAGGTAAAAGATGGCCGACACTCTCGATCCGGCACTTCCGGACGATATCATCGAAAGAGCTCAGGCTGTGTTGAAGCTTGCGGACAAGAAGCAGCTTTACCTCGCCACGGCGGAAAGCTGCACCGGCGGTCTGCTCGCTGCCGTACTGACCGATCATCCCGGCAGCAGCCACATGTTCGACCGCGGCTTCGTTTCCTATTCCAAGCAGGCCAAGTGCGACCTCCTCGATATCGAGCGGGAGAAGGTCGACAGCTGCGGAGCCGTGAGCCGCGAGGTAGCCGTCGACATGGCTGCGGGCGCCATCAAGCAATCGAACGCCGACGTGGCACTGTCGATTACCGGGTTCGCCGGCCCGGCGGGGGACGGGAACGAAGAAGGGCTGGTTCACTTCGCTTGCGCCCGCAAGGGCGGTGACATAGCCCACCGGGAAGAACATTTCGGTCCAGTCGGCCGTGATGGAGTCCGCAGAGGCGCGCTGAAGGTCGCGCTGGAGATGATGGAGGAAGCGCTTCAGGCATGACTGACCAGACTGGCAAATCCGCGCATCCATTCTATTCGCTGCACAAGCACGGCCTTGTCCGCGTGGGAACAAGCACGCCCAAAGTCCGCACGGCCGACGTCGCGTACAACCGGGACGCGATTTTGGATCAGGCAAAGCGGGCGCATGATCGGAATATCGACCTGCTGGTCTGCCCGGAAATGTGTCTTTCTTCCTACGCCCTGGACGATCTCGTCATGCAAAACGCGCTGCTCGACATGGTCGAGCAGGCGATTGGCGAGATCGTAGAGGCGAGCAAGAATCTAAGCCCCGTGCTCCTGATCGGCGCACCGCTGCGTCACGAAGGGCGGTTGTTCAATTGCGCTCTGGCGATCGCCAAGGGAAGACTTTTGGGCGTTGTGCCCAAGGTCTACCTCCCGAATTACCGCGAATTCTACGAAAAGCGCTGGTTCGCATCCGGGCGCGACATCGTTGGCAAGACGATCCAGGTGGGCGATGCCGATGTTCCGTTCGGCCGTGATCTCCTGTTTGCCTCCCAGCATCTGCCGGGCTTCAAGTTCTTCGTTGAGATCTGTGAGGACTTCTGGGCTGCTGTGCCGCCCTCCACTTATGGTGCGCTCGCGGGCGCGACGATCCTTTGCAACCTTTCGGCGTCCAACATCGTCATCGGCAAATCGGATGAGCGGCACATGCTTTGCCGCTCCCACTCCGCGCGTACAGCCAGCGCCTACGTCTATTCCGCTGCCGGCCATGGCGAAAGCACGACCGATCTTGCCTGGGACGGTCAGGGGATCATCTATGAACTGGGTGATCTCCTGTGCGAGAGCGAACGCTTCAGCCTCGACCCGGAACTCGCGATCGCAGACATCGACTGCGACCGGATCCTTGCCGATCGGATGCGCCTGCCGACCTTCAACGACGCGGCCGAAGCGGAAGGACGGCCCGAAGATGACTTCCGCACCGTCGTGTTCGACCACAGCCCAGCCGACGGGGATATTGGCCTGATCCGACCCATTCGCCGTTTTCCGTTTGTCCCCAACCGACCGGAAAAGCTGGACGAGGACTGCTACGAGGCATTCAACATCCAGATCGACGGCCTGATGCGCCGGTTTGAGCAGACGAGCGGCGACTCCATGGTGATCGGCGTCTCGGGCGGCCTCGACTCCACGCACGCGCTGATCGTTGCGGCGAAGGTATGCGACAGGCTTGGCCTGCCGCGCTCCACGATCCGCGGCTATACGATGCCCGGCTTCGGAACCTCTGCGGGGACAAAGAGCAATGCCTGGAAGCTGATGAACGCGCTGGGCATCACCTCGCAGGAGATCGATATTCGTCCCTCTGCCCAGACAATGCTGGAGGATATCGGCCACCCCTTCGGCCGGGGCGAAAAGGTGTACGACGTGACGTTCGAGAACGTGCAGGCGGGCCTGCGCACCGACTATTTGTTCCGTCTGGCCGGACACCACCGCGGGTTCGTGATCGGCACCGGCGACTTGTCGGAACTGGCGCTGGGCTGGGCGACTTATGGCGTCGGCGACCAGATGAGCCACTACGCGGTCAACGCCGGTGTTCCCAAGACGCTGATCCAGTACCTGATCCGCTGGGCCGTCCGCACCAACCAGTTCGATCCCGAGACGGACGCGGTGCTGACCGCGATCCTGGACACCGAGATTTCGCCAGAACTGGTCCCGGCTGGCGAAGACGGGGAAATTCAGAGCACGGAAAGCACGATAGGTCCCTATGAACTCAACGATTTCTTCCTGCATCACCTGATGCGGTTCGGTCAGCGTCCTTCCAAGGTCGCCTTCCTGGCATGGCACGCCTGGCGCGATACCGAACGCGGTATCTGGCCTGCAGAATTCCCGGAAGACGCCAGGCACCAGTACACGCTGGACGACATTCGCCGCTGGCTTGAGAAATTCCTGTACCGGTTCTTCTCCTTCAGCCAGTTCAAGCGCTCAGCCATTCCCAACGGGCCGAAAGTAAGCTCGGCCGGCGCGCTGAGCCCACGCGGCGACTGGCGGGCTCCTTCCGATGCGAGCGCGGCACCGTGGATCGAGGAACTGAACAAGAACCTGCCCTCCTGAGGCAGAGACCAGGAACAAATACCAGGTTTCGCACATTGCGTTTCATCACGGGGTCTTGTCATCACACATGTCCAACGAAACGCTGTCTCAGTCTCGCGCGGACCTGCTGGTCCAGAGCGTTACCGATTGTGCCATCTACATGCTCGATCCCGACGGGATCGTCAGCAGCTGGAATCCCGGCGCTGAGCGGCTCAAGCAGTTCACGGCCGATGAGATAATCGGGCAGCATTTCTCACGCTTCTACACCCGGGAAGACAGCCGCAGCGGGCTTCCTGCCCGGGTGTTGCGTGCCGCGCTGGAACAATGCGGGTTCGAAGCCGAAGGATGGCGCGTTCGCAAGGACGGCACCAGGTTTTGGGCGAACGTGATCGTTGATCCTGTCCGGGACGAGCAAGGGCGGCACATCGGTTTTGCCAAGGTCACACGCGACCTGACAGAACGGAAGATGGCTGAGGAAGCCCTGCGCCGAAGTGAGGAGCGTTTTCGCCTCCTGGTTCAGAACGTCACCGACTACGCGATCTACATGCTCGACCCGGACGGTTATGTCTCAAGTTGGAACGCCGGCGCGCAGCGGTTCAAGGGTTATACGGCCGACGAGATCATCGGGCGGCACTTCTCAGCCTTCTACTTGCCAGAAGACCGAGCAGCGCAAATGCCGCAGATGGCCTTGCAAACCGCCAAGCACGAAGGACGTTTCGAGGCCCAGGGCTGGCGCGTGCGCAAGGATGGCTCTCGCTTCTGGGCGAATGTCGTGATCGATCCGATCCGGGAAGATGGCGGCGCACTTGTCGGCTTTACCAAGATTACCCGCGACCTGACGGAACGAAAGATGGCCCAGGAGGCGCTGGATGCGGCCCAAAAACAGATCTTCCAGTCCCAGAAAATGGAAGCGATCGGAAAGCTGACCGGCGGGGTGGCCCACGATTTCAATAACATTCTCGCGGCGATCCTGGGCAGTCTGCAGATTGCCAGCAAGCGCATGGCCGAAGGACAGGACGTCGGCCGCTTCCTCGACAATGCCGTCGCAGCCGCCGAACGTGGAGCGACCCTGACCCAGCGAATGCTCGCTTTTGCCCGGAAGCAGGAGCTTCAGCTGGAACCCGTCGGTATCGTAAGGTGCGTAAGGGAAATGGCCGAGCTTCTGGAGCGCACGATTGGGCCGGGCATCACGATTTCGACTCGGTTCCCCGCCAGCCTGCCCGCGGTCATCGGCGACCGCACGCAGCTTGAGCTCGCCCTGATGAATCTGGTGGTGAACGCGCGGGATGCGATGCCCGGCGGCGGACAAATCACGATCGCTGCCGAATTGTGCCAGCGGCCGGGGGATGGCCCGACCGGCTTCGTCTGTCTCTCTGTGGCGGACGAAGGCCAAGGCATGGACGAAGCGACGCTTTCCAATGCCACCGAGCCGTTCTTTACCACCAAGGGCATTGGCAAGGGAACCGGGCTCGGTCTGCCGATGGTCAAGGGGATGATCGAGCAATGCGGCGGCGAGTTCTGCCTCACCAGCGAACTCGGGAAGGGAACGACAGCCGAAATCCGCCTGCCTGTCGCCTCGGATGGGCAAGAGCGTTCGTGTGAGCCTCCCAAGCCGTTCGTTCAAGGAGGCCGGCAACTGTGCATCCTAGCCGTGGACGACGATGCCATTGTCCTTCTCAACACCGTGACCATGCTTTCGGACATGGGACACGAGGTGCTGCAGGCTACCTCTGGCCCCGCTGCGCTCGAAATCCTGAAACACCGTCCTGTGGACATGCTGATTACCGATTACGCAATGCCTGGCATGAGCGGGGGCGATCTGGTGCGCGAAGCCGGCAACCTGCGACCCGAACTGAGGTGCGTTATCTTGTCGGGGTACGCCGACGCCCCGGAAGGGACGGCACCCGGCATTCCACGTCTTGCGAAGCCTTTCGCCGATCACGACCTTGCCAGCATCGTTGCCATGTCTTGCGGTTGAATGACGCGCGACAAGTCTTTCCCGAAGGCCTGCAGTGTGCTCCATACACATGCATGTACCGTTATGGGTCCGTCTTGATCGCACCGGCAGAGGAATGAAGCGGACAGCACTCATCACCGGCGGGGGAAAGCGGATTGGCGCGGCAATTACGCGTGCCTTCGCGGATGCCGGTTGGCACGCGGTCATCCACTGCAACAGCTCAGGCCGCGAAGCGGAAGCTTTGGCCGCCACCCTTCCCTCGGCAGAAGTGGTGCAGTGCGATCTCTCCCGGCCCGGTGCGGGGGTAACGATGATCGCGCAGCTGGCGGAGCGGCTTGAGGACTGGAGGGTGCTGGTGAACTCGGCTGCCATCTTCCCGCCGGACGATGCCGAGCAGCTCGAGCCCGAGGTGTTTTCCGAAACTATGCAGGTCAATGCCAAGGCGCCGGTCGAGATGGCGCAGACTTTCCTGGCCCGGGCGCACAGCCGGGGCGGCAAGCGGGTGATCCAGCTGACAGACCAGAAGCTGGCCAACCCGAACCCGGATTTCTTCAGCTATACCATCAGCAAGCACGCCATCGCGGCCAGCGTACCGATGATGGCCATGGCCGGCGAACCGGGCAGCCGCGTCTACGCCCTGGCGCCCGGCGCCATTCTCGCGAGCCACGACCAGTCGCCGGCGGAAGCCGAAGTCTCGCACCGGCTGAATTTGCTCGAGCGCCGCACGTCTGCTGCCGAAGTTGCCGAAGCGGCGCTGTTCCTGGCCGAAGGGTGGCTGGAGAGTGGCCAAACGCTGTTCGTCGATTCCGGGCAGAGCCTGCTGCGCCAACCGCGCGACGTGCTCTACCTTGCCCGCAAAGAAGAGAGACCATGAAGCGGCACACCTTAGCTACCCGGCTGTGGCACTGGTTGAACGTGCTGGCGCTTGTCGTGCTGTTCATGTCCGGGCTCAACATCTCCAACGCGCACCCGCTTCTCTACTGGGGCAAATGGGGCTTTGAGGCCAAGGATGCCTGGCTTGAAGTAGCCCGGTTTCCCGGCTGGGCCACGATTCCTGGGTACTATAGCCTTGCGGCCGCCCGTCACTGGCACTTGCTGTTCGCCTGGGTTTTCGCGCTCTCGCTGCTGGTGTTCATGATCGCTTCGCTGATCAACGGCCATTTCCACCGCGATCTCGTGACCACCCGCAGGGAGTGGCGCTGGAGCGCTGTCCGGGCTGATATCGCCAGCCATCTGAGCTTCGACTTCCATCGTGCGGGATCCAAGTTCAACTTTCTCCAGAAGCTCAGCTACGGCTTCGTAATCTTCATCCTGCTGCCGCTGATGATCTTTACCGGGATGGCGCTCAGTCCCGCGATGGACGCCAATTGGCCCTGGCTGCTCGACATGTTCGGAGGACGGCAGAGCGCGCGCTCGATCCACTTCATAGTCGCCTGGGCACTACTCGCCTTTTCGGTGGTGCACGTAATCCTTGTGCTTCTGTCCGGCCCGCTTGGCCAGATGCGTGCCATGATCACCGGAGGACGGAGATGAAGCGCCGGTATTTTCTTGGCGCCATGATGGCGGCCATTACAACCGGCTGCTCCAAGCTAGCGGAAACGAAGCCCGTCGCAGCTCTGCTGGAGAGTTCCGACGATTGGCACAAGGCAGCCCATCGGCTGATTGGCGGCCGCTATTCGCTGGCGCGTGAGTTTCCGCCGGAAGACATCTCGCCGTTCTTTCGCGGCAATGGCACCATCCAGCCGGACAGCCCTAAATATCTTGCTCATCTGGCGAACGGATTTGCCGATTGGCGCCTGCAAGTTGGCGGCCTGGTGGAGCGGCCTCTCTCCCTTTCGCTCGCAGAACTGCACAGCTTGCCTCAACGAACCCAGATCACCCGGCACGACTGCGTGGAGGGCTGGAGCGCCATCGGCCAATGGACCGGCCCGCAACTCGGAGGCATCCTGGCATTGGCAGGGTTGCAGGACCGCGCGCGCTACGTCGTCTTTCGTTGTGCCGACAGGCTGGGCGGCGACGAGTATTATGAAAGCGTTGACCTGATCGACGCCTTTCACCCCCAGACCATCGTCGCGCATTCACTCAACGGCCATCCGCTTCCCGTACGCAATGGCGCGCCTTTGCGCATGAGAATTGAGCGCCAGCTGGGTTACAAGCATGCCAAGTACCTGACCGGCATAGAAGCCGTCGAAAGCCTCGACTGGATCGAAGGCGGAAACGGCGGATACTGGGAGGATCGCGGCTACCACTGGTACGCGGGGATCTGAGGTGTTCACGGTGGAGGCGGCAGCGCAATTGACTTGCCCGCGCCTGCGCATCATCTGACCGCCAACGTCAGGGAGAGTTCGCACGATGGCAACAAGGCTGTTCGACAAGTTGATGGGTCAGATGGTCCGGCGGGGGCGGCTGGAGATCACCTTTGCCGATGGCCGGCACCTGACCCTCGGGCAACTGGAGCCCGGGTTTCCGGATGTCGCCGTACGCTTTACCGACGATAAGGTCCCGCGCGACCTGATGCTCGACCCCCGTCTCGGCGCCGGGGAAGCCTACATGGACGGCCGCATCGTGCTCGAACGCGGCGGCGTCATGGAGCTCGTCCAGCTTGTCCAGTCGAACAATCCGTGGGAAAAGCGCGGGAAGCTTGTGCGCCCAAGTTTGTTGCGCAGGATACGGGGGCGGATTGAATTCGTTGCTCGCTCCTTTAACAAACCAGGCAGCGCACGACGTAACGTCGCCCATCACTACGACATCGGGAATGACCTTTACAAGCTGATGCTCGACCCCGAGCATATGCAGTACAGTTGCGCCTACTGGCCGGAAGACGGCATGACGCTGGAACAGGCGCAGGAGGCGAAGCTTGCCCACATCGCCGCCAAGCTCGCGTTGAAGCCAGGATTGACAGTTCTGGATATCGGCTGCGGCTGGGGGGGAATGGCGATCTACCTCGCTCGCAAGGCCGACGTACAGGTTCTTGGAATTACCCTGAGCAAGGAGCAGCTTGAACTCGCGGAGAAGCGGGCCGCGGCTGCCGGAGTTTCGGATCGGGTCAAATTCGAACTCGTGGACTACCGTGACCTCGCTCAGCGGGGGAAAACATTCGACCGGATCGTGTCGGTCGGCATGTTCGAACACGTCGGCACTCCCCAGTACGAGCGTTTCTTCCGCGATTGCGCCAGCCTGATGAAGGAAGATGGTGTAATGCTGCTCCACACGATCGGCAGAATGGGTAAACCCGGCTCGACCGATGCCTTCACAGACAAGTATGTCTTTCCCGGCGGTTACATTCCAGCACTCAGCGAAACTGTTGCGGCCAGCGAAAAAAGCCGGCTGATTGCCAGCGACGTGGAAACCCTGCGCCTGCATTACGCCAAGACGCTGCGGGAGTGGTACCGCCGTTGCATGGACCATCGCGATGAGATCACCGCCATATTCGATGAACGTTTTTTTCGCATGTGGACGTTCTATCTCGCCGGTTCGACGGCGGCGTTCGAAACCGGCGGGATGTGCAATTTTCAGATCCAGTACATCCGCAATCGTCATGCACTGCCGCTGTCACGAGACTACATCATGGAAGCTGAGAAAGCATATGACGCAGCCCAATCGCAAGCAGCTGAATGATAGTGGTTAAGCACCGCCTGATCCGCGATCTCGTGCTGCGCATGATGCTGGCGCTTGCCGCTCTGTGTGCGGGAGCAACCCCGGCCTCTGCGCAGGTCAAGGTTTCCTTCCAGAGCTTCAACGGTTCATTCTTCGGCCGCTATCCGCACACCTTCGTGGTTTTTGAAGGAACGCTTGATAGCACCGGGCAGCCTGTAAACGAGAACTACGGCTTTTCAGCGGAGACCGCCGGCCCGGCTGTGCTGGCGGGGCCAGTCAAGCACGTCATCATCGTTGAAGGTCCCAAGTACGTTCGCACAACAAATCGGCACTTCACGATTCCCATTTCCGACGAAACCTATCTCCGGATGAAGCAGGAAGTCACGACCTGGCGCAAGCAGCCCGGCAATTACTACGATCTGGACCGCAGAAACTGCATCCACTTCGTAGGGCGCATGGCCCAGCTCGCTGGGCTCACCGTGGATTATCCGGCTGAACTGCTGCGCAAACCCAAGCAGTGGCTCAATCACATCGCTGCCTTGAACCCGAGGCTTGGCGCAAGGCGCATTCGCTGAAGGCTCGCATTGCGTCCAGCCCCCCTGCCTGATACCGGCCCGGCACGTTCAATATGGAGCCTAGAAAAGTATGCCGGACAGCCAGCGCGCGGACTTCAAGCGGGTCGTTCTTGCCTACTCGGGCGGCCTCGACACCAGCGTCATCCTGAAATGGCTCCAGGTGACCTATGGCTGCGAAGTGGTGACCTTCACCGCAGATCTGGGCCAGGGCGAGGAGTTGGAACCGGCACGCGCTAAGGCCAAGCTGCTCGGAATTCCTGACGAGCACATTTTCATCGATGATCTTCGCGAAGAGTTTGTCAGCGACTTCGTTTTTCCCATGATGCGCGCAAACGCCCGCTATGAAGGGGACTACCTGCTGGGCACTTCCATCGCCCGCCCCCTCATTTCCAAGCGCCTGATCGAAATTGCCCGCGAAACCGGTGCGGATGCGATCGCCCATGGCGCGACTGGCAAAGGCAACGATCAGGTGCGGTTCGAGTTGTCGGCCTATGCGCTAGACCCCGACATCAAGGTGATCGCTCCCTGGCGCGAATGGGATCTCAACAGTCGTACAGCGCTGATCGCCTGGGCCGAAGCGCACCAGGTTCCGGTGCCGAAGGACAAGCGCGGCGAAAGCCCGTTCTCCACCGACGCGAACCTGCTGCACACGTCTTCTGAAGGGAAGGTCCTTGAAGACCCGTGGGAGGAAGTGCCGGACTACGTCTACTCACGCACCAACAATCCCGAGGATGCGCCGGACCAGCCGGAATACATCGACATAGAGTTCGAACGCGGCGACGGTGTAGCCCTGAATGGAGACAGGCTAAGCTCCGCGTCGCTCCTGACTGCACTGAACGATCTTGGCCAGAAGCACGGCATCGGTCGGCTGGATCTGGTTGAGAACCGCTTCGTCGGGATGAAGAGTCGGGGAATGTACGAAACGCCGGGCGGCGAGATTTACGCCCGGGCCCATCGCGGGATCGAGCAGATCACCCTGGATCGCGGCGCAGCGCATCTGAAGGATGAGTTGATGCCCCGCTATGCCGAACTCATCTACAACGGCCTCTGGTTCAGCCCCGAACGCGAGATGCTGCAGGCTGCGATCGATCTCAGCCAGAAGCAGGTCAACGGCACCGTTCGCCTCAAGCTCTACAAGGGCAACGCGCAGGTCGTCGGCCGCAAGAGCCCGGACAGCCTCTATTCCGAACGCCACGTGACCTTCGAGGATGACGCAGGCGCTTACGACCAGAAGGATGCCGAAGGGTTCATCAAGCTGAATGCCTTGCGGCTGCGGTTGCTGGCGAAGCGGGGCGGCTAACGGCGTTATCCCCAGCTTGCCCGCTTTGTGCGGGATGAAGTGAGCCGCGGGCGGGACAGAGTGACCACCCGCTGGTTCCGCATGTGCGAAGGCTGCTTTATTCCGTTGACCGACTTGGTCGACGGAGGACAGCCATGAAGCTGCTGACAGCGATGATCGCGACGGGGGCGTTCGCTCTTACCGGGCTTGGGGCCGTACAGGCCCAGAGCGTTGACGAGAGCCCGTCGGTCGCGGCGGAAGCTGAGGCTGTCGATGACAGCGAGGCGGCGCTGCCGCGCTTCACCCCTTCCCCCGAAGACGACGCAGCCTTGTCCGAGGCCGTGAAGGCTGCGGGCAATGTGATGCGGGACAGCGCGGCGAAGGTCAGCCGGCGGCTGAAGGGCGGCGTCGCCAGCTGGTACGGCCCGGGGCTTGCCGGGCGTCCGACTGCGAGCGGGGAGCGGTTCGATCCGGATGAGCTGACTGCGGCCCATCGCACCCTGCCCTTTGGCAGTCTGGTTCGGGTGACTTACCAGGACAAGTCGGTGGTGGTGCGGATCAACGACCGCGGGCCGTTTGGGCACGGGCGGGTGATCGACCTGAGCGAGGCTGCTGCCGAGGAGATTGGGATAATCCGCCGCGGCAGCGCCAAGGTACAGCTTGCGCTGGTGAGCCAGTAGGCTTCAGCGAACGTTTTCTTCCCGCATCAACTGCGCCCGGATTGCCCCGTTGGGGTACGTCGTGGTGAGGACGTGGACGTAGTAGTTGTTCGGGTTGGCGATGAGGTCCCGGACTAGGGTGGGATCGACCGAGTCCACGCAGCCTTCGCTCTGGCGCGGGGTGGGTGTCCTCAGGGGGACTACCACCGGCCCTCTTTCACCGGGACCGCCGCGATGGACGGCGGCGGAAGTGGCGTTGTCGATCATTCCGACGCCAAGGCTGTAGCACACACGATTGAGGCTGGAGTCCGCCCATAGCGCGAACTGGCCGTTGCCGTCCTGATCGCCCTGCCGGTTCGGGACCGCGGGGCCACTGAGCGTGGCGACCAGCGGGGTGCCGGTGTGGAGCGGTGCGCCTACCGAAGGCCCGGGGGCCGCAGCATCCGTGACGCCCGCAGGAGTCATAGCGCAGGCGGACAAGCCGAGCGCGGAAGCGATTGCGAATGTGGGGATGAGGGTTTGCTTCATTCAGGCTTTCCCTTTGTTGGTCGGCCGGCGCCCGGGAGGGGGGTCTGGGAGGGGCGCCGGCCTTCCCTTTTGTAACGGGGCGGCCGGGATGCGGTTCCGGATCTTTGTATTCAAAGGTGCGAGGTTGACATACCTGACATGTCCTACACCCCGGTGTCAGGCCCGAGAGGCGAGGATTTGCGCGGGGTTGGGGGATGAAAACGACAGTTTCGGGCGTGCGGAGAAAATAAAATGTTCCGTCGCATCGGCGCAAGAATGTTGCGTCCCGGCAGCGGCACCCTGCCCGCTTCGGTACCCGATCCCGCGCACGATCATCGTCCCCGCCGTCCGCGGGTGGAGGGAGCGTCGGCTGCGTCGGCGTACCAGCTGCGGGTGAGGAAGGCCATTTCCCGTTCCTCTCCTTCCGCCTCGGTCTGCGGGGCGGGACCGGCGCCCGGAAGGCACTCGCCTTCTTCCCAGTCGAGCCCGGCCCATTCGATCCGTTCGAGCAGCTTGTCGAATGCCGGGGCGACGAATTCGCGCGCGACCTGGTTGCGGCCGACCTTCCACGGGTTGTCGAGCAGCCAAGTGGCGAGCCGCCCGTCATAGCGGCGCGAAGTGCCGATCAATTCCCCGTGGTAGTAATGGGGCACTTCCTCCCCGTTGATCGCCCGGTCCATCACCGCATGGGCCAGCTGCTGCAAGCCCGCCTCCAGCGCGACTTCCCACGCGAGCGCGAACGGCGTGCCGACCAGCCGGTTGCGCAAGGCATAAGCCGACTGCCTGCTCATGCCGACGGACTTCGCCGCCTGGGATACGGACTGCGAGGCCGCAAGCTCCCGCAGGAATAGGACCATCTTGGCGCGGGTCCACTCGTTGTGGCGGGGCTTGCGGGCGGGTGTGGGAAGTTCGCTCGCGAGGGTGTTGCTCTGCTGCGGACTGCAGTTCGTAGTGGGCATAGATCAGCTTTCAGCTTTGGAAAGCCGAACAGTGACGGCAGTTAGAAACTGTAGGAAACTCTATTGTGGAGACTTCCCTCGTCGTCCCTTCCGATGTTGGCGCTTCCGCGATAGTCAGGACTGTCGCGAGAAAGGATCCCTGCCATGCCCACCCTGCATACCTATCGCCTGTTCATCAGCCATGCTTGGCGTTATTCAGAGCACTACCAGCGGGTGGTAGCATTCTTGGATGCTGCCAATAACTTCTCATACTCCAACTACTCAGTCCCGGAGAGCAATAAGTTCGATCAAATGTCGAATGCCGGGTTGCAAGAAGAAATCAGAGATCAAATTCGTCCGGTCCAATGTGTTGTTGTCACAAGTGGAATGTATGTTGCCCATAGCGAGTGGATCCAGTTTGAGATCGATTTTGCCAAGCAGCTCGGAAAGCCAATTGTCGGTATCAAGCCTTGGGGCTCAGTGAATACGCCGAAAGCTATCAGCGATGCTGCTGACGAAATTGTCGGCTGGAATGCAAACACTATAGTTAGCGCAATTCGGAATGTGGTTCCTTGACCAAAGGCCCGATCTTTCCGGCAGTTTATCGTGCAGCAGACAAGCTCTCTGCCGTGTCGCAGGGGCAATATCTTTGGTCGCTCCGCGCAGAGTACGCGCTCCTAATTGTGTGCGGAGCGATGAGCGGGCGCTCCGGTCAAGACAGCTGGTACTACTATCTATTCACCTTTTTGTTCTGCCTCTCTTTGACCTTCTTTATTTGGAGATTTTTGAACAAGCCAGAGCAGGTCTGGTATCAGGGACGCGCCCTTGCAGAATCAATCAAGACATCATCTTGGCGATTTTGTATGCGCGCACCGCCATTTGACATGGAAGACCACGCAAGAGCCACAAGAGAGTTCCGTAAGCACCTCAAAAACATTCTCGACGCAAACCAGTTTGCTGGAACAAAGTTGCCCGCCGAGTTTGCTGCCGATGATCAAGTGACGACGGAAATGTGTCGCGTTCGCGAAAAGCCTCTGGATCGTCGCATGTCTCTTTACGAGGATGCCCGGATAAAGGACCAGCGTGAATGGTACGCACGGAAAGCAGGTGCGAATAAAGCTTCGGCACGAAGGTGGGTAGTAGCAGCGATGCTAGGCTCAGGACCCATTAAAGGGATTCCCAAAGCAGCGCAGATTTGATTCACAGGCGGCGCAAGGAGGCGCTGTGA
>NZ_RSEK01000008.1 GCF_003958635.1 Altericroceibacterium xinjiangense | reverse complement strand
CCACCCTGTCCTTTGAGAGCTTCCTCAACCTCGCCGCCACGCGCCTATGGCTGAAGTCTTTTGTCAACACGGCCTAGAAGCGGTTGGTCCGCAATCGGCCCAAAAACGGACCTCTGGGTCGAGGACTGCGCACACCAGCAGAAGATATGGCGACCCTTCCTGAGAATGATGTCAAGGTAGGTCCAGACTGGATCAGATTGCTCCGCGTGCCGTATTGCCCGCAACTTGAGATGCGCCGCGGAGGCGACAGAAAACGTTTCAGCGAACACGATTGTACGTTTTGACAGACGATTGACATTCGTCTTCCAACGTGGAATGTGCATCTGCAACAGCGGACGGCGGCCCATCGCGAGCGATATAGGCAGCGGCCCAGCCAAGCAGGTCACGGAGAGAAAATGTCCCTTCCCACCCTTCTTAAGAAATTGCGCGCCGGAACGGGCGAATCGCTTCAGCAGGTCGCTGATAAAATCGGCGCATCGAAAGCCTATCTCTCGGAACTCGAGCGCGGGATCGCTTCCAATCCTGGCATCGACATCCTGAAGGCACTGGCCACGAACTACGGTGTTTCGGTAGCATCGCTCATCGGTGAAGCGGATGCGCCGCCTCTCCCGCCCCCCGCCGCCGGACAGGTCGAAGCTTGGGTGACAAACATCCGCAAGGAACAGGCTGCCGGCTTGGACCTCGAAACGGCTGCACACGAAGCGCGTGCCTCGTTCGAGCGCTTCCTCGGGCCGCTGGACGCACAGCATGAAGCGAACTGGAAGGCTGCCGTCGCGGAGCTCGAGGCCGCCTACGAGAAGAAGATCGAATTCCTCGGCAACTATTCGCTGCGCAAGCCGCGTCGTCCGCACTGGTACGACGGCCCGCGCGTGGGGGACCAGCACTGGCCCAAACTGGAGTCTTACCTCCTCACGAGGAAGAAGTGGCCGAAGGAGACCGTTGAAAGCATCGACGCCACGTCAACGGAGGTCGTCTCCCTGCTCGAGAACCCCGGGCAATCGGAGTTCCGTGGTCGCGGCCTGGTGGTAGGGTACGTGCAGAGCGGCAAGACAGCGAACATGGAGGCCGTGATCGCCAAGGCCGTGGACGCAGGCTATCGCTTTGTCATCGTCCTGACGGGCATGACCAACTCGCTGCGCAGGCAGACGCAGGACAGGCTCGAACTCGATCTGCTCGACCGAAACAAGTATGGCTGGCACCTCCACACGACGAGCGATACCGATTTTCACAAGCCGGCCAGCAAGTGGTTCTCGATCATGGATGCCGTGCAAATCGCCGCGGTAAAGAAGAACGTGGCGCCGCTCGATGCACTGCTAGCTACGATCGAGAAGACGCCCCCCACCCATCGCGCGCGCATGCCTGTACTGATCATCGACGACGAGTGCGACCAAGCCGGCGTCAACGCGACCGGCAGTCAGTACAACATGACCTCCATCAACGAACGGATTCGCAGGATCCTTGCCGCGCTGCCGAAGGCCCAGTATGTCGGCTACTCGGCGACGCCGTTTGCCAACGTGTTGATCAATCCGGAGAAGCCGACGGGCGGTCTGGACGACCTCTACCCTGAGGACTTCATCACCGACCTGCCGAAGCCCGACGGCTATTTCGGTCCGGAGAGCCTGTTCGGCAGGGACGCCATCGAGGCCGACGAGGAAACCCCCGAAGAGGCCGGACTGGACATGATCCGGGACGTGCCCGACGCAGACGTACCGTTGGTACGGCCGCCGTCGGCGAAGGATCGACTCACGTTCGAACCGGCTATCCCGGGCTCCCTAGCGGATTCCCTGTGCTACTTCCTGCTCGCGACAGCTTGCCGGTACGTGCGAGGTCAGTCCGCCGATCACAGCTCGATGCTCGTGCACACCACGGTCTACACGCACCCCCATCACGCGCTCGCCGACAAGATCAGCGACTGGAAAGCTGAAATCACGGCAAAACTAGCGAAGGACGACAAGACCGTCCTGAAACGGCTCGAGAAGCTCTGGCACGACGAAACAGCTAGGGTGGATGCGTCCCACTTCGGGCTGGCGCCTGTGTCCTTCGCAGCTGTCCGCGAGCAGCTCGGGCAGGTACTCGCTGACATCGAGATCGTCGTCGAGAACAGCGACAGTGAGACGCGCCTCGACTACACGAAAGGGCCGAAAAAATACATCGTGGTCGGCGGCTCGGTCTTGGCACGCGGCCTTACCATCGAGGGGCTGGTGGTCAGCTACTTCGTCCGGTCGTCTAACCAGTATGATACCCTTCTCCAGATGGGGCGCTGGTTCGGCTTTCGTCTCGGCTATGCGGACCTTCCCCGCATCTGGATGACAGATGACCTGCAGGTTGCCTTTCGCGACCTCGCCACTGTCGAAGCGGAAATCCGCGCCGATATCCAGCAGTACCGCAAGCGTGACATAACGCCGGCAGACTTCTCGATCCGCGTGCGGCGGATTCCGGGCATGGCGATCACTGCAGCGAAGAAGATGTACGCCGCGCAGGCATGCGATGTCAGCTTCTCCGGCGAGCATCTCCAGACCATCCGCTTTCCGCACCGGGATAAGGATACGCTCGACCACAACTGGAAGGCGGCCTCCAAGCTGATAAACGCGGCCGCCGGCCAGGGCATCACGACGGTACCGCGTGGGCGGCTCATTAAGGGAGTCACATACGAGGACGCCATGGCGTTCCTCGAGAACTACCGGAGCGATCAGCGCGATCTCGTTTCGGGCAAGCTGCTCGAGTACATCCGCCTCGAGGCCGGAAGGGCAGATCAGCCCTACAAAGCGTGGAATGTGGGCATCGTCGAGGCTGGCGGGAAGAACAAGTCCAACGTCCCGCTCGGCGCGTTCGGAAAGGTCGGTCTCGTCAATCGCGCCCGCCTCAAGGGTCTGACCCGGGATGGTCTTGCCGACATCAAGGGCCTCATGTCGCGCCAAGACCTGCTCATGGACGTGCACGGCAGCCCGGACGACCTCTCATGGGACTCAATCAAGGAGTTCCGGCAGGCGCAGGTGGGTGACCGTATCCCGCTTCTGCTGCTGTACGCGATCGACGCGAACTCGACGCCCAGGTCCGAGAAGCTCCGCGAACCGCTGGACGCGGTGAGTGACATCCTGGCAGTCGGGCTGGCGCTTCCTGATCGCGGGACGAAGACCAGCTACGTCCGCGTGCCGATCGACCACGACGATGGCGAGGAAGAGGATGTCGAGGCGGACGTCGGCGCTGACGGGCAAGCCGCATGACGGACACGCTCGCCGGTGTAGGGTGGAAGCGTCTGAGGGCGGAGACGGGTCGCAACAACGACCTAGGCGTCCCCTCCCTAGTCGTTGGCGTCGAAGACCGCGCTGGCCCGGTCAGGCTCGCGATCGGAACCGAGCGCGAAGCCCGGCTTCTCGTCCCGTTAATGCCGGGCGAGAGATTCCCCGCAATCGACGACACGAACGGCCTCGAACTTCGTGACAGCGTCCTCCTTCAGCGAGGCTTGCCGGTCCGCTTCATCGACCTCACCTGTCGCGGCGAACGACTGGAGGCAGTGTTTGAGAAGGTAGTTGCCGACATAATCCGGCGCCTCGGCGCCGGGTGCGAGCCTGCCCGCGGTATCGAGGAAGCGATCACCGACTTCCGCAGCCTGCTGGTTGGCGCCAACCGCGATCGGCCGACGCTGGAGGTCGCGCTCGGGCTGCTCGGTGAGCTCGTGATCCTGAACCGGCTGCTCGCCGTCCGGAACGACGCTTGGGAACTCTGGCTCGGGCCGACGGGAGCTCGCCATGACTTCCGGGGCGGGGGCAGGGCGATCGAGGTCAAGACATCGCTACGGGCGCAATCGAGGACGATAGAGGTATCGGCAATCGACCAGTTGATGGCACCGCAGGATGGCTCCCTTCATCTCGCGCACCTCGTCCTAGAATTTGATGCGGCTGGCGCGCTGTCGATCCCGGGTGAGGCCGAACGTGCACAGCGTATTGCGAGCGACCCGGGCGCGGTGGCCGATCGTCTGGCGATGGTCGGATATGCTCCGGAGCTTGCCAATGACTGGACCGGATTCAGATTCGGAATGCTTTCCACCGAATTCTATTCCGTGGCGGATGGTTTCCCGCGCCTCACGCCAGCCTCGTTTGCCGAGGACCCGCTCCCCGCGGGCGTCAGCCACTTCCGGTACCGCGTCGATCTGGACTTCGCCTCCGGGTTGCGCGTTCCGCCGGCTTCCGTCGACGGCCTGCTCGAGGAGATTGTCGCATGCCTGAACCCCTGACTCTTCACGCGGAATGCTTTAAGGCTGCCGGAGGCATGACGGCCGACGGAATGAAGAAGCTCCTCGGCACGCCGGCACTAAGCCTTCTGGAGACCGTGATCCGGGAGACTGTCCAGAATTCGTGGGATGCGAGACGGGAGGATTTCGGTGTCGGCTACCGGATTCACCTGCGCGAACTCCGGCAGAAGGAACTCGCCATCCTGGAAGAGGAAGTGTTCGCCGAACTGCCTCCTCACAAGTCCTCCGCCAAAGGTATCCGGGAGTTCCTCGATGCCGATCGCCAAGTGGTCATGGAGATTTCCGACTGGCAGACGGCGGGTCTCGGCGGACCGGTCCGGGCTGACCGGATTCCCGAACGGGGCGAAGCCAACGACTTCGTCAACTTCGTCCGGAACATGGGCGCGCGACGGGACCTCGCCGGAGGAGGCGGCACCTACGGATATGGCAAGAGCTCGCTATATCAGCTGAGCCGGTGCAGCACTGTGCTGATCGACACCCTCACGCTTTCTTCTAAGGAGAAGCCCATCAATCGCTTCATTGCCTGCCACCTCGGCGAGGCCCACGACATGAGGAAGCATGGTCGCCTGACTGGCCGGCACTGGTGGGGCACTGAAGTCGAAGACGAGGATGTGGTGGACCCGGTAACCGGGCAGCAGGCTGCTCGCCTTCGCCGGCTGCTGGGACTGCCCGACCGCGACGATGGCCTTACGGGAACCACGCTGGTCGTCTTGGATCCGGACTTCGACGACGATCTTTCGCTGGAGGACATTGGCGCGCAGATACAGGAGGCGCTGCTCTGGTACTTCTGGCCAAAGATGCTGCCCGGACCTGACGGTGAATTGCCGATAGAGTTCAAGGTCGAGATCGACGGCGAGGTTCTGCCGCTGCCGGCACCAGAGCAGTTTCCACCACTGGACCTGTTTGTTGAAGCCTATCGCTGCGTGAAGGATGGCGGCCCTAACCTGTACGACATCGATTCCGAGCGCCCCATACAGCACCTTGGGAAATGCTCGATCCGGCGCGGATTCCGGCAGCCCCGCCGGTATCTGGTCCCGGAGGACGAGAGCCTGCTGCCGTCGTCGAGTGCGCATATCGCCCTCATGCGGCCGGTCGAGCTTGTCGTAAAATATGTCGAGGGCACTCAGCTGCCGAGTGACACGGTCGAGTGGGCCGGGGTCTTCATCTGTAATGATGACCCCGAGGTCGAACAGGCCTTCGCGGATGCTGAACCGCCGGCGCATGACGACTGGATACCGGATCAGATGCCAAAGAGCTGGGCGAAGACGTATGTACGGGTCGCCCTGTCCCGACTGAAATACCTTGCGACGTCATATGCCTATCCTGGGCCCGGCGCGGCCTCCGGAGGTTCGGAGCAACCTCCGCTTGCCCGGGCCGCAGACCGACTGGGCAACTGCATGCCGATATTCGGCAACACGGGCGCGGGGGGCGGACGTCCCGGCGGCGGGGGCTCCGGCGGTGGCGGGTCGGGAGGCCGGGGAGCGGGTCGGCGTCAATGGCACATCGGCGAACCTCGGTTCCGGAGGATCGAGGAAGGGACTGACGGTATCGAGGCAGTATTCCAGATCGACGTCGCCAACAGCAGCGGTCATTCGCTGCGACTCGTCGCCACGCCTGCCGCAGTGATGGACGGCGCGCTCGCGGACGCCGAGGATGACGATCAGGATGTGTCCTTCATATGCTGGGAGGACGAAGCGGGAACCCCACTGACGACTTCGACAGGGATCGTAGCCGCGTCACACTCCGACACGACATTGTTCGCACGGATCGCCTTCCCCGATGATGGCGCGGCCGGAATCCGTGTAACCGCAACCGAGCAGGCTTCCTGATGGTCGAGATTGCATATCCGTACCTTCGCCCGGACGGCGATGCCGTCGTGGCGGGCCCTTGGCTCGCAACGCTCGACGGCGAGCCGTGCGTGATCGACAACCATCAGATCGAGCATTTCGACTATTCGGCGTCGCTCAGGATGGAGCGTCATGTGAGCGTGGACTTCGCCCGTGCTGCGGACGAGATTGGCATTGCTCCCGACAGCCTCCAGTTTCTCTGCATCGTCACGCAGGGCACCGGCAATCAACGTATTCCCCGCGGCCAACAGATTGTCGCGCGCCAAGTGCTGGACGCAGAACACCCTTCCGCCAGTCTCGAAATCGCGGTTCATGGTCACGACGTGTCACGATCGCTGAATCTGGCGACCGAGCTTGTTCTCTTTTCAGCCGGCTCGACAACCGGCCGCCTGTCACCGAAACATCGCGGGGCCCGGCTCTGGAAGGACAGCGTCCGCATCAGCGTCGATCCGGCGGGCATGCGCTTCCCGATGGAGACCGTGAGCTTTGCAGAGGCATTTTCGGAAGGTCACCGGGATGCCCAATGGTTCCTTGACTGGTCGCCGCAGCATCTCGACCAAGAGTTCATGAGCTCTGTCCGCCTCTATCTTAACGAGGACCGTCCGGAGTTCGTGGAGGCGGTCCAGAACGAGGAGGACATTGTCCTAAGGATGCTCATCTGCTCGGTTGCCGGGCAGATGATCCGCTCTGCGATCACGCTCGACCACTTCCCGCCCGACCACGCCATCAGCACGCCAGGTTCGACTGGTTCGGTGATCGAGGCATGGATAAACCAGGCTTTCCCGGGACAATCGGTGGGCTCAGTGCGCACGCTCGCCGAAAACGATCCGGCGCGTTTCCACCTGTCGATCGGCAGCCTTTTCCACGGAGAGCTCGATGCCGAATGATGTACGTCTCATGCCACGCCTCGACGAGATCGGAGTTCGCAGGCTGCTGGGCTCTCCGGACCTCCTGCGCGAGGGTACGATGGCCGAGCGACTGGCGGCCGCAGCGAGCTCGATCACCCATGCGGCCAGCGGCGGATCGCGGGCATCACAGGATGATCTCCAGACACTACTCGATGGCCTGACCGCGCTGGCGGTGCAGCATGGCTTTCCGAACAGGGGCGGGGCGACCGATCGGGCTGCCTTTGATGCAGCTTGCGGCGCTTGGCTGGGCGAAGGGGGCATTCTCCACGGAGCCGAGGCGATGCGGGACGACGTATGGGCCTGCGTCGCGTGCTGCATTGCGCCCGGTATTGTCCTCTGGCGCTTCGAGGATGGGCATCCGGACCGCTTTCGCGGTGGAGTGCGGAACACGTTCCAGAGGCTCTGGCTCAGGGCTCGTGCGGTAGACCGCGGTGAGGATCACGAGGACAGGTGGGGTCTGCTTCGTGCCCTGTCCGAAGATGCTTTCGTGCAGATTACCGAACGGCCCGGCATCGGCGCGGACTCGAATATTGCGCGCGCGCTGGCTGAAGCCTGGGTGGTGAGTTCGGCCCGTGTCGGCTCGAACCGCATGGAGCCGATCACGCGGCGCGCTGCGCGCATGATCCGGCGGGATAACGAGATCACCTGCCTCGGCGCGCTCGGCGAACAGGAGAGGCTGGCTCGAGTACAGGGGTTCTTCGAAAGGGCAGAGAAAGCCTGAAAGGTCCTGTCAGGGCACCAAGGCCGCGGGCCTGTCAGGAGAGCAGTGCCGGATCGGCTCCCGCGGGCGCCGTGGGGATTTCGAGCATCCCCTCGTCCGACTGCATCCACGTGAGGATCGCATCCGTCACGACGTCAATGTTGCTGGCCTTTAGCGCGCATTCCCAGACGATCGCAACCCTCCAGCCGGCATCGCGCAGCAGCATCACGTTCCGCTTGTCCCTTTCGACGTTCGCACGGAACTTCGCATCCCAGAAGTCGGGCCTGGTCGACGGCTTGGTTGCCCGGCGGCAATCCTGATGGCGATGCCAGAAGCAGCCTCGGACCTCGATGACGACGAGCCAGCGCGGAAGCACGATGTCAGGCCGGCCGGGTAGGGATTTGTCATGAAGCCTGAAGCGCAGGCCCCGGGCATGCAGCGCCCGGCGCAGTTTCAGCTCGGGTCTTGTGTTCGCCGCCCGGATGCCGGACATCATCCTCGAGCGCGTAGCGCTATCTACGACGTCGACCATGCTTTTTCCCTGGAGGAAGCCACCATACCTGGTAATGCCAGTCTCCATGGAGTCTGGTTGTGCAGGACGTGATGTTCAAGGTTGTTGATCTGTTTGCCGGACCCGGCGGGCTTGCGGAAGGGTTCGCCTCAGTGCGCGACGCGAACGGCAATCGGGTGTTCGACATCGCGCTGTCCGTGGAGAAGGAATCCTCGGCCTTTTCAACGCTCCGGATGCGTAGCTTCTTCCGCCAGTTCGAACGGGCGCCGCGCGAATATCACGAATACATCCGTGGCGAGCTTTCGCGGGAGCAGCTGGTTGGCGCCTTCCCCGATCAGTGGCGTTCGGCCTGCGAGGAAACCATGCAGCTGGAGCTGGGGACCCCGGAGGCCACGGCGCAAATCGATCCGCTGATCGACCAGATTGCCGCAGAAGCGCCCGACAGATGCATCCTTGTCGGTGGTCCGCCATGTCAGGCCTATTCGCTCGTGGGACGCGCACGGAATCGGGGTAATGCCGGTTACGTAGCAAGCGAGGACAATCGGCATTTCCTCTACCGCGAATACATCCGCATCCTCGCCCGCTTGAAGCCCGTCGCGTTCGTCATGGAGAACGTAAAGGGCTTCCTGTCCGCCAGCGTCGATGGCGAGAACATCTTCTCTAAGGTTGTCATCGATCTGATGGAGGCTGGCGGGTCCAAGGACCGCTACACCATCCTGCCACTCGTCATCGGCAATGCCCGGGGCGGCGCTGCCCATATTCTCCGGGCAGAGGAGCACGGGGTCCCGCAACGCCGTCACAGGGTTATCCTGTTCGGCATTCGGCATGACCTTGCTTGCCGCATGTCGGTCTTCCAGCTGCCCGAACAGCATCTGCGGCCGCGCGATGTTGCGCCCAGCGTAAGACAGGTTCTGGGCGGGATGCCCGTCCTACGCAGCCGGTTGAGCAAGGTAGAGGACTCGCCGTCTGCATGGCGCGAGATCGTTGTGGAAGCCTTCCGGCTGGCTGCCCGGGCGGCATTCGACGAGGAAGACGAGCAGCTCGATGCGGTCGCCTTAAGGCTGTTTGCCAACGCCGAAGCAGTGAGTGGCCGCAACGATGTCCTGCCGACGAGTTCAACGGAATCCGCGATTGTGGATGACAAGGAGCTGGCAGATTGGCTGATCGATCCCGAACTCGATCACCTGCCGAACCACGAGACGCGCGGACACATGGAAAGCGACCTCGCACGGTATGCCTTTGCTGCCACATTCGCGGAGATGTTCGACCGCTCCCCAAAGGCGTCGGAGTTTCCGACCGGCCTAGCGCCTGCCCACCAGAACTGGACCTCGGGCAAGTTCGCTGATCGCTTCCGCGTGCAGTGCTGGGACCAGCCTTCGACCACCGTCACAAGCCACATCGCCAAGGACGGACACTATTTCATCCATCCCGATCCTCTTCAGTGCCGAAGTCTGACTGTTCGCGAGGCCGCGCGCCTCCAGACCTTTCCTGACAACTATCTGTTCGAGGGAAATCGCACGCAGCAGTTCACGCAGGTGGGTAATGCGGTCCCCCCCTACTTAGCCTTCCAGATCGGGAAGGTCGTCCAGCGAGTACTTGAATAATGCTGGCGCGAAGGCTCTCATGACCGCGCGTCGGGCTTGGTCGTTTCTGACCATCGAAGGGGTCCGTCAGTATGGCGGAAACGCCGGGTATGATGACGATCCAGCCAGCGCCTATAGATATGATAGCAGCGTCCCGAACCACCTTCAGGTGCAGCCAGGTGATATAGTGATCATCCGCTCCCGGTCAGCCGCTATCGGATTGGCCGAGATCGAGACGGTCGAGAAGGAAAACGGAGAAAAGGAACGGCTGCACTGCCCGGTGTGCGGAGTGGGCAATATCAAGAAGCGCGTTACGATGTTCCCGCCGTGGATGTGCAAGAAAGGTCACGGATTTGAAGATCCGGTCGTCGAGCAGGTTCCGGTGATCAAGTATACGGCTCACTATGGGGGCACGTTTGTTCCCTGCCCGTCTCTCCCCGTTGCGCGCGTGCATGAAGCGGTTCTGCGCCCCAGCGATCAAATGTCGATCAAGGAGATTGACCTTGCAGCTCTGGAGCCTTTCTTGGACAGCGAGCTTCCAATCGACAGCCTGATCCGGCACTTCGCCGGCACGGTGCCGGTTCCCGAACTCGCCACCGAGAACGAGCCGAGTCCGGCTTCGGTCATCGAGACCCGACGGCGCATCTTGCGCGAGATTGCTCTCCGTCGCGGGCAGCGCCGTTTTCGCGATCGGCTTATCAAGCGATACGGACCGCAATGTCAGGTCAGCGGCTGCCACTTCCCCGGTCTGATCGAAGCTGCGCACATCCGGCCCTATTCCACTAGCGAGGACAACGGCGCCGGTAACGGCTTGCTGCTGCGTAGCGACCTCCACACGCTATTCGATCTTGGACTGCTGGGTATCGATCCCGGTACGCTGCAGATCGCGCTTCACCCTGCCTTGTTCGCGGCGGGCTACGCGGAATTTGGCGATCGGACCTTGCTCGTAAACGGCACAAGCGGACCCGGCCGAGCGGCATTGGAAGAGCGCTGGCAGTTCTTCAAGATGCAGCTGGAGGCTGCTGTCGCCGACGCATGACGATCAGGAACAGATGGATAGCCTGTAGACACCCTCTGCACGACTGGCAGTTCTCACGGGTGTATCTGGATAAAGTTCCCGCATTACTGCGATCAGGCGTGCCCGATAATCCTCCGGCATCCGCTCTCCTACGATGACTTCCCTGACCGCTGTGCGGTCGTAGGCTCGCAGCAAGGGACGTGTGTCGTCCATGTCGGTCTGGACCAGCAAGCGACGTTCCCGCTCGTATCTCCACTCGGCGGGCTTTGTCGCAAAGACGTGCTGCCAGATTTCGCGCATCGTGCCGAGCGCTTCCGCGCCCGACTCCTCGTACATCGCAACCTCATCCGGTCGCAGAATTCTGCCTGAGCCCGAGCAGCATGCTCCGCCTCCTCGATCGCTACATCACTGTACCAGTCCTGATCCCAAGCCACGCCATAGATGAAGCTGTCCACGCGGGGAGGCTTATCCAGATAGGCAACGTCGAGCACGTAGCCGTCCCTACTTTCCCCCTTGATGGCATCCTCATCGAATGCGATGCAGAACCCCCGCAGACCGTCGCCGTAATGCGACCACATCAGCAGATTGTCAGCCTCGGCACTGAAGCAGGAAATCCGCATCTGCTGCCGCATTTCCTCGAACGGAGGTGCGTACGACTGACACTCGTCAAAATAGTCGTCCACCGAATCCTGTATGAGCGGGTCACTTCTTGCCTCGGCGACCGTCCGACAATGAAAACCCCAAGCTCGCAGGGCAGCCAGATATCGCTCGGGTTCCCGATCGGGGTCAGGGATTCCGCTGGATATACTCGTCCAGAATTCAAAAGGGTCATTGTACGCAGCATAGTGCTGGCAGAACAGCAGTCCCTTCTCCAAGTTCTGGAGCGCATTGTCGCTGGGGCGGCTGAACTTGAGAAGCTGGCCTTCGACACGCATCCGCCATTACCTTCAATCGAATAACCGCTAGACGGTGTTGTCAGACCAAATGCACGGGCCCGGTCGGCGGCAAGATCCTCCAATTTCTTCGCCTGAGCCAGGCAAAAAGCTGCCAATCCCGCCAAACGGCAGAGCAGTGCGACTAGACTGACAGCACGACGTCGCTAGCAGGTGCATTTGGTCTGACAAGACCGACCAGACCCTTTTGGCTCGAGGCATTCGGATTCGAACCCGACTTCACATAAGACCACTGGCAACCGCGCGTCCCGAGGTGACGTGAGCGCGTCTCGGTCCTTGCGAAGTGACAAGTTGCTCGTATGCTTGATGGGCTTCGAGTCGGCTACAAATCCATAGCCTTTGCTACGGATTTACTTGGCGGACCGCAGCAGGAGATCTCGCGGATTGGCCGCGTGATACCTTTTAAATGGAGATTTTACATGGTGGCGAAGTGCGCCATTCTTGTCGATTTCGACAACGTTTTCATCAGGCTGTGGGAGCTCGACCGGGACGCCGCACGGGCGTTCGCGTCGGAGCCAGCTGACTGGCTGCAGGTCCTTGCCAACACCCACCTCTCCGGCGACCCGCGACGATGGCTCGTGGCGCGGTGTTATCTCAACCCGGCCGGGTACGCGCACGCGTCGGGCGAGCCCAATGACCGGCTTTATTTCGCTCGTTTTCGGCCGGGCCTCGTTCGCGCCGGCTTCGAAGTCATAGATTGCCCGGCGGTGGCCCGCGGAGGCAAGAACGCGGCCGATATCCGCATCGTGATCGACGCGCTCGACCTCCTCGATCACCGCACCCGTTTCGACGAGTTCGTGCTCGCCTCCGGCGACTCCGACTTCACGCCGCTGCTGCAGCGGTTGCGAGCCGAGGACCGGCGGATCACGATCGTTTCGCCCGGTTACCTGTCGTCGGCTTACACCGCGCTCGCAGACAGCATCGTCGGGTTCGATGCCATCGGCGCCCTCCTGCTAGCGGACGCGGACGCGCCGGGCGACGAGCCTACGTTTACCAGCCGGATGGCGGCCGCCGAGGCGGACCAGGCCGACGCCGACGAGCCGGCCTTCGCCGAGTTCGTGCGCCAGCGATACGAGGGGGCAAGCGGCCCGCTCAACCTCGCGGCGCTCGCGCTGGAAGCGGCCCGGGCATTTCCCGGCGCGAAGCAGTCCCACTGGTATGGCCACGGGAACTTCTCGGCGGCAATCGCCGCGCTCGGCCTCCCGCACGTCCGCTTCTCGCAACATCATCTCTGGGACGACGAGCGGCACCAGCCACCCGCTGCCGGTACCCGGGGTGAAACCTTGCAGCAGCCCGAGGCTGTCGAACAGCTCTCGCGCGTCCTCGACCTGCCGCGGGTCAAGCGCGACGACTGGCCGCGGCTGTTCGCGGTGCTGGCGAGCTACGCCTCATCCAACGCGTTCAACCTCACCGAGGCGACGCGCTGGTGCCGCGACGCGCTCGCTCTCGACGGTGTCCAAGTTGCCCGTACCGCGATCGGCTACGTCGTGCGCGGCTGCCAGTTCGGCGGGTCTCGCCTTGATTCGGAGGTGGCGCCCCCGGCAGCAGAGATCAGCGAGGCCTTTTACCGCTCGCTGCTCGACCGCGCGGGGACGATGGGCGTATCACTCGACCCCGGGGCTGAACGAGAGATCGCGGAGTGGCTCGGGGTGTCACTTTCGGAAGGCAACGGGCCGGAATCGGCTCGGTAAGGGAAGGAGAGGTCCAATGGGAATTTTTCATCGCTGTTCAGAGCCTTGGCCGGCGGTCGCGCGAGTCCTCGCATGCGCCTCTCGAAGATCGGCGCCGTCAACGCTTGGAAGATCGGCAAGAAGGCACGCGGCGACTGGCTCCCGCATGACGAGTGGCTCAGGCGCAAACGAGGCCGCTAGCCCTGGGTCATGCCGCGGCTAGCCGCTCAATCGCAGTGCCCGCGGCCTCCGTCGCCGAACTCGAACCGCTACTTTACATAACCCCAGACGCCTTTCGGGGTTACCCCAACCGCTTCGCCTCCAGCTCCTCGAAGGTCTGGCCGGTCTCGGCATGGATGGCCTGCCGGCCGGTGTATATCTGCCAGCGCCTGACGATCGTATCGCAGTAGCGGTTATCGTACTCGATCAGCCGGGCGCGCCGCCCGCACTTCTCAGCCGCAATGAGTGTCGATCCCGATCCACCGAAATTGTCGAGAACGATGGCGCCCCGAGCGGACACATCCTTGAGCGCGTCAACGATCATGGCGACGGGCTTCACGGTCGGATGCATCGCAAGCTCTTCACGTCCTGTCATCGAGATACCGGAGACACCGGCATAATCCCAGACGTTTGAGCGGTGCCTTCCCTCGCCGCCCAGACCGAACGTGTTGATGTGCGGGGCAGCCCCGCTCTTAAAGACAAAGATCATCTCGTGCTTGCTGCGATAGAAAGCTCCCATCCCGGCGTTGCGCTTGTTCCAGATGCAGACGTTCTTGAGTTCGTCGAACACCCGCAGACCCGCGGTCTGCAGTTCCACCATGTGCCTCCAGTCCATGCATACGAAGGCGATTCCGCCGTCCCGCATCCGGTCCGCAGCAGGCTGAAGCGCCTGCTCGAGGAACTCCGTGAAATTCCCGGGTGACATCTCACCAGATGCCATCGCGAAATCGCCGTGGCGCACCTTGCCGAGCCCCGAGACGTTGTTCTCGATTTTCACATTGTAAGGCGGGTCAGCAAACACGACGTCGATCGTCTCATCGCCGAGCAGGCGATCATAGCAAGCCTGATCCCTCGCGTCGCCGGACAGCAGCCGATGCTGCTCCATCAACCAGATATCACCATCCATCGTTACCGTCAGGTCGAAGGGATCGGGCAGTTCGTCATCCGGCGCATCGGAACCTTCGACCCTGCTGTTATCGAGGTCCTCGTAGAGGCTGTCGATCTCCGGAAGGCTGAACCCGAGCGCAGGCAGGTGAAAGTCCAGCGCCTCGAGCTCCCGGAGCTCCAGGGCGAGCAATTCCCGGTCCCAGCCGGACTCCAACGCCAACCGGTTGTCGGCCAGCAGATAGGCCCGACGTTCGTCAGCGGTGAGGTGATCCAGCCTGACCACCGGTACCGCTTCCAGTCCCGCCAGTCTGGCGGCCTCCACGCGGGCATGGCCGTAGACTAGCTCGTTGTCCGGCCCGATGCCGACCGGGGTGACCATCCCGAACTGCCGGATGCTGTCGGCGATGAGCGCCTTCTGCTTTTTCGAATGCGTTCTTGCGTTACGGGGCGAAGGCCTGAGTTCGTCAGGCGACAGATATTCAATCGATAGCTTCGGGCGCGACATAGCCGATCTCCTTCAGGCGGGTTACGGTTTCCTTCGCGAAGGCGAGCAGACTGTCCCTGCAGTAGATCTCCTCTTTCCAGTTCCACCCTCGCGGAACGCTCCGCATCAGCCAGCGCCTGTGCTTTTCGATCAGCCTGAGTTCCTCCTTTGCCAGGGAACAGCCGGTCCGCCGAAACTCGGTCCTCGCGATGTCATGGAGGCAGGCGGCAACACGGATTGCCGCCTTGATCATCTCCCACGCTTCCCTGCCGCGGTGGTCGGTGGGTCCGTTGAAGTGGACCTCGCCACCGCGGATCTCGACGTGATCCGGATGTGGAAGAATATCGGGAGCAGGCTGGCCGAGCTTCTGGGCAAGGTCGAACTCCTCGCCGAGCCGCGCCTTTCCCTCGATGAACAAGCAGTGGATCTCGTTTTTCTGGTGCTCGATGCGCCTGCTCACATCGTGGAGTTGGGACAGCAACCTTGCGCGGATGGTGCTGTCGCCATCCCTCAGGGCTGCAAGGAACTCTTCCTGCACCAGCCTCTTCCGGGCGTCGACGGGACCGTTGTTGTCATGACTGACGAACCGCCCTGCTTCCTCCCAGAACAGATCGTCCATTGAGGTTGGCGGGTCGATCTTCGGCTTCCCTGCGGCACCCCACGGATTCCGGACTTCGTTCGGCCGGATCTTTCCGTGCTCGGGAGGAACGTTGTTCCACCGACCATCCGAGCAGCGTAATTTTCGAGTTTTACGCAAAATGTCCTCCCACGGAATGAGGATTTAACAGTCAGTTTCCGTGGTGGATGTTCATGCTTTACCCCATCCCGACCCGACTCGCAAGCATCCCTTCGGCTTTCATCGCGTTGGGGAGAAATCCGGGCGCAACATGCTCGATTTCAGGGCGGTCCGCAGATTTACGGTGGTTTTCGCCTTTTTCCGACATTTTGTCGCGCACACAAGAATGAGGGAAAGCCTCTGCTCACCGCGACTTGCGGGATCGAACGGCAGATTTCCGTGGCGATAAAAGGGCGCCGGAATTGGGATTTAATGGGATTCTCGACAAGAGACTGGTTCGCTCAGGACTGCGTCGCGCACCATACAATCTTCTGACAACATGGATTTACGCCTTCGGGCGACCCTGCGGCCCGAGGCTGTGCCTCTGCGTCAGCAAAAAGCCCGCCTCAGCTCGCACGGGTTGAGCGGGACCTCGGCGGTCCAGAACTCTTCATCGACGACGGCCTCTTGCTGACCGGGATAGCCGGCCCCTCAAGGCGCGACCATCCCGCGGCAGACGGCTTCTAGAGCCGATGAAAGAGGCTGCCCCGGAGAAATGGACTGCCGCCACGTCGTCCGCCGCCACGTCGTCCGGCGCTGAACCGTGGTTTGGATCCTTTCCGCCTGCAGGTCGGCGAGAAGCCTGCCTGCTGAAGGCGTTTCGCTGCGCGAATGGATGCAGGGCCGCGTTTTGCACGTGAGGTCCGTCCGCCCGAGAGGGGCGACGTCTGCGCTGCAATGGACCGACATGACGAGGTGCCCGACAAAATTCGCGCGGTGCGAGACGATCTCTCGAAGTACATGCGCAACTATCAGTTTTCAGATGTTCGTATGGCCGAGAAGGGTCTGAAGTGCAGGCAAGCGGCCGGCCGCCTTACAGATGGGCAGGCAAGGCAGGGGGCGCGAAGCCTCTGCCTTGCCGACCATGTCAGAACGTAAAGCCTACCGTCACCTGCGCACCGTCGCTGTTCCACCGATCGGAGATCAGGCCGCGATAGGCCGCGCCGATACGGAAGCTTCCGCTGCGAAGGGTCAAGCCCATGTCGAGGTCCAACGCGTCCTTGGCAATGCGGGAACCGAGGATGTCGAAGCCTGTCGTGCCGCCGGAGAGGGTTGCGCGGGAGCGGCCTGCAAGATCGCCCCAGCCATGGCGCCACGCCGCCGAGACATGCGGCTCAAGCGTCACGCCCGGAGAAATCGCACCCCCAGCGGCGGCCCGCAGCCCGAGCGAGCCGAACTGCACCTTCCGCACGTCCTCATCGAGGGTGAGCGAGGCAACGCCGCCGCCGGTTTCTTCGAACCCGTCGGTCCTGACGCGAACATGCTCCAGACGGGCGAACGGTTCGAGCATCATCAAGCCGTATGCCACCCGGTAGCCCAGTTCACCGAAGAACTGGGTGGTGCTGGCGTCATAGCCCGCCTCCGTCGTTTCCGAGAAGGTCGGGAAGACAACTGAGCGATTCGCATTCACGTCATGCCAGGCATAAGCGCCGCCCACCTGGGCTGAAACGGGCCCGGCAGAATACCCGATGCGGGCACCCGCAATCGTCGTGTCGACTTCCGCGCGGCTCGCGCGCTGGCGAACGTCATAGTCGGTATTCGACGTGCCGAATGCCACGCCGGCGCTCAAGCCCTGCCGCCCGAAATCAATGCCGCCCAGGATCCCCTGATGCTCCGTATCCATCTCGGCAACGCCGGGAGCATCGTCGAAGCGTCCCCAGTCGCCCAGCGCCTGAGCCCAGACGCCGGTACCACCGCCGTTGCGACCCGCCTGCAGCAGCGCGTTGACCACGTGGCGGCTGTCCGCCACGAGGCCGCTCGAGATGCCGGCGTAGGCTTCACCCGACAAGGCATCGAAGGCCTGCCGTGCACCCGCCTGGCTCAACATCGCGATGTCGCCGTAAAGGTCGTTGCGCACGCCCAGACCCTCGAGCGCGGCCCCGGTGCTCGCCTGGTTCGCCGAGGCGGCAACAGCCGCGAAGTCGATGTCGTTGCGGACGAGCTGAAGGCTTACGGTGTTCGCACCGTATGTGAGCGTCGGATCGAGGAAAGCGAAGTTCGAGGTGACGTTGCCGAATGTGCCGCTTACGCCGCTATCGGCGCGGATGATCAGATATTCCGTGAAAGGCCGGTATGCGCCCGTGTCCGCGAGCACCGCGACTGTACCTCCCTGGAGGAGCGCGCTGCCCGTGGCGAGGATCTGATCGCTCTCGCCAGCGGCGTTGACTTCAACTTCATAGATGGAATTGGCGGCGAAGGTGATATCGCCTGCAACCCGGAGCGTACCGATCGAATTGCCCGGCGCGATCATGCCGTTGCTTCCGACGGTCGCCCCGCCGATCGTTCCATTGCCCTTCAGCGTGCCGCCTTCGTTCACCGTCACCACCGAAGTGATGGAGCCGTTCACGGCAAGCGCGCCGCCATCGACCACGGTCGGCCCGGTATAGGTGCTGTTGCCGGTGAGGTTCAGGGTGCCGCTGCCGGTTTTCACCAGCGACCCATCGCCGGTGATGCTGCCGGCAAAAGCGGTGCTCGTGCTCTGGTTGACCGTCAGCTGGCTGTTGTCGACGACGATCGTGGAGTCCTTGGTGCCGGCAAGCTGCCCGATCGTCTGCGGCGTTCCGCTGACGTCGAACATACCTTCCTGCAGATCGATTTCCGTCTCGGGATCGATCTGACCGGTGAACTGCACCTTGCCGCCATCGATCACGGTAGTTCCCGTGTAGCTGTAGAGGCCGGTGAACGTCAGCGTACCGGCGCCCATCTTCAGGAAAGATCCGGTCCCGGAGAAATCGCCGAGGAAGTCGTAGCTGTCCGAACGATTGAGAACGAAGTGACCGTCGTTGACGAGGTCGCCCTCGAACGTTCCGGTCGTTCCGCCGTCGCCCAGGATGAACGTGCCGTCGCCGGTGGTCCGTACGTCGCCCGCCAGTCGTCCGTCCCCGACCAGGGTGAGCGAACCGTTCGCGATCGTGCTGAGGCCAGTGTAGGTGAGGGTGTTCTGATCGACCAGGAAGTTCGCCTCGCCGGCGAGGGTGACGCCCCCGGTGCCCGAGATTGCGAGATGGTCGATGTCCGCGAGCGCATCGCTGTTGAAGTCGAGGATCAGGAGCCCGTTGGTGACAACGTCGTCGGTTACGATCGCGCTGGCAGGCGCGCCGCCGATGGCGGTCTCCCGCACGTGCAGGGTGGCGCCTTCGCCGATTACCACCCTGTCGAAAGCGCTGGCGGTGCCATTGCCGCTGGCGACCCAGTAGCCGGAACTTGCCAACAGCTCCTCGAACTGGGCGGAGGCCGCTACCGTTTGCAGGTTCGTGAACGTTCCGCTGGTGCCGGCGAGCTCGAACGTGTCACGGCCCTCACCGCCATGGAACACGCCTTCCACGTCGGATCCGCCGGCGAGTTGAACCAGATCGTCCCCCGTGCCCATTGACACGTTGCCGCGCACGACGCCGCTGTTGACGAAGGTATCGTCGCCGCTTGCGAGATCGACGGAGCCGATGATCGTACCGGCATTGGTGATCACGTCGATGGAGCCAAGGGTCTGGATTGCCCCCGCGACGCTGGTCTTGCCGAGCGCCAGCATTTCTTCGATCACGCTGTAGTCGCCACCGTCGAACATGGTGTCCGCGATAGCGGTACCCGTCGTGCCGGCGATGGTGCCCGCATTGTTCAGCGTGAACCGACCCGCGTCGGCAAACACCGCGATCGAAGCGGCTCCGGTCGCTTCGATGACTCCTGCCGCACCGTTGGTAAGGCTCGCTTCGGATTGCGGGGCCAGGCCGATGATACCTGCGCCGCCGCCGAAAGAGACCATGGTGTCCTTGCCCGGGATGCCCCAGTCGGTGATGTCCACCACCTCGCCGCCGTCATTGGCAACGATGGAGCCGTCATTCACCACCGAGATGGCAACCATGATCGACGGATCGTCGCTGACGGTGGGCTCCCCGCCGTCCCCGTCAGGCGCCAGGAGGCCTGCCGCAGACTGGACGATCAACCCGATACCGCCCGCGCCATTGCTGGCGATCGAGCCGCCTGCCGCGTTGGTGAAGGAGACGCTGTTGCTTGCCGTTGAGACGTTCTCGATGTCGAGCGCGGGCTCGCCGCTATCGTCTCCAGCCATGGCGACGATGCTGCCGCTGTTGGCGAAGGTGACGTTGGTGGCGAGCAGTTCAGCTTCGATGGAGCCTGAAATCTGGCCGCTGTTCTCAAAGCTGAAGCTCTCTGCGTTGCCGCTATGACTGTAGACGTTGAAGTCCAGTACGGAGTCGCCGGGAAGTCCGATGATCGTGCCGCTGTTGACGAAGGAGGCCGAGCGCGCTGCGAAATCGAGCGATATCTCACCTTCGATCAGGCCGTCGGCAGTGTTTTCGAAGTAGGCTGTCTCGGCATCAATCGTCGGCATCCCGGTTACCTGATCGTAACCGGTGGCGAGCGTCACCGCATGACCGCTTTCTTCTTCGGTGCTCGGGGCCCGGATGGTGCCGCTGTTGACGAAGGTCAGCGAAGTCCCTGCGGCTGCGGCAAACACGGCATCGCGGGCCTCGATCGTGCCGCTGTTCGACATCTCCAGCGTATCGAGCCCAAGCGCTTCCACCGCGTACACCTCGCTCGTCGCAGAGGTAACGGTGCCGCTGTTATCGATCTTAACGGTGTTGGCGAAGGCTGCGATAGCGCTGCCTCCCGCAGCCGCGACGATCGTGCCGCTGTTCGTAATAGCGGCGCTGTCGATCTCATAGCCGATGCTTACACCCCCCGTCAGCACGCCCTGGTTGATGACGCTGGCGGTCTTGGCGCTTGTTTCGTCGCCCTGGATACGGATCGCAGCCAGATCTCCCGTGATCGTACCGCTGTTGGTAACGTCACCGCCTCCCGACAGGATGATGCCGAAGCGCTGGCCGTTGATCTCGCCTCCCACGGTGTTGGTGACGGTGCCGATGCTGCTTTGGTCGGCCGTGTCCTGGCCCATGAAGGCATACATGGAGATGCCGTCAGCATACGTGCCGTTACGGCCGGCGATGAGTCCGCTGTTCGTAATCGCACCGCCGCCAATCAGGCGCACGCCGTCGTTGCTGTCGCCGATGATGGACCCGCTATTCTCAACCCTCGTGCCAATCGCCCGGCCTTCAAGGGCGCCAGTGCTGGCGTTGAGGTAGTAAGCGGTGGTTACGCCCGCGCCGGCCCCTGAAATGCTGCCGGTATTAACCACGCGCGAGCCTTCGCGAGCGATTGCTACGCCTGCACCCGGGGGAGCCTGCAAACTGTCGGAGGTTCCGTTGCCGCGAACCGTCCCCGCATTGGTGAGATCAAGTCCGCCCCCAGCGGCGAAGATGCCGATCTCGGCACCCTCTATTGTCGAACCTTCAGGGTTCACGACTACGAGAGTGTCAGCGTCCGTGTGGTGAATGCCATAGTCCTGAGCGAATGCGGGCTGGGCGAGGAGCCCCGCCGCAGCAAACAATGCCGAGGAATGAAGAAGAACGCCTCTCCGATGTCCAAGCCGATTCATGTATGCCCCCTTACCTACTCCAAGTATTCGATGCTTCCGCGTTAGCTTCACCCCTGCAGGGCAGCATCTCCCGGACGGGGTATGAAACGAAAAAAACGTGGCTGGGCCGCAGCTTGCGACGCCCGAACAGCTGCCGCAGCATTTCGGGCAGTCGGTTTGCGCACCGCTTTTCTCCTGTGTTGCGCAAGCACGCGGCAGCGCTGCTCGGCACATGCCGGAACTTCAGCGGATTTGCGGGATTGGCACTTCAGGCTACCTCAACAGCCCGGACGGATGCGCGCCAGTTCATCATTCGGGTAGGGGCGCCCGACCGACAAGCGCCAGCAGGATGAGGAGCTCCAGTTTGAGAGACGGCATCGATCGAGAGTATTGCCGGGCGATACACCCCGTGCATGCGGTACTCATCGCCTCGACCATTCCGCTCTTCCTGGGCGCTGTTCTAAGCAACTGGGCTTACGCTTCGACCTATCAGATCCAGTGGACCAACTTTGCGTCGTGGCTTGTGGCAGGGGGGCTGGTGTTCACCGGACTCGCGCTGGCCTGGGCCGTTATCGCACTGCTGCGCGGCAGGAGAAGCCGCCGCGGCTGGATCTACGCCGGACTGGTAGCCCTAACGTTCATAAGCGGCTTCATGACCTCGCTGGTCCTGGCGAAAGACGCCTGGGCGGCCATGCCGGCGGCCCTGATCCTCTCCATCGTCACCTTTGTCCTGGCCGTGGCGGCCAACTGGGCCGCGCACTCATCCCGGGTGCTTGGAGATGAGACATGATGCCCGTTCGCTTCGCCTCACTCGCTGCCGTCGCCATGCTGCTGGGCGCCTGCGGCAGCAACGACAGCAACCCTGTCGAATACGGCCCCGATCCCGAGCTTCCCGAGCCGAACCGCGGTTTGCTGCCCGCGATGAACATTGCCGACCCCGCCGAGTGGGGAGATACGCGCCCCGTGGTGCCGGCCGGGTATGCCGTTACGCCGATTGCGACCGACCTCAAGATTCCGCGCCAGACGCTGGTGCTGCCGAATGGCGACATCCTGGTGGCCGAAGGCAAAGGGGGCGGCGCGCCGGTCCTGACCCCGAAGGATCTGATCGCCGGATACATCAAGAGCCAGGGCACCAGCTCCGTCAAGGGCGGCGACCGGCTGACCTTGCTGCGGGACCGGGATGGCGACGGGGTCTACGAAGGCCGTGCCGTCTTCGCGGAAGGCCTCAACGCGCCTTATGGTCTCGCCCTCATCGACGGCCGCATTTTCGTCGCCAACCAGGATGCGATCGTCCGGTTCGATTACACTCCCGGCCAGCTCACCGCGAGCGGGCCGCCGGTTGAGGTCACCAGGCTGCCTTCCGAGATCAATCACCACTGGACCAAGGCCCTTACCGCCAGCCTGGACGGACAATACCTTTACGTCGGCATCGGTTCGAACAGCAACGTCGGCGAACGCGGCATGAGCGTGGAAGAAGACCGCGCGGTGATCTGGCAAGTCGATGCGGAAACGGGAATGCACCGCGTGTACGCGAGCGGCTTGCGCAACCCGACCGCGCTGGCGACCACTCCCGGTGCCGGGCAGCTGTGGGCCGTCGTCAACGAGCGGGACGAGCTTGGCGCAGAGCTTGTGCCGGATTACCTCACCTCGGTACGCCAGGGCGAGTTCTATGGCTGGCCATACGCCTACTGGGGGCAGCACAACGATCCCCGAGTTCGTCCGGAAAAGCCTGAAAAAGTCGCGTCAGCCATCCGCCCCGACTACAGCCTCGGTTCCCACACCGCGCCGCTCGGGCTCGCATTCTCCAACGGGGCAATGGGCGGGAACTTCGCCGAAGGCGCCTTCGTCGGAATGCACGGGAGCTGGAACCGTGAGACACCGTCCGGCTACAAGGTGGTGTTCGTTCCGTTCAGCGGCGGGCGTCCATCCGGCCAGCCGATCGACTTCGTCACCAACTTCATGGGCGAAGATGGAAAGACCCGGGGCCGCCCGGTGGGCGTGAGCGTGGACCCGCGAGGCGCGCTGATCGTCGCCGACGATCTCTCCAACACGATCTGGCGCGTGACGCCGGCAGGGCAGCGTCAGCTTCCCCAGACCGTGCGCGGCGCGGCTGTGGAGGGCTGACAAGCCGCGGGCGTTGCCCGCCTCCGCCGGGACAGCCACGGGTATGACGGGCAGGCTTGGACCTGCCTTGTCGATGCGAAAGCAGCCGCAAGTCGGCAGCGGTCCGGCTGCCGCGTTCTCCGTTCCGGTCTCAACGATCGTGCCGACGATGAAGCTGGCCAGGCCGCTGTCGCGCCAAGAACCGATCCGATTTGGTGAGGGTTGCCGGCCGGTACGACACCGCGTCGGCTATCATGAGCTGCCGTGGGGATCACGGGCGCGGCGAAGGGAAAACTTTTCTCCATTCCGGAATTAATCCGGCCAGCTGGATCGTATTATCCATGAAACGAACGGAGTGCCGAGTTGGAGCAGTTTGAGCGCGAGTTGCTGGGCCTGCTCCCGCGCCTGCGCCGCTTCGCCCGTTCCCTGACGCGGGATTTCGCCGATGCGGACGATCTTTGCCAAATCGTACTGGAAAGGGCGCTGAAGCGGCGAGTCCTGTGGCAGCAAGGCACTCGGCTGGATGTCTGGATATTCACGATCATGCGCAACTGCTGGATAGATGAGCTGCGCAGGAAACGCCGCCAGTCAGCTCACCTCGCACCCGCGGAGGCTGCCGATGACCCCTCGCTTGCCCGTGCCGTTACACCCGATCCGGTCGGCGACATGCATCTTTACCAAGCCATGAATGCTCTTCCCACCGAACAGCAGGAGGCCGCCGCATTGGTGTGGGTGGAGGGTCTCTCCTACCGGGAAGCTGCCGATCTGCTGCAGATCCCCATGGGAACACTGACTTCGCGGCTGGTGCGCGCGCGCAGAAGACTGATGCAGAGCCTGGAGGCCACATGATTACCGAAGAACAACTGATGGCCTACGTGGACGGCGAGCTTGCGCACGCGGAACGGGAACGGGTCGAACGCGCGATGGCCGAGGATGTGCGGGTGCGCGATGCCGTTGCCCGGGAAAAGCAGCTCCGGCAGGAACTCTCCGGGCTCTATGATCCCGCGCTGGAAGAGGAAGTGCCCGAGAGGCTGGCAGGGCTGCTTCGCGGAGCCGAACGCCGCGTCGTCCCGATCCGGAAGTCCGCCCCGGCCAGCCGCATCCCGCATCGGGGGCAGTTCGCGGCCCTTGCGGCTTCCCTGGTCCTTGGGCTGTTCCTGGGCATCGGGGTTGACGGACTGACCGGCGGGCGCAGCGTCACGACCGCCTTTCTGCCGCAGGACCAGCTCTCCCGCGCGCTCGATGTGCAGCTCGCATCGAACCAGGGACCGGATGCCCCCGTACAGGTTGGGATCAGCTTTGTTGGGCCAGGCGGGCAGCCGTGCCGGACTTTCGAATCTGCGGAGGTTTCCGGTCTCGCGTGCCGCTCACGCGGTGAGTGGCGCCTGGAACTGATTGCACCGGGTGAGCAGTCGCCGGGCCTCGAGTATCAGCAGGCGGGCAGCGCCTCTGCGCTGATCATGAGCAGTGCCCAGGAATTGCTGACGGGCGAGCCGATGAATGCGCGCGAAGAAAAGGCGGCCCGCGATGCCGGTTGGCCCCGCCTGAAACGATAAAGGTAGCTTTCTTCGATGAGACTTCCGGCCAGACTTGCCTTCGTTTCGACGCTCCTCGCGGCGGCTGCCGCGACAGCCGTCGCACAGCCGTCCGATCTTGCCCAGCAGAACGCGCAGCGCGCGATCGAGGCTGCCTCCCGCGTGCAGGAACGGGCCAGCCGGGCGCAAGAGACAAGCGCTGCCGCGCAGGAGCGTGCCGGAAGGGTCCTGGATCTTCCCGCTCGCGCCGCAGAGGCCGCTTCCGCGGGCCTCCGGATGGCATCCCGCGACAATGTCCCCGCGTTTGCTTCCGCCCAGTTCGCCCGGTTCAGGGATCTCGTTCGCTCCCATGAGCAGGTTCTGGAGCTGGTCGATCGCTTTCCAGCTGTCCGGGGTGAAATCGTGGCAATCGATCCTGCGCCCGGCGCTCTGGACACGGCGCGCAAGCACGGGCTTGCCATCGTGAACGATGAAACCGTCGAGGGTATAGATACGCGCTACGTGACGTTTCGCGTCCCTGCGGGGGAATCGCTGCAGAAGGCTGTCGCCGAATTGCAGCGGATTGCTCCGGAAACTCGGTTCACTGCAAACTACATCCACGTACAGAGCGGATCCTCTTCAAGTGCGCGCGCGAAGGCGCGGCTTGCGATTTCCAGCGAAGTTACCGCGCCCGCCATAGGGATCATCGATGGCGGTGTTGCCGAAAGCGTACTGCTTCCGAAGCTCAACCAGAGGGGCTTTGCCGCCGGTGCACCCCTGCCAAATGCGCACGGAACCGCAGTGGCGTCGCTGGCGGCGGGCACGGGCAGGATCAAGAGCGGTTCTCCCGGCGCTCCGCTCCTGATCGCGGATGTCTACGGCAACGACCCGAAGGGAGGCAATTCGCTGGCGCTCGCGCGGGCGCTTGGCTGGATGGCGGAGCGCAAAGTGCCGGTGGTCGTCGTCAGCCTCGTCGGTCCGGCCAATCCGATCGTGGCGAGCGCGATTGAAAAGGTCCAGGCGCAAGGCATGCTGGTAGTTGCCCCGGTCGGCAACGGAGGTCCTGCAGCGCCGCCGATGTATCCTGCGGCTTATCCGAACGTGGTTGGCGTTACGGGAGTGGACTCGCGCAACCGGGCGTTGGTCGAAGCCGGGCGGGGCGATCATGTGGACTTCGCCGCACCCGGGGCGAACATCCTGGCGGTCGGAAGGAATGGCGCGCTGGTCAGAGTGCGCGGCACCTCCTTTGCTGCGCCGCTCGTGGCGGGCAGAGCGTGGCGGGCGAGCGGAGCCGGACGAGTGGCGGCACTCGTCCGGGAATCGGAGGATCTGGGCCGGTCGGGACCGGATCCGGTGTTCGGCCGGGGGCTTGTCTGCGGCAGTTGCCGATAAAATTTGCAGCGGGGGTGAATTATTCGCCCGCCGGCGGTCGTTCTATACCTGTCCATAGTGTCACAAAGGAACTGACCGATGCGGAATCTGAACATCTTGGGAGCAGCTTTTCTGCTGGGCGCCAGCAGCATGGCATTCGCGCAGGATCAGGACGGTGGCGAGTTCGAAAGCGAAGTCGAGATCGGAACCGACGTTGAAGCCGACGTTGAAGCCGGCCGCGACGATAGTCTCGACGATAGTCTTGATGTCGACATGGATGATCTCGCGCCTGACGACGGAGCCGAAGCGCAGGGTGCGTTTGGTGCTCGTGTGAGTGCTTACGCGCAGGAAAACGCCCAGCAAGGCGGCATCGGCAATTGGGTTTCGGCGAATGCGCCGGGAGCGGCGATTGCAGCAGAGGCCCGCGCACGTGGCCGTACCGCGGCCGCACTTGCGGGCCAGAACGCCGCAATTGTGCAGGATAACGCTGCTGCTGCGCGCTCGAGCGCATCGACTGTCGTCGAAACCGCGATGGGTGCCCGGGGGAATGCCTCTGCTGTGGTCGACACGGCAATGGCTGCACGGGGGAATGCCTCTGCTGTGGTCGACACGGCAATGGCCGCACGCGGGAATGCCGCTGCTGTGGTCGATACGGCGATGGCTGCACGCGTGAACGCCTCTGCTGTGGTCGAGCAGGCCCAGGCTGCCCGGGCGAACGGGCAGGCGGCAGCCGAACAGGCGCGCGCGATCCGGGACGCAGTGACCGCGGTACCCGGCCGCGGCCGCTAGACAGCCATTACCAGCCTTGGGGAGCGGCGCGGCCGCTCCCTTTTTATCTAAGGAGTGTTAACGTGCGTCCCTTCTACCTCGCCTTCGGGATGGCTGCGCTTGCCTGCACGAGTGCCCCGGCCTTCGCACAGTCCACCGGAGGTTCCGACTTCTCGCTATCCGCGTCGACCGGTGTCGATTACTCGACCGGCGACTATGGATCGGAAGCCGGGGACACCGAAATTCTTGTCGTCCCTGTCGCGCTGCGTGCCACGACCGGCAATCTCGCGCTGACCGCTTCTGTCCCCTATATTCGTATCGACGGGCCTGGCGGGGTCGTCATCGGGCCGGGCGGCGAGCAGGTCCCCGGCGTTCCGACCGAAAGCGGCACGCGCGAGGGGGTTGGCGACCTGAGCCTTGGCGCTGCCTACACCTTCCGCGGCGAGCAGGTAGCCGGACCGCAGTTTACGCTCAGCGGCCGGATGAAACTGCCTACGTCGAAGGAGAGCGACCAGCTGACCACCGGCGAGACAGACTACACCGTGAAAGGCGAAGTCTCCTATCCGATGGGCGATATCATCCCGTTCGTCAGTGCCGGCTACAGGTTTCCCGGAGACCCGGAAGGGTTCGACCTCGAGAGCGGTCCGACCGCCTCCGCAGGCTTCAGCGCCATTCTCGGCCGCTCCGTGCTCATCGCTTCCTACGACTATGCCAGTGCCATCAGTTCTCTCGGCGAGGATTCCCACAGCCTCTTCGGCGGGCTCAGCGTCCCTGTGGGCTCGCGCCTGAACCTGACGGGGTACGGCGTCGCCGGGTTGAGCGCAGGCGCTCCGGACCTCGGCGTGGGGCTGCTCATGACGGCGCGAGTTTTCTGACCCGGTGAGGGCGGCCGCCCGGCCGTCCTCAATCCCCCGCAAGGCATGCCCGAACCGAAACGTACTACCGGCACTTCCTCTCTCCGGACACCCTTCGCCGGGTTTCCGGCTTCCCCAGCAGGTTCGGCCAGCTTCCCGAGAGCTGATCGCCCGGGCAGACGGCCGCAGAGCAGAGCGTCGAGCTTCAAGGTCGTTCTCCCTGCCCGCGCCGACCGGATGGGAACGCGTCAGTTCCTGCCCGATGTGAGCTGCTCAAGCACGGTCTTCACGTAGCTCGGCCCTACCTGAACGCTCGCTCCGTCCTTCAGTACGAGGTTGAGGCTGTCCTTCCCCGGCCGTTCCAGGCGCTCAACCTGGCTTGGCCGCACGAATGCAGACCGCGTCCGGATCTCGCAGAGCGTGCCTGCATTCGCGCTGTACCGGCAGGTTGCAAGTCGCAGCAGCCAGAGACCGTCACGGCAGACGTACGAGACCGCTGTACCGACCTTGAGCGACTTGCGCCGGTGCGGATGCCGGCCGAAGAGGAAACGGATCAGGGCTCCCGATGACTAGAAGCTGGTGGTCAGCGACAGGTAACCGTGGCGGGTGTTTCCCGTTGCGGGAGCGTTGGGAGCATCACGCAGGAAACGGCCCTTGTCGAGATACGCGCCGCTGGCTTCCAGCCGCAGGCGGCTGGGCACGACCCAGTAGCGCAGTCGCAGCTCGATCTGGTTGCCGGCCCAGGTGCCGGAATTGCCAGTCGCATCGCGCACTCCGGTCAGCGCGAACTTGTCGGTGGGCTCGTCCAGCCAAAGCGCCCGGTACATCGTCATCGCATCCAGCCGGTCGCTCAGTTTCGCTTCCAGGCGCACGCCGCCGGACACCAGATTTGACCGGGTAACCGGACCAAAAAGGCTGGTTGGCCCCAAGTCGCCACGACGGGCCCCGAAAAGGGGATCGAACCGACTGTATTCTGCCCCGGGACCATCCCCGCTGGCGAAGTCGAAATGAGCCGAGATGCGCGTTTTCCAGCCGTCTGCAAACGTGCGGCCGACATCCGCGTGGAAGAATGAGGCATCCACGTCGAGTTCGCGCAAGTCCGCGGACGCCGAGCTTGCGCGGACTTCGCCCCCTTGAAGAGCGTACTCGATGTCGTAGTCGAAAGCGTTGACCACCGGAGCCTGGTGGAACCGCACTCCGTAGGTGAGGAGATTCCGGTTGCGGGTCCGGTATCCGGGGGCGTCCTCCTCCGTCAGCCGATAGAGGTAAATCTCGCCCTGCGCCGTGTTGAGCAACGGCCGGGCGTAGTGGGCTCCGTAAAACTCGAGATCCGTCGTCGATCGGTCCAGTTCAACCTCGTTGTGCTGGAGATCTTCGATGTCCCCGGGAAGCCGGATGTTCGGCATCGTCCAGAACAGGCGAAGCCGGCTGCTGTCGCGGGCGGCAAGATCGATCTGCGCTCCGGTGAAGCTGTGGGGGTAATTGATGAAACCCGCACGCGCGACGAGGCGGGAGGCGCCCATGTGCATCGTGAACCGCCCCGCCTTGACGCTGCCGCCGAACGGGGCGTGGACAAGCTGCCCGAGATCCAACGCCGCGTAAGCCTGCAGCGGTTCCAGCGCGTTGACATTGGACGTGCTGATCGGAGTATCGAGATCCTGCCCATAGGCGCGGGCGTCCACCAGTTCGCCCACCACCTGCACGGGGCCGGTCGTATAGCTCGCGAGCAAGGACGTGCGCAGCAACAGGATCGCGTCGTCTTCGGCGCGTCCCGGGCGGAACTGCCCATCGATCGCCTCAGCGAACATCCGGAAGCTGCCGCCGATTTCCAGGCCGTCGGGCTCTGCATCCGGCCTGTTCGGCGCACCGGCCAGAACGGGAGCGGTGGAGCAGGCAAGAACGGCGGACAGCAGCAACCGGCGCAGGGATGCGCGAACCATGCATTGGCTCCATGACATTGGCGGGGTTCGCTAATTCTAGGCGAGAACCGAGGGTTCGGGCCCGGAATGGGCGGATTTGTTCTTCCGGCAGCGCGGTCATGGGCTGCGGAATGCGCGGTGCAGTGGCCCGGCAACGAGCCGCCGCAGCGAGGTGGAAAAGCACTTGGCGCCCCCCGGGCGGCTGTAAAATTGCCGTCCGCACGGCTGCGGCTTCGCAACTTGTTCTACAATAAGGGCAACGCTGTCCGATCGGCGGAGCATCGATCGGTCGGACACGCATCTGAGGCTTCATTCGGAGACTGGACTTGGGCGCCTTCAGCAGCTTGCGGATCTCGCACAAGATCATGCTTGGACTGGCGTTGCTCGCCGCGTTGTCGGTGTTCATCGCCGGCTTCGGAACCCTTGAACTGTCCAGGATGGCCGGGAATTCGCGCGCGCTCATCGACAAGCAGGCGGAGAGCATGAAACTCGCCGCCCAGGCCAACGAGAACAAGAGCCGCATGCACCAGATCTGGTATGCGACGGTGATCGAGAACGATCTTCCGGATTTCCGCAAGCATCTGGACGATATCGCGGCCGAGCGGGAAGAACTCACCTCCCGGCTGGATGCCTTGCGCCCGTTCATGGACGGCGAGGACACCCAGCGCTTTGCCCGTCTGGAACGGGGTCTTGCCGACTACTACAAGGCGACCGACACGGTGCCGGCGCTGTGGATGGCCGGCCAGAAGGAAGCCGCAGAAGACGTCATCCAGCATCCGGCACGCGAAGCCTACGAGATCATTGACGAAGTGCTCGGGGAGATTGTGCAGGCTCAGGACCAGGAACTGGAAACCGGTGCCGCTGCCATGGACGCACAGTCCGCCAGCGTCATCTGGACGCTCGCTCTCGTCTCCTTCATCGGCATTGCCGTCATCTGCGGCGTCCTGATCGTTGTCGTGCGCCGGCAAGTCACCGGCCCGATCGTGGCCATGACCGGACTGATGGACAGGCTCGCGAACGGCGACAACAGCATGGATGTTCCGTACCATGATCGGCGCGACGAAGTCGGCAACATGGCCCGGGCCGTGCTGGTGTTCCGGGACAATGCGCGCTCGCAGGCAGCGGCCCAGATCGAAAAGGCACGGGCAGACGCCGAACAGAAGCAGGTGGTCGACACCTTGTCCGACGGCCTCGGCCGCCTTGCAAAGGGCGACCTTACCTTTGAAATCGAGGCGCAGTTTTCCGGCGCCTATGAACAAGTGAAAGCGAACTTCAACGGCGCGGTCGAAAGCCTGCGGGACCTGATCAGTCGCGTCATTGTGAGCGCGCAGACGCTTCGCACCGGGTCGCAGGAGATTGCGCAGGCTGCTGAAGACCTTGCCCGCCGGACCGAAGGCAATGCCGCCAGCCTGGAAGAAACCTCAGCTTCGCTCACCGAGATCGACGGACGGATCAAGGCGACCGCAGCCGCCGCCGAACGCACGGTAGTGCGCGCCGATGAGGCGATCTCGTCCGTTTCCGGGGGGCGTTCCATTGCCGGGGAGGCCGTGCAGGCAATGGGCCGCGTACGCGAGAGCGCGAGAAGCATCGATGAAGTGATCGAAGGCGTCGACAAGATTGCGTTCCAGACCCGGGTGCTGGCCATGAATGCCGCTGTCGAGGCGGGCCGTGCGGGCGAAGCCGGACGCGGTTTTGCGGTGGTTGCCGATCTTGTCTCGGCGCTTGCAGTCCGCGCCGAGGAGGAAGCCAGGCGCGCCCGCGACCAGCTTACCGTCACGCAGACGGACATCGTAGCGGCAGTCGGCGCGGTGCAGCGGATCGACGATGCCCTGACCGACATCTCGGAAGGCGTCGGTGAAGTGCACGGGCTGCTTGGAAGCATGGCGACGGACAACCAGGCGCAGGCCTCGGCCATCACGCAGATCAGCGTTGCCGTGCACGCGATGGACCATTCGACGCAGCAGAACGCCGCAATGGTGGAGGAGACGTCCGCGGCGGCTCGCAATCTCTCAAGCGAGGTTCACGCTCTGGCGGAGCAGACGACGCGCTTCAGAATCGAGGGCCAGCCGCGCGGAAAACAGCCAAATCGCCTCCAGTCCGGCGATCGGGCTCTTCCTGGCCTTGCGGAAGAGCCGCTGCGAGCAGTCGCACTCTCCGCGTAATCGGCTGCGGTCAAGCCCGAGCCCCAGCCCGGGTCCGATCTCGCCGCGCTGCGAACAGTCGCAAATTGCGTCCACGACACGTCGGGCGAGGCTACCGAGTGCATCGTCCGCTCCCTTGTTTGCATGCTCCGATCGAGCCTGTGCCGGCGTAGTTCCATACGTTCGTGCGACCGCGCTTGGTCTCTTTCAGCCCGCGTGGCAGGGCTTCACGTCGATCCGCCCCGGCGCCGTGCCGGGAACCTTCAACTCCCCGAAAAGGTTCTATTATTCTGATGACAGAACACGGTGCGGCAAAAGCTGCGCCAGTCAGCAGGGGGAAAGGGGGGCGTGATAGGACGAGGGCGGGAGCATGGAGCTCTGGCCCATGCGGATAGGAACCAATGCGAACTTCTCTTCTTGCTTGCGCAGCTGCCGCCCTGGCGATCACTCCGGTGACATTCCCGGCGACAGCCCACGCGAAAGCTTCCTCTTCCATGGAGACGGTCAGCCGCGATCTGGCGCGCCAGATCAAGCGCGAGGCGAGCGGACGGATTGAGGATTTCTACGCCCAGCGCTCCTGGCAGCCGCTGTGGATCCAGAACGATACGCTTTCACCCGCCGCGTCGGAGTTTCTTGGCCTGATCGACACGGCGGACGCCGACGGGCTCGATGCCCGGGACTATGATCCGGACGATTTGCGGGAACTGATCGCCCGGGCGCGGAGCGGCGAGCCCAAGGCGCTTGCCCGCGCGGAAGTGCGGTTGTCGCGGGAATTCGCGCACTATGTACGCGATACGCGGCAGCCCAGGATGGGCATCCGCTACCTCGATCCGGAGCTTGAGCCCCGCTCTCTGAAAGAGGACGAAGTGCTTTCCCGGGCCGCACTGGCCGGATCGTTTCCCGACTATGTGACGCAGATGGGCTGGATGAGCCCGTTTTACGGCGCGGTGCGCCAGGAGATCCGGCGGTATCGGGCCGATTTGAGCGACGGCGCGCCGATCACCATTCCGGCCGGCCCCGTGCTGCGCCAGGGGATGAGCGGCGAACGCGTGCAATTGCTGCGCCAGCGGCTGGGCGTCGAGCCGGGTGACCAGTTCGATCTGGCGCTGTCGGCTGCGCTGGCGCGGTTTCAGCAGCAGCACGGGATCGCCGCGGATAGCGTGGTGGGCCCGCGAACGCTGGCCGTCCTGAACGGAGGGCGCAATTACCTGCCGGTGCTGCGCCTGAACCTGGAGCGCGCCCGCTTGCTGCCCGACAGCTGGACGCGCCACGTGGTGGTCAACACTGCCGGGGCGCAGCTGTTCTATTATGGCAACGGCCAGCAGGAAGGGGCCATGAAAGTGGTGGTCGGCAAAAGTGGCAGCCCCACGCCGCCGATGGCGGGGATGATCCGCTACGCCACGCTGAACCCTTACTGGAACGTGCCGGTCGAAATCGTGCAGCAAAGCCTCGCACCCAGGATCCTGAAGGGCGAATCGCTCGGATCCATGGGCTACGAAGCGCTGTCCGACTGGACGCGCGACGCCCATGTGATCGATCCCAAGACGGTGGACTGGAAGGCGGTCGCCGCCGGGAAAGTGGAGCTTCGCGTGCGGCAGCTGCCCGGTGGCAGCAACGCGATGGGCGACGTTAAATTCACTTTCCCCAACGATGACGGCATCTACCTCCACGACACGCCCAGCCGTCAATTGTTCGATGAGGACGCCCGCCAGTTCAGCCACGGCTGTATCCGGCTCGAAGATGCGCCGAGGCTGGGGGAATGGTTCTTCGGTCGTCCGCTGCAGCGCAAGTCGGGCGATCCGGAACAGTACCTGGCCCTGCCCGATCCGGTGCCGGTGTTCATCACCTACTTGACGGCGGTCCCGAACGGGGATTCGATTGCTTACCTCGACGATGTCTACAAGCAGGATTCGGTCCAGCTGGCGCAGTTCGCCGCACGGTAATTAGCGTTCGAGCGAATACAGCACCCGCTCCAGCCATTCGTGCGCCGGCGGGTGCTCCCCTAAGTCGCTGACGAATTCCTGTCCCCGGCCGACGCTTTTCAGCCGGTTTCCCGCAAGCCAGCGATCCGGCCGGTCATGGTAGGTCAGCCCGGTCTGCTGCAGCCAGGACGGCACTTGCCAGAGGCTGACCGGCCCGCCCGGCACGGTTAGCCGCAGGGCGGGATCGCAGTTCGCTGCGGTGCGTCCCCGCCCGCGGTAGATCGCGTCATTCCGGCCATAAGGCGTCAGTGCGTGGGGATGGCGGTACGCGGCAAGCGCGGCTTGTTCCCCCGGCGAGCAGGTGGCGAGGTGCGTAATGCTTTCGGTGCGCAGGAAGCCGAAGATTCGGTGGTGCGGATCGCCCCCTTCTTCGCGGAACAAGCCGAAGAACAGGAACACGTCGCCCACGCCGACACCGCGGTTGGCCAGGTGTGATTGCGCCGCGCCGCACTGGCCGAACAGGCATTCCCCGTCGTCCAGAAACATCGGATCGTGATGACACGCCGTCTGCGGCCCCAGCTTGCCGCGGCTCGCCCGGGTGACAGCTTCGCCCAGACCCAGCGCGCTGTAGGTTTCATGCGGGGCCCCGTTGGTCGGGATCGGCAGGCTGACGGGCCTTCCGTCGATGATCGGCGACGGGCCGCCGCCGCTGGCCGAATCGAACCCCTTGCGGCTGAAGACGATCTTCATAAACGCTGCCGTGCCGCGCTATCCATCTGGAAACAAGCGTAAATTATCGCCTTTCGCGGAAGCGGCAAAACCGCCATCATCCGGTAAAAAGGAGAGGATGATGGGACAGACGCTCGATAAGCCGCGCGTGGTGGAGGCGCAGGTCAATTACGCGCTCGACACCGGGCAGGTGGAAACCTTCCACGCCAACGACCAGAGCCTGGATACTGTCCACCGCGATCCGCACACGGTGGAGATCACCGACGCGCGCACGATGGCCGCGCCGCCCCGGCTCGACGTCAACGGATTCGAATTGTTCGAAATGCCGAGCGCGATAACCGATTGGCGTGAGGCGGCAGTGGTCAACACGGTGCATCCGCCGGAGATCGCGCGCTTTATCCAGCAGGTAACCGGTGCGGATGAAGTCGTCGTCACGGGTCCTGCGATCCTGCGCTGGGGCGAACGGTCGGGCGAAGCTGGTACGCGCGACAATTCCTACCCTGCGCGGCTGGTGCATTCGGATGTCTATTTTTCCGCCGCGGAGCAGCAGACGCGGGAGGTGAATCCCCATCCCGAACGGCGCGTGAAGCGCTGCGCCCATCACAATATCTGGCGCGCGTTCTCCGGTCCGCCGATCGACGTGCCGCTGGCAATCTGCGATGCACAAACCGTGCGGGACGAGGATGTGATCGAGGCATCGGCCGGGTTCGACCGGGACGGGCAGATCGTCTGGCGTCTTCCGTCGATGAACTTCCGCTTCTCCCCGCGCCATCGCTGGCACTACTATTCCGGCATGCGGCCCGAAGACGTGCTGGTGTTCAAGCGCTGGGACACGCAAGCCGACAAGGCGCGCTACGTCCCGCACACGGGCTTTTCCGATCCGACGGTGGGGGAGGATGCAGTCCCCCGCGCCAGCGTGGAAATGCGCTCCATCGCCTACTGGTATGACTAGAGTCTTGGAGAGTCTGGAACGAGGCGTGGCCGCAGGACTTGTTTGGGGGTGAAACCGAGCAGCCAGCAAGCGGCCATGACCATGGCCCCCATCGACCTTAGCGCCCCTCTTGACCGCAGCGCCCTTCGGGCTGCGTACCGCGAGGAGGAAGGCGCGTGCGCCGTCCAGCGGATGATGGAGGCTGCCCCGGCTTCCGCCCTCCATCCGCAGGCTTCGGCGCTGGCGAGCACCCTGATCGAGGGAGCGCGGCGGCACAAGGCGAGCGGGCTTGACGCCTTCCTGCACACCTACGGGCTGGGGACGGAAGAAGGCATCGCGCTGATGTGCCTGGCCGAAGCGCTGCTGCGCGTTCCCGACGCTGAAACGGCCGATGCGCTGATCCAGGACAAGATTGCCGGGATCGACTGGTCGGAACACCTGGGCGAAAGCAGTTCCACCTTCGTGACCGCCGCGACCTTTTCCCTGATGCTCACGGGCAACCTGTTGCGGTCCGAAGAGGCGAACCAGAACGCGCTGCGCCGCGCGATCGGCCGGCTGGGCGAACCGATGATCCGTCAGGCAACGCTGCAGGCGATGCGGATCCTTGGCGGGCAGTTCGTCTTCGGGCGTACGATCGAGGAAGCGCTGAAACGCGCCGAGCCGGAGCGCAAGCGCGGCCTGACCCATTCGTTCGACATGCTGGGCGAAGCGGCGATGACGTTCGAAGACGCGGAGCGGTACCGCCGCGCCTATGCCGAGGCGATCGAGCGGATCGCGCAGACGTCGACCGGGGACATGCAGCGCAATTCCGGTATTTCCGTCAAGCTTTCGGCGCTTTATCCCAAGTACAGCGTCTATCATGCCGAAGCGGCGAAGGCGGCGCTGGTCCCGATCGTGCGCGATCTGGCGCTGGCGGCGAGCCGCGCGGACATCCGCTTCACCATCGATGCCGAAGAGGCCGACCGGCTGGAGCTGTCGCTCGACATCATCGAGGCGCTGGTGGCCGAAGACGCCTTGTTCGAAAACGGCTGGCAGGGCTTTGGCCTGGCGCTGCAGGCGTATCAGAAACGCGCCGTGCCGCTGTGCGACTGGGTGGTTGAACTGGCCCGGCGCCACGGCCGCAAGCTGATGGTCCGCCTGGTCAAGGGCGCCTATTGGGACACCGAGGTCAAGCTGTCGCAAATCGGCGGCCACCGCGATTACCCGGTGTTCACCCGGAAGGTGGCAACCGATGTGTCCTACCTCGCCTGCGCCGATCGGCTGCTGGCGGCGGACGATGCGATCTACCCCGCCTTTGCCACCCACAACGCGTACACCATCGCCGCGATCAAGGCGCTGGCAGGCCGTAAGGAACTGGAGTTCCAGCGGCTCCACGGGATGGGGGAGGATATCTACGCCGCCCTGGCACAGCAGGAGGGCGAGAAGAACCGCACGCCGGTACGGATCTACGCCCCGGTGGGCGTGCACAAGGACCTGCTGGCCTATCTCGTGCGCCGCCTGCTGGAAAACGGGGCCAACAGTTCCTTCGTCAATCGAATGGCCGATGGCGAGGTGCCGGTGTCCGATCTGGTTCAGGATCCGGTGGCTGAGCTCGCCGCGACCGAGCCGAAGCGCAATCCCCTGATCCCGCTGCCGGCCGAGATATTCCCCGACCGCCTGAACAGCGCCGGGACCGACCTGACCAATCCGCTGGTGCGCGAACCATTGCAGCAGCGGCTGGCGGACATGGCGGCGCGCCAGTGGCAGGCCGCCCCCACGTTTGCCGCAGCATCGGGAAATGCCGAGACGCGCACGATCCATTCCCCCCACAATCCGTCCGATGCGGTCGGCACGGTGCAGGAAGCGACCGAGGCGGATGTCGACCTTGCGATTACCCGCGCCGTTGCCGTGCAGCCGAAGTGGGATGCGCTGGGCGGGCTTGCCCGTGCCGAACTGCTCGACCGTGCGGCGGCCGTGTTCGAGGCGAATACGGACGCGTTCCTTTCCCTGTGCCAGCGCGAGGCGGGCAAGACGACGATCGACGGGGTGCTGGAAGTCCGCGAAGCGGTCGATTTCCTGCGCTACTACGCGAATGAAGCAAGGCGGTTGTTTACAGCCCCCGTCCCGCTGCCCGGCCCGACCGGGGAGGAAAATCGCCTGCGCCTGCACGGGCGCGGGGTGTTCGCGACCATTTCCCCGTGGAACTTCCCCCTGGCGATCTTCGTCGGTCCGGCCGCCGCCGCACTCGCGGCCGGGAATACGGTGATCGCCAAACCGGCCGAGCAGACCCCGCTGATTGCCGCGCTCGCCGTGCGCCTGTGCCACGAAGCCGGCATTCCTGCGGACGTGTTCCAGCTGGTTCCCGGTGCCGGCGAGGTGGGCGCTGCAATCACATCCGACCCGCGCATTGCCGGGGTCGCCTTCACCGGGTCGACCGCGACCGCGCGGGCGATCAACCGCAGCCTTGCCGCACGCGACGCCCCGATCGCGACGCTCATCGCTGAAACCGGTGGGCAAAACGCACTGATCGTCGATTCCTCCGCCTTGCCCGAACAAGTCACCCGCGACGTGGTGGCAAGCGCGTTCCAGAGCGCGGGGCAGCGGTGTTCCGCCTTGCGGGTGCTCTACCTGCAGGAGGATGTCGCGGATTCGATGCTGGAGATGATCCGCGGCGCGTTCGAGACGCTGGTGATCGGCGATCCGGCAAATCTAGCGACCGACATCGGCCCTGTGATCGACGCCGAGGCCAAGGCGTCGCTGGATGGCCACATCGACACGATGCGGCAGCAGGGCTTTCCCGTCTGGCAGCGGGACCTTCCCGCCACTGCCACCGGCAGCTTCGTTGCCCCGGCGATTATCGAGATCGGATCGATCCAGGACCTGTCGAGCGAGAACTTCGGCCCGGTGCTGCATGTCGTTCGCTGGAAGGCAGGGGCGCTGCCGGACGTGATCGATGAGATCAACTCCACCGGCTATGGTCTGACGGTCGGTCTGCACAGCCGGATCGACGCGACCCGGCGGCTGCTCGAGGCACGGGCGAGGGCAGGAAACATCTACGTCAATCGCAACCAGATCGGCGCGGTGGTCGAATCCCAGCCGTTCGGCGGGGAAGGCTTGTCCGGCACCGGCCCCAAGGCAGGCGGGCCGAATTACGTGACCCGTTTTGCGACCGAGCGGGTAACCAGCGTCGACACCACCGCGGCTGGCGGCAACGCCAGCCTGCTTGCGGCGGGGTAGGCGTTCGGAAGACAAGCGTGGGGATAAGAGAACGCCCGGGCAGGCTTCGCGCTTGCCTTGGGCGTTCCGATCCGCAAATCCCGGACCATGGCGATTCTCAGCGACAAGTGGATCCGGGACAAGGCGCAAGGCGAAGGGATGATCGAGCCCTTCGTCGAAAGTCAGCGGCGCGACGGCTGCATTTCCTACGGCCTGTCTTCCTACGGCTACGATGCCCGGGTGGCGGACGAGTTCAAGATCTTCACCAACGTGGACAACGCGGTGGTGGACCCGAAGGACTTTGCCGCCAACAGCTTCGTCGATCGCAAGACCGACGTCTGCATCATCCCGCCCAACAGCTTCGCGCTTGCCCGAACGGTCGAATACTTCCGCGTGCCGGACGATGTGCTGGTGATCTGCCTCGGCAAATCGACCTACGCCCGCTGCGGGATCATCGTCAACGTGACCCCGCTGGAGCCCGGCTGGGAAGGGCACGTGACGCTGGAATTTTCCAACACCACGCCGCTGCCGGCGAAAATCTATGCCAATGAAGGCGCGTGCCAGTTCCTGTTCCTGCAAGGGAACGAACGGTGCGAGACGACTTACGCCGACCGGGCGGGCAAGTACATGGGCCAGCGCGGAGTGACGCTGCCCAAGCTGTGACGTTCGACGGCTTTCCGGACCCAAGGCCGATCTCGCGCATTCAGAGACAGACAAGGGGGCGTCTATCCGTTGGGAGAAACGCCATATGTCGATGCTCGCTGCGGTGATCGGCCGCATACTGATCGGGCTGTTGTTCGTTGTTACCGGAGCGGGGAAAATTGCCGCGCCCGTTTATGCCGCCGGAATGCTCGAAAAGGTCGGTTTGCCCGGATCGCTCGCGCTGCCGACCGGAATCTTCGAAGTCTGCGCCGGGCTGATGCTCGCTGCCGGACTGGCGACCCGGGCCGTCGCGATCGTGCTGGCGGTGTTCGTCGCCGTCACGGTGTTCCTGTTCCACAACCAGCTGACCGATCCGGTAGAAGGACTGGCTGCGCTGAAGAACATTGCGATCATCGGCGGCTTGCTGGTGGTGTTTGCCTACGGCCACATGCGGTGGGACTACGATTACATGCGGGCGGAACGCCGGGACGCCTGGCCTCCGCGCGAAGCGGAAGATGATCCGGACGACCGCGGCAAGCCGCCGTGGTGGCGGTATTAAGGGGGAAGCAGGATGGGACTGGAGGAGATCGAACTGCTGCGCGCGGAGCTGAGCGCGCTGCGCGTGCGGACCGAGCAGCTGGAGCAGCGGGCGCAATCGGCGGAAGACTACCGCGACCTCGTCAACCTGCAGGGCGCCTACGGCTATTATGTCGACAAGGGGCTGTGGGACCGCGCGGCGGACTTGTTCGCGGCCGACGGCACGCTGGAGATCGCCGGGCGCGGCATCTACGTGGGACGGGACCGCGTGCGGGCCTATCTCACGCGCCTGCCCGGCTACGGCTATGGCAAGCTGTTCAACCACATGCAGTTGCAGCCCGTGCTGCACATCGACAGCGGGGCGGGCACGGCGAAAGGCCGCTGGCGTTCCCTGATCATGTTCGGATCGCTTGGCGGGATCGCCCGCTGGGGGGAAGCGACGTATGAGAACGCGTATGTCCGCGAACAGGATACATGGCGGATCGCGAAGCTCCACGGAGTGATCAACTTCTACTGCGAATACGACGAAGGGTGGCACCGCGGCGGAATTCCGCTGCTGCGCTCCGTCGATGGGCTGGAACCCGACTTGCCGCCGAGCTTCGAGTACGAAGCCTATCCGGAGCCGGTGATCGCCCCGTTCCACTACGACGAACCCTGAAGCCGTTGCGGAACCGGCCCTCTGCCAGCGCGTCGTTCCTGTAGCGCGGGCGCAGGGAGCCCGGCGCAGACACAGGGGAGAACAGGCGATGAGGCTCGCCCGGGATGACGGCGATCGAAAAGCTCCGCAATGGCTGAGGGTGGTGCTCTGGGTTCTGGGCCTCGGCTCGATCGCGGTGGCGCTGATCCCGCTGGTTCGCGGGGATACCTGGTGGATCCGGATACTGGCCTTCCCGCAAGTGCAGGTCACGATCGTGCTGATGGTGGTTGCCATCCTGACGGCGCTGTTCCTCAATCTGCGAAGAACTCCGCCCAAGCTCCTGCTCGCCGCCGTGCTGGCCACGATCATCTATCAACTGACGTACCTGCTGCCCTACACGCCGGTCTGGGCAAAGGACGTGCGCACGGCCGAGGCTTGCGCGGCGGAAGACCGCGTCCGCGTGCTGGTGCTGAACGTGCTCCACAAGAACCAGCAGAGCGAGCCGGTGCTGGACCTCGTTTCGCGGGTGAACCCCGACATGTTCCTTGCGATGGAGACGGATTACTGGTGGGCCGATGCACTGGAGCCGGTGAAGCAGGCCTATCCCCATGTCGTTTCGGCGCCGCGGGACGATGCCTGGGGCATGATGCTGTTTTCCCGCCTGCCGCTCTCTTCCCCGCAGGTGCGCCATCCTGTCGAAGGGTACGTCCCGGCGATCGAATCGGGGGTAAACCTGCCTTCAGGCAAGAGCTTCCAGTTTTACGGGATGCATCCGAAGCCGCCCGCCGCCCACGATACGACGCGCGGAGACGCCTACCTGATGCAAGTCGCCCGTGAGATCGGGCAGAATAACCGGCCCGCAATGCTTGCCGGAGACCTGAACGACGTTCCGTGGGGCTGGACCAACCAGGATTTTCAGGAAGCCAGCGGAATGCAGGACCCGCGCGTGGGCCGGGCGTTCGACGCCACCTTCACCACATCCAACCCGCTGGCGCGCTGGCCGCTGGATCATGCCTATGTCACGCCGCACTTCGGCATCGTCGGGTTCGATCCGCTGGAGGATGTCGGATCCGATCACTTCCCGCTGCTGGCGGACGTCTGCCTGAACGGGCAGGCGGGGCGCTGACCGGTTTGACCTGGAGCGGATCTTGCCCGCTCCAGGTTGCTGCCATCTTTTCGCGCCGGGCTCGCTGCTAGAAGCTGGTCCGCACGCTCAGCTTCACGTTGCGCCCGGCCAGCGGGACGAAGTCCTTGGTGAAGCTGGCGTGGCGCCTCCCTTCGACATCGAAGATGTTGTCGGCCTGCAGCATCACGGTCAGGTTATTGGTCCCGCGCCAGGGCTTCCACGCGACCGAGGCGTTGACCCAGGTGAACCCGCTGGTCGGCGTTTCATATTCGGCGATGCGGTCTTGCTCATCGAACCACTGGACTTCGGCACGCGCTTCCCAGCGGGGGGATTGCAGCTCCAGCGCGCCCAGCAGGTTCAGCGGCGGGATGCGCGGCACCGGGCTGCCATCGGCCAGGGTCGCGCGGATGTAATCGCCGCGCGCGTCGGCCAGCAGCGTCCAGTCGCCCTTGCGCCACACCGGCACGGTCACTTCGCCTTCGATCCCGAAGTGATTGGCGTCCTGCTGCAGCTGGCGGTAGACCGGCAGTTCGTCTTCCTCCGCTCCGGTGGCCTGGAGGTAGACGAAGGCATCGAACCAGTTACGGTACACGCTGACGCTCACAGTGGCCGGGCCCGCGCGGCCGCGGACGTACCCTTCCAGACCCCAGGCGCTTTCCTTCGTCAGGTCGGGGTTGCCGACTTCGAATTGCTGGGTGGCGATGTGCGGCCCTTCGGCAAACAATTCCTCGGCCGTCGGTGCGCGCTCGACCCGGGACACGTTGATCCCGGCCCGCAAGCCGCTCGCGATATCGCTGGATATACCGGCCGCGCCGGAGACGGTGTTGAAGTCGCGGCTCAGCCCGGTGGTTGTCACGCCCGTCTCGGTGCGTTCAAGCCGGCCGCCCAGCTGCAGTTCCCACGGTCCGGCATCGAGCTGCTGCAAGGTGAACAGTCCGTACTGGTCGGTGGTGTTCGGCGGCACGAAAGCTTCCGCTCCGATCGCGGAGAAGTCGCGGTGCAGAAATTGCCCGCCAATGGCGCCGCTCCAGCCGCCGCGCCGGGTCTGGACCAGTTCGACCCGGCCTTCGACGCCCTCCACCTGGAAGACGGTGCCGACTTCGTCGCCTTCGAATTCGGTGTGCGTGTAATCGGAATAGCCCCACCGCGTGCGCGCTTCGGAGAAGAAGCCGCCCAGATTGACCGCACCGCGCAGGTTTGCGCGGAACTGCTCCAGCCCGATCGAGACGTCTTCTTCGCCGTGCCCGTGCTCTTCCTCAGCGTGCTCTTCCTCGCCCTCGGCGTGTTCCTCTTCCTCGTGGTGGTGTTCGGTTCCCGGACGCATGGGAACGCCGTACTGCGTGTCGTACCAACCGGCCGACACGCCAAGGTTGGCGTTGTCTCCGAACCACGCGATCCCGCTGCCTACCGACCATGTCTCGGTTGCGCTGTTCGGCAGGACACCCCGCTGGTTCGCCATTTCACGGAACTCTGCGGCTTCTTCCGGCTCTTCGGCCGCGTGCTCCTCGGCTTCGGCCAGCAAATCGGCGCGGGCCGCGTCGGACAGGACGTAGCCGGGAATCTCGACATCGTTCGTGGTGCGGTAGGACCCATCGACGTGGAACGCGATCCGGTTTGTCAGCGACACGTCGGCCGACGCTCCGCCTTCCCGCAAGTCATAGGCGGTATCGACCCCCGCCAGCGCATCGATGTGCACCGGTTCGTCCGGTACGGCGAGCGGGATGCGCTTGTCGATCACGTTCACCGCCCCGCCAATGGCCGAGCTGCCGTAAAGCAGCACGGCGGGCCCGCGCAGCACCTCGATCCGGTCGGCGGTGAGCGGATCGATCGGCACCGCGTGATCGGCCGAGGTATTCGATGCGTCGATCGAACCGATGCCGTCCACCAGTACCCGGACCCTGTCGCCCTGAAATCCGCGCAGCACCGGGCGGGACGCGCCGGGAGAGAAGCTGGTGGCCGAAACGCCCGGCAGCTTTGCTAGTATCTCGCCGATCTGGCCCGCCATGTTGCGCTGCAGTTCAAGCCCCGAAAGCACGGACGTCCCGGCCAGCAGGTTCAGCTGCTCAAGCCCCGGGGCGGTGACGATGATCGAACCGTGGAAATCGTCATCCGATTCGGTTTGAACAGGGGCAGGAGCAGGAGCGGTTTCCTGCGCGGCGGCGACACTGGGCAGCAGGATTGCGGCGGTTCCCGCAAGAAGAACGGTCAGGCGAAGCATATGTGTTTACCCGTTGAATGCGGCTGTCATCGGACAGCCGGTCCGCGCTTGAGCGGAAAATAAGCAGGATCGTCGATCGACTGGGATCGCTGAGGGGTGTGGAGAAGGGTGGCGGCCTTCGGCCTCACCGGACGCCCGGCGGGCCAGGGGCACGGCACCCGGCCGGTTCAGGCGACCGGCGGCTCCAGCAGCGGGCGGATTGCCCGTCCTGTCAGTTCATCGGGATCGGCCGCGTGGCGATTGGCCGTGTCGGTCCCTTGCGGCGTAACCACGATGGGTTGCTCCGGCAGCAGGAACGGTGCCAGCTGCATCGCCGCAGCGCGCGCAAGTGCGCTTTTCTGCGTGGCGGCGGCGTTTTCCTCGTCGATTGCCTCGGCGGCGATCTGCTCGTCGGCACTCTGCAGCGCGAGCACGTGGGCATGGACGCTGGAGTGATGGCACACGGCCGCAGCAACGGCTGGGCCGTTCAGCGCTAGCGCAAGCATGATCAGAAGAGACAGCAGCCGAGCCATGGATCGTCCGCTAGCATCGTCCCTGCGGCACGACAAGCTGCGCCGACCCCGGACGGAGGCTGTAAAAATTGGAGCGGGCGAAGGGATTCGAACCCTCGACCCCAACCTTGGCAAGGTTGTGCTCTACCCCTGAGCTACGCCCGCTCTGGCGTACCGGATTGTCCCGGTGAGGAGCGGGCGGTTAGCATCGCCTCCGTGATGCCGCAAGCGGAAAATCCGCCTTTCGTCTCCCCGGTTTGCCGGGCTTCACAAATCCTGCCAAGAACCCACATAGGAACGCGCCACATTGAACCACGAGCGCGGACAACAGGAGCATTCCCTTGGCGAGCATGGGCCTCAACCTTGATGAGCAGAAGGCGATCGACCGATTCCGCAAGGACGTGGTCGAGCCGTCGATGACCAAGCTGGTGATCCTCGATTTCTGGGCCGAATGGTGCGGACCGTGCAAGGCGCTGACGCCGGTGCTGGAGAAGGTCGCGGCCGAATACGCCGACAAGGGCGTCGTGCTGGCCAAGCTCAACGTCGATGAAGAACCGTTCATCGCCTCCCAGTTCCAGGTCCGCTCGATCCCGACGGTCTATGCGATCCACCAAGGGCAGCCGATCGCCGATCTCACGAGCGCGCGCAGCGAATCGCAGCTGAAGCAAGTGCTCGACCAAGTGCTGGAGCGGCTGTCGCTCAGCGCGGAAGAGCAGGATCCGCAGGCTGATATCGGCCAGTTGGTGGCGATGGGTGAGCAAGTGCTGGCCGAAGGCGACGCCGAGCGGGCCGCGGCGGTCTTTGCCCAGATCACCGACATGGCGCCGGATAATCCCGGGGCGCAATCCGGGCTGATTCGCGCGCTGCTGGCCGCCGGGCACCGCGCCGAAGCGCAGGCCGTGTTTGATTCGCTGCCCGACGCGCTCAAGGCCGATCCGGTGGTGGCGCAGGCCGGCAGTGCGCTGGAACTGGCGGGCACGGGCGTCGAGGAAGGCGAGCTGCAGGCCCTGCGCGCTGCCGCGGCGGAACGCCCGGCCGACCAGCAGGCGCAGTTCGATTTCGCCGCCGCAGCCTTTGCCGCGGGCCAGCGAGATGAAGCCGCCGATACCCTGCTGCGGATGATCGAGACCGATCCCGAGTGGGAGGAGGGCGCGGCCAAGGCCAAGCTGCTGAAGATCTTCGAGGCAGTCGGGCTGGAAGATCCGTGGGTGGCGCAGCAGCGCCGCCGCCTGTCGCTGCTGCTGTTCGGCTGATGGCGCCTTCATCGCGCCTTTCGATCTTCCCGCTCGCCGGCGCGATCCTGTTTCCCGGATTGCAGCTGCCGCTCCATATCTTCGAGCCTCGCTATCGCGCGCTGGTCGGCGACGCGCTGGCCCGTGATCGGCGGATCGCGATGATCCAGCCGCAGACGGCGGGTGAAGGCGCCCCGCTGTTCTCGGTCGGATGCATCGGGCGGATCGAGGATGTCGAAGCACTGGAGGACGGGCGCTACAACATCGTGCTGGAAGGGGAGGCCCGCTTCCGCCTGCTGCGCGAGCTTTCCGTCTCCACTCCGTTCCGGCAAGTGGAAGGGGAAGTCCTGTTCGATCCGGAGCACGAGGTTCTCAGCGCGATCGAGCGCGCCAGCCTGGAACAGGAGGCCAGGACATTCGCCGACCGGCAGGGCTATAGCGTGGACTGGGAATCCGTCGAACGGCTGGACGATCTTTCGCTGGTCAACGGCGTCAGCCAGATTGCGCCGTTCGATACGGCAGCCAAGCAGGCCTTGCTGGAAGCGCCGGATCTTGTCACGCGCTGCGAACTGCTGATCCAGCTGATGCAGTTTTTCGGGCGCGGAAGCCCCGAAGACGGGCGCGTTACGCTGCAGTAGCAAAGTCCCTCCCGGTTGCGGGAAGGGCCTCACAGACCGAAGCTTCCCCGCAAGCCGTTGATCACGAATTGGGCCGCCAGCGCAGCCAGCAGCACGCCCAGCAGCCGCGTTACCACCGCTTCCACCCGCTGGCCGAACAAGCGCATCAGCGGTGCGGCGGCGAGCAGGGCGATGAGCGTCAGGATCATCACCGCTGCCAGCGCGGCGATCACCACCAGGCTTTCCTCGATCCCCCGTGTGCGCGCGACCAGCAGCATCACGGACGCGATCGCGCCGGGCCCGGCAAGCATCGGCATCGCCATCGGGAAGACGGAAACGTCCTCCACTTCCGGGGTGCCGAGGATCTTTTCGGCTCGTTCTTCCCGCCGCTGGGTGCGCCGTTCGAACACCATGTCGAACGCGATGAGGAACAGCATGATTCCTCCGGCAATGCGGAAGGCGTCCAGTTCGATGTGCAGGGACTGAAGCAACGCCTCGCCGAACAACGCGAAGCCGAGCAGGATCAGCGAGGCGATCAGGGTGGCGCGCATCGCCATCGATCGCCGTTCCGCAGGCGATGCGTCCCGGGTCAGGCCATAATAGATCGGCGCGCACCCGGGCGGATCGATCACCACGAACAGGGTGATGAAGGAGGAGACGAACAGCTCGAACATCGGCTTAGGGCGCAGCCACCTCGCCGCGGAGCACGTCCTCATACCCCGATCCGGTCCAGCGCCGGACCGTGAGCGTGCGGCCGTAATCGGGCGCGATATCGACTACCCATTGCAAGGTGCGATCCTCCGACACCCCTTCGCGCCGCACCACCCCGCCAGCAGGCGGGGGCACGCTGCCCGGAGCAGGCGCTGCGGCCGGTAGGGAGGCGCATTCGGCAACGGAGGCCTGGATCATCTCCGGCGCCGCCAGCGGCTGCGCCAGCGTGTCCCCCTGGTCGAGCACCCACATGTACGATCCATCCCGCTGCCGCTGCCACACGGTCGTGAAGTACCCGGTGACGCCTTCCACTCCCTGCCAGGCGCCTCTGGTGACCGCGAGCGAGCCGTCGCAGCTCGACCAGACCTGATGCGGTTGCCAGCGAACCGCCTGGGCGGGATCGGACTGGCTGCGCAGCCAGTCCCGCGCGTTGACCGGCTGCGGCACGAACATCACCGCGTCATCGGTCGCGTATTCGCGGAACGCGGTCCACTGGCCCTTTTCCTGCGCCAGCCGTGCGAACGCCAGTTCTGCGGCCACGACCGTGCTGGGAGTGGCGGTGGGGCGCAAGTCCCGGCCCGGCTTGTCCGGCCCGGTGGCGCAGGCCGCAAGCAGCGCCAGCAGCAGGCCGGAAAGCCGGCGCGGGCTCACAGCGCGTCCTTGTCCAGCGCGATGCCTTCCTGGCGATAAGCGGCGACCAGCGTGTTGCGCAGCAGGACCGCGATCGTCATCGGGCCGACGCCGCCGGGCACCGGGGTGACGGCCGAGGCGACCTGCATTGCTTCCTGGTAATCGACGTCGCCCACCAGCTTACCCTTGCCGCCTTCGCCCTCGATGCGGTTGATGCCTACGTCGATCACGACCGCGCCCGGCTTCAGCCAGTCGCCCTTGACCATTTCCGGACGACCAACGGCGGCGACGACGATGTCGGCGCGGCGCACCACTCCGGGCAAGTCCTTCGTCCGGCTGTGGGCGATGGTGACGGTTGCGTTCGCGTCCGTCAGCAGCTGCGCCATCGGCTTGCCGACGATGTTGGAGCGGCCGATCACGACCGCTTCCTTGCCCGATAAATCGCCCAGACGGTCCTCCAGCAGCATCAGGCAGCCAAGCGGAGTGCAGGGGACGAAGCCTTCCTGCCCGACCGCCAGCCGCCCGGCGTTGATCACGTGGAACCCGTCCACGTCCTTGTCAGGGTTGATTGTGGCGATAACCTTCGCCTCGTCCATGTGCTTGGGCAGCGGCAGCTGGACCAGGATACCGTCGACGGCGTCGTCGCGGTTCAGCGAATCGATCTTGTCGAGCAGGGCCTGTTCCGGCGTGTCCGCGTCCATGCGGAACTCGAAGCTGTTCATGCCGGCTTCGACGGTCGATTTGCCCTTGCTGCGGACATAGACTTGGCTGGCCGGGTCTTCTCCCACCAGCACGACCGCAAGGCCAGCCTTGCGGTTGGCCTTGCGTTCGAACTCGGCGGCGTAACGGCCAACCGTTTCACGCAAGGACGCGGCAAAGGCTTTTCCGTCGATTTTTTCGGCAGTCATCAGGCAACCCCAGTCAGAATGATCATCAGGATCTGCAGGCCCAGGATCAGGACCAGCGGTGAAAAGTCGATCGCGCCCGTGGCCGGCATGATGCGGCGGATCGGCCGCAGCACCGGTTCGAGCAGCGAGTTGATCGCGTTGTAGATCGCCATCATGAATTCGTTGCGCGCGCTGATCACGTTGAAGGCGAACAGCAGGCCGATGATCATCTGGACGATCACCAGCATTGTCACCACGCGGGTGATCAGGCCGACGATGGCGATTAGGGTCAACATGAGTGCTCTTGGCCTTTCGCTTGGAGCCGGGTTGCCGGCCCGGACTGCCTAGCCGACCGGGTAGGCTTGCATCAACCGGTCATCCGGCCCGCACCAGGGTGCCGGCCCCGCGCGAGGTGAAGAATTCCAGCAGCATCGCGTGCGGAACCCGGCCGTCCAGCACCACGGCAGCCTCACAGCCTGCCTCCACCGCCTGGACGCAGGTTTCCAGCTTCGGGATCATCCCGCCGCTGATCGTGCCGTCGTTGCGCAAGGTGGCGATGTCGGCCGGGGTGAGGTCAGTCAGCAACTCGCCCTGCTTGTTCAGCACGCCCTTGACGTCGGTCAGAAGGAACAGGCGCGCCGCACCCAGGGCTGCTGCAATCGCGCCGGCCATCGTGTCGGCGTTGATGTTGTAGGTATGCCCGTCGGCCCCCGCGCCGATCGGGGCGACGATCGGAATCATCCCCGCGTTGCTCGCGGTTTCGAGGATCGTGATGTCGACATGCGACGGCTCCCCGACAAAGCCGAGGTCGACCGCTTGTTCGATGTTGCTTTCCGGGTCCTTGACGGTGCGGGTCACCTTGGTCGCGGTCACCAGTCCGCCGTCCTTGCCGGAAATGCCGATCGCCTTGCCGCCCGCGCGGGCGATCCAGGCGACCAGTTCCTTGTTGATCCCACCGGACAGGACCATTTCGGCCACTTCGGCGGTGGCCTTGTCGGTCACGCGCAGGCCGTCAATGAAGGTGGATTCGACTCCCAGCTTCTTCAGCATCGCCCCGATCTGTGGCCCGCCCCCGTGGACGACCACCGGGTTGATGCCGACTGCCTTCAGCAGCACGATGTCTTCGGCAAAGTCGCGCGCCGCCTCCGGATCGCCCATCGCGTGCCCGCCGTATTTCACGACGAAAGTACGCCCGGCATAACGCTGGAGATACGGCAGCGCCTCGATCAGCACTTCCGCTTTCGCGAGCATTGCCGTCTGGTCGAACGTGTCTTGGCCCATGCGTGTGCGTACCTCCTTGCGGCGCGGCGCTTAGCCGCTCCGGCGCGCGCTGCCTAGGTCAGACGAGTGCGTAGTACCGCAGGAGGTTGCCGTCGCTCCGCCGTTCACCCACGCCGATGAAGACGTGTTTGGTCAGCCAGTCGTGCTTGCCGACCGGACATTCGAAGGTCGGCTGGCCGCGCAGGTAGTACTGCTGGTTGTCGACCGGCTCTCCGTCCGAGAACGCCCAGTCCCGCAGCCGCTGCATCGTGTCGGGCTGGCGGCCCCAAAGGAATCCCTTGTTGTTGAGCAGGATCAGCGTGCCGTCCTCCTCTTCCAGCAGGTAGCGGGCGTCGAACACCGCTACGTCATCGGGACGGAAATAAGCGTAGTCGCCGCCCGAATGGGGCACGGCGCGGCCCTTGAGGCGCGGTCCCTCGAACGTTCCGCTTTCCACCAGCACCGCGCTGCGGTTGCCGCCGCTCGGCACATTGGCCATCGTGTAGACCTCCGGGAACTTCAGCCGGACTTCCATCACGAATTCGAGACGCGGGTTGTCGACGGTGGAAAACGGCGGGGTGAACGGGGTGGAATCGTGGAAGTCCATCAGCGAAGCTCCAGCAGGCCGCCATCGACGAACAGGTTCGCGGCGGTAATGAACGATGCCTCGTCGGAGGCGAGGAACAGCACCGTACGGGCAACTTCCTCGCTTTGTCCCATCCGGTGCATCGGGATGTTCTCGATCATCTTGTCCTTGAGCGCGGCGACCGCTTCGTCGCTCATGCCCGGATTGCGATAAAGCAGCGGCGTGTCGATCGGTCCCGGGCTAACCATGTTTACCCGGATGCCCTCGCTCACCAGTTCGCCGGCAATCACCTTCACGGCGGCGTAGAGCCCGCCCTTGGCGGCGGCGTAGGCCAGATTGCCGGGCAGAGAGGCATGGGCACCAATCGACCCGGTAACGATGATCGCGCCGCCCTTGCCCATCAGGCGCACGGCCTTCTGGATCGCAAATATGCAGCCTTTGAGATTGACCGAATGGACGTGGTCCCACGCGTCCTCGGTTACGTCACGCAAGGGAGCGAACCCGCCGACCCCGGCGTTAACGTAGAGCACGTCGATCCGTCCGTCTTCCGCCTCGATGGCGGAAATCACCTGCTCCGTCGAAGCGATGTCGGCGATGTCCGACTGGAAGCCCTTGGCCCCCGGAATGGCGCTCACCGCTTCGTCCAGCGTCTGCTGGTTGCGGCCGGTAATCCGCACTTTCGCGCCTTCCTTGGCAAAGGCCTGGGCCGACGCGAGGCCGATCCCGCTGTTGCCGCCGAGCACGAGGACGACCTTGTCCTGAAAACGTGTCACCTGGCTCTCCCTCAAAATGGTGAAATCGGGTTCGGGCCGCCCTCGACCACGTCCTGCATCACGTCCCAGTGTTCGACGATCAGTCCGTTCTCAACCCGGAAGATGTCGATCACCGCCCAGCCGAGATCGTCGGGCCAGCGGCGCACGTGATAGTGAACGGTCACGTGGTCGCCGTCCACGAACGCGCGCTTCACGTCGTGCACCGCGTCGGGTGTCTGCTCCCGAATCATGTCGAGAAAGCGCTTGAGCGGCTCCCGCCCCGGCTCGACCGACTGGTTGTGCTGGACGTAGTCGGGCGCGATGAACCGGTCCACCGCGCCCGAATCCATCGGGTTCAGCACGTCACGAAACAACCCGAGCACGAGGGCGAGATTTGCTTCCTCCTGCGCGGTCCGGCTCATGCCGCGTGCTCGAGATTCGGGACTTCGGCGGCCGGCAGGACTTCGCCCTTGATCAGGTCGGCGCACTTTTCACCGACCATGATCGCGGACAAGTTGGTGTTGCCGCCCGGAACCGTCGGCATGACCGAGCAATCCGCCACCCGCAGGCCTTCAACCCCAAGGACGCGCAGTTCCGAATCGACCACCGAACGGTCGCCCATCGCCATCGCGCAGGTGCTGGTCGGGTGCTGCGCGACATAGCAGCTGGCCGCGATGTAGGCGTCCAGTTCCTCGTCGGTCTCGACCTGTGCCCCCGGGGTGCGTTCGCTGCCGACATATTCGCTCATCGGCGGGGTGTTGTAGATCTTGCGCGCCATCCGGACGGAGCGGCGCATCTGCGCGCGGTCTTCCTCAGTCGCCAGGATGTTGAGCGTGACCGCCGCGGTTTCACGCGGGTCGGCGCTGCGCAAGTTCACCCAGCCGCGGCTTTCGGGGTGAAGCTGGACAAGACCGGCCCACCAGACATGCTCCTGCACCGCGCGCACGCCAGGGAACCAGGTCTGGGCATCGAAGCGGATGGGGTTAACCATGATCTGCAGGTCCGGGCGGTCGAGGTGATCCGCCGTGCGGACGACCACGTTGCAGCTGTTGACCTGGGTCGCCATCGGCCCGGTGCCGAACAGCGCCCAGCGGACCGAGTTGAGAGCGATCTTGTCCCACCGCAACTGGTTGAGGAAAGTGACCGGCTGGCTGGCGTTGAATTCCAGCGAGGCGGTGGGGTGTTCCTGCAGGTTGCGGCCGACGCCGGGGCTGTCGTGCAGCACGTCGATCCCATGCTCGCGCAGGTGCTCGGCGGGGCCAATGCCGGACAGCATCAGCAAGTGCGGGGAATTGTAGGCTCCGCCGGAGAGGACAACTTCGCGCCGGGCGCGGATCACCTGCGCGCCTTCGGGCGTGTCGATTTCCACGCCCACGCAGCGCTTGCCGTCGAACACCACGCGGCGGACGAGCACGCCGGACCGTACATCGAGATTGCGCCGTCCCAGCGCCGGCTTGATGTAGGCAGTGGCTGCACTGACCCGGCGGCCCTTCTCGTCGACCGTCTGCTCCCCCCGGGCGAATCCTTCCGGCACGTCCCCGGCCAGATCCTCGCTGGTCGGAAGTCCGGCGGCATGCGCGGTCTGCATCATGCGTTCATGATGCAGCTCCGGCAGGTCGATCGGGCGAACCTTCACCGGGCCTTGCGTGCCGTGATAGGTGCTGTCGCCGCGCCAGCTGTTCTCCAGCTTGCGGAAATACGGCAGGACATCGGCATAGGACCAGCCGCGCGCGCCCATCTGCGCCCACTGGTCGTAATCGCGCGGGTGGCCGCGCATCGCGAACATCCCGTTGATGGAGCCCGATCCGCCCATCACCTTGCCGCGCGGCAGCGGCAACTGGCGTCCATTGAGGTGCGGTTCCGGCTCCGTCATGTAGGGCCAGTTGAACCGCGGGTCCGGCATGGCCTTCAGGAAAGCCAGCGGCATCTTGAGATAGGGGTGTTCGTCCCGCTGACCGGCCTCAAGCAGCAGGACGTTCACGTGGGGGTCTTCGCTCAGCCGTGCGGCGACGACGCAGCCCGCGCTGCCTGCACCCACCACAATGTAATCGAAATGTTCGCTGCTTCCGGCCATCGTCTCTCTCCTTGCGGCCTTGCTAACGATCGTTACAAAGCAAGGCAAGGAGAGGAGCGCAAGATGAACCGCCAGGACTATGACCGCTACGTCGAAGCCTTCAACGCTCGCGACTATGACGCGGTGTTCGATTTTTACGGCCCGAACCCGCGGATGGCCTTCTTCGGGGTCGAGATCACCACGCGGGAGCAGCTGCGGGAGTTCTACACCTTCCTGCACACCTACGTGCGTGAAACGGTCCGTGTCGAACGGTTTGCCCATAGCGACAATCTGACGGCGGTCGAAGGGATCGTCCGGGTCGAAGGAATCGCGGATCTTACCCCCGAGGAGCTCAAGGCTCGCAACCTCGACGAGTTTTTCCCGATCCGGAAAGGCGAGGTCCAGGAAATGCGCCAGTATATCCATTATCACCTGAAGGATGGGAAGATCGAAAGCGTCGGCTGCGCCATCGTGCCCTAGCTTCGCGCTTGCGTTAATTTCGCATACGTGAAATACGGTGCCCTCTGAAAAGGGGTGCTATTCGTGATCCAGACCACTCATGTCGGAAGCCTGCCGCGCGGGCCCGAACTCGTTCCGCTGCTCCTCGCCCGCGACAAGGGCGAGGCTTATGACGAAGCCGAGTTCGACCGGCTGGTGCAGGATGCCGTGGACCAGGCGGTCCGCCAGCAAGTCGAAGCCGGAGTTTCGGTCGTCAGCGACGGAGAACTCGGCAAGGTCGGCTATTCCACTTATATCATTGAGCGTCTGTCCGGCTTCGGCGGGCACAGCCCGCGCAAGCCCGCGCTGGACTTGGCAGCCGTGCCGGACCTGGCGCAGAAGCTGTCGCATATCATGGGTGCGCAGGAATTCACTCGCGCCAGCGCCATCGGCAAGGTGGAACTGGTCAACCTGCAGCCGCTGCACGACGACATCCGCCGGTTCCGGACCGCGATGGACCGGCACGGCAACGGGGTGAAAGGCTTCCTGAACTCGGCGTCTCCCGGGCTGATCACGGCGTTCCAGCCGAACCAGTTCTACCCGAGCCACGAGGCCTATCTGGCCGATCTGGCCGACGCGATGCGGCCCGAGTACGAGGCGATCGTCGCGGCGGGCTTCCAGCTTCAGCTCGATTGCCCCGATCTCGCAATGAGCCGGCACACGGGCTACCAGGACCAGAGCGAGGACGAATTCCTCCGCACGATTTCCGCCAACGTCGAGGCGTTGAACGCCGCCACCGCGAACATCGCGCCGGAAATGCTGCGGATGCACGTCTGCTGGGGCAATTACGAGGGCCCGCACGATTTCGACATTCCGCTTGAGAAGATCATCGACATCGTGCTCTCCGCACGGCCGGCGACGATCCTGTTCGAAGGCGCAAACCCCCGGCATGAGCACGAATGGGTGGTCTGGCGCGACGCGAAGCTGCCGCAGGACAAGATCCTTGCCCCCGGGCTGATCGATTCCTGTTCGAACTACCTCGAAACCCCCGAATTGATTGCCCAGCGGATCGAACGCTACGCCGCATTCGTCGGCAAGGACCGCGTGATCGCCAGCTCCGATTGCGGGTTCGGTACGTTTGCCGGGTACGGAAAGATCGATCCCGCGGTCGCGTGGAAGAAGCTGGCAGCGCTGCGGGAAGGCGCGGATATCGCGGACAAGCGGATCGGGTAGGCATGACGGAGGGCCCCTCTCCGGCGACCCAGTCAAGCCAGGTCAAGTCGGCGATCCGCACGCTCGACATTATCGAATATGTCGTGGCGCACGATCGGCCGATGGTGGCGCAGGAAATCGCCACCGCGCTCGGCATTCCGGTTTCCAGCTTGTCGTACCTGCTCTCCACCTTGGTGGAGCGCGGGTACCTGACGCGCGATTCGCGGCGTTACCGGGCCGGGCCGGGCCTGGCTCGGCTACAGGCGCGTCCGGGCGGGTTCAGCCTGGCGGAACGCACCGCGCCGCTGGTGCGCACCTTGCGGGTCCAGTTGAACGAAACCGCCAGCTTCTTCGTGCGCACCGGCTGGGAGCTTGAGGCGCTGGTGACCGAATCGAGCGAGCAGGCGCTGCGCTACTCCGTGCCCACCGGGCAGCGGCTGCCGATGCATCCACTTGCCTCGGGCAAGGCGCTGCTGGCCGCCCTGCCGGATGCGGAACTCGACCGCTACTTTGCCGAGACGCAGCGCCAGCGGTTCACGCCGTCGACCGAAGTCGGCGAAAAGGGTCTTCGTCGCGAAATCGCGCAAATCCGCAAGACCGGCTTTGCGCGGACAACCGAGGAGTTCAGCCTGGGCATTCGCGGCATTGGCCGGGTGGTGTGGATCGGGGGCGATGTCATCGGCGCGCTATCGATCGCTGTTCCGGTGGCGCGCTACAGCGAGGAAGTGGAAGCGCGAGCGGAAGAGCTGCTCGTCCGCACCGCAGACTTGCTCCAGAGCGGCTGAAGCGCACAACAGCCGGCGGCAAGCATCGGCTGGGCAGCGGATGATGGCGAAACGGCTCTAGCGCGTTGCGGGGACGGTGCGGGGACGCGCGTCGATCAGGCGATCCTTCAGATCGGATCCCTGGTGCCCGATTACCTCGAACAGGACTTCGAAGCCTGGCGGGCCGGAATCGGCGGCCAACTTCGCGACCGGTTCCGGCAGCGCGGGACCGGCGATGACCGGGGCAATGCCGCGCAAGGCCGTGTCTCGCGCTCCCGCAACAACCGCGACCAGCGCGCCGCCGGGTTCGCGAAACTGGGATACATAGGCGTAGTCGCGGTAATACTGGCCGGATGAAAGCTGGCGCGCTTCCTCGCTGACGTAGTCGCGGTTTGTCTTCAGGTCGATCAGCTCGTCGTAGCTGGGGCCGACGGCGAAGGTCGATTGCATGAAGTTGATGTCCTCGAGCAAGCCCATCCCGCTGATCAGGCCGACATAGACCACATTGAAGTTGCGCAGGGTGTCGCTGTCCACCGCAGAGGCAGGCATCACCTCCACCGGCTGTTCGTGCTGCGCCAGGATCGGCATCAGGGCGCGCAGGGCATAGGCACTGGAGAATGGCAGGTAATTCAGCCCGACATCTTCCGCGTTCCCGTAGCGCCCGACGTCCCGTTCCTGCGCCCGGGCGAGGTCGGTGGGGGAGTTGATCGCAAAGTCGCGGATCAGCCGGCCCGTCTCGGGCCGAACGGGATCGATCTCGCCGAAGATGTAGTAGTCGCCGAGCACGACCACGATTGGCCGGTCTGATGCGAGGAACGGCTGCCACATCGCGTTGGGTTCCGGCAGCTGCGCCCCCACCCGATTACTGCGCCCGAGCAGAAAGGCGCCGGCAACCAGCAGGACCCCAAGGGCGACCATCAGTGCTGTGGGCAGCGCCGCTCGCCACCGGCGCGGCCCGAGCCCTGAAGGAGCGGGATCGGGGTGCGCGGCGTCCTGCAGCAGGCGAAGGGCATAAATTCCAGGAGGAATCGTCAGGCGGGGGGCGTCTTCGCCCGCCTCGACGTAGAAATCGTCCAGCCGCTTGCGCAGTCGGTGAATGTACACCCGCACCGTCGCATCGTCGGCGATGCTTTCGGTCTGGCCGAATACGGCCCCGGATATCTCGGCCTGGCTGACCGGCTCGGCCGCATTGCCCCGGGCGGCAAGAAAATCGAACAAGTCGCGCAGGCGCCCGGTCGCGCCCAAGGTGCCGCTGTCGCGCACGCGGTCGACCTCGGCAGCGAAGGCGCTTGCCCGGCGGTCCGCCGCTTGAAACTGGCTTCGGGACAAGGGAACTCCTGCGGGAAAGGCGGATGTAACGTTCGTGTAACGCGCGGATTACCGTAATTAACTTGGTTTGACCATCGGGCGCCACCACTCAGGGTGGAACAGGCAATCCTTCGGACACCATCTTGATCCTTCCTTCCGACACCCTTCTGAGTACCCGCCGTGCGCAACGGCGACGCCCGGTTCTGCTCGCCGGCTTGGCAACGGCTGCGCTGATCGCTTCGGCCGCCCCGGCTTTGGCCCAGGACGCCGATCCCCGGGACACCGTTGAGGAAGCGTTTGACGCATCCTGCGAGCTGCCGGTCGGTGCCCCGCCGGGCGCAACCCCGCCCGAATGTTTTGAGATCCCCACCGACATGCCGGTGATCACCGTCTACGGACGCGGCGAGAGGCGGATCGGCGAGGCAGTGGCCGCCAGCGAAGGCGGCGTGGCCGGGGCGGATCTGGTGGTGCGGCCGCTGCTGCGACCCGCCGAACTGCTGGAAGCGGTGCCGGGGATGATCGCAACCCAGCATTCCGGGGGCGGGAAGGCCAACCAGTACTTCCTGCGGGGCTTCAATCTCGATCACGGCACCGACTTTGCGGTCTATATCGATGACACGCCCATGAACTTCCGCACCCATGGGCACGGGCAGGGCTATCTCGACGTCAATGGCCTGATCCCCGAGACCGTCCAGCGGGTAGACTACCGCAAGGGTCCGTACCGGGCGGACACCGGCGATTTCAGCTTCGTCGGGTCCGCCTTCCTCACCACGCGTGACAGGATGGAGCCGTTCGCCCTGGTCGAGGCGGGGCAGTACGGGTACAGCCGCTTCGTCGCCGGGGGCTCCGTCCCGGTCGGCGGTGGGGACCTGCTGGCGGTAGGGCAAGCGAAGTACAACGACGGCCCGTGGGAACTGCCGGAGGATTTCAGCGGCTATTCCGGCTTGCTGAAATACTCCGCCCCGCTTGGGGCGGGCACGTTCCAGGCCACGCTGAACCTCTACGATGCCAGCTGGGCCCCGACCGAGCAGATCCCGGTGCGGGCGGTCGGCACACTGCTTGAAGACCGCTACGGCACCCTGGACCCGACGTTGCGCGGGACGACCGAGCGCCAGATCCTGACGGTCAACTATCGGTCCGATGCCTGGCGGATTACCGGCTGGGCGCAGCATTATGACTGGAGCCTGCTGTCGAACTTCACCTTCTTCCTGGATGATCCGGTCAACGGCGACCAATTGCGCCAGTACGAGGAGCTGTGGGCATACGGCGGGCGCGTCGAGCGCGCGTTCGACTTGAACGAGTCCCTGTCTCTGCGGATCGGGACCGAATTGCGGCGCGACGAAATCGATCCCGTGGGCCTCGACAAGACCGCTGCCGGGGTGAAGCGGTTCACCGTCGGGTCCTTCAAGGTGGAGGAAAGCAGCGCGGGCCTATACGGGGAGGCGATCTGGCGGCCGACCGACCGCCTGATGGTGACCGGCGGCCTGCGCGGCGACTGGTACCGGTTCGAAACAGAGGCGCTGGAAGGCGAGAACAGCTGGAGCGGGACGGCGGAGGACCAGATCCTCTCCCCCAAGATCGGCGCGAACTACGAAGTGGTGCCGGGAATCGCGCTTTACGCCAACTGGGGCGAAGGCTTCCATTCCAATGACGCGCGCGGCGTCACCAATCCGGAGGATCCGGCGCCGGGTCTGGTCGAAGGCACCTTCAAGGAACTGGGCACGCGTTTTGAGCGCGGCGGGCTGATCCTGACCGGCGTGTACTGGTGGAGCACGATCGAGAGCGAGCTGATCTATGTCGGCGATTCCGGCGCGGTTGAGCCGAGCGATCCCGGTCGGCGGCACGGCTACGAACTGACGGGCTTCTGGAAACCGAACCAGTGGTTGGCGCTCGACGCGGTGTGGACCGGGTCCCACGCCCGCTACGCAGGGCTTCCGGAAGGCGAGAACTTCGTCCCCGGCGCGCTTGAGAGCGCGGGTGAACTGGGCGTTTCGGCAATTTTCCCCGAGTGGAACGCCTCAGCGCGGGTGCGTTATCTCGGCCCCCATGCGCTGATCGAGGACAACTCTGTTCGCGGCGATTCGACCATGCTGGTCAACTTGCGCAGCGCCTGGACGCCGCGCCGGTTCCCGGGGTGGCAAGTTCATGCAGAGCTGCTCAACGCGCTGGATTCGGACGATAACGACATCGATTACTTCTACGCGACCCGCTTCCCGGGGGAGCCCGCCGAAGGCGTGCTCGGCGTCAACAGCCGGATCGTTGAGCCGCGGCAGGTGCGGATCGGGGTGAAGAAGACTTTCTGACGGGGTGTCTCATACGCAGCCCTGTCCCAACTGAAAGGGCGGCCACCGCGAGGTGACCGCCCTTCTTTTTTCGCCGTGAAGCGAAGCGTCAGATTACTGACCGACGCCTGCCTTGCGCCAGCTGTCGGCGTAGGCATCGCGCGCGGTTTCGGAGTACGGAACCGGGCTGATGTAGGCCTTGATCTCGGTCTGCTCGTGCGGCTCGACCGTCGGCTTGCTGGTGCCGCCGTTCGGTTCGCCCCAGACGAGGGTCACGGCCTTGCCCATTTCGACCTGATCGGGATCGATCATGGCGATGGAGAGCATCTTGCCTTCGTTCGAGCTGTAGCCGATCCACGTCGAAACGCCGATCACCTTGCCGTCGGAACGCACTTCGTCGAACGGATGCATCGCGTACACCGCGCTCGGGAACTCGAAGTACTTCGCGCGGCTGCTGCCCTTGGTGAACATTGAGCTCATGACGCGGGCCACGTCCTCGTTGTCGAGGGCGAGCGTGACCTTGGTCTTGTGCTTCTGGTCCTTCATCTTCTCAAGCGCTTCGCGACCGACGAAGTCGTGATCGAACTTGACGATGATGCCGTAACCGATGTCCCACGGCGTCAGGTAGTAGCCGTCAACGGTTTCCGGAACGTAGGAGCCGCCGACCGAGCACTTGCCTTCGTAGGAGTTGGCCGAGAGCCACTCACGGTACTGCTTCAGCATCGGATCGTTGCCGGTGTAGATCGCCGGCAGTGGGGAGGGCAGCCAGCCCGATTCCAGCGTGTTCGACGAATAGGCGCGGCCGCCGACCAGCTTGAGGCCGAAGTCCTTGCCGGCTTCGACCAGCGCGGAGTGGACGGCCTGGTAGTCTTCCCAGGGGCCGAACAGTTCGTAGCCCGGCTGACCGGCCATGCCGTGACGCAGCGCGCGGACATCCTTGCCGGCGAACTTCACGGTGGCCATGTTGAAGAACTTGAGGTCCGGCGGGGTCTGGCCCATCGCGCGTTCCAGCACCTTCATCGCGTTCGGGCCCTGGAGCTGGAAGCGATAGTTCTTGCGCTTGCCGTCGGTCCGCATCGCGGTCCGCTCGTCACGCTCAACCGTCACGTTCCAGTCGCCGGTGTCGGCGTGGAATTCGACCCACTCGATCGCGGGTGCGCGGCCGACCAGGCTGTAGACGTCTTCTTCGAGGTGGAACAGGATCACGTCGCCGATGACGTAGCCGTCCGGGGTCACGGGAACCCACTGCTTCGCCTTGTCGACGGCGAAGTTCTTGAAGCTGTTGATGCCGAGGTACTCGAGCATCTTGGCCGCGTCCGGACCGGACACGTACAGTTCGACCATGTGGTAGCTCTGGTTGAAGAGCACCGCGGATTCGGCCCAGCCGCGCTGTTCTTCGCGCCAGTTGGAATATTCTGCCGGAACGCCTGGATAGACGTTCGGACCGACTTGCTGGTTGCGCAGGAATTCAACGATGTTGCCTTCCTGGTCCAGCTTCTGCTGGAGGTTCTGTTCGCTCATTGGATGCCTCTCCTCGAGGGTTGGGGTTGAAGGTAGGTCAGTCGTTCGCCGGCGCGGCGCGCCAGCGGGAAATGGCCGCGTTCATTGCGTCGGGTGCTTCGACCGGGAGCATGTGTCCAGCCCCCGGTACGACGACGAGTTGCGAATTCGGGATCATCGCCGCAATCTGTTCGTGCTGGGCGGGCGGGCTCCAGCTGTCGAGCTCACCCGTCATCACCAGCGCCGGGCAGGAAATCGTCGGCAGGACGAGCCGCTGGTCGCCGCGGCCGAGCAAGGCCTTGATCTGGGCGTCGAACACGTCCTGGCCCCGGCTGCGGCACATCTCGCGCAAGGGGCCGGCGATTTCGGGCTTGTCGCGGTTCGGCTCTCCGATCATCGGCGGCAGCCAGAGGTCGAGCAGGGCGTCGAACCCGCGTTCGTGGCCTACGCGCTGCAATCCGCCGCGCTTGGCGGGTTCCTGTTCGCCGACGGGGTGCGCCCCTGTGCTGACGAGCGCGATCCGGCGGACCCGTTCCGGTGCGAGGCGATAGACCTCCAGTGCAACGCGGGCGCCCATCGAATGACCAAGCAGGTCGAATCGCGCGCCCGGCTGTTCCTTGTCCGCCTGATCCAGCGCGATCCGGGCCATGGCCTCAAAGCTGCCCGCCGTTCCGTAGCCGTCCACCGCCTTTGCGTCCGCGAACGCATCCAGCTGGCGCGCGAAGATGCGCGCATCGCAGATCAGGCCGGGAAGGAGCAGCAGCATTGCGTGGAAAACCCTTTCGGAGCGTCGTTCGCCTCTGTGAAATTTTCGCCTATACGAAATAAACTCGTTCGGCTAGGGCTTTTCGCGAAGACAGCCGGGAGCTATGCGCTATCCCGTGCGAGACGGGGAGCTATGCGCTACCCTGTGCGAGAGGAGAGAAGCGAAAGTGTCATACGCCGCCATCCACCCCGATTGGGACAAGCCGCGCAGCAACATGGTTGACGGCTACTCGCTGGAAATGACCGCCAAGGAGATGGACGGCCTGCGCGAAGCCGCGCCGCTGATCCGTCCCGGCACCCAGATTGCCGTGACGTTCCTTCCGGGCGAGGAAATGGACCAGCGCGTCGAAGCAGCCAAGCTGGTGCGCGATCTCGGGTTCGAACCGATCGTCCACTTGTCCGCCCGCCGTCTCGGCTCCGAGGCAATTCTCGACGACTACTTGCGCCGGATCACGACCGAAGCCGGCGTGAAGCGCGTGTTCATCATCGCCGGCGATCCGCCGCAGGCGGAAGGCCCGTACGAAAACTCGCTGCAGATCATCCAGACGGGTCTCCTGGAAAAGCACGGGATCGAGATCGTCGGCCTGGGCGGTCATCCCGAAGGTCACCCGAACGTCTCCAAGCCCGATCTGTGGGTCTGGATGGAACAGAAGATCGCCGCCGTGCGCGAACGCGGGCTGACGCCGCTGATCGTTACCCAGTTCGCCTTCGACGACGACGCGATCCTGAACTGGCTGAAGGAAATGCGGGAACGCGGGATCGATGCGCCCGTGCGCATCGGTGTTCCGGGACCCGCCGGCATCAAGCGCCTGCTCGGTTTCGCCAAGCGCTGCGGCGTCGGTGCGTCCGCTTCCGTCATGAAGAAGTACGGCATTTCGCTGACCAACCTCATCGGCAGCGCGGGACCCGACAAGCTGGTGAACTCGCTCGCGGCCGGGATGAACGACGCGGAACATGGCCGCGTACGGCTGCACTTCTACCCGTTCGGGAACCTCAAGGCGACGGCCGAATGGATCAACAAGTACGCTGACAAGCACTGATCGGCCCAAGGTTCGCTCAGCGGTCCGACAGCAGACATTCAAGGAGAGACAGTCGTGAACAACACTTTCACGCTCGCAGCATCGTGCCGGAACCAGCCGGGCCTCGTCGCCCGGGTATCGGGCTTCCTGGCCGATAACGGCGCCGATATCGTCGACCTGCAGCAGTACGCCGATCCCATCAGCGGCAACTTCTTCATCCGCGCTGAATTCACCGACGAAGGCGCGAACGCCGAGGACCTGCGCGGCAAGTTCGAAGGCATCGCGTCCCAGTTCGGCATGGACTGGAAGCTGCGCGCGCCCGACTACTGCCCCAAGGTCGTGCTGATGGTCTCCAAGTTCGACCATGCTTTCGGCGATCTGCTCTACCGGATGCGCATCGGCGAAATTAACATGAACGTGGTCGCGGTGATCAATAATCACCCGCAGGAAGTGCTGACCACCTCGCTGATCCAGGACATTCCCTACCACTACCTGCCGATCACCAAGGACACGAAGCCGCAGCAGGAAGCGCAGATCAAGCAGATCATCACCGATTCCGGGGCTGAGCTGGTCGTGCTTGCCCGCTACATGCAGATCCTGTCGGACGATCTCGCCGGGTTCCTCTCGGGCCGCTGCATCAACATCCACCACTCATTCCTGCCGGGCTTCAAGGGCGCCAAGCCGTACCACCAGGCATACGATCGCGGCGTGAAGATGATCGGCGCGACCAGCCACTACGTCACCGCCGATCTCGACGAAGGTCCGATCATCGCGCAGGACGTGCAGACGGTCAGCCACCGCGAAACGCCGGACGAGCTGGTTGCCAAAGGCCGCGACGTGGAGCGCCGGGTGCTGGCCCGTGCGGTCAAGTCGCACCTTGAGGACCGCGTGTTCCTCAACGGGCACCGCACGGTCGTCTTCGACTGATGGAAACGTTAGGTTGAGGGAAACAGGGACGATGGCTGAACGGATCGACGGCCGGGCGATCGCCGCCGGGCTGGAAGATGAAGTGGCAGAGCAGGTCCGCGCGCTTGCCGCGCGCACCGGCGTCACGCCCGGACTGGCTGTCGTCCTTGTCGGCCGCGACCCGGCAAGCGAAGTTTACGTCGCGCACAAGATCAAGAGCTGCCGCAAGGTAGGCATCCGCTCGTTCGAGCACCGCCTGCCCGAAAACACGACTCAGGACGCGCTGCTGACCCTGATCGCCCGGCTCAACGCCGATCCGGAAGTTCACGGGGTGCTGGTGCAAGTGCCGCTGCCTGCTCACATCGATGAAGGCGCGGTGCTCGACGCGATCGATCCGGGCAAGGACGTGGACGGGTTCCATCCGGTCAACGTCGGGCGCTTGTCCACCGGGACCGGGGGGCTGATCCCCTGCACCCCGCTCGGCGTGATGAAACTGATCGACACGGTGATCGACGACATTACCGGGCTGGACGCGGTGGTGATCGGCAAGTCCAACATTGTCGGCAAGCCGATCGCGATGCTGCTGCTGGAGCGGGAAGCGACCGTCACCGTCACGCATATCGAAACCAAGAACCTGCCCGATCTCTGCAGGAAGGCGGACATCATCGTTGCCGCCGCCGGCGCGCCGCGGCTGGTCAAGGGCTGGTGGGTGAAGCCCGGCGCGGTGATCATCGATGTCGGCATTACCCGCATCCCGGGCGAGAACGGCAAGGACCGGCTTGTCGGCGACGTCGCCTTCGACGAAGTGCAGCATGCCCGCGCGGTGACCCCGGTGCCCGGCGGTGTCGGTCCGATGACCATCGCCTGCCTGCTCGCCAACACGGTACAGGCAGCGGAAACCGCACTGGGTTAGTCCAGAGCAGCTAGCTCAGGTCCTTACCGCGAAAGCCCGGAAGTACGATTTCCGCCCGAACCACAGCGGGTGCATCGCTGTCGGCGGCCCGGTGCTTCGTTGGCGCCATGAAGCAGCAGAAGCTGCTCGCTCGCATCGACCGCGCTGTGCACGCCTTTTCTTCGCTATCGCCCAAGAGCCGGTGATCCCTCCGGCGACCGACTTGGCGGCAGCGATCCCGACGTTCACGGTCAGCGCTCGCAGGATGACGGCCTTCGAACCTCCAGCCATTCGCCCTCGCCTCGCTGATTTGCGAGCGCTCGCCCGGTCCCGTATCGAAGGACGCCAACCAGAGGCAAAGGGGATCCCTTGGACGCAACTTCACCCGAGCCGGCTGTTGTCGACGTGGCTATCGTTGGCGCGGGGATTTCCGGCATCTCCATGGCCGCGCACATGCGCGCGGCATGTCCGGATCGCAGCTTCACGATCCTGGAGCGGCGGTCCCACCTAGGCGGCACATGGGATTTGTTCCGCTATCCCGGCATCCGGTCGGACAGCAGCATGCACACCCTCGGCTTCGGTTTCGCACCGTGGACCGATGAGACCGCGATTGCCGAAGGCGCGGCGATCCGGGATTATCTGGAAGACGTTGCCCGCAGACACGACGTATCCCGGCAGATCCGTTTCGACACCCGGGTGCTGTCGGCGGACTGGGATTCCGCGTCGGCGCTGTGGACCGTGACGGTAGAGGACGAGTCCGGGCGGCACGAAGTACACGCCCGGTTCGTCTATCTTGCGTCCGGGTACTACGACTATGATGAACCGCACGACCCGCGGCTTCCCGGTCTGGAGCGGTTCAGCGGCACCGTGGCTCACCCGCAGTTCTGGCCGCAGGACCTCGACTGGACAGGCAAGCGCGTGGTGGTGATCGGATCGGGCGCGACGGCGGTGACGATCGTTCCGTCCATGGCCGAACGGGCCGCCCATGTAACCATGCTGCAGCGGACCCCCACCTGGATGGCAGCGGGAGCCTCGGTTGACCGGTTCGCGCTGCGGCTGCGCCGGTTCCTGCCCCGGCGGCTGGCGGAATGGCTGATCCGCGAAAAGGACGTCCGGCTCCACGACTGGTTCTTCAAACTGGCACGCCGCAAGCCGAAGGGTGTGGCGAAGTACTTGTCCCGCGCGCTGAAGAAGGAACTGGGGGAGCACTACGATCCACGTCATTTCCAGCCGCCCTACGGCCCCTGGGACCAGCGCTTGTGCCTTGTGCCGGACGGCGATCTGTTCGCCGCAATTGGGGAGGGCGCGGCCTCGATCGTGACCGACCGAATCGCGACGTTCGAACCCGAGGGTATCCGGCTCGAATCCGGCGAGACGCTGCCGGCCGACATCGTCGTTACCGCGACGGGGCTGAAGATGGCCATTGGCGGGGGCGTAACGGTGAGCCTCGACGGGGAGCCAATCGATTTCACGCAGCGGTGGTTCTACCGCAGCTGCCTGTTCTCCAACGTGCCGAACCTGGCGGTGGTGTTCGGATATCTCAACGCCAGCTGGACGCTGCGGGCTGACCAGACAGCCGATTACGTGTGCCGCGTGCTCATCCGGATGCAGGAAACGGGCGCCGCCATCGCGGTGCCGCACCTGCCAAAGGGCCACGGCCTGACGGAGGACGACATCGTGATCTTCTCCTCCGGGTATCTCCAGCGCGCCCGGTCGCGCATGCCGAAAAGCGCGGGCACCCTCCCGTGGCGACTGAACCAGGATTACCTGGAGGACCGGCGCAACTTCCGCGAAGTTCCGGTGGACGACGGCGTATTGCGCTTCCTGCCAGTGGCGGCGGCGGAAGAAATCGCCTAATCCTGTTGCATGGCAGACCCGCAACGCATCTGGACCGCCGCTTTGATCGTGATCGGCGATGAAATCCTGTCCGGCCGAACGCACGACAAGAACATCGCCCAGGTGGCAGGGTGGCTGCAGGTGCAAGGCATCCGCCTGATGGAAGTGCGCGTGGTCTCCGATTCGATGGATCGGATCGCCGAGGCCGTGAACGCGCTCCGCACCGAGCATGATTACCTGTTCACCACCGGCGGGATCGGCCCGACGCACGACGACATCACCGTCGATGCCGTAGCCGCCGCGCTTGGTCTGCCGGTCACGATCCACCCCGAAGCACAAGCGATGCTGGAGGCGTACTACGCCGATCGCGGCGGGGTGAACGAGGCGCGGCTGAGGATGGCCCGCGTGCCGCAGGGGGCGGACCTGATCCCCAACCGCATGTCAGGCGCGCCGGGAATCCGCATCCACAACATCTTCCTGATGGCAGGCGTACCGCACATTACGGCGCAGATGCTCGATGCCTTGACCGGAACGCTGGAAGGCGGCGCGCCGCTTCTGGCCGAGACGGTCGGCTGCTGGGTTGCGGAAAGCGAGGTGGCTGACTTGCTGCGGGAAGTGGAACAAGCCCACCTCGATTGCCAGATCGGCTCCTACCCCTTCTTCCGCGAAGGGAAGGTCGGCGCAAACTTCGTGGTTCGCTCCACCGATCGGGACGACTTGCAAAGCGCGGTCCACAGCTTGTGCGATGGACTCGGCACCGCCGGGTACGACTTCACTCCGGGAGGGATTTGACATGACGCGAGGTGCGTTCGCGGGGTTGCTGGAAACGCTGACAGGGACTTCGGGCGATCGCCTCGCTCCGAATGCGCGCTATACCGAGAACGGGCAGGAACTGCCGGTTGGGGATGGCTTGTGGGCGACAGCCGACCGGGTCGGCCCCTACGTTCACCGCTTCGTTGATGCGGAGGCAGGGACCTTTGCCTGCTTTACCACATTGCTCGAAGGGCGCACCCGGTCGCACCTCGCAGTGCGGGCACAGGTGGCAGGCGGAACGATCCGGGAGATCGAAGCGGTCGCCGCGCGGCCTGAGCTGTTCGGCACGGGCGGAGCGTTCGGGGATGGACCAGCAGAGCTCGACAAGTCCGGCGCGCCGGCTCCCGAATGGTCAGCCGCCGTACCGCAGGCCCAACAGATGAGCCGTGACGACTTGCGCCGCGTTGCCAACCAGTACTTCAGCGGACTTGAGCGAAATGACGGGCAGGGGGACTATCCCTTCTCCGATGACTGTCTCCGGATCGAGAACGGATTTCGTACTACCCAGGTCCCGCCGAAGCCGACGGAAGGCCGCGAAACGCCATATGCTGAGGATTTCCGCGCTCTCACGGCGCGGCAGCAATTCGAAACCGGGTACTTCCGCTTCGTCGATCGCATCCGCGACCGGCGCTTCCCGGTGATCGATCCGGAGCGCGGGCTCGTTTTTGCGCTGGCCTTCTTCGACCATAGCGGCACGGTGCGGGAGTACGATCTGGCGGACGGCACCCGGATTACAGGAGCGGTGGATCGGCCGTTCAGCTGGATGATCGCGGAAGGCTTTCGGATCGAGCAGGGGCTGATCCGGAGGATCGAGGCGATCATGACGGCCGTGCCTTATGGGATGCGACCGGGCTGGCCGCTCCAGGATGGCGATATCGGCTAAAGGCCCAGGCGGATCAGTCTTCCCGCTGTTCCGGGTGGTATTCCGGATCGTGTGCAATGTCTTCGCGGAATTCCTTCGCGCCGCGTTCGGCGCGGATCACCTGGCGCCGGTTTGCGTCGCGGTTGCGGAAAAAGCCAAAGTAGATCGCTGCGATCAGCAGCAACGGTCCGATGGCTACCAGCAGCAGCCAGAAGGTGGGCATGGTCGGTCTCCTGTCTTCGCGGCCGATGCCGCGTTCAGGTAACCAACGAGCGAGAGCCCCAAGCTTTCCGAGCGGATACAAGAAGACCGGGAGAATCGCTTCTCCCGGCCCCCTGGTGATGGTCTGTCCATGAACCGGTCCCTGCGGGACCGCAAGGCCGACGAGCCGGATGGCCCGTCAGCGCTTGTCATCGAGCGTTACGCGCCTTCGACTTCGGAAACCTCAAGCTTGAGGCCCGGACCCATGGTCGATGTCAGCGTGAGCTTGCGAACATACTTGCCCTTGGCGCCCGAAGGCTTGGCCCGAACGATCGCGCTGGTGAACGCCTGGAAGTTGGCGCGCAGCTGTTCTTCGGAAAAGGACAGCTTGCCGATGCCGGAATGGATGATGCCGGTCTTCTCGACGCGAAATTCCACCTGGCCTGCCTTGGCGTCCTTGACCGCCTGGGCGACGTTGGGCGTCACGGTACCCAGCTTCGGGTTCGGCATCAGGCCCTTCGGGCCCAGCACCTTACCGAGGCGGCCGACAACGGCCATCATGTCCGGCGTGGCGATCACGCGGTCATAGTTGAGGTTGCCGTTCTGCATGTCTTCCAGCAGGTCTTCGGCCCCGACGCGATCGGCACCGGCGGCTTCCGCATCGGCAGCCTTGTCACCGCGCGCGAAGACCGCAACGCGCATTTCCTTGCCGGTGCCCGACGGCAGCGACACCATGCCGCGAACCATCTGGTCGGCGTGGCGCGGATCAACGCCGAGGTTCATCGCGATTTCGACAGTTTCGTCGAACTTGGCGGTCGAAAGGTCCCGCAGCATCTGCAGCGCTTCGGCGAAGCTGTGGAGATCCTGGTTCTCGCCGAGCTTTTCGGTCAGCGCCTTCTGCTTCTTGGTCTGCTTGGCCATCGGATCAGCCCTCCACCACTTCAAGGCCCATCGAACGGGCAGAGCCTTCGATGATGCGCGTCGCCATTTCGATGTCGTTGGCGTTCAGATCCTTCATCTTCTGTTCGGCGATCTCGGCCAGCTTGGACCGCTTGATCGAACCGGCAGAAACCTTGCCCGGCTCCTTGGAACCAGCCTTCAGGTTCGCCGCCTTCTTGATGAGGAAGCTCGCCGGCGGCGTCTTGGTGGTGAAGGTGAACGACCGGTCCGCATAGACGGTGATGATCGTGGGGATCGGCATCCCCTTTTCCAGTTCCTGCGTGGCGGCATTGAACGCCTTGCAGAATTCCATGATGTTCACGCCGCGCTGACCCAGGGCAGGGCCGATCGGCGGGGAGGGATTGGCGGCGCCGGCCGGCACCTGCAGCTTGATATAGCCGGTAATCTTCTTGGCCATGAGGCCACTCCTTTCACACTGTTCGCCCCGGGATTCCGGGGGTCATGTCTAGCGGTAATGGCGGCGAGCCCGAATGATGGCGCGCCTCCCGCACGGGTTCCTGACGATTTGCCGGGAAGCGCGGCCCTTACACCCGAAGGTGCGGGAATTCAACAGGCCCTTCCGTCCCGCAAGAGCGGGGACGGAAGCCTTTCGGACACAGGGTCTGCCGTGGAAGATCCCTGCCTGCGGCAGGGGCCGTCTTACTTCGCCAGTTCGACTTGTTCGAAGTCCAGTTCGACCGGGGTTCCGCGGCCGAAGATCGAGACCGAGACCTTGACCTTGTTCTTGTCGAAGTCGAGCTCTTCCACCACGCCGTTGAAGCTGGCGAACGGTCCGTCGAGCACCTTGACCTGATCGCCAATCTCGTAATCGACATTGACCTGGCGCTTGGGCTGAGCGGCGGCTTCCTCGGCGGCGCCGAAGTAGCGGGCGGCCTCACGCTCGGAAATCGGCTGCGGCTTGCCGCCGGAGCCGAGGAATCCGGTGACCTTCGGCGTGTTCTTGATCAGGTGGTAGACGTCGTCGGTCATCTTCAGCTTGGCAAGGACGTAGCCGGGCATGAACTTGCGTTCGACCTGGACCTTCTTGCCGCGCTTGACCTCCGTCACGGTCTCCGTCGGCACTTCGACTTCTTCGACCGCGTCGGACAAGCCCATGCGTTCGGCCTCCGACAGGATCGAGTCGCGCACCTTGTTTTCGAAACCGGAGTAGGCGTGGATGATGTACCAGCGGGCCATGCAATTCTTTCCGTTGTTTGTTGCCGCGCTTACAGCAGCGAAAGCAGCCAGCGCACGACCGCACCGAACAGCGTATCGATACCGAGGAAGAAGACTGCGAGGATCGTCATCATGATCGCGACGAAAATCGCCGTGGTGACCGTTTCCTGCCGCGTCGGCCAGACAACCTTGGAGGCTTCCGCCTTCACCTGGTTGAGAAATTCGCCGGGACTGGTCTTCGGCATTGCTGTTCGACCTTCGTGATTGCGTCCACTGCCTTTCCCCATGGGCTCAGCGCCGCCCGGTTCAGGGAACCGGGAAGGGCGAGGCTGCTCCGATGTCGGAAAGGCGAGGCCTATCTAGCGGCGAGGGGGCGCAAACGCAAGAGCGGGCGGCGCCGGCGCGTTTCAGGCGATCCGCGTTGGCAAGCGCAGGCGTTCAGTCGGCCTGGCTGACGCAGGTATTTGTCTTGGGGAGAGATGTGCCCGGTAGTCGGGGAGCGCGCGAGCACGCTCCCCGATCCGGCACTAGCGTCGGTTGAACAGGCGGGCCAGGAAGCCCGGGCTGTGCGGTTCTTCCATGGGCTGGATCGGGCCGTGCTTCATGAAGCGCACACTGGCGTCATTATGAGGGCGCGGCACGTTCCAGCCGTCGGGCCGACTGCTTCGGTAGGATAGGCCAGGCATTTGACTGCTCCTTATCGGCTTCGGTCTGTCGCGGGTAATACCCGGCCTGCCGAGTCGGTTCCCACCAAATGCGACGAAACGATGAATCTTTCGTCGAATTGTGAACGGTGCGGCTGGAGCGCATCGGGCAATAAAAAACGGGCCGGAACGTGAAAACGTCCCGGCCCGCCCTAGTAAAAACGCAGTGCGTCAGGCGGCGAGGCGCCGCAACACGTAAGGCAGGATGCCGCCATTGCGGTAGTATTCCAGCTCGTTCGCGGTATCGATCCGGCACTTCACGGTGAAGGTGAAGGTTTCACCGGAAGCGCGGGTAACTTCGACCACCACGTCCTGCCCGGTCTGGAGATCCGTCAGGCCGCGAATCGAGAACGTATCGTCAGCCGCCAGCTTCAGGGTTTCCCGGGTTTCGCCGCCGGTGAATTCCAGCGGCAGGACGCCCATGCCAACCAGGTTGGAGCGGTGAATGCGTTCGTAGCTTTCGGCGATCACCGCCCGAACGCCCAGCAGCAGCGTGCCCTTGGCCGCCCAGTCGCGGCTGGAGCCAGTGCCGTATTCCTTGCCCGCGACGACCACCAGCGGAGTGCTGTCCGCCTTGTGCTTCATCGCCGCGTCGTAGATCGGCATGACCTCGCCGCCGTACATCGTCATCCCGCCTTCGATGCCCGGGACCATCTCGTTGCGAATGCGGATGTTGGCGAAGGTGCCGCGCATCATCACTTCGTGATTGCCGCGCCGCGCACCGTAGGAATTGAACTCCACCTTCGGCACGTCGTGCGCGATCAGGTACTGCCCTGCGGGGCTGTCTTCCTTGATCGAACCGGCGGGCGAGATGTGGTCGGTCGTGACCGAATCGCCGAGGATCGCCAGCGGCTTTGCCCCCACGACATCCCCGATCGGGGCCGAGGTCATTCCCATGTCCTCGAAGAACGGCGGGTTGGCGATGTAGGTCGAACCGAGGTGCCACTGGTACGTGTCCGAACCTTCGGTAATCAGCGCCTGCCAGTGCTCATCGCCCTTGTAGACGTCGGCATAGCGGCCGACGAACATCGCGCGATCGATGCTGCTGGCGCGGATTTCGGCGATTTCGTCGCTGGTGGGCCACAAGTCCTTCAGGAAGACGGGCGCGCCGTCCTTGCCGGTGCCGATCGGGGTTTCGACCATGTCCTCGGTCACGGTGCCCTTCAGCGCGTAGGCGACCACCAGCGGCGGCGAGGCGAGGAAGTTCGCCCGCACATCCGGGCTGACACGGCCTTCGAAGTTGCGGTTGCCGGAAAGCACGCTCGCCGCGACGAGGTTGTTTTCGTTGATCGCCTTGCTGATCGGTTCCACCAGCGGGCCCGAGTTGCCGATGCAGGTCGTGCAGCCATAGCCGACCAGATCGAAGCCGAGCGCGTCGAGATGGTCCTGCAAGCCGGACTTCTTGAGGTAATCGGTCACCACCTGCGACCCGGGGGCGAGGCTGGTCTTGACCCACGGCTTGGGCGCCAGGCCCTTTTCGTGCGCCTTCTTGGCGACCAGTCCGGCGGCGATCATCACGTCCGGGTTGGACGTGTTGGTGCAGCTGGTGATCGCCGCGATCACCACGTCGCCGTCGCCGATGTCGTGATCGCGCCCTTCGACGTCGGTGCGCATCGGCGCTGCGCGAGAGTAGACGCTCGACAGTTCCTCGTTGAACAGGTTGTCCACCAGCGGCAGGGCGACCTTGTCCTGCGGGCGCTTGGGCCCGGCGAGGGACGGGACCACGGTGCCGAGGTCAAGCTCCATCATGTCGGTGAAGATCGGGTCCGGATTGGCCGGGTCGGCCCAGAAGCCCTGTTCCTTGGCGTAGGCTTCGACCAGTGCGATCTGATCCTCGTCCCGCCCCGTCAGGCGCAGGTATTCGAGAGTCTTGTCATCGATTCCGAAGAAGCCGACTGTCGCGCCGTATTCGGGCGCCATGTTGCCCAGCGTCGCACGGTCGGCAAGGCTGAGGCTGGCGAGCCCCGGGCCGAAGTATTCCACGAAGCGGCCGACCACGCCCTTTGCGCGCAGCATCTGCGTGCAGGTAAGCACCAGATCGGTCGCGGTGACGCCCTCGGCGAGCTTGCCGGTGAACTTGAAGCCGACCACTTCCGGGATCAGCATCGAGATCGGCTGGCCAAGCATCGCGGCCTCGGCCTCGATCCCGCCGACGCCCCAGGCGAGCACGCCCAGGCCGTTGACCATCGGGGTGTGGCTGTCCGTGCCGACGCAGGTGTCGGGGTAGGCGACCATTTCGCCGTTCTGGTCTTCGCTGGCCCAGACGCACTGGGAGATATGCTCAAGGTTCACCTGATGGCAGATGCCCGTGTCGGGCGGTACGACCTTGAAGTTGTTGAAGCTGCGCGAGCCCCACTTCAGGAAGTCGTAACGCTCCGCGTTCCGCTCGTACTCCAGTTCCTTGTTGCGCTCGAACGCCTTGGGGTGGCCGAATTCGTCAACCATCACCGAGTGATCGATCACCAGATGGACCGGGACCTGCGGGTTGATCTTGGAGGTGTTGCCGCCAAGCTTGCTGATGGCGTCGCGCATCGCGGCCAGATCGACCACGCAGGGAACGCCGGTGAAGTCCTGCATCAGCACGCGCGCCGGGCGGTACTGGATTTCCGTGCCGGTCTTCGGGTTCCTCTGCCAGTCGGCGATCGCGCGGATATCCTCGATCGAGACGGTAAAGGCGTTGTCTTCAAAGCGAAGGAGGTTCTCAAGCAGAACCTTCATCGAGAACGGCAGGCGGGAGACGTCGCCAATCGTTTCCGCGGCCTTGGCGAGGGAGTAGTAGGCAAAGGTCTTGCCGCCCACTTCCATCGTGGTCCGGGTGCCGAGCGAGTTGTTTCCGACCTGGGTCATCGATGCGCAGTCCTTCCTGTCCGGTCCGGCCGCCATCGGCATCAGGCGCGTTGATGCGGCCGGAAAATTTGGGCCGCAACTGCGCGTTCATGTGCGTCAGGTCAAGGGCTCGCGGCGGAACCGGGTCGCCGCGCGGCGAATTATCGGCTAGCGCGCACGAACACGGAACAAGGGGACAAGGCATGCCGGCCGGAGGATCGCCAGGTCAGGACAGATCGCTCAACATCTTCGGAATGGCGCTGGCGTTGATCGCGGCCGCCTTCACCGGGGCCGCGGCGGGCAAACTTTGGCATTCGACCATCGGGGCCGAGCCGGAGACCCGGATCTCCAAGGAAGCGGAGCTTATCGCGGATCAGGAAGCCAGCATAGAGGAAGCTGGGGCAGAGGAAGCGGACGCGGACGCAGCAGACTAGGTAGCGGTCTGTTCCGTGCGCTTGCGCGGGGCGGCGAGGGCGCATCCCGCCACGATCAGCACCGCCCCCGCCAGGGTTGTCGGCACCACCGTCTCGCCGAACAACAACCAGCCGAAAAGGGCTGCCCAGAGAAATCCCGAGTATTCGAGAGGGACAAGCGCCTGCGCCTCCGCCCGGGCATAGGCCCAGGACAGGATCATCGCCGCCGCCACGGCCAGCACGGCCGCCCCGCCGATCGTGCCCAGTGTCCCTGCGGCAGGCCAGATCAGGAACCACGGCGCGAACGGCAGCAGCGCCAGGCTGTAAATGCTGTTCTGGAACGCGGCGACTTCCAGCGGAGCGGCCACCAGCGCCTGCTGCCGCTGCAGGATCAGGTTCCAGGCGTACAGCAGGGACGACAGGAGCACGGCGGCGATGCCCCACCCGGATTGCGCCTGCGGGGCCTCCATCCGCACACCCGCGATCAGCGCCACGCCCGCGATGCCGAGCAATCCGGCCGCCCATGCGTTACGCCCGATTCGTTCCCTCAGCAGCGCCGCAGCAAGCCCGAGCGCGAGCAAGGGCGCGGTAAAGGACAAGGCGATTGCCTCCGCCAGCGGCAGGCGAGCGATGCCCCAGAAGAAGGTGAACGCCATCGCCGCCCCGGAAAATCCCCGCAGCAAGTGAAGCTTCAGCGCTGGACGCGCGGGCCAACGCCGGCGCAGCGCCCAGGCCGGCACGGTCAGGACCATCCCGAGCAAGCTGCGAACCAGCAGCGCGCTGTAGGCGCCGACCGCGATCGAACCACCCTTCATCAGCGCATCCATCAGAGAGAAAAGCGCGACTCCGACCAGAGTGGCCGCAAACGGCAGGATGGCAGGATTGCGCGGCATCGAACGTGCCTTAAGCCACTCTCGGGTCAGGGGAAATCCTGCATTCCCGAGCCATGCGGTTTGCGCTAGAAGCGGGAAATCGAATCCGCAATTCACCGGGCAGTCAGGCACATGCTCCGAATATTGCGGTCGAGACAGTCCCTGCCGGAATCGGACGAATCGGCAGGGCAAGCAAACGGGGCATTGGCAATGAAGACTTGGACGCGGATGGCGCTGCTCGCGCTTCCTGTACTGGGAGTTTCCTCGATGGCATCGGCCCAGCCGATCCCGTTGACGGATTTCGACAAGGCGTTTCGGGATCCCGCCGCCAACCCGCCCGTAAGATCAGCGGATGTGCAGGCGGTCCGGCCGGCCAATGTCGCACCGGTTTCGACCCCTGTCGTGCAGCCGCTGCCCCCCTTGTTTCCCGAAGTGCAGACATGGTCGGTAGCGGATGCGCAGGCGCTGCTCGAGGTGGTCGAAGCGATCGGGACCGAAGGGCTCGATTCCCGCGACTACCAGCCAGACGTGCTGCGGGCGGCGCTGAACGCCGGGCCGGGCGCCGGCCTGGACGAAGCCGCCAGCACCAGCTTCACCTGGTTGGTCGAGGACTTGCGTGACGGGCGCACCCCGATGGATGCCCGCAAGCAGTGGTTCGTGATCGATCCCGATGCCGACCGTATGCTGACCGGCACCCTGATGAACGAGGCGCTGACCACCCACGACGTGGCGGGCGTGCTGGCGTCGCTCAATCCGACTCATCCCGATTATGCGGCGTTGAAGCAGGCGCTGGCGACCGCAAGCGATACCAAGCAGCGCGCGATGATCCGCGCCAACATGGATCGCTGGCGCTGGCTCGCCCGCGATCTCGGCAGCCAGTACCTGCTCACCAACGTACCCGAGTACCAGCTGCGGCTGACGGTGAACGACAAGATCATCCGCACCTACAAGACGATCGTCGGCAAGCCGGGCCGCACCGCGACCCCGCAGCTGGCCGAAACGGTGGAGGGCGTGGTCTTCAACCCGACCTGGACCGTGCCGCAGTCGATCGTGAAGGGGGAAGGTCTCGGCGCCAAGGTGCTGAAGAACCCGAGCTGGGCGCGAAACGCGGGCTACAAGGCCACCGTGGCGGACAACGGCTTCGTCACCGTAGTCCAGCAGCCCGGACCGACCAATTCGCTGGGCGTGATGAAGCTCGACATGCCGAACCCGCACGCGATCTTCCTGCACGACACTCCGTCGCGGGGGCTTTTCGGCCAGGAGGCACGGGCGCTGAGCCATGGATGCATCCGGACGGAACGGGCGCTGGAACTGGCGATGACCGTCGCCATCCTCGGGCAAGGGGCCAGCAAGGACGAAACGGTCGCGATCTCCAAATCCGGCAAGTACACCCGCGTGCCGGTGAAGAAGACCATGCCCGTCTACATCACCTATTTCACGATGGCCCGCGACATCAACGGAGAGCTGAAGAGCTTCGAGGACATCTACGGCCGCGACGCGCCGGTGCTCGCCGCGCTGGATGCGCCGCGCGTGGCGAATCGCGCACGGTCGACCGGGGAGAAGGCGGTTGAAATCATCGACGACCTGCAGACCTGACGGGTTTTCCGGCCGCTTTGGCCGACTGGAAGCCTGCAATCGCTTTAACCCCATGACCACAGCGGCTATATCGTCTCCATGTCCTCGATCAGACCCTGGCGCGATATAGAGCGCCGCAAGAGCCGCCAGATCATGGTCGGCACCGTACCCGTCGGCGGCGATGCGCCGATCACGGTGCAGACCATGACCAACACGCCGACGACCGACGCACGCGCGACGATCGACCAGATCCGCCGCTGCGAAGATGCGGGCGCGGACATCATCCGCGTGTCGTGCCCGGACAAGGAGTCGACTGCCGCGTTCCGGCAGATCGCCAAAGCCGCGCGCGTCCCGCTGGTGGCGGACATCCACTTTCACTACAAACGCGCGCTCGAAGCTGCCGACGCAGGCGCGGCCTGCCTGCGCATCAATCCTGGCAACATCGGCAGCAGCGAGCGAGTGGCCGAAGTCGTTCGCGCGGCGAAAGCCAACGGCTGCGCGATCCGCATTGGAGTGAACGGCGGCAGCCTGGAAAAGGACTTGCTGGAAAAATACGGCGAGCCATGCCCGGAAGCGCTGGTTGAAAGCGCGCTGGATCACATCAAGCTGCTGCAGGACCACGACTTCCACGATTTCAAGGTCGCGGTGAAGGCGAGCGACGTGTTCCTCGCCGTGGCGGCCTACATGCAGCTGGCCGAAGCGGTGGATTGCCCGCTGCACCTCGGCATTACCGAAGCGGGCGGGCTGATCGGCGGCACCGTCAAGTCCGCGATCGGCATCGGCAATCTGCTGTGGGCCGGTATCGGCGATACGATCCGTGTCTCGCTTTCGGCTGAGCCGGAGCAGGAAGTGCGGGTGGGCTTCGAAATTCTCAAGAGCCTGGGGCTCAGGACTCGCGGCGTACGCGTCGTCTCCTGCCCTTCGTGCGCACGGCAGGGCTTCGACGTGATCAAGACCGTCACGGCTCTGGAAGAGCGGCTGCAGCATATCAAGACGCCGCTCTCGCTCTCCGTCCTCGGGTGCGTAGTCAACGGGCCCGGCGAAGCGCGGGAAACCGACATCGGCATCACCGGCGGCGGCGCGGGTAAGCACATGGTCTACTTGTCCGGCGTGACCGACCATCACGTCGGAAGCGACCAGATGCTCGACCACATCGTTTCGCTGGTCGAAGCCAAGGCGGCGGAAATCGAATCGGCGATGAGCGATGCCGGTACGCCCGATGAAGTCCCGGCAGAGGCGGCGGAATAGCGTGACAGCCGGGTTTCAGCGCAGGACTCTGCTCGGCGGCGTACTGGCTGCTGCTGGAACCGCCGCGCTGGCCCCGGCTCGCGTATTTGCCCAGCCGTTCACGGTGGACTTGCGGGAACGCCGCATCCTTGAAATCGCCCAGCGCGAAGTTGCGCGGGCGGGTGACGTGCTGTGGCGGCGGGATTTGGCGGGAATTGCGGATTTTGGAGTGCATTCCGCGCAGCCGCGGTTTCATTTCGCCAACTTGGAGAACGGCACCGTCCGCTCCTTCCTGGTCGCCCATGGCCTAGGCTCGGACCCGGAGCATGACGGGTGGCTCAACCATTTCTCGAACGTGCCCGGGTCGGAAGCGACCAGCCGGGGCTCCTACGTCACCTGGGAATGGTATACCGGCAAGTACGGCACATCGATCCGTCTGGGCGGGCTCGATCCAGACAATTCGAATTGCTTCGACCGCGCCATCGTGATGCACTCTGCCCAGTACGCCACCCCCGCGCATGTCGCGCGCTGGGGTGTGCTGGGCCGGTCGAGCGGCTGCTTCGCCATGGCGCCGGATGATTTCCGCGAGGCGCTGTGGAGCTTGTCAGGCGGGCGGCTGCTGTTTGCCGACCGCCTCGGCATTGGACCCGACGGGGAATACCTCACGCCGCTGCAGGAAGTTCCTGCGCCGCCGCCGGTGGCCTGAACCGGTTCAGGGTGCCCGAAGGCACACGACAACAGGGGTTCAGGTGCGCTTGAGCGCTGGAGTCAAACCTTCGGCGTACCCTCGTCGATTTCCACTTCGGTCCGCTGGACCTCGACTTCGAGTTCCTTGGCCTCCGTCGTGCGGGCGCGCCGCAAATGGATTTCCTCCACCAGCACCATCTCCGTCACAACGCGGGCGCGTTCTTCCACCACCGAGATGATCGTCACGTCGCCTTCTTCGCGGGGATCGGGGGCTTCGGTCACCACGCGGCCCACGGGCACGCGTTCAACCGTGACTTCCTCCCGGGTAACCGGCTCGGAAACCGTGACTGTTTCTGTGACCGGCCGTGTGCGCACCCGGACCGTGCGTCCTTCGACGACTTTCTTGTCGAAGACCACGCGTTCCTCGACCAGCGGGATCCGGGCCTCCTCGATTACCTCTGACGCACTCGCGCCAGGTTTCTTGTCCTTCATTTTCGTGTCTCGCTGAAAGAGGGGCGGAGCAGGCCGGTGGCAATTGCCACCGGCCTGCCTCGCAAAGTGCGACGTACCGGCTTAGGGAACGCGCTTGTCTGCCGTGCGGCCCTTGGCGTCGAGCTCGGTCTTGCGAACCGTTTCCTCGACGTGCTGCATGCGCTCGTTCGCCGTCTTCTGGACCACCACTTCGTCGGTGACCACGGCTTCCTTGCCCACGACCACTTCTTCGGCCGATTCGTTCATGACCACTTCCTGGTCGCGCAGAAGGCCGTTCGCTTCGGTCGCCGCTACCGGCCGGTCGAGATGGCGGGTTTCAACCGTCACGTGCTCCTCACGCAGGGGCACATCGCGCTCGACCTTCTTGCTCACCACGTGGGTGCCGACGCGGATGTTGCCACCGCCGGTCATGCGCTTGCCGACCGCAATGCGTTCCTCGACGAGCGGGATGCGCTCTTCTTCGACGACGCCTTCCTTGGCGACGGGAGCGGTCGGAGTCTTGTCGACATGCCCCGCAGTCACGCCGGTGTTGGCGTATTCGACGGCCGCCGGCCCGTACACCACCGCATTTTCGTGGATTTCGAGCGGCTCAACGGCGCAGACGCGACCATCTTGCAGCCGCACCGCTGCCACGCGATCGCGGGATCCATCGACCAGCAGGTCCTTGATCACGCCGTACCGTTCACCTTCCGGGCTCACCAGCGGCATGCCGCGGATATCCTGGGATTCATCCTCCAGCTCATAGTGATCGAGCGTGTCGAGGTTTTCAAATCGTCTGTCGTGTCGCATAGAAATTTCCTTCTTTTGGTTAGGGTTGATCCCTCCCGGCCTCCGTCAGCTCATCGGCTCGACATCGGTCGCCAAGATGTACGTCTGTGATCCGTTGAGCGCGGAGGCATCCGTGCCCGGAGGCAGGCCATTTGCCGTCTGGCGAAGTTCGCCTGTCAGGTTTACGGTCGCGCCTTCGTCCAGCGATCCGCTGGGCGCCGGTGTCGATAACAACACCGGGACACGGGCCCCGAAGTGGTCGATGAAGAATGTCCGGTCCCCCGCAACGGACGCCACCTGGACGCCGCTGAGGTTCACCGGCTCTCCGGTAGTAAGGGTTCCGGCGTCCGCCGGCTGCACACTGGCAACTATGGCGCCGTCATGGTCCACGGCCTCATCCTTGGCCCTGCCTTCAAGCAGCCACCAAGTGAGGAGGGCGATCGCCACGGCTGCAAGCAGCAGCCAGAGCCATGCCTTGGAGCCAGACTCCTTTTCTACCGGTATCTCGGCCATGCTTCCTCTCGAACTGCGGGCGTACGGCCCCGTCTGTTGTTCGAACGGCAAGCCCTGCGGCCCGTTCCGCAGAAATCGAGAGGAAGAACAAGATTCGGCCCGTCAGCCGCTCAGGTGCGGTGAACCGGATCGGGCGCGGGACAGCTAGATGCGAAGCTCGTAGAGGAACTCGTCATCGCGGTGGTTGCCGACCCAGTAATCGATGTCGGCCACGTGCTGGAAGCCATACCGGCGATAGAAGCGCTGGGCGCCGAAATTCTCGCTGTAGACGGACAACTGCACCGCATCAGCGCCCCAGGCCCGCGCCTGGTCGATTGCCCATTCCAGCAGGGCTGCGCCGATGCCGGCCCCGGTCGATCCGGGAAGGCAGTAAAGCTGGCCAAGGAGAACGGGGCGCTGCGGCTTCGGTGCCGGCCGCTCATCGAACTGCTGGCCGAGCCGGATCAGGCAGTAACCGGCAAGAGCGCCTGTTTGCGGATGTTCGGCCAGGCAGATCCGCACGTCCGGATCAGCGATATCGTCCCGCGCCCGGGCGAGGGAGCGGTGCGCGGAAAGGAAGGCGTCGAGATCGTCGGGGGCATAAAGGTGGCCGAAGGCGCCGATGAAACTGTCTTGCCCAATCCGGGTGAGCGCTTCGGCGTCTTCGGCCCGCGCTTCGCGCATGCGCACAGAGTGCGCTATCAGAGGGTGTTTCCGTGCCCGATTGCCCCGGTGCTCGCTTCGCCCGGGACCGGCTGGGGCATGCCCATCGCGTCCACGGCGGGCGCGGGGGTGAACTCACCGCCTTCGACCCCGGCACCCGGACCCGCGCCCGGTGCGTCTTCGGGGCCGCCTTCCGGCGTGGCGGCTTCGGCTGGCGCTTCCGGCGTCGGCAGCGGCAGGCCGGAGCCCTTGGAGTTGAGATAGACGATCAGGTTCGCGCGGTCTTCCGGATTGCTGAGACCGGCAAAGCTCATCTTGGTGCCCGAAGCGAACGCGCGCGGGCTCTTCAGCCAGGCGTCCATGTTTTCGAACGTCCACTCCCCGCCATGGCCGGCGAGCGCGCTTGAATAGGCGAAGCCGGCGGCGTGCTTCCCGATCGGCATGCCGAGGATGCTCCACAGGTTCGGACCGATGCCGTTCGCACCGCCCTGGTCGACCGTGTGGCAGGACACGCACTTGGCGAACACCGCTTCGCCCTTGGCCGGGTCTGCGGTCGCAAGCAGGACGGCAAGCGAGGGGCCTTCGGCTCCATCGCCTTCCTCAACCGCACCGGCGATCGGGTACCCCAGCGTCTCGGGCCGCTCGGGCCGGTCCGCCTCGAAGATATGTCCGCTCAGGCTCGACAAGCCGAGTGCGACGATTCCGGCAAACAAGGTCCAGCCGGCGATGGTGTTGAAGCGATCGGTCATCGGGAGATTTTCTGCCGTGGGAACTAGAAGTGGGCGTCGCTCTAGTGTCGCGTTGCAGCCGGTGCAAGTCCGATATCTCAAAGCAGGAAACGCTTGTTTGCCCGAAGGCACGGCGTTACGCGCCCGCCATGCACAGCTTTGCCGCTCCCGCGCTCGCGCTGATCGAGCGGATGAACCTTGCCGCACAGGGAAATCCAGCCCGCGCGGTCGCCTTCCAGGGCGCGCCCGGAGCCAATTCGCACCGCGCCGCGATGGAGTGGGCGCCGGAATGCCTGCCGCTGCCTTGCTTCAGCTTCGAGGACGCGCTCGATGCGGTGAAGCAGGGGCGGGCGGGCAGCGCGATCATCCCGATCGAAAATTCGCAGCATGGCCGAGTGGCCGACATTCACTTTCTGCTGCCGGAAAGCGGGCTGTCGATCGTGGCGGAACATTTCATGCCGATTCACCACGCGCTGATGGGTGTCGCGCGGGAGGATGGCACGACCGGCCCGTTCGAAGCGGCCTACAGCCATCCTCAGGCGCTGGGCCAGTCGCGGCATTTTCTGCGCGAACGGGGGATCGTGCCGCTGAGCCACGCCGATACCGCCGGCGCCGCGGCGTTCGTGGCGGAAAGAGGGGATCCGGCGATTGGCGCGATTGCCCCAGCGCTCGCAGCTGATCTGTACGACCTGCGAATCGCGGAGGACCGAGTGGAAGACGCTGCGGACAACACCACCCGGTTCGTGGTGCTGGCCCCCGAGCCGCTCGATCCGGCGAGCCTTGCCGGCGAGCGCGCGATGACGACGTTCGTGTTCGAGGTGAAGAACATTCCCGCCGCGCTTTACAAGGCGCTGGGCGGGTTTGCGACCAACGGCGTGAACATGACAAAGCTGGAAAGCTATCAGCGCGAGGCGAGCTTCTCGGCCTCGATGTTCTATGCCGACATCATCGGCGCCCCGGGCGCCCCTGCCGTCGACCGCGCGATGGAAGAGCTGGCGTTCCACTGCAAGGAACTGCGGCTGCTCGGTTCCTACCGTCTGGCGCGCGAGCGGGGCTGATCAGGCCCCGGATCGCGGACCGAAAATCGCGATCTCCCGCAGGCCCGCGCCATCCGCCCTGGCGCGGTGCATTCCCGGGGTAGTGAAGGCGAACGCAGTTGCGCCATCGGGCGCGGCGACGATCACGCCGCCCTTGCCGCCCAGCGCGGCCACTTCCGCGAGCACTGCGTCGGCGGCGTCCTGCAGACCGGCTCCCGTCAGCCGCATGCGAGCGCAGATTTCATGCGCTACCCCGACCCGGATGAAGAGTTCGCCCGCCCCGGTGGCTGAAACCGCGCCAGATCGATTGTCGGCGTACGTTCCGGCGCCGATCACCGGCGAATCGCCGATCCGGTTCCAGCGCTTGCCCGTCAGTCCCCCGGTGGACGTTGCCGCGGCGAGATTCCCGTGGCTGTCGCGCGCCACCGCGCCGACCGTGCCGTACTTGATGTCCGAATCGAACCATGCGCCCTTGCGTGCCTTGAACTCTTCCAGCTGACGCCGCCGCTCCGGCGTGGCGAACCAGGCGGGATCGACCGCCGCGATGTCCTGCTCGGCGGCGAACTCTTCTGCGCCTTGCCCGGCAAGGAAGACGTGGGGAGAATGCTCCATCACCGCGCGGGCAAGGCGAACCGGGTGGCGCACCTGCCCGACCCCGGCAATCGCCCCGGCATCCCGCGTGGACCCGTCCATGATCGCCGCATCGTGCTCGATCGCCCCGGCATAGGTGAATACCGCACCGCGCCCGGCGTTGAACAGCGGATCGTCTTCCAGCGCGGTAACTGCCGCTTCTACCGCGTCGAGCGCTAGGCCGCCTTCGGCCAGCACCCGCGTTCCGGCATCAAGCGCGAGGCCCAGCGCCGCTTCGTAGCGGGCCTGCTCCTCCGGGGTCAGGGTCTCCGGCGTCATTGCCCCCGCCCCGCCGTGAATCGCGAGGCTCCATTGCGGCGCGGCCATGCTCTATTCCTCTTCTGTCGCTTCCTGTCCGCGCCCCTTGAACCCTTGCGCGATCACGTACCACTCGGAACTGTCCTTGCGGCTGGCAGGCGGCTTGGCGTGCTTTACGGCGGTGAAGTGGCGCTTCAGCAGCGCCAGCAATTCGGTGTCGGTCCCGCCGGCGAGTACTTTGGCCACGAACGCGCCGCCCGGAGCAAGGGTGGCGATGGCGAAATCCGCCGCCGCTTCCACCAGCCCCATGGTGCGCAAGTGGTCGGTCTGCTTGTGGCCGACCGTATTGGCCGCCATGTCCGAAAGGACGAGATCGGGCGGCCCCTCCAGCGCGGCTTCCAGCTTTGCCGGGGCCTGATCGTCCATGAAGTCCATTTCGAAGATCGTGACACCGTCGATCGGCTCCGTCGGCAGCAGGTCGATCCCCACCACGGCCGCCTTGGGGGCGACTTTGCGGACGACCTGGCTCCAGCCGCCGGGCGCGATGCCGAGATCGATCACGCGCTGCGCAGGGCGAATCAGGCCGAAACGTTCATCCAGTTCGATCAGCTTGAACGCAGCGCGGCTGCGCCAGCCTTCAGCCTTGGCCTGACGGACGTAGGGATCGTTCAACTGGCGCTGCAGCCAGCGGGTGGATGACGCAGTGCGGCCGCGGGCCTTGCGGACGCGCTTGTCCGGATCCTTGCCTGAGCGCGACATCAGGGTTTCACCCGCCGCAGCGTTTCCTGGGCCTGGAATCCGTCCGCGTCAGCAGCAATCAGGCTGCGCAGGATGCCTTCGCGAATGCCGCGATCCGCCACGCCCAGCCGGTCGGCCGGCCATATGTCGAGGATCGATTCCAGGATCGCGCAGCCAGCCACCACCAGGTCTGCGCGTTCCTGCCCGATGCACGGCAGGGTTTGCCGTTCTGCCGGCGACATGGAGGACAAGCGGGAGGCGATGTCGCGCATGGAGGCTGCGGGCACGATCAGCCCGTCGACCGCCTGGCGATCATACTGCGGCAGTTCCAGGTGCACGCTGGCCAGCGTGGTCACCGTGCCGCTGGTGCCGAGCAGGCGCAAGTCCGGTGCCTGGCGGCTTTTCACCCGGGCGGCGAACTCGGCGAAACTGTCCGACACGATCCGCCGCATCGTCCCGTACCGCTCGGCGCGCTGCTCGGCGTCGCCTTCCGTCTGACCGACGGTTTCGGTCAGCGACACGACGCCCCACGGCACCGATTCCCAGTCGATGATCCGGGGGACGGGGCCGCCTGGCTCGATCAGGACCAATTCGGTTGAGCCGCCGCCAATATCGAAGATCATCGCCGGGCCGATGCCGTCTTCCAGCAGGATGTGACAGCCGAGCACCGCCAGCCGCGCTTCTTCCTGCGCCGAGATGATGTCCAGCATGATGCCCGTTTCGCGGCGGACCCGTTCGATGAATTCCTCCCCGTTCGATGCCCGTCGGCATGCCTCGGTCGCGACCGAGCGGGCGAGGTGCACGTTCCGGCGGCGCAGCTTGTCGGCACAGATCCGCAACGCGCCGACCGCACGGTCCATTGCATGGTCGCTCAGCCGGCCAGTCTGGGCGAGCCCTTCGCCCAGACGGACGATTCGGCTGAAGGCGTCAATCACCACGAAATTTTCGGCTGAAGGGCGGGCGATCAGCAATCGGCAGTTGTTCGTTCCAAGATCGATCGCCGCGTAGGCCTGGCGATAGTGCCGGTGCGGCGGGCGCCGCCATGCCGAAGGATTGCTATCCGCAGCCTGGGGGGCACCGGAAGGAAGGACCGCTGGCGCTTGGGACCCGGCACCGACCCTTGTGCCGCACCGTTCGTCCCCGGCCGCATTGGCCTGCCGCTCCGGCGGAGACATATCCGCCATCAAAACATACTCTTTCTTATCGTTTTCTCCCGCGAACCGCGGGCTTACCTGAAGACAGGCTAGCGTGAGGACGGGAATGGAGCAAGTTCCGCCATCCAGGGCGCGGCACCGCTTGACCTTTCGCCCAGCCCTGCCTAGATGCGCCCCCGCGTTGCCCCGTCGTCTAATGGTAAGACTACGGACTCTGACTCCGTCAATTGAGGTTCGAATCCTCACGGGGCATCCATCTCCTGCGGACCGTGCGACAACGGCCCCTGCAGTACCAAGCGCCCGATGAGCGGCTTGTTGATCCTTTCCAGTGTTAGCGAACGGCTGCACCGGAGGGCTGAGTGGCCGCACAGGCCATGGGATCGGTTTTCCCGGCGTTTCCCTCGTCGCCGAGGCGGCATTCCTGATCCGGGGGCGGATCGTGACGTTGCAGGCTTACTGTCGTTCGATGGCGCGGGATCTTCAAACCCCCGCAGCGTGTGCGCGGCCGATCACGGAACTTTTTGACAGTACGACGGCACATTTGTGGCAATCCGCTCACGAGCGGAGCGGGTTTCCCCAGAATTGTGTCATCGAGTAGTCATATATCCGCCTTAGGTGCGCCTTCGAAACGTCACATTCACTGAACGGAACCTGCCTGAAATGACTGCTCGTGTGCGCTTGGCGCCCGCCGCTCTCGCTATGGTCATAGCCCTTGGCTGGGCCTTGCCTGCCCAGGCGCAGCAAGCCGACGAAGCCGCCGAACTGCGGGCAGAACTGGCGCGGATGCGGGCACAGATGGAAGCCATTGCCGAGCGGATCGATACGCTTGAACGCGAACGGGAGAGCGTCGACCCGGCAAGGCCGACGGGCGCGGGGGCGGACGCGATAGCGAGCGCTGCAGCACCGGTCGCAGAGGTCGCAGGTCCCGATCCTGTCCCGGCAGGGGCGCCGGTTCCGGTCGAGAATCTGGCCTCCGCTGAGGGTTGGACGTTTGAGCCATTCGGCCGGGTGCAGGTGGATGCCGGGGTTATCGATGCGCCGGATGCGATCTCGGCACCTGGACTCGGATTCGTCAGCGGGCTGCGCCGCGCGCGGATCGGGGTAGCCGGCGACCTGCCCGGCGATTTCGGCTACAAGATCGAAGTCGATTTCTCGAGCGGCGACCTCGTGCTGAACGATGCGCTTCTGGCTTATGACGCTGGCGACCTGCGATTCCAGATCGGGCACTACAACACGTTCCAGGGACTGGAGGAGCTGACCAGCAGCCTGTTCATCTCCTTCCTCGAGCGGGCAGCCTTCACCGATGCGTTCGTGTTTCAGCGCCGGACCGGTGTGTCAGGCCAGTATGAGACGGACGACGTGCTGCTCCAGGCCGGAGTCTTCACCAACAATGTCCATGATGCCTCCGAAGATGGAAATGCCCGGTGGAGCGTCGACGGCCGTGCGGTCTACGCGCCGCAGCTTGGCCAGACCCGCCTGCACTTCGGCGGATCGCTGCATCACCGGGAACTGAACGACGTGGACACGGTCCGCTACCGCCAGCGCCCGCACCTGAACATCACCGACGTCCGCTTCGTCAACACCGGCGCGATCTCCGCAGAATCGGAAACCGGCTACGGCCTGGAAGCCGCCGCGATCTCCGGCCCGTTCCACTTCGCGAGCGAAGCCTTCTGGCAGAAGGTCCAGCGGCCCGGTCTTGCCGATCCGACGTTCTTCGGCGGGTCGATCGAGGCGGGAATGTTCCTGACTCCCGGTGACCGGCGCGGGTACAAGGGCTTCAAGTTCGACCGGGTAAGACCGGTCAGCCCGCTTGGCGAGGGCGGCTTCGGCGCGCTTCAGGTCAACGTCCGCTACGACCTGCTCGATCTGGTGGATGCAGGAATTGTCGGCGGGACCCAGAACAACTACTCGGCGTCGCTGATCTGGATACCCGCCGCCTACACTCGCTTCCTGATCGACTATTCGCACCTTGTGTATGACGACGCGGTGATCGCTGCGGGTGCCGACCGGGATTATTCCGTCGACGTTATCGGAATGAGGGCGCAAGTGGATTTCTGAAGCGGCCTCGAGGCAGGCGCGACTGCCGACTGCCGGCTGCCTGCGATAAAGATCGGGAGCGGTTGCGATCGGCCGTACTGGTCGGCTCCTGGCTTCGCCCGCCGCGGCTCGATTGGGGACAGGGCTCAGTCCGCTCGCCGGACTTGCGAAGTCGCGCTCTCAGAACGCCCGCAGGAGCTTTGCCAGCTGGTCCGGGAGAGCGTCGGATGATGGCCGGTCCATCTGATCCTCAAATCGGCAGATCGCCAGGTCGACATGCGCCCGCACGTCGTCCGGAGCCCCGATTTCATCGAGGAACTGCAGGACGGCCCGAAGCCGATTGAGTCCTTCCCGCCATGAATCGTGCGAATGGTCCAGCATGGTTCCCACCTGACAAGACGTCAGACTATGGGAGTTCGGACACGATGAACACCTAGACTTTTGGCTAGGTTAATAAGTGCTAGTAAAATAGCCTTGGGAAAAGAACGAGTCTATTTGTCGCTTATCCCCGCTTCCACTCCGATGCGGATGGCGTCTGCGGATGTACGCGCCTGCAAACGCTTGAGCAGCAACGCCCGATGGAATTTCACCGTTTTTTCATCGATAGTCAATTTTGCGGCTATTTGCTTGTTGCGCAATCCTTGAGTCATCAATTTGAGCACCTGACGCTGCCGCGGACTCAAGCTGTCGACGCGATTCTTGCGCTCCGCCAAATCGACTGAATGGAGTGATTGTGCCGATCCCACGTTCATCTGGGATCCGACGAACAGGATGACGTTGCCGGATGGGTCGCGCACCGGGGCAACCATCACCGCATTGCGGAAGGGGGTGCCGTCCTTGCGGTAGTTGGTGAGTTCCGTAAGCACCGGCTCGCCTTTCGCAATCGCCTCGCGCAGCATCGCGCGGGGATGTGGTTCCGTGGCGGGGCCGCTGAGAAATCGACAATTCTTCCCTAGGATTTCGTCTGCATCGTAGCCGGTCAGGGCGCAAAAAGCCTCGTTCGCCGCAAGTATCGGATTATCGGGTGCCCGGTTGTCGGTGACGATCGTCGCAATCGGGGTATGGTGGATCGATTGGATGACCGCCTCAACTTCGTCATCATCGTAACTGGTGTAATCGGTTTTCGTCAGCATTTCGAAAACTTCTCCCAATGAACTTGCCGCGCCCGAACGCCTGTCTAGCAAATAATCGCGTCCGGACTAACCCTGAAGGTCCGCTCACAGATCGCTCGGCCCCGAGTTGTTTTCCCGTGGATTGTTTCCATTGCCGCAGCGAAAGCCTAGGGCAACAGCAAGGCTTGAAAGGAGCAAATGTGAGTCAGCAGAACGAGTCAGGTGAACGGGATTTGGCCGACCGGAAATTCTATCGGGCGGAACAGGAGGCTGGATTTGCCGAGGCCGAGGTGGCCGACACGCCGCAAACCCGGCACCCCGCGTACCAGTTGGCCTTCCGCGACACCGATTTCCTGCTGCGCGAGGAACTGCGCCCGGTCCGGTTCCAGCTTGAGCTGCTGAAGCCCGAGATGCTGCTGGATGAGGCGCGGGTCGGATCGACTTTCGTGATATACGGGTCAGCCCGCATCCCGCCGCCCGAGGCGGCCGACACCGCGCACGAAGGGGCGGAGAACCTGCCCGAGGATGAGCGCGAAGTCGTGGAGCGGCTGGTCGAGAAATCGAAGTACTACGCCGAAGCCTACAAGCTTGCTCGGCTCGTCAGCGAAAAATCGATCATCGAAGAAGGCAAGCGGCAGTTCGTCATCTGTTCGGGCGGAGGGCCTTCGATCATGGAGGCGGCGAACCGCGGGGCGTCCGATGCCGGGGCGGAATCGATCGGGCTCAACATAGTCCTGCCGCATGAGCAGGCGCCGAACTCGTACGTCACCCCGTATCTTTCGTTCCGCTTCCACTACTTCGCGCTGCGCAAGATGCATTTCCTGATGCGCGCAAAAGCCGTGGCGGTGTTTCCCGGCGGCTTCGGGACGTTCGACGAATTGTTCGAAACGCTGACCCTGATCCAGACCGGCAAGATGAAGCCGATCCCGATCCTGCTGTTCGGGAAGGACTTCTGGACCCGGGTGATCGACTTTTCCGCGCTGGCGCGGGAAGGGGTGATCTCGGCCCGGGATCTCGACCTGATCACCTGGTGCGAGACCGCCGAAGAAGCGTGGGAACGGATCGCCGAATTCTACGGCATCACGCGCTAGGCCCTCACACGCTCGGCGAGGTCGGAAACCGGTGAACTGTCGGCTCCGACCTCCGTTCTAGCTTACCGCGTGGTGCCCCAGCGGGCCATTGCCCAGGCCCAGCCCGGGCGCGGCCTCGATCGCCTTGAACACGAATTGCCGGCCAAGGCGGACGGCGTGATCGATCCCCTGCCCATGCCCGAGCAAGGTGGCGATGGCCGAGGACAAGGTGCAGCCGGTGCCGTGGGTATGGCGCGTCTCGATCCGGTGGTGATCGAAGGCGACGGCCGATCCGCCGGGCTTGACCAGCAGATCGGTAACAGTGGCCCCGGCGCCGTGCCCGCCTTTTGCCAGTACGTGGCAGCCGTACTGCTCGGCAAGCTGGGCCGAGGCTTCGTAGATCGCATCCCGGTCCGGCAGCGTACGGCCGGCCAGCAGCTCCAGCTCGGGCTGGTTCGGGGTCAGTACGGTCGCGAGCGGGAACAGGCGCTGGCGCATCGCGGAAATGGTCGCGTCATCCGCCAGCTGCGCACCCGAAGTCGCCACCATTACCGGGTCGAGGACAATGGGAAACCGCTCAAGCCCCGGCGGCTTCGGCTTGCGGGCGTATCCTTCCGCCGAGCGGGCGCCGATTTCAGGCGCGGCCACCAAGGCAGCCGCAACGGCGCGGACGATGTCCTCGCTCCCCAGCATCCCGATCTTGATCGCATCGACGCCGATGTCCTCCACGCAGGAGGCGATCTGCTGAAGGACCATCTCGCCGGACAGCTTTTCCACCGCTTGCACGCCGATGGTGTTTTGCGCGGTGATCGCCGTGATCGCCGTCATCGCGTAGCCGCCGAGGCGGGTGATCGTCTTGATGTCGGCCTGAATCCCGGCCCCGCCCGACGAATCGGACCCGGCAATGGCCAGAATGCGGGGCGGGGGGATGCTCAAGCCGCGGCGGCCCTTACGGCGTCGCAGATGTCGTCGACGACGCGTTCGACCGCTCCGGCATCATCGCCTTCGGCCATGACGCGGATCTTCGGCTCCGTGCCCGACTTGCGGATCACCACGCGTCCCTTGCCGTCGAGCGCCGCCTCGCCTTGCGCGATGGCGTCCTTTACCCTCTGGTCGTCCAGCGGGTTACCGCCGGAATAGGTCACGTTCTTCAGCAGCTGCGGCACGGTGTCGAAGATGTGCAGCAGCTCGCTGGCGCGCTTGCCGGATCGGACGAGCGCCCCCAGCACCTGCAACGCGGCAATGCTGCCGTCCCCGGTGGTTGCATGGTCGAACAGGATCATGTGCCCCGATTGCTCTCCGCCGAGGTTGAACCCGTCCGCGCGCATCCGTTCCAGGACGTGGCGATCCCCGACCTGGGTTCGCACCAGCGACAGGCCCTGACCTTGCAGGTACCGTTCCAGCCCGAGATTGGACATGATCGTCGCAACCAGCCCGCCGCCCTTCAACTGGCCGCTGGCGGCCATGTCGGTGGCAATCAGCGCCATGATCTGGTCGCCGTCGACCTCGCAGCCTTTTTCATCGACCACGATCAGCCGGTCGGCATCGCCGTCCAGCGCGATGCCGATGTCCGCTCCGTCCTCCACCACCTTGGCTTTCAACGCGTCGAGCGAGGTGGAGCCGACTTCGTCGTTGATGTTGGTGCCGTCGGGCGACACGCCGATGCTGGTCACTTGCGCGCCCAGTTCCCAGATCGCAGTCGGCGCGACTTGGTACGCGGCGCCGTGGGCGCAATCGACGACCACCTTGAGACCATCCAGCCGGCAATTTTCCGGCAGCGATTGCTTGATCGCGTGAATGTAGCGGCCGCGCGCATCCTCGATCCGGCGGGCTCGTCCGATTTCGCCGTGCTGCGCCAGCGGGATGTCCCCGTCCATCGCAGCCTCGATCGCTTCCTCGTCGCGATCCGACAGCTTGAACCCGTCAGGGCCGAACAGCTTGATCCCGTTGTCCTGGTACGGGTTGTGGCTGGCGGAGATCATCACGCCGAGATCGGCTCGCATCTCGCGGGTCAGCATCGCGATGGCGGGCGTCGGCAATGGCCCGGTCATGATCACGTCCATCCCGACGCTGGTGAATCCGGCGACCAGCGCGGTTTCCATCATGTAGCCCGACAGGCGCGTATCCTTGCCGATCACCACCCGGTGGCGGTGATCGCCGCGCATGAAGTGGCGCCCGGCGGCCTGCCCGACCTTCATGGCCGTGGCGGCGGTCAGCAATCCGGCGTTGGCGGTGCCGCGAATGCCGTCTGTTCCGAAGTACTTGCGTCCCATTTTTTCCCCGGGAATGAATCGTTTGTTGCGAATTGCCATGGCGTGCCCGGCCGCTAATGTCACCCTTGAAGGGGAGGGCATGGCTGCTTCGGACGTTCGATTGAGGCTTCCGGCGGGCTGGACCTTCGCCGGATTGGTCGCCGGGCTTGTGCTGGGGGCGCTGCTGGGAAATTCCCGGGCGGCGGGGCCAGTCCTGTCGGTGGCGGAACCCGTCGGCACCGTCTGGATACGCGCGTTGCAGATGACGATCCTCCCGCTGATTGCGGCGCTGCTCGTCACCGGAATTGCCAGCATGGTGGAGACTGCGCGCGCAGGCGCGATGGCGCGGCGCACGCTTCTGACCTTCTACGCGCTGCTGGCAGCCGGAACGGTTTTCGCAGCCCTGACCGTCCCGCCGCTGCTGGCGGCGTTTCCCGCGCCGGCCGCAGCGGGGGCCGCTCTAGCGGGCGGAGCAGCCGAAGTGCAGCAAATCCCCAGTATCGGCGCCTTCTTCGAAACACTGGTTGCGCGCAATGTGTTCGCCGCAGCGGCGGAAGACGCGATCCTGCCGGTAATCGGGTTCTTTGCCGCGCTGGCCGTGGCGATTACGCGCTTGCCGGAGCAGGAACGAAGCTTGCTGCTCGGCTTCTTCACCGCGCTTGGCACCGCGATGCTCATACTGGTCGGATGGATCCTCGCGCTGGCGCCGCTGGGCGTGTTCGCGCTGGCGCTTTCCGTGGCCGCGCAAGCCGGCGGCGCGGGGATCGCGGCGCTGGGGCACTACATCCTGCTGGTTTCTGCAGTCGGGCTGGCGGTGCTGATCGCCGCTTATGCCGTGGCTGTTCTGGCGGCCCGCGTGCCGCTGACCCGCTTTGCACGAGCGGCGCTGCCGGCGCAGGCGGTCGCAATCTCGACCCAAAGCTCCCTTGCCAGCCTGCCCGCCATGCTGGCTTCCTGCCGCCGTCTGAAGGTGCGGGAGAGCACGGCCGATTTCGTGCTGCCGCTGGCCGTAGCAATCTTCCGCGCCACCAGTCCGGCAATGAACCTGGCCGTGGCGATCTATGTCGCCCACATCTCGGGGGTTCCCTTGTCCTTCGGCAATCTGACCGCAGGGGTGCTGGTGGCGCTGGTCACCACCACCGGCTCCGTTGGATTGCCGGGCGCGATCAGCTTCGTTGCCTCGATCGGCCCGATCGCGCTCGCGATGGGCGTACCGGTCGCGCCGCTGGGGTTGCTGGTCGCAGTGGAGATGTTGCCCGACCTGATGCGGACCGTCGGGAACGTCACGATGAACGTGGCAGTGACCGCCGCTCTGGACAGGAAGGCAGGGCAAGAGGGTTGATTTCTGCAACCCGCTGCGCTTCGACGCGTTGAAGGACGGGATTTCCCCTAACAGAAGGACGGAGAGACATGGCTTTTGAATTGATGCCGCTGCCCTATGACCGCGAGGCCCTGGCACCGGCCGTTTCGCCCGAAACGCTCGATTACCACCACGGCAAGCACCACAAGGCCTACATCGACAACACCAACAAGCTGATCCAGGGCACCGATAACGAAGGCGCCGACCTGGTGACGATCATCCGCAAGGCACGCGGCAGCCAGCAGGGTCTGTTCAACAACGCGGGCCAGTCATGGAACCACGGCTTCTACTGGATGTCGATGAGCCCGGAAAAGAAGCAGCCGTCCGGCGACCTTGCCCAGAAGATTGAGCAGGCCTTCGGTTCGCTGGAGGATTTCAAGACCAAGTTCGCTGAGCGCGGCGTCGGCCACTTCGCCAGCGGCTGGGTATGGCTGGCGGAAAAGAACGGCCAACTTTCGATCGAGGAAACGCACGACGGCGACACGCTGGCCGACCAGGACAGCAATCCGCTGCTGACGCTCGATGTCTGGGAACACGCCTATTACCTCGGACACCAGAACCTGCGGGCCCAGTACCTGAAGCAGACGATCGAAAACCACCTGAACTGGGATTTCGCTGCCGAGAACCTGCAGCGTGGTTCTGCCTGGCAATACCCGGGCTGACGCCAGCCTGAAAGCCTGTGCCGCCCCGATCTCTTGCAGGAATGCGAGGGAGCGGGGCGCTCAGCCTGCGGGAGGAGCTTGCCCCGCCTCCAGCGAACTGGTCGAGAATAAGGGCTCTCCGAACAGGAAACCGATCAGGTTGGGACGCCCGAGGTGCTCCACCAGAGCCGTCAGCGTCAGCAGGATCGGCACGGAGAGCAACGCCCCGGCAACGCCCCAGATCCAGCTGAAGTAGCTCAGCGCCAGCAGGATCAGCACCGGGCTCATCGTAAATCGCGCGCCAAGAACCGACGGCGTGACGATGTTCGATTCCACTGTGTGCAAACCGAGATAGGCCGCCGCCGGGAGCAGCCCGAGCAAGGCGACATCGCTGGTGCCAAGCCCGTACAGGGCCAGCAGGCAAACCATGATCAACGGCCCCACATAAGGGACGAAGTTGAGCAGCGCGGCCAGTCCGCCCCACATGACCGGCGCCTTCAGGCCGATCAACCAGGCGCCCAGCGTCACCACGATCCCGACACCGACGTTGATCACCGCCACCGTCAGGATATAGGCAGCCACGCGGTCCTGCACCTCGCGGATAACGCGTGCCGCTTTCAGGCTGGTGCCGAAATGTGCCCGCTCCAGCAACAGGCGGCGGCGCATTCGGACGCGCGCCTCGATCATGAAGAAGGCGAGCAGGAAGGTCAGCAGGACTTCGAGCAGGACGCTCGGGGTCGCAAAGGCGAGCTGTTCGAGGAACGAAGGGCTCGCCAGCACGACCTCGCGCGCGGCGGGGTGGCCGGCGATCTCCGCTATTTGCTGGTTGAGCCGGGATACCCAGGCAAAGCTGCTGCGCAATTCTTCGAAGTGTGCGCCGACCCGGGCGATGATCGCCGGCATCGTGTCGAACATCGAAACGGCTGGCTGAAGCACCACCAGCAGGGCAAGCACGATGATGCCCAGCAGCACCAGCAGCGACAGGAAGGAGGCAAGGACGTTGGGCAGACCCATTTGCGCCAGCCTGTCCGCCAGCGGGGAAAGCACGATCGTCAGCACGATCGCCGCCACCACCGGCAGGAAGACGACTGCGCCGATCGACAGCACGAAGGGCAGGGCCAGGAACAAACCGACTGCCAGCAGCAGCACAAGCGCCGAAATCAGCCGCAATTCCTGTGCGGCAAAACCCCTCGGGCGAAATCGCGGTAGGTCGTCCGCGGCAGCGGGACCGGCGTTCTCACCCTGCATTTCGGCTTGTCTGTCCATCGCCTGCCCAACTTCGCCGTGCGCCCGCCCCGATGGCGCGGGCCGCCAGCCGGATCAAGCGCCGTTCACTTGGTAGCGGCGGCAAGTCCCCTGCCGGCAGCGACCTCGTCCAGTTCCTCGAGAATGGCGCGGTGAGCCGTCGGATCTCCGATCGCCCGGTCCGGTATGTCGCCGTCCTCGATCATGCTCGACAGCGTGGCGCGGGCGCGACCGACGCGGCTCTTGATCGTGCCGACGGCGCAGCCGCAGATGTTGGCCGCTTCCTCGTAGGAGAAACCGCCCGCTCCGACCAGCAGCAGGGCCTCGCGCCGCTCCGGCGGCAGGGTCAGCAGTGCGCGGTGCATGTCGGACAAGTGGATCGGCTCCTCCTGTCCGGCAGGCGCAGTGAGGATCCGTTCTGCGGTGACTTCATCGTATTCCCCCCGGAAACGATTGCGCCGCATGTCGGTGAGGTATGCGTTGCGCAGGATCACGAAAGTCCAGGCGCGCATGCTGGTTCCGGGCTCGAAACGTTCCTGCGCGGCCCAGGCCTTCAGCAGCGTTTCCTGCACCAGGTCGTCCGCCATGTCTGGACGTCCGCAAAGGCCCCGCGCAAACGCGCGAAGGTGTGGGACGACTTCGGTCAGTTCGCGCTTGAAGGCGCGTTTGTCCGCTGCGCTGCGTTCGGGCAGCTCCTTGACGGGTTTGTTCATTTTTCGCTCTCGTCCAGGCGCGAGAGAAGATCCTTGAAGGAATCGGGCAACGGTTCGTCCACCACGGAGTCGTAAAGCTGCTTTAGCCCGGATGCCCATTCCGGATCGCGCGCTTTCTTGGGGCCCGCTTTGCGTGGCGGAGCCACGGTCTCTTTTTTCGTAGAATTGTCCATTGCCGTTGTGTTTGCCCACCCCATTGAAGCCGTCCGTCCGTTGTGGCGCGATCCCGTGTTGCCTTCGCGCACCGGTAGCGCACTGTATCGGCGCCGGGTGTGGAACGAAAGTAACCGCTTGCGGTTCCCCGAAGGATCGCGTTGAGGTTCAATGCGGGCCCCTTCCGGGCCGATGAAGGTCGTTGGGGGCGGCGGTTGCAAAAACGGATGGTATCACGACGGAGCAAGGCGCAGCGCTGGCTCGTGCGGTTCCCGCGCGCGGTTCCGGTGGCGATCTTCCTGTTGATTGCCGCCATCACTGCGTTGAGCGTCTATTCCATCGAGCGCGGAAACGACCAGCGCGCCGTCGCGCAAGTGCGCAACCAGGTGACGGCGATCGCTTCCAGGCTCGAACAGCGGGCCAACGCCAGCAGCGCTTACTTGCGCGCCGGCGCGGCCCTGTTGGCAACGCTGGACGAAATCGAAGCTTCGACCTTCCGCCGTTTCGTCAGCGAACTGCGGCTCAATTCCGATGCCCAGGCAGGGGACGGCATCGGCTGGGCCATGGTTGTCGGTCCCGACGGCGTTCAGCAGTTCGAGGCCCGCGCCAGTGAGCAGATGCCGGGCGGTATCCGGCTTCATCCGGGCTTGCAGGGCCGGCCGGTGGCAGTTCCCATCACTTTCCTTGAACCGGACACGGAGCGGAGCCGCCGCGCGCTCGGTTTCGACATGTATTCCGAACCGGTTCGCCGCGCCGCCATGCGGGAAGCGGCCCGGACCGCGGAACCGACCGCGAGCGGGAAAGTGGTGCTGGCCCAGGAAACGGGCAGGGCCCCGGGATTCCTCATCTATATGCCCGTGTTCCAGCCATCCCCCGGAGGGCGGCGTCTCAAAGGCTTTATCTACAGCCCGTTTGATGCGCAGGATTTCCTCGAAGCTGCGCTGGAGCTGGAAGACGCCGAAGACTACTCGGTCCGGCTTTACGATAGCACCGACAGGCTTGAAAACCTGCTCGCGGCGACCAGCAGCGGTGAGGGGAGCGGGACGGTCTACCGGGAGCCGATCTCGATCGCCAACCACCGGTGGGTGCTCGAAGTGGAATCGGCCGGAGCCGCAACGCTCAGTGGTCTGTCGATGCTGACCCTGATCTTTGGCACGCTGGTAGCCAGCCTGCTGATGCTGGTCGTGCGGATGCTGACCAAGCAGGCGCTCGAGGACGAGACGGCGTTGCAGTGGTTCCAGGAACAGGCCTCGATCCGCAATTCATTGACTCGCGAGCTCAACCACCGGGTCAAGAACACGCTGGCCAACGTGCTGTCGATCATCGCGCTTACCCGGCGCCGGGCGACCGACCTGACCGAATTCGCGGATGGCCTGGATGGCCGCATCCGTGCGCTTTCCGCCACGCATGACCTGCTGACCCAGTCGGACTGGGGGACCACGCCGATCCGTTCCGTAGTGGATGCCGAACTGGTGCCCTATGCCGAGGCAAGCCAGCACCAGGTCGATCTCCAGGGACCGGCGGTCGAGCTGGCGCCCAACGATGCGCTGTCGCTGGGGCTGGCGATCCATGAACTGGCAACCAACGCAGCCAAGTACGGCGCGCTCAGCACCCCGGGCGGGCAAGTGAAGGTCCACTGGACGCTCGGCAGCCCGCGGCTGGTACGGGTGCATTGGCAGGAAAGCGGGGGGCCGCCGGTCGTACCGCCGAAGGTTCGCGGCTTCGGGACCGACCTGATCGAAAAGATCGTCGCCAGCGAACTCAAGAGCCCGGTCAGCCTGAACTTCAATCCGGACGGGGTCAGTTGCACCCTGACCGTTCCTGTCCGGGAACCGAGTGAGTTTGCGATGCGTGCCCCTCGGACGATGGACCCGACGCGGTAACGAAGCCGGTGCCGCAGCAATGCCGCCGACGCCGGCGCCGGGACCAGCCAGCCGGTGAAGCGGGTGCATGAGGTGAAAGTGCCCACCGACATGAGGCGCAAAAAAGGCGGAAGGGGCGATGCCCGCTTCCGCCTTTTCAGAAACGTTGTTTCAGACGTCGTCAGTTCAAGGGGTGGCTGGACCCGAAGAACAGCGCCTGGCTGATCGCGGCACGAACGGTGTCTTCCTGGAACGGCTTGGTCACCAGGTAGGTCGGCTCGGGCCGGTCGCCGGTCAGCAGGCGTTCCGGATAGGCGGTGATGAAGATCACCGGCACCGAATCGATCGCCAGGATATCGTCCACCGCGTCGAGCCCGGACGAACCGTCGGCCAGCTGGATATCCGCCAGAACCAGCCCCGGCGTACGCTCGGCGACGATCTTTTGCGCCTGGGTCCGCGTAGCGGCGGTCCCGCAGATTTCATGCCCGAGCGACTGGACGAGGTCTTCAAGCTGCATGGAGATCAGCGGCTCGTCCTCGATGATCAGAACACTGGTCGTCGTTTCACGGTCGATCTCCTCGACCGCTTCCTGCACGAGTGTGCGCACGTCGGCTTCCGCGATCCCCATGATCGCGCTGGCTTCGGCCGGAGTGAAATCCTCCACCGTGGTCAGCAGCAATGCCTGACGATTAAGCGGTGTGATCTTGTTGAGCTGGTCCTGCGCGGCCGCTTCATGCTGGCCAAGCTCCCCCTGATCGACGCCGGGTTCCAGATAGGCGCTCGACCACACCTTGTTGAAGGCGCGGTAGAGCGGCACCCGGCCACCCCTAAGTGAATTCGCCAGATCCTCATCGGCGAGTGCCGCCTCGAGAGTAGCCTGGACAAAAGCATCGCCGGTCGCCTGCGAGCCGGTGAGGGCCCGGGCGTAACGGCGAAGAAACGGAAGATGTGCGGCGACTTCGGCCCCTAAAGACATATAACCCCTTCCCGCTGAACGGTCCGCGATAAACGGGTTACCCGTACTTCGGTTCCCGACGAGATGCTGAGAGAAAAAGAGAAAATTTTCCACAGGCATGGGAACTGCCTTTGAGGCCGAACATTTCCCCTCTGTCACCGCCGAGACCCCCCCTCCCGTCCAAGCGGCTGGTGATACGATCCCGAAAGGCCTCCGATCAAACGATCGGAGGCCTTTTTTCTTGTGCTGGCGCTTTCTCGCAGGTTCCACGATGCAGAAAAGTGCCGCCAAGTGATCTGCAGGTGCGGGAACTCCCTGCTGCCGAGGGCAACAGCTGCAAGACGATCGACTGCAGTGGTTGGGATCCGCGCAGCGATGGCGGCAGGATCAGCTCATCGCGTCGCGCAGGCGGGCCAGAAAGCCGGGCCGCGACGGACCGACAAGCGCCTCGGCCAGTTCGGCCAGATCGTAGGGCTTTGCGAATACCGGGCCCATTTCCGCGATCTCGGGTGGGATATCCTCAGGAGAGCCGGTTGAAAACGCGATCCGCGGCCGCTTTGGCCCGAGCTGATCGACCAGTTCGGCCAGCGCCCAGCCATCGTTGCGATCGGTGAGGTGAACGTCGAGGACGATTGCGTCGGCCGGACCGCGTTCCAGCTCTCCCATCGTGCATTCGATGCTGGGGCAGATAACGACTTCGCGTGCGCCGCGGTCCATCAGGGCCGCTTCGATGGCTAACGACAGGATCGGATCGTCCTCCACTACAAGGATACGACCGAGCGTGCCGTGTTCCGTCGTCTTCGAAGTCTTCTTGCCAACCATTCCCCGTGTCCTGCGCAACCGGGCAGAGAAATGCCTGTTGCAACGAGGAAACGGAGCGGCGCGCCGTGCAGTTCCCGCCCCTTGGCTGCTATCGCCTGTTTATTGCAGCTTTGCAGCAGCAGTCGTCAGAGCAGGCGGGAATAGATCCGGTATTCCTTGTTCACGGTGCTGTCGATCGCGTCCGCAATCGCGTTCATTCCCTGATTGTCATCCAGAATCCAGCCGAATTCGGCACAGGTGGAGCCGTATTCGCGGACCGCCTCGCGGCGGATGTACTCGATCAGCATGAAGGCGAGCTGGCTGGCCATGCGCGAACTCTGCAGCCGCTTGACTACCCCCATCAGGGGCACGCGCATGATGTGGACCCGGGGCCTGCGCAGCCACCACAGCAGCTTGACCCAGTTGAACGGCAACAGCCTGCCGCCCATCGTGATCAGCTGCTCATTTAGGTTGGGCAGCGTCAACATGAAGGCCACCGGTTCTCCATCGAGTTCGGCGATCATGATCAGGTCTTCGCGCACCAGCGCTTTCAGCCTCTTGCCGGCATAGGCTTTCTCGGCCGCTGTGAACGGGACAAAGCCCCAGTTGCCGGACCATGCATCGTTGAGGATGTCGATGATGATCTTCGCCTCGCGGTCGAAGTGTGCCTTCTCGACCCGGCGAATGCGAATGCGCGGATTCTTCTCGCCTGAGGAAACGATCCGCTGGACCAGCGGTGAAAAGTCTTTGGTGATGTCCAGCTGGTAGGTCAGCAGCGACTTCGCCGGCGCATACCCGGCCGATTCGATCCACGCCTGATGGGCGGGATCATCATAGCCCATCATCACCGTGGACGGATGATCGTGGCCTTTTACCAGCAGGCCCGGTTCTTCCCAGACAGACAGGCTGATCGGGGCGAGTACGCGGGTCATTCCCTGCTCCCGCAGCCATTCCTCTGCCCGGGCGATCAGCGCATGGGCGGTTTCGGCATCCTCTGCTTCCAGCAGGCCCCAGTTCCCGGTGCCCGGACCCATGCCCTGCTCGGGCGGCTGGGCCAGCGCCAGCTCGTCGATGTGGGCGGAAATCCTTCCGGTGACGCGCCCGTCGCGCCGCGCGAGAAGCAATTGCATCCGGGCGTGTTCGTGAAAGGGATTTTTGCCCGGAGTCAGCAGTTCGACCACTTCGGTCCGCAAGGGAGGCACCCAGTTCGGGTTCTCCCGGTTCAGGCGGTAGGCAAGGTCGACAAATTCGTTGAAGTCGCGCTTGCCTGTAACAGGCTGAACCGTAACCGCAGGCATGATCCCTCCATTCGCCGCAAACCCCGAAGGGCAGGCGCTGCTAGCGCGGCGGCCGGCGTACGACAATACGGGCACGCGGGTTGCCCGCCCATCATCTGCCGGGCTCAGTTTCCTGGGGCTTGCTCCTTGCCCAGAGCGCGCCGGCGAGGGTGACCGCTGGCGATTCCGCCCGACAAGTCCTTCACCCACGGATAGGCCTTGGCCACTTCCTCGTCGTACCCGAGGTTGAACACCGTGGGCGAACGCTTCGGGCGATCCTTCTTCTCGTAGTACGTGCCGAGAAGCCGATCCCACAGGTAGTTGGTGATCCCGAAGTTGCCGTTCTCGTCGAAGAAGTGGTGTTCCATGTGCCGCTGCTTCATCGTCTGCACCCACTGCCACTTCGGCTTGAAGGCGAGGTGCTGAATGCAGTGCATGAATTCGTAATAGCAGGTGGTCAGCAGGCCCGTGGCGAACGCTGCCGCCGCGCCGCCGGTCCCGCCGATCAGCCAGCCAATCGGCAAAGTCGCCACCGCGATCGTAGGCACGGTGGTGTGCAGCGCGCCGAACAGGACGGAAAGATCATTCGGGTCCTGGTGGTGATCGTAGTGGATGCGCTTCCACGTGGGGGAAAGCCGCTTCGACTTCCACATCCACCGGCTGTGCAGCACGTGTTGGTGCAGCAGATGCCACACGAGCGGATAGACCACGACCGCCGCCGCGACAGCGGCCAGTGCCCGCCACAAGGGAGCGGGGAAGAACGCGAACACCACCACGCACAGCGCGGCCAGCGCCAGATAGCTGATGATCGTGTAATGCTGGAAGTAAGCGGCCACCAGCTGCCGGAAATTCATCCGGTCAAGATAGTGCTTGCGCTTCCAGAACGGCAAATCGCTCTGCTCGCCCGAGTGCGAACCCGGATTCATGGTGGTCTGCGTCACGTGTAAGTCCCTGTTCGGCTTGCGCCCTTAGCAGTTTCGGGGGGCTGCCGCCACAAGCGATCAAGCGCGCCGTCTGCTTCGCGGTCCATCGGCATGCCTACCGCCCCCAAGCTGAACTCGGGATGAGTGGCCGGAAAAGAGAAGGCGCGTGAAACCGCCTGGTCCCACGCGCCTTGCTACTTCCAACCGGCCATAGGCCGGATGCCGATTACTCGACCGGAGCGACAGTTTCGTCGGCCATCGCGCCATCGGTGGTCATCGCACCATCGGTGGTCATCGTGCCATCGGTGGTCATCGCACCGGTATCCGCACCCATGGTGTCAACCGGAGCCACCGGCTCGGTCACAACGGGCTCAGCCGGAACTACCACAGCCGTTTCCTCTTCGACGGGCTCTTCGCCGCAAGCGGCCAGGCCCAGCAGGGCAACGCAGGAAAGGGCGGGAAGAAAAACTCGCTTCATTGCACGATCTCCTAGTGGCCGGTCTGTTGGCCGGCATTCAAAAGCTGGCGGTTTCCCCCGAAATCATTCCTCTGTCCGGATGAGGACGGTTTCGCCCACAAGCAGGAACAGAACGAATGGCGCCCAGGCCGCCAGCAACGGTGGATAGCCGCCAAAACTCCCCATGGCGAGAGCCGCGTTATCCACAACGAAATAAGCGAACCCCAAGGCCATCCCGATCACCGCCCGGACGAACAGCTGGCCGGACCGGGCAAGGCCAAATCCAGCCACCGCGCCGAGCAGCGGCATCAGCACCGCGGAAAGCGGTCCCGATATCTTGTGCCACCACTGTCCCTCCAGTTCCGCAGTCCGCCGGCCGGCAGCATCGAGCGCCGCGATCGATTCGCTGAGCTCCTCCAGCGGCTGAGCGGCGGCATCGACCCCCCGCAAGGCGACCTGCTCGGGCGTAATGCCGGGGGCGATGATCAGCGGGCCTGCGGATCGTTCCGACTGGGCGCTCTGCACATCGAACACCACCGGGTCCTCGATCCGCCAGCCGGGAGCGGCGAAGGTCGCACGCTCTCCACGGGTCTGACGGCTGATCATGCCTCGGGAATCGCGCTGGTAATACACGACCCCGCTCATCGCCGTGGCGTCGCCCCGTCCGCTGACGCGGGACGCGTAGAGGATGTCTTCCCCGTCGTTCAGATAGATGTTGCTGCGGGCTTCCACCTCGGGCGGGACAGGGGCGTAGTCATTGTCCTGCCAGACCTTCAGCGTCGAGGTTGCCCGGGTGACGACCCGCTCATTGAAGACGAAGGATGCGCCCGCGACCAACAGGGCGGACAACAGCAGCGGCGCGAGGATCTGGTGCGCGGAAAGCCCTGCGGCCTTCATCGCGATGACCTCGCTGTTCTGGTTCAGCGTGGCGAGCGTGATGATCGTTGCCAGCAGGACCGAATAGGGCAGGAACCGCGCGGCAAGCTGCGGGATGCGCAGACTGGCGTAATGCAGCAGCTCCCCTTCACCATTGCCTGGATAGGCCAGGATCTTGCCGCTTTCGGACAGGAGATCCAGCATCTGAAGGATCAGCACCAGCATCACCAGGACGGCAGCAATCCGCACGATGAAGGTCTTGGCGAGGTAGACCGTCAGCGTGCGCGACGGGAAGAAATCAAGCTGCATCCGCGGCTCCTGCATCGAAGCCGCGCATCTGGCGCGACGTATCGCGCCGCCGGACCAGCGCCTTCACTTTCTTGGCGAACCGCGCATAGCCTGTTTCCAGCGCGCCGATCGCCTGTCCACCGGGCACGTAGGCGACGCGGTAGTACATCCATCCGATCAGCGCGGCAAAAACGACGAATGGCCCCCAAAGCGCGAGCCATGGATCGACGCGGCCCAGTTCGCCCACCGATTGGCCGTACTGGTTCACCTTGTGATAGGCGACCACCAGCACGATTGAAACGAAGACGCCGAGAGAGGAGGTGGATCGCTTGGGCGGAATGGCGAGCGCGACCGCCAGCAGCGGCAGCATCAGCATCATCACCACCTCGACCATGCGGTAGTTGAAGTTGGCCTGGCTGGCCGCGCGTTCCGCCGCAGTGGCTTCCTCGCTCCAGCCGATGCGCAGCAACTCGGGCAGAAGATACTCGCGATCTTCATCCCCGCGGTCTCGGAAGCGCTCGATTGCCGGAAGGTCGATCGGCAGGTCGTTTTCCGAAAAACTCAGCACGCGGGGCTCAACGCCAGGTTTTTCCTGGATGATCGTGCCGTCCGTCAGCCGCAGGATGATCGTGTTGCGGTCCTCCCGATTGGCAAGGAAACGGCCTTCACGCGCGGAGACCGACAGCACCTGACCATTCGCATCGGCAAACCGGCCGAAAATGCCGAGCAGCTGCCGCCCTTCGTCGCGGCTTTCCTCGATCCGGAGCGCCACCCGGTCCTGCAACTGGGTGAACTCACCGACCTTGATCGAGGCACCCAGCGCGCCGGAGCGCAATTCATAGTCCAGCCGTTCATAAGCGTAGCGCGAATAGGGCTGGAGATAGCCAACGATCATGAAGTTGACGGCGACCAGCACCAGAGTGATCAGGTAGGGCACGCGCAGCAGCCGCGAATAGCCCCAGCCGACCGCGCGCATCACGTCGAGTTCGCTGGAGGTGGCCAGCTTGCGAAAGGCGAACAGGATGCCGAGCATCAGCCCGAGTGGAATCGCGAGGCTGGCGTATTCCGGTACCAGGTTAGCCAGCATGCGGAACACCACACCCACCGGCCCGCCTTCGGTCGAAACGAATTCGAACAACCGCAGCATCTTGTCGAGCATCAGCAGCGAGGCGGCGATCGCGAAGACAGCCAGCATCGGCACCATTACAAGGCGGAAGATGTAGCGGTCGATGGCGGTGATGAAGGGCAAGGGTGCTGCTGATCGCCGGTAGGTTTGCGGGAAGTCGACACGTCTATAGCGCCGCACCCCGATGTGTCATGCGCGGATTTTCGCGCCGGGCGTCAGGCTTTCTCCAGCGTGCACTGGAGCGGGTGCTGGTTCTCGCGCGCGAAATCCATCACCTGGTTCACCTTGGTTTCCGCGACTTCGTAGGGAAAGATGCCGCACACCCCGACACCGCGCTGGTGAACGTGGAGCATGACCCGCGTGGCTTGTTCCAGGTCCATCCGGAAAAAGCGTTTGAGGACGATCACCACGAATTCCATCGGAGTATAATCGTCGTTCAGCATCAGTACCTTGTACTGGCTGGGCTTCTTCGGCTTTGCCCGGGCGCGGGTCGCGAGCCCAAGCTGACCTTCTCCGTCGCGGCGGACAGGGTCGTCTTCGCCGGGGCCCGCCGCTTGACGGTGCGCCGGGGCTGCCCCTTGAATCGAGGCCCCCGGGATCGAGGTGAGGCCCGCATTTCGGGTGGGACAGAGAGGCTGGAGAAACTTCATGGAAGCCGAATATCGTATCGCGAAGCTGACCTGCAAGATGCGCACGCCAATTCGGCATGCGTCGAACAAAAGCAAAACGGGCTAACCGGCAATGCCGGCCAGCCCGTCTGGTTCCGTCCCGAGGGACGCGAGACCGTGCGAATCGCCTATCAGGCGATCTTCGCCATCCGGTCGGCCGCAAGGTTGATGCGGCCGGAAATCGGCGCGAAAGCTTCGTTGGCGAGCTTGAGCATCGCTTCGGAATTCTTCGAGTTGTAAGCCACGACGGCGTCGAAGTTGCGACGCACCAGGCGGCTCTGAAGCTGGAAAAGCTCGGTCGGGCTCTTGACCGCAGCCATTTCCTTGAGATCGGCAGTCATCATCTCGTAAGCGGTCTTGGCTTCCTCGACATAGGTCTTGCCGAGTTCCTGCACGCCGCCGGCGAGGACCTTGCCCGATTCCGCGACCGCTTCGGCGTTGCCCTTGGCGAGCTCGGTGATTTCGCCCGCAACTTCGGTCGACTTTTCGTAAGCCGTCTTGGCGCGCGACTGCATCTCGTTCATCGCTTCGCTGACGAGCTTGCTGTAATCGGGTCCTTGCCGGGTATCCATGATCTTTTCCTTCAATTCGGTAATCGTCGGTTGGGAGAGGGAATCCTGGAGCTCGGCCTTGGCCGGGGCTGCGCTCGTACGCTTGACAGTCTCCGCCTTTGCCTTGGCCTGCTTTCCGGCAGGTTTGGCTTTCGCAGGCTTCTGAGAAGCCTTTTGAGCCGCACGCCGCGGGCGGGCCTTGGACGCGGGTTGGGCTTCCGAAACAGTCTCGGTCGCGGAGGGTGCTGCCGGTTCAGGCTGGTCCGCTTCGGCTTCAGCGGATGCGCTGTCAGCCAAAGCCGATTTTTCCGCTTCAGCCTGCGCCGATGAATTGTTCATGTCGGCTGCGGCGACCGTATCGGCCTTTTCCGCGGCCTGATCTTCCCTATCGGACATTGTCCCGAGGCTCCTCGCTCATGCACCAATGATTGTTGCAGCGCACAAAGTAGCTGCAAACCTAACTAAGTCAAGGATATTGTGCGGTGCACAAGAGGTGCTGGACAAGGGGGCAGCTTGCGGGGGCCGGACCGGGCCGGGCCGGGCCGTTCGGCGCCCGATGATCGCGCCAAGGCAAACAGGTCGCTGCTACCGCATCGTCACATAGCTGCCGGGGGCGTCGCTGATCACCTTATCGCCCCGGCCGCCGGGCTTGCGCTTGCCCTTGGCAGGGACCTTGGCCCCGGACTGCACCACCAGCCAGACCAGCCAGTCCTCCCACCAGCTTCCTGGGTGTTCCTTCGCGGAAGCGACGAAATCTTCATAGGACCCGGGTTCGCGGTCGAGCGTCCAGTGCTGGTACTTGCGCGCTTCCGGCGGGTTAACCACTCCGGCGATGTGGCCGCTGCCCGCCAGCACGAAACGGGTCGGGCCGGAAAAATGCTCCAGTATCCGGAACACGCTTTCTGCAGGGGCGATATGGTCCTCCCGCCCCGCCTGAACGTAGGCGGGTGTCTCGATCCGGGTCAGGTCGATCGGCGTGCCGTCGGCCGACAAGGCGTCGGGGGTTACCAGCCGGTTGTCGCGGTAGAGATCCTGCAGATAGCTCATGTGCCATTTCGCGGGCAGGTTGGTCACGTCGCCGTTCCAGTGGAGCAGGTCGAACGCCGGATAATCCTCCCCCAGCAGGTAGTGATTGACGACGTAGTTCCAGATCAGGTCGCTGCCGCGCAGCAGGTTAAAGGTCGCGGCCATATAGCGCCCGTCGAGAAAGCCGCCTTGGCTTGCCTGCCGGATCAGTTCGAGCTGAGCATCGTCGACGAACAGCTTCAGTTCGCCGGCTCGCTCAAAGTCGACCTGCGCGGTGAGGAAGGTCGCGCTGCGGACCTTTTCGGCCTCGCCCCGCCGGGCCAGGATTGCCAGAGTCGCCGCGAGGGTGGTCCCCGCGACGCAATAGCCGATCGCGTGGACGGCCGGGACCGAAAGCCGTTTGCGGACAAAGTCGATCGTCTCGATCTGGGCACGGACGTAATCGTCCCACTCGATGTGGGACAGGCTTTCGTCGGCCGACCGCCAGCTGACGATGAACACCGTGATGCCCTGCTCGACGGCCCAGCGCACGAAGCTCTTCTTCCGGTTCAGGTCGAGGATGTAGAACCGGTTGATCCACGGCGCGAAGATCACCAGCGGGATTTCCAGCACGTCCTCGGTGGTCGGGGAATACTGGATCAGCTGGTAGAGCTCGGTCTCATGCACCACCTTGCCCGGGGTGCAGGCGATGTTCTCCCCCAGAACGAAGGCGCTGCTGTCGGTATGGGTCAGCTGCCCGCGTTCCAGATCGGCCGCGAGCCGCTCCATGCCCTTGACCAGGTTGCCGCCCCGCGTTTCCAGCGCACGCTCCAGCACGACCGGGTTCATCATCGGGAAGTTCGCCGGACTCATCGCGTCGAGCACGCTGCGGGTTGCAAAGCGGAGCTGCTCGCGCTGGTCGTCGTTCAGACCTTCCAGCGTGTCGACCGATTCGCGGATGCGTTCGGCCAGCAGAAGGTAGGTCTGGTGGATCAGCGCGAAAACCGGCTGTTCCCGCCAGGCTGCGTCGGCAAAGCGGCGATCGGAGCGGGGCAGCGCGGGGATCGCGTCCTTCTCTCCCTTGGGGCCCATTCCATACAGGGCAAGGATATCCTCCCACAGCGTGACGCCTTCCTGCCACAGCTGCTGCTGCCGGCTGGTGTCGGTCATCTGCTGCTGCCAGGCCTGCATCAGCCCGAACCACTGGGAAGGATCGGCCAGGAATGCCGCGGGCATTTCCGGCGGTGTTTGCTGCGCGTGAAAATCGACCCAAAGGCGCTGCAGGTTTTCCGCCGCATCTCTCCACTGGGAGAGCGCGTCCTCATTCGGCCCGGACTTGTCCGCCTGCGGCAGAAAGCTTTCCATCATCTGCCGCGCGGTTTCACCCTGTATTCGCAGCATTTCGGTGAACACGTCTGCGGCGTCTAAAGTCTCGGCGGAGCTTTTGCGGTCAGTCATCGTTTTTACCTCGAGCCGGCTGGGTCCTTGTGTGAGGACAGATCGCCCCGGCTGCAACACTTCGTTGCGCCAGGATAAGGATTCGGCCACTATCGCGCACCTTGCGGGCACGGGGCCCGCAATCAAGTTTCGAAGCCGAGGTCATGGATAACGATTTTTACCGCATCAAGCGACTGCCGCCCTATGTCATCGCCGAAGTCAACGCGATGCGTGCGGCAGCCCGTGCGGGCGGTCGTGACATCATTGACCTGGGCATGGGCAATCCGGATCTGCCACCGCCCGACCACGTAATCGACAAGCTGTGTGAAGTCGCCCGCAAGCCCGACGCCCACGGGTATTCGCAATCCAAGGGCATCCCGGGGCTGCGCAAGGCGCAGGCGGCCTATTACGCCCGCCGGTTCGAGGTCGATCTCGATCCGGAAACCGAGGTGGTCGTCACGCTGGGCTCCAAGGAAGGGCTGGCCAGCCTCGCCACTGCGATAATCGCGCCGGGCGACACGGTGCTCGCCCCGAATCCAAGCTATCCGATCCACACTTACGGCTTCATCATTGCCGGGGCATCGATCCGGTCCGTCCCGACGACGCCGGACGAACGGTATTTTGAGGCGCTGGAGAAGGCGATGGTCTTCACCGCCCCGCGCCCAAGCGTGCTGGTGGTGAATTATCCCTCCAACCCGACCGCCGAAGTGGTCGACCTCGCGTTCTATGAACGGCTGGTCGACTGGGCGAAGTTCCACAAGGTCTGGATCCTTTCGGATCTCGCCTATTCGGAGCTTTACTACGACGGCAAGCCGACTCCCTCGATCCTTCAGGCCAAGGGGGCGAAGGATGTCGCGATCGAGTTTACGTCCTTGTCCAAGACGTTCTCCATGGCCGGATGGCGCATTGGTTTCGCGGTCGGCAACAAGGACCTGATCGCCGCGCTAACCCGCGTGAAGTCCTATCTCGACTATGGCGCGTTCACTCCGATCCAGTCCGCCGCCGTGGCGGCGCTGAACGGCCCGCAGGACATCGTCGAGCGGAACCGGGAATTGTATCACAAGCGCCGCGACGTGATGGTCGAAGCGTTCGCTCGCGCCGGATGGGACATTCCCCCGCCGCCCGCATCGATGTTCGCCTGGGCTCCCCTTCCGCCGGCCTTGAAGCACATGGGCAGCCTGGAATTTTCCAAGCAACTGCTGACCCAGGCCGAAGTCGCGGTGGCACCCGGAGTCGGCTACGGCGAAGACGGCGAAGGCTATGTGCGCATTGCGATGGTCGAGAACGAGCAGCGGCTGCGGCAGGCGGCTCGCAACATCAAGCGCTACCTTCAGGGCATGGGCATCAACAGTTCGGCACCCTGATCGGATCCGTCCGCATTTCTGGATCGTCTGTCCTTCCCGTCCGCGTGCTCTCTCTTTGTCCGCGCGCGGTTTGCTGATACGAACTCGCGTACAGCGCGCCAGCAATCGGCCTTGAGCAAGAGGCCCGGCGTGGGAGAGGACAGACATGGCGGAAACGAACGCGATGGCGGGCAAGCCAGCGGACGGCGAAACGCTGGACGTGGCCAATTTTCTGCAAGGGCTGAAGTTTACGGCCTTTCACAGGCGCATCCTGATCCTGGCCTCTCTGGTCACGTTCTTCGACGGGCTCGATTTCTCGCTGATCGCCTACACGCTGCCCTATATCCGCGACGAAATGGGTCTGGACCAGACCACGATGGGCTACGTCAGCGCCGCTGCTTTCCTCGGCCAGATGATCGGTTCCCTGGTCGGTTCCTACATCGCCGATCTCATGGGGCGCCGGCCCGTCATCATCATCTGCACGGTGTTAAGCGCAGTGCTTACGTTCGTCACCGGCTATGCCCAGACGCCCGAAATGCTGGTCGGCTTGCGCCTTCTGGGCGGACTTGCGATCGGCGGGCTTCTGGCGCCCGTATGGTCGCTCAGCATCGAATCGATGCCCAAGACGATGCGCGCGACTTCGGTTACGATCATCATGCTCGGGTTCAGCGTAGGGGGTGCCGCGGCCGGTCAGGTCACGAACTGGCTGGCGCCAGGCTACGGGTGGGACAGCGTCTTCTTCTTCTGCGGAGCAATCACGTTTCTGCTGGCGATACTGCTGTACTTCGTGCTGCCCGAATCGGCTCGCTGGCTCGTCGCAAAAGGCAGGCCGGCCTTCATGATCACGCCGCTGCTGAGCCGTTACGATCCCGGCTTCGAAGCCCAGCGCTACGGAAATTTCATCCTTTCGGATGAGCGCAAGACGACTGGCCGCGAATCGCCTGTGGGGAAGTTCCGCGAACTGTTCCACGGGGTGCTCGCCTACATCACGCCGCTGATCTGGATTGCGTACTTCTGCTCTTCGTTCGCCATCTACCTGAAATCCGCCTTCGGGGTCCTTTTCCTTGAAGAGCTTGGGCTGACGGTCGAATCGGCGACGAATATCGGTTCGATCGGGGCGCTGCTGGGCGCGATTGGCGGAGTGCTGCTGCTGCTGTTCACCGAGAAACGCGGACCGGCCTGGATCACGCTGGCCCCGCTTGTCGGCATTCCATTCCTGCTGCTGATCGGCTTCGGATGGGTGCTGGAGGGAGCGCTGTTCATCCCCGTTATCCTGATCGGCGCCATTTTTGTAGGCGCAGGGCATGCGGCGGTGATTTCCATCACCAGCATCTACTATCCCAGCTCGGTGCGCGCGACGGGTGGCGGCTGGGCGAGTTTCATGGCCAAGTTCGCGGCAGTGGCCGCCCCGCTCATTGGTGCCCAGTTGTTCCTCGGCAGCGAGGAAGCAGTGCTGGACGGTTATCTGTTTTCCGCCGCTTGCCTCGCCGGGATCGTGGTCTGCGTGCTGGCCCTGTCGAGCTTTGCCCGGCGCCTGAGTGCGGGAGAGAAGGCGATCTCGGAAAGCGCAGAAGGCGCGGAGAACGCCGATGGCGGGGCCAAGGGAGCCGCCGCCACGGCGTAACGCTTCATTCTGCCGGGACGGCTTCCGTTCGCGCTGCGGCGACCTTCGCATCCTCTGTGAGGTGCGCGCCCTGCTGACGCAGGATTGCGCGAACCTCGTCCACGTCGATAGCACGCGGCTGAACTCCGCGATTGGCGGCCACCGCCGCGCCGACGCCCGCCGCATGACCGGTCAGCCAGCACTGCGGGATCTCGCGCATGAAGCCGTGGCTGTTTGCGTCGCAACTGACATGCCGTCCGGCAGCCATCAATCCGTCCAGCGCGCGCGGAACCAGGCTTCCGTACGGCACGGAGACGACCGGGAATTTCGGGCTGACGGACGGGCTGATCCCGACTTCGTCCGGCGCGGCCTTGCCTTCGCCCCAGTCCTTGCGCTCGATCCGCCCGATCCCCGCCAGCCGCCGGGTGTGCCGCACGCCCAGCTGCGAGGCGCTCTGCAGCGAATACGCGTTCTCGAATCCGGGCGCATTCTCGCGGAAGAAGCGGCAGTGCCCCTCCATCAGGCGGTGGGACCGGATTTCGACCTCGGTCATGTCGTCGACGTCGAGCGCGGACAGGCCCGACTGGCGCGGCCCGAGGAACAGCGCGATATCGGGCCGCCAGCTGACGTAGGGCGTCTGGAAAAAGCCCAGCGCTTCGCGCCCGCGGGTCATCAACTCGCGCAGTTGCTCGGGATAGAGCACTTTCCAGTTGATCCAGCGGTTCATGTCCACCCCGCCGAGCACCCAGCCGGTGTTCATCGAGTGGTGGACGTCGCCTTCCTCAATATCGGTATCGAACGCGGCCCCGGCACGGGCGAACATGTCGCCGTCCCCGGTGGTGTCGACGACCACCTTCGCCATCAACGCGTGGCGGCCCATCTTCGATTCGAACACCACGCCCTTGGCCGTGCCGTCCTCCACCACCGGGCGCGCGGCCCAGGCGTGGAACACGATCCGCACGCCCGCTTCCAGCAGCATCTCCTGCGCGTTCAGCTTCATCCGCTCCGGATCGAGAGTCGGCGCCCACTGGACGATCCCGTGGAACGCGCTGGTCCGCTGGCCCCAATAGCCGGCCTTGATCGGGTCCTGCGATCCCCAGTCGCTGCGGGGTGGGCCGGCAACCGCTTCCGGGGGCATCCGCTCGATGAATTCGCGTGCGAAACCCTGGATGACATGGTTGCCCTGCCAGTCGGTCATCCGGTCAATCCACGTGACCAGCCCGCCGGTCGAAAGCCCGCCAAGGCAGTTGTACCGTTCCACCAGCGTGACGTCGGCTCCGGCCTTTGCCGCTGCCCAGGCCGCCGCGCATCCGGCGGGCCCACCGCCAATCACCGCGACGTCGCACGTGTGATAGATATCGACCTCGCGCGCGTCTTCGCGAATCGAGCCGGTGCCGTTCGGCGGAGGCAGTGTGTGGCGGGCGCTTTCAAACACGTCGGAGGCGAGGAATCGGTCCTCGCTCTGCTGCACGGTGCGCATCCGGGGTGTTTCTTCGGCCATGGCGTCCTCCTGCGGATGGCTTGCCTTCCACGGGGCCGGGGCGCAAGCCTGCCGTGCCGGAACATCGTTTTCCTCGCTGTACGCGGCGGAGATTCGGGCAATCGCCGCCCTTTCCCCCCCAGCGGAACTCGGCGGCCGCATGGGCCAAGCGAAAAATTGTGCGCCCAGGCAGTTGACTTAGAAGCGGAAGCCGCACAAATCCGCGCCTCCGGCCCGATGGCGGAGTGGTTACGCAGAGGACTGCAAATCCTTGCACGCCGGTTCGATTCCGGCTCGGGCCTCCATTTTCAATTGGCTGACGACGCGCGGCTTTGCTGCGGTCGGTATTTCCAGCCATTGCGGCCCGGCGCCAACGCGGCTAAGGGCCCGCAGGAGTGCCGCTTTAGCTCAGTTGGTAGAGCACATCATTCGTAATGATGGGGTCACAGGTTCGAGTCCTGTAAGCGGCACCACTTCCTCACAACGCGCCGAAACTACCGGGATGGTCGCAAGACTGGCTTCCCGGTGTGTGCGTGCTGCGTCTCACCGCTAAGATATGGCTGACTGGGACCACAGTGACAGGTGTAGGAGTTCCCGAGCCTCCCGCTGTCCAAGCTTTATCCGATCGTGATGAGCGTGCCGGTCAGCCGGTCGATCTCATCCCTGCTGTGGCTGACGAGGATCATGGGGATCGCCAGTTCATCGCGGATCCGTTCGATCACGCGCAGGATTTCTTCCCGGCGCGCAGCGTCGAGCGAGGTCAGCGGCTCATCGAGCAGGAGGAACCGGGGCGCTGCCAGCAAGGCGCGCCCTATCGCCACCCGCCGCGCTTCCCCGCCGGACAAGGTTGCCGGCCAGCGCTGGACGAGATGGCCGATGCCAAGGAAATCGAGCACTTCGTCATGCCCGATCCACCGCTCGGCGGGATCGGTCAGTCGCTCCCCGTAAGACAGGTTCGCGCCGACGCGCAGGTGCGGAAACAGCCGGTTGTCCTGAAAGACGTAGCCTGCGCGGCGGTGTTCAGGCGGCAGGTCGATCCGGTTCGCGCGGTCGAATAGTGTCACGCCGTCCACGACGATGCGTCCTTCGGCTGGTCGGGCCAGGCCGGCAACGCAGTTGAGCACGCTCGTCTTGCCCGCCCCCGACGGCCCGACAATGCCCGTGATCCGCGCATCGGAGCGGGTGTCGAGCGTTAGCGACCGCTCCCCCACCCGGTGGCGGATCGAAAGCTCAAAGGACATGAGCGCCCCGTCCGGCGCGGCGAATCAGCGCCTCCGACGCGACCAGCGCCGCCAGCGACAGGACGACGGAAATGATCGCCAACCGCGTCACTTCGGCTTCCGCGCCGGGGACTTGCAGCCCGGTGTAGATCGCCAGCGGCAGGGTGCGAGTCTGGCCGGGAATGTTCGAGACAAACGTGATCGTCGCCCCGAATTCCCCGAGGGAACGAGCGAAACCGAGCACCGCACCTGCCCAGATGCCGGGGAGGCTCAACGGAAGGGTGATGGTCCGAAAGGCTCGGAACGGTCCGGCGCCCAGCGTTCTTGCCGCGGCGACCAGCCGGCGATCCACGCTTTCGATCGAAAGCCGCATCGCACGCACCATCAGGGGCAGGGCCATGATGGCGGCGGCCAGTGCTGCACCGGTCCAGCGGAACACGAGCGAGAAGCCGAACGTCTCCTGCAGCCAGCCGCCGACCGGCCCCGCGCGTCCGAACACGAGCAGCAGCAGCCAACCCGTCACCACCGGCGGCAGCACCAGCGGCAAATGGACAAGCCCATCGAGCAGCAGTTTCCCCGGAAAGCTCCGCCGCGCCAGCACCCAGGCCAGGCCATAGGCAACCGGCAGGGTAGCCAAGATCGCGACCAGACTGACTTTCAGCGAAAGGACGACGACGGCCCATTCGCTCTCGCTGAGCCCCAGGCTCATGGTGTGGGTTCGTTCTGGACCGCACCGAACCCGTGGCGGATGAAGATTGCCTGCCCCTTGCCGGAAGCGAGGAACCGGGCGAACGCTTCGGCTTCCGGGCTGTCGGAAGTAGCCAGCACCGCGACGGGATAGCGGATAGGCGGATGGCTTCCGGTCGGGAAGCTCGCCACGATGCGGACCTTGTCCGAAGCCTGGGCATCGGTGGCATAGATCAGCCCCAGCGGCGCTTCTCCGGCTTCGACGAGTGCAAGGGCGGCGCGGACGTTCTCGGTCCGCACGATCCTGTTCTCGACGGCGTTCCAAAGGCCAAGCTGGCGAAGCGCGGCCTTGCCGTACTTCCCAGCCGGAACCGCATCGGGGTCCGCCATCGCCAGCGGGCCCTGACCCAGTGCTTGCGTCAGGTCGTTCCCGGTGAGCGGCAACGGCTCAGTCTCGTTCTTCGGCGCGACCAGCACCATCGCGTTCGCCAGCAGGTCCGCCCGCGTGCCGGGGCGCAGCAGGCCTGCTTGATCGACCGGGTCCATCCAGTGCTCATCGGCGGAAACGAACACATCCGCCGGGGCTCCGCCCAGCACCTGCCGGGCCAGTGCCGAGGATGCCGCGAAGGAGAGCACCGGCTGCGCGTGCCCCTCTTTCGCCCAGGCTTCCGCGACGTCTTGCAGCGATTCCTGCAGGCTCGATGCGGCCAGCACTACCGGGCCCGCCGCTTGCGGCTGCTCGGAACAAGCGGCCAGACCGGCAGAGAGGGCCAGCAACAGCAGGGGGCGCCAGAAAGATCGGGACATGGACCGGCTATATACAGCCGTATATAGCCGGTCCAGACGATGCAGCACGTGCGTGAAGGGGGAGGGCGCGATTACCCGGCTGAAACTGAAGCTGCAGCTTTACTGCGGGGAAGAGATCGCGCTCGGCCCGGGCAAGGCGGACTTGCTGGAGCAGATCGGCGCCACCGGCTCCATTTCCGGCGCCGCGCGCTCGCTGGGGATGAGCTACCGCCGCGCGTGGTTGCTCGTCGCCACGATGAATCGCTGCTTTCATGAACCGCTGGTCCAAACGCATCCCGGCGGCGGGAACAAGGCCGGGGCGGAACTTACCGCAGCGGGCCGAACGGTGCTCGCCGCTTACCGGGACTTATGCGAGAGCGCGCAGGCCGCCGCGGCCGGAGAGGCACTGGAGCGGCTCGAATCCGCCCTGCGGGATCCCGGCGCGCCGTAAAGCTGGCACCGAGACCCTATTACGCCGCGGCCTTCTGAGCGGCCCGGCGAGATCGGTCTGCACTGCCGAAGATCCACATGGCGAGGCTCGCTCCGGCAACCGCCCCGGCGACGTTGCTGGCCAGTTCGGCCCCGAACATCGCCTCTGCGCCCCAGGCGCCTCGCAGGAGCAAGGCGAACGGCACCATTACCAGCAGCACTCGGCCAAGGGAGAGCCCCAGCGCGAGCGGTGCACGGTCGATTGCGTTGAGGGCACCGTTGACCGCGATCAGCACGCCGTACCCCGCATAGCCCCAGACCGAGATTTCAAGATAGCGCACTGCCGCCGCGACAACTCCCGGATCATCGCTGAACCGGCTGGCAAACCACTCGCGCCCCAGGAACAGGACCAGCGCCGCCGCCATCCCGTAGCACAAGCAGAATCCGCCCGCCTGCAGCATGGCCAGCCGGGTGCGGTCGTATTCCTTGGCGCCCCAGTTCTGGCCGATGATCGCCCCGATGGAGCCCGACAATCCGAGCAGGGGGACGACGGCGATCGTCTGCAGCCGCCCACCGACGCCGAAGCCCGCGACCGCTGCTTGTCCTTCGGCCGCCAGCAGGGAGGTCAGCACCGCCAGCCCGACCGGGTTGATCGAGTTGGAAAAGCTGGCCGGTCCCGCCACCCGGGCCAGCCGCCACGCGGGGCTTTTCCAGTCCGCGCCCCCAAGGGAGGACGGGGAAAAGGGCAGCTTGCTGGTCTGCAGCAGCACCAGGCCCACGATCGTACCCAGCACCCAGCCGATTACCGTGGAATAAGCCGCCCCGGCGATCCCGAAGCCGGGAATGCCGAAGCCGCCGCGAATCAGCAGGGGATCGAGTATCCAGTTCGTCACCGAGAAGGTCAGCAGGATCGCGGCACTTCGCGCAGCCGCTCCCTGCCCGCGGAGCGCCCCGTTGATGCCCATCGAAGCCATCAGCAGCGGAAAGCCGAGCGCGTATGGCCTCATGTAGCTGTCGATCAGCGGCAGCAGCTCCGCGTCGGCTTGCAGCAGGCGGAACAGCGGCATGCGCAGGGCGAACAACACCGTGCCGATGACCAGTCCGATGATGCAGGACAGCAGGATCCCGAGATTGGCCACCTGCCGGGCGTCGTCCGCCTCACCACTGCCGAGCGCGCGCGAGACGACCGAACTGACTCCCGCGATTACCCCGACGCCAAGGCTGGCAAGCGCGGTGCCGACAGGAAAGATGAAGCTGATCGCGGCCAGCTGGTCCGGGCCGATCTGGCCGATGAAATAGGCATCGATCACGCCAATCGACATGATCGCCGCGACACCCAGCGCGGTAGGCGCAGTCTGCCTGACGAGATGGCCGGCGACAGAGCCTGTGGTCAGTTTGGCGGAATCGGCCATCCCCGCCCCAACGCGCGAAAGGGGCGGAGCGTTTCGCGTGTCGGGATCAGGGCGCGATCAGCACCTTGCACTGGCTGGTGCGCTGCTTCAGCCCTTCGAAGATATCCGGGGTCTCGGACAGCGAAATCGTGTCGGTCACCAGCTGGCGCGGCTCCATTGCGCCGCGGTCGAGCGCGGCCAGCGCCTGTTCGTATTCCTGCCGGGTAAAGAACGCGCTGGTGACGAGCCGGACTTCCTTGCTGAGCATGGCGAAGCTGTTGAACGTATCCGGTTTGGTGCACAGGCCCAGCAGCAGGATCGTGCCGCGCGGCCTTACCTGCTCCACACCCTGGGCGATCAATCCCGGCGCGCCGACGCATTCGAACACGATGTCCGCCTTGCCGCCCAGCGCTCGCTCCGCACTGCCGGTCGGGTCCTGCGGATCGATCACGAACGCGTCCGCGCCCATGTCGAGTGCGCGCTGTTGCTGGAACGGCGCGATGTCCTGCACCGCAATTTTACCGGCGCCCATCCGCTTCGCCCAGAACGCCACCGCAAGACCGATGGGGCCGGCGCCGAGCACCAGCACCTTGTCCCCCGCCTTCATCCCCGACAAATTGACCCCGTGCAGCGCGACCGCCAGTGGTTCGATGATCGCGCCGTCAGCCAGCGACACGTCGGAAGGAAGCTTTATGCACTGGTTCGGCCGGGTCAGCGCAAATTCGGCATAGCCGCCGCCCTGCAAGCCGAACCCTTCGCACCACTGGACCTCGCCCTTGCGGCAGCTGTCGCACTGGCCGCAGCTCCTCAGCGGGATCACCGAGACGAGATTGCCGGTTTTCAGCCCTTCCACCTCGCGGCCAAGCTCGACCACTTCGCCAGCGAATTCATGGCCAAGGATGTCCCCGTGCTTGCAGCCGTAGGCGGGATCTTCGGTCATGTGCAGGTCGGAGCCGCAGATCCCGCAGCGGCCGACCTTGACCACCACCTGCCCATTATCCGGAGCCGGATCGGGCACGGTTTCGAACGCGAGCGGCTGGTGCAATCCCTGGAAAGTTACGGCTTTCATTCAATCGCTCGCTATTCGTTCAGAGGCTTGACCGGGCCAAGCTGCATGCCCCCGTCAATCATCACATGACTGCCGGTCATGTAGCTTCCGGCATCGGACGCGAGCAGCAGGGCGAGCGGCTTGATCTGGTAGGTTTCGGCCATCCGGCCGACCGGCACCAGTTCATCCCACGCCTTCTTCGCCGCCGGGTTCTTCTTGACCCAGCCGCCGCCGATATTCGTGACGAACGGCCCCGGTGCGATCGCGTTGACGCGGATGCCGTGCGCCGCCAGCTCATAAGCGGCATGGCGCATGAAGTGCTTCACGCCCGCCTTGGCGGCCATATACGGGACGCCGACGATCGCCTCGTTCACTTCGGCGGCGTTGGAGCTGGTGATGACGATCGACCCGCCGCGGCGCCCGGTGCGCTCCTCGTTCTGCTTCATCACCCGCGCGGCTTCGCGCACGGTGTGGAACGCGCCGTTCAGGTTGATCCCGATCGACTTGTACCAGCTCTCGGCTGGATAGACGTCGATCTGCCCTTCCGGGTTGCGGGTCCCTTCCGGCGTCCAGAACCCGTTCCCGACATCCAGCCCGGCGTTGGCGAAAGCGATGTCGCACCCGCCGAACGCCTCGACATGGGAATCGAACGCGGCGACCACCTGGTCGAGCTGGCTGACATCGCAGCGGACGGCGCGGGCATCGGCGCCGCTATCGCGAAGCCGCGCGGCTTCCCGCTCCGCCCCCTCCATGTCGAGGTCCGCCAGCGTCACCTTCGCCCCGGCTTCGGCCATCACCTCCGCATAGGCAAGGCCGATGCCCGAAGCCGCCCCGGTGACGAGCGCGGAACGCCCGGCAATGTCGAATTGGTCGAGCGTCTTCACCGGCACCTCTAGAGGTAGAGCTTCTTGTTGATCTCGATGCCGTTTTCCTGACAATATTCCTCGTAGTGGTTCATCATCCACCACACGTCGGCCGTCTCGATCAGGTTGGCGTTCTCATCGTAGAACTCGATCGGTCCTTCCATCCAGCCGAACAGCTTGACGCCGTCTTCATGCTCGGTGACCAGCGTGTGCGCTTCCCCGGGTACTTCCAGGATCAGGCCGCCCGGGGTCGCCACCCAGTCGTATTCCAGATAGCGAACGCTGCCTTCGAGGCAGACCATCACGATCGTCCCGCGGTGGAAGTGAGTGCCGATCACGCCCGGCCCCTTCACCCACAGGATGTTGGAGAACAGGTTGCGGCGGACGTCGAAGGCAAGGTGCTTGATTGCCGCGTTCTCGCCGAACGGAACCCATGGGCTGTCGACGTCGGTCTCGGCGTCGATGTAGCGCCCGCCGGGCGAATGGCGGCGGACCAGATCCGCATAATTGAAGGGAACGTCCACGATCTCCTTCTTGGAGGAAGGCGGAGCTTTCATCTTGGTGGCCATCGTAAATTCCTTCAGCGGATAAGAGTGTCGACGTAGTCGGCGCCGATGCCGACCTGCTCGTAATGCTCGCGCGCCAGCTTCATGTAGTCGTAGACATCGAAGTGGCCGACGCTGTTGCCGTCCTCGTCCAGCCACATCAGCGGACCGGAGACGACGAAGAAGACCTTCATCGGATCGGGGTGCTCATAGGCGACCAGCGTGTGGCTTTCCCCCGGCGTCTCGTAGATGAAATCGCCCGCGGTGGCGGTCCATTCGTGTTCGAGATAGGCCCACTTGCCGCTGATCGTGTAAGCCCAGATCGGGTGCGGGTGGTAATGGCGGCTGACGATGCAGGGCTGGGTTGCCATCAGCACGTCGGCCCACATGTTGCGCGCCGGGCTGATCCAGACCGGCTTGGAATAGACGTTCTCGACGATCGGAACCCAGTAGCGTTCGTCGCCTTCCGCAATCTTGGGCATGTACACTTCGGGCAGGCTGCCGGGCCGGAACACGTCGCCGACCGGCTTGGTGCCCTTCCAGAACTCGGTGGTTGCCGCTTCGGGCATCATCGCTCTCCTCTTGTGCCGCGCGGGACTCAGCCGACGGTCCTTGTAGGTCCATCAAACTAGGCGTTTTTCCCTGTGTGTCACGCAATCCTTCGCACCTGCCGCCGACCCGGGGCACAGCCCCCGGATCGGCGACGAACCGTCAGAACTCGAAGCCGACCCGGGCATACCATTCCGCAGGGCGGCTGTACGTGCCGTAGATGAGGCCGCCGGCAATCTGCGCCTGCCCGGTTATGAGGTAGCGCTCGTCGAACAGGTTGGTCACGCCCAGCGTGATGTTCCAGTTCTCCCGTTCCGGACGGTAGGTGACGTTGGCGTTCACGATGTCCGTGGTCGGGCGCAGCAGCAGGATCGTGCCTTCCGTATCGTTGCGCAGCCCGGTCGTGTGCGTCCAGTCGGCCAGGAAGATCATCTCTCCGGCACCGACGGGGACCACCACGCGCGGGGAGATGTTGAACTTCCAGTCCGGCGCCTTCGGCAGGGGTGCGCCTTCGAACACGCCCAGCTGGAACGGGCTGGGCGCCACCTGCGCCTGCGGCTGCACATCGGTGTAGTAGGCATCGAGATAGCCGACCGCCGCCGAGACCGAGAAGAAGTTGGTCGGAGCAAAGATTGCCTCGACTTCGGCCCCCTTGATCCGGGCATCGCCCGCGTTCTGGATCGTCGGCGAGATGCCTTCCTGGAAGTTGAGCTGGATTCCCTGGTACTTGGTCGAGAACGCTGCCGCGTTGAGCTGCAGGTTGTTGTCGAACAGCGTGGACTTCACGCCCACTTCCCAGGTGTCGGCCTGTTCTTCGCCGAACGTCGGAGCGACCGGAAGCGGGTTGGAAAGACGCGTGGTCCAGCCGCCGGTCTTGTACCCCTGGGCAAAGGAGCCATAGACCATCACGTCCGCAGTCGGGTGGATCTGGACGCCGGCCTTGATCGACAGATCGTCAAAGCTCTGGGAGTTCGGCTGCGCCGGGTAATAGCGGAAGGGTTCGTCCGGGATCGGGAAGCCGAGCGCGGTAGCGCAGGCCGGGCCCGGCGGCAGGCAGTTGAAGAGCTTGTAGTTGAAGCCGTTCACGTCGCCCTGTGCGCCGTCGTACTGCTTGTCCTCCTCCGTATATCGCGCGCCGAGCGTGATCCCGATCAGGTCGCTGATGCGCCAGTCGACTTGGCCGAAGGCGGCGTAGGCCTGCGTGTCGATGCTGCCGGGGCCGTCCACCTGCAACAGGCCCCCCGCGAATGTGACATAGTCGTTGAGGTCGCCCTTCTCTCCGAAGCCATAGGCGCCGAGCACGAAGTTCAGTGAATTGTCGAGATAGGAGCCGAGCAGCTGGACTTCCTGGCTCCACTGTTCCTGATCGACGTTGAAGCTCGTCTGCAGGATCGCCAGCGGGGAATTGTCGAGGTCGACACCGGCCGAGAAGTCGACCTTGCGGAAGGAGGAAATCGATTTCAGCGTCAGGTTGTCCGAGACATCCGCCTCGACGTTGAGCGCGACCCCGCCCTGCTGCAGTTCGGAGAAGTTGTTGCCGGTTGCGTAGCTTTCATCGATGTCGGTGTTCACGAACCGATCGTCATACGGCACGCGGTCGTTGTTCGGATCGGCATCGACATTGACCGAGCCAAGCCCCGGGAGCGTTCCGAAACCCTGGGTGCTGCTGCGCGGGCCGCACAGGTTCTGCGCGTTGCGCGCGGCGATCTGCGCCGGAGTAGCGCCGATGCAGAAGTTGTACAGGCCGGCGAACAGGAAGCCGGACGATCCCGTGACCACGTCCAGCGCGGTGCCGGGGGCGTTGTTCTCCGCCAGTCCGCCGAACGGTCCGGGAACGTCGGACGTCACGTCGAGCACCGTGTTTGCGGTCGATTCCGCATCGATGTTGGTGAAGTCCGCGGACAGCGTGGCCCGGAGGATGCCGCCGCCATCCCAGTGCAGCTTGCCGCGCAGGTTCCAGCTGTTGTCGCCCCCCTGCCGGTCGGCCGTCTGGTAATCGGCGGCCACAAAGCGGGTGTAGTCGTCGAAGTTGCCGAGGTTGCCGGGGTAGGGCACCCGTTTCTGGAAACCCGCGCGGTCCATCATCCCGAAGGCGAGCGATGAGCTGAGATCCTCCGTCAGCGGCATTTCGACCACGCCGCGCACCTGAAACCGGCGGAAGCTGCCGATGGTCACGTCGCCGCGGACGCGGAACACGTCGCCGGGCGTCTGGGTAACGATCGAGATTGCGCCGCCGATGGTGTTGCGGCCGAACAGCGTGCCCTGCGGCCCTTTCAGGACTTCGATCCGCTCGACGTCGAGCAAGTCCTGGTTCGCGCCGATCGAGCGGCCGAGATAGACGCCGTCGAGATAGACACCGACGGCAGGATCGATGTTGAAGGCGAAGTCGCTGGCGCCGATCCCGCGGATCGTCGCGCCCAGCACTGCGCTGGAGCCGGAGAACGGCGTCGATGCGTCCAGCGTGACGTTGGGCGTGATGGCAGAGAGCTGGGACACATCGCCGACGGCGCGTTCCTGCAGCGCTTCGGCGGTAAAGGCGCTGATCGCGATCGGAACATCCTGGACGTTCTCCGCCCGCTTTTGTGCGGTAACGACGATCTCGTTGATGCCGCCCGTGCGCGATGGCGGAGTGGCGAGCGGGCCGGGTATCGGTTCCTCGATCCGTTCGGCCCTGGGTTCTTCGGGGACGTAATCCTGCGCGAAAGCCGGGCTGGCAATTGCAGCGGCGAGAACGGCAAGCGAAACTGGCGCAAACCTCATTGATACTCTCCCCCGTACGGCCGTTCGTTGACGGCCTTGCTTATGGATTCAGATCAGCCGCCCACCTTTTGATTGCGAGCGAGCACGGCAGGCGCGGTTTCCTTCAGAAGCAGCGCGAAGAAGCCGCTCAGCACCGCGAGCAGGATGAGCACGTACAGAAACGCCGAAATACCGAACATGTCATTGAGCAGCCCGGCAATGGGCGGACCGGCGACACCGCCCAGAATCTCGCATGACCCCATCGCGAGGCCCAGCACCGTGGCGTGGTGACGCGCATCGAAGCTTTCGGACGGAATCGTGGCCATGAAGATCGGGAAGACGCCGTTCACTGCCCAGCCGACGAAGAAGATCGCCGCCAGCACAACGGCCGAACCGTCGAAGTACAGCGCGCCCAGCGGGCCCAGCACGGACAGGAACGGCAGGGCGACCATCACCGGTTTGCGGCCGATTACGTCGGACAAGCCCGCGACAAGGAAGCTGTAGAGCGCAGCGGCAATGCCCAGCGAACCCATTACCCAGCTCATGGTGCTGGGATCGTACCCTTTCCCTTGCACGAGAAAGATCGGCATGAAGGCCCAGGTGATGACGAAGTGGGCCACCATGAACACGCCCACGACCACGCAGATCCACATGTTGCGGACCTTCATCGCCTCAACCACCGATCGTACCCACCCGAAGGCCGATTCCGACCGGGACCGGCTCGGCTGCTGCTCCCGCGGCGGTGCGGCCGGTTCTTCCAGCGTGAACCAGATCAGCAATGCGCTGAGCAGGCCGGGCAGGGCGGCAAGATAAAACGCCTCCCGCCAGGAGAAGGCCGTGGCAAAGGCCACGAGAACCACGGGTGCCAGGAAGCTCCCGAGAAGGTTGGAGCCGAGATTCTGCGCCACCCCTTGGGCAAGGCCGCGCCGCTTCGGGTCGACTTCGCTGGCCACCATCGCATGGCTGATCGGCATGACTCCGCCTTCGGCAATGCCCATCAGCAGCCGGGCGGCGAAAAGGAACAGGAAACTGGTCGCGAGGCCGGAAAGGAACGAGCAGAGCGAGAACGCTATGGTGGACACGACCAGCAGCACCTTGCGCTTGCCGAGCGAATCCGACAGTCCGCCGACGATGAAGGCGGCAATGGCCCAGCTGAAGCTGAGCCCGGCGGCAAGCAGGCCGATCTGGGTCTGCGAAAGCTGCAGGTCCGGTTCCACAAAGGGCATCAGCGCGTTGAGCGCCTGCCGATCGAAGAAGACGATTCCGAAGTTGAGGCTCAGCAGGAAGACCAGCAGCGTCTGGTACTTGGGCGAGTTTTTCGTCCAGTTACCGCCTGGCGGCGTTCCGACGGGCGTGGTTGCGGGTGCGGTGGCCATTTTTTGGGCCTTCAGATGAACGAGCGGACGGGATCGCTGCCGTCCCAGTCTTGCGAGGCTTGCCAGAATCCGGTGAACGCCTCGTCCATTCCGGTCGTGATCGGCAGCAACTCAAGGAAACCCCACTGCGCGCCGGTTCCGTTGTCGAGGTAGACCACTTCGCCGCCGGTCGGCACCGCCGCGCGGAACGCTTCATGGTACCCGCGTGACCGGTAATCCCGGCTCGCCGCGTCAACATCGGCGCAGGCGATCCCGAAATGGTGGAAGCCGTATCCGCGCGTTTCGATCGTCTCGCGGTAGACGGAAGGCTGATCGTCCAGCGGCTGGATCAGTTCGATCAGCATGTGTCCGGCAAAACCCATCGCCAGGGTGATGTCGGCCTGCGATTCCCTGCCGCGGTATGTCTGTCCCGGGACCAGAAAGCGATCGAGCACGAAGAACGGCCCTGCCTTCATGTCGGTCACGAAGCGGTCGATCGCAGTGCGCAGGTCTTCCACCACGAACGCGGTCTGGGCGATTCCGCCCACAGGTTGGCCGTACCCGAGCTTGCCTATCATATGTCCTCCCGCACCGGGCGATCTTTTGCCGCCAATTCGGTGTGTTCTCGCTTGGCTCGCCAATTGGCGCGGCATTGTCAATCGACTTGTGTTACGCCTGTCACAAAGCACAGCGGAGACGGACGATGGCAACCCACCTCAGGCGCAATCTGGAATGCAGCGAGGCCGAATGGACTGCGCGGCAGGAACTGGCCGCCTGCTACCGGATCTTCGATCACCTCGGCTGGTCGGAATCGATCTACAACCACATCACCCTGCGCGTACCGGAAGAGAAAGACGCGTTCCTGATCAACCCGTTCGGGCTGCTGTGGTCGGAAGTCACCGCATCGAACCTCATCAAGATCGACAGTGAGGGCAACAAGCTGGACGGCAGCGCGTACCCGGTGAACAAGGCGGGCTTCACTCAGCATTCCTGTTTCCACCGGAATCTCGACTGGGCCCATGCCATCGTCCACACGCACACGCCCGACACGATGGCGGTTTGCTGCAGCAAGCGCGGACTGGAGCCGACCAACTTCTACGCCTGCTTCTTTGCGGGGCAGATCGCATATCACGATTTCGAAGGGATCACGGTCCGCGCCGAGGAGGGTGAGCGCTTGCTGGAGAACCTTGGCGACAAGCGCATCCTGATGCTGCGCAATCATGGGCCCGTCGTGCTCGGGGCGACGCTGTACGAGATGTTCTTCACCTACTACATGCTCCAGCGGGCGTGTGAGATCGCGGTGAAGACGGCCGCCCTGGGCGATCCGGTCCGGGTTCCCGACGACGTGGTCGCGGTCCACCAGCGCGATCGGGACCAGGTCGCACTCAAGGAGTTCGGCAAGGCCGATTTCGAAGCCTGGGTGCGAAAGCTCGATTCAATCGATCCGAGCTGGCGAGAGTAGGGGAAAGCGAATGAAGGCGACCATCTGGCACAATCCAAGTTGCAGCAAGTCGCGCGCCGCGCTGGAACGGCTGCGCGACACCGCGGGGATCGAACTGGAAACGATCGAATACCTGAAGCAGCCGCCGACGCGCGAAACGCTTGCCGGGCTTTACCGGGATGCCGGAATCCCCCCTCGCGAAGGGCTGCGCACCAGTGGAACCGACGCAAAGGCCCGCGGCCTGACCGAAGCCGGCGATGATGCCGTACTCGACGCCATGGCGGCCGATCCGAAGCTGATCGAGCGGCCCCTGGTTCGGACCGAAAAAGGCGTCCGCTTGTGCCGCCCGACCGAACGGATCGAGGAAATCCTCTGATCATTCCGACCGTTGCCGGGCTTCGTGCGACGCCACCGGCTTGCATTGAGCGGTCATATTTGCCAACGCCCTGCGGTCGCCCAATGGGCATCGAAGCGGGGTTAGACTATTTCCATGCACGGCACTGAGCTGACGAAGGAACCGCGCGGCGCCAAGCTGAGACAGCGCGTGGCGCGGGCCTTCGGCCCGGCTGGCGTGTTCTTCGAAGGGTTTCTGGAGCATCCGGTGATGGTCGGCTCGATCATCCCGTCCTCCCGCTTCACCATCAAGCGAGTGCTGGACCGGGTGAAGTGGAACGAATGCAAGTTGTTCGTTGAATACGGGCCCGGCGTCGGCACGTTCTGCCAGCCGGTGCTGGACCGGTTGCCGCCGGACGGCGAGTTGATCGTGATCGACACGAACCCGCTTTACATCGATTACCTCAAGCGCACGATCACCGACAGCCGGTTCCATGCGGTGCTCGGCTCGGCCGAAAACGTCGAGCAGATCGTTCGCGCATTCGGCCATGACCACGCCGACTACGTGTTGTCGGGCCTGCCGTTCTCCACCTTGCCGGATGGTGTCGGTCCGGAGATCGCGGCCGCGACTTACCGGGTGGTCCGTTCCGGCGGCGCCTTCCTGACCTATCAGTTCAGCACGGTTGCGCGTGACCTGACCGCGCGCCACTTCGAGCGGATCGAAACCGGGTTCGAGTGGATCAACATTCCCCCGTGCCTGCTCTGCTGGGGCTGGAAAAACTAGGAGTCCGCAACGGATTCTGTCGGAGTTCTATCCTTTCGAAAAACCGCCAGGCGCATTTCAGGGATAGAATACCGGCTCCGCGCATTGCGTGGTGGGGGCCGATAGGGCCACGAAGTGGGCGGGAATGGAAGAACAGGCATTCGTCATCGCTCTGGTCGGGCTGCTGGGGATAGGCGCGCAGTGGCTCGCCTGGCGTACGGGCTGGCCAGCCATCGTGCTGATGCTGGTGGCTGGATTCCTGGCCGGACCTGTGTTCCATCTGATCAATCCGGAAGCCGCTTTTGGCGAAATGATCGAACCCATGGTGTCGATCGGCGTGGCCCTGATCCTGTTCGAAGGCGGCCTTAGTCTCGATTTCCGGGAATTCCGTAAATATCGGGAAGGCGTGTGGCGGCTGGTGGTGATCGGCGCCCCGGTCGCGTGGGTGCTGGGGGCTCTGGCCTGTTACTACATCGCCGGGCTCGTCTGGCCGGTCGCGATCCTGTTTTCCGGCATTCTCGTGGTGACGGGGCCGACAGTGGTCATCCCGCTGCTGCGCCAGGCAACGGTCCAGCAGCGTCCAGCCGCGATCCTGAAATGGGAAGCGATCGTCAACGACCCGGTAGGCGCGCTGTTCGCGGTGATAAGCTACGAATACTTCCGGCTTTCCGTCGGGGGCGCGACCTTGTTCGACGTCGTGCCGCCGATGCTGATGGCGGCCGGCCTCGCCGGGGTGGTCGGATACGCTGCCGCGCGCATGATCGTCTGGGCGTTCCCACGCGGTCTGGTTCCCGAATACCTGAAGGTCCCGGTGCTGCTCGTGGCCGTGGTCTGCGTGTTCGTGCTGAGCAACGGGATCGAGCACGAGGCGGGTCTGGTGGCCGTGACCGTCATGGGGGTCGCGCTGGCCAACATGCACGTGGCCAGCCTCAGGAGCATTCACCCCTTCAAGCAGAACGTGGCGGTCCTGCTTGTGTCCGGGATATTCGTGCTGCTGTCTGCCTCGCTCGACCTCGAAGCTGTACGCCAGTTCGAATGGCGCTTCGGGGTCTTCATCCTTGTCCTGCTGTTCCTGGTGCGTCCGCTGACGATCCTGATCAGCCTGTTGTTCACCACCATCCCCTGGAACGAGCGCTTGTTCCTGGCCTGGATCGCGCCGCGCGGCATCGTGATGGTCGCCATCACCGGCTTGTTCGCGTTGCGGCTGGAGGAACTCGGGTACGGTGACGGCGGAATTCTGATCGGGTTGTCCTTCGCAGTCGTGGTGGCAACTATCGTTGCCCACGGTTTCACCATCGACCTTGCGGCCCGCCTGCTGAAGGTTCGCGGCGAAACCCGGCCGGGCCTGCTGATTGCCGGGGCAACTCCCTGGTCGATCGCGCTGGCCAAGGAAATGCACGATCTGAAGACCCCGGTGATGATCGTCGATTCGAGCTGGCAGCGCCTGAAATCGGCCCGCGCCGCAGCGCTGCCGACCTATCACGGCGAAATCCTCAACGAGGCGACCGAGCACAACCTTGACCTTGCGCCTTATCAGGTGCTGATCGCGGCGACGGAAAACGAAGCTTACAACGCGCTGGTCTGCAGCGAGTTCGCACCGGAAATCGGCACCGATTCCGTCTACCAGCTGGGCGAGCCGGGTGAGGCGGATCATCGCGCATTGCCAGCGTCCCTGCGCGGGCGGGCGCTGTTCGCATCCGGCTATGGCGTCAACGAAGTGAGCGAGCGGCAGATGGCCGGCTGGATCTTCCGGAAGACCAAGCTGTCCGAACAGTTCGACCTGGAGAACGCACGCGAAAGCCTGCCCGATGCCGCTCACATGCTGCTGCTGCTGAAGCCGGACGGGCAGATGCGCTTCTTCACCCATGCCACGGCGCCGGAGCCTGCACCGGGTGACACCGTCATTTCCTATTCGCCGCCACGGCAGAAAACCGTGGACGAAGGGGCAAACAAGAAGCCCAAGCCGCAGATCGCCTGATGAAAGGGGAGGACACATGATCCGGATTGCCAGCGCTGGAATGGGGCTCGCAGCGCTTTTGGCGTTCACCGGGTGTGACCGGGATGAACCGCAAGGCCCTGAGGCAGAGCCTTCGGTTGTGCCATCCCCGTTGCCGACGCAGACCGCTGCGGCATCGATCATCCGGCCCGATATCATTCCGGAACCGATCGTGGAGGACCTTCCGCCCAGGCCGATCGAGCGGACGATCCCGTTCCCCGATGGAGGCACGGAGTTGTCCGAAACAGCCGTGGCGCGCCTGCAGGAGGTTCGGCGTTCCCCGCAGGTGGCGGAAGGCTGGCCCATAGTGCTGCGGGGCCATACCGATTCGGCCGGGGCCGATCGGGCCAATCTCGCCGCGTCGAAAGAGCGCGCCGAGGCGGTAGCGGATTGGCTGACGGAGCAAGGACTCGCGGAAGAGCGGATCACCACGATTGCAATGGGCGAACAGAACCCCATCGCGCCGAACGCCAACCCGGACGGTACGCCCAACGAGGAAGGGCGCGCCCGGAACCGGCGCGTGACGATCAACGTGGCGCCCCCGGAATCCGAGTCATCGCGGGAAGAACAAGCCGATCCCGGCCAAATCGACTGAGAAGGTTGACTTGAGGGGGCGAGAAGTGGCAATTCCGCCGAACCCGAGCGGGTATAGCTTAGTGGTAAAGCTCCAGCCTTCCAAGCTGGCTATGCGGGTTCGATTCCCGCTACCCGCTCCAACTCTCCTTGCGGCGATGGCTTTTGCACTGACCGGGTGCGGAAATCCGGGCGAGGGCGGCACTGCGCCGTCCATGGCCCGGATAGCCGCGGCCACGCCGCAGGAAAGGCCCACGCCGTCTTCCCGGCGCGCGCCCGTTCCCGAGGCCGCCGCGCCGCTCGCGGGGGAAGTTGATCCTGACAGTCCCGAGGCGGCGCTCCAGGCCTATTATCGGGCCATCGACGCGGGCGACTGGGATGCGGCGTACCAGTTGTGGAACCGGGGTGGGGCCGCCAGCGGACAGACCCTGTCCGAGTTCCGCGAGGGTTTTGCCGCGACTCGCAGTACGACGGTCGCGATCACTGGCCCGGTTCGGACGGAAGGAGCGGCGGGGAGCCTCTACGCGACCGTTCCGGTTGAAGTGGAGGCCGTACAGAACGACGGAACACGGCAGCGCTTCACCGGGAGTTACGTGCTGAGGCGAGTCAACGATGTGCCGGGAGCCAGCGTCGAGCAGCTGCGCTGGCACATCTATTCGGCCGCCTTAAAGCCGGCCTGAGCGGTTCAGCCACCCGCCGGCAGGTTGTCGATCAAACGAGTGCCGCCGATCCGCGCTGCAACCAGCAGGCGCGCAGGGTTGCGTTCCAGCCGTGCGAGCGGCTCGAGGCTCGCAGCATCGGCGAGCTCGGCATAATCGACCGCGTCGAACCCGTCTGCGACCAGCCCGGCTTTGAGATTCTCCAGCGTGCGGCGAACATCCGCCCCGGCCTCGATCCGTGCGACGGTTTCCCGCATCCGCGCGGGAAGCGCGGCGGCTTGCCGGCGCTGGTCCGGCGAAAGATAGCGGTTGCGGCTGCTCAGCGCGAGGCCATCGGCTTCCCGCACGGTCGGCACCCCGACGATCGCATCGGGATGGGGCCGGGTGAAATCGAGATCCCGCGCCATGCGGCGGATCACCGCCAGTTGCTGCCAGTCCTTTTCGCCGAACAGGGCAAAGTCGGGCTGCACCTGGTTGAACAGCTTGGCCACCACGGTCGCGACGCCATCGAAGTGGCCCGGCCGCGCCGCACCGCACAAGCCTTCGCTTACCCCCGCAACATGGATCGAGCTGGCGAACCCAGCGGGATAGACCTGCTGCGCCGAAGGGGCCCAGAGCAGGGAAACGCCTTCGTCTTCCAGCATTCGGGCATCGTCTGCCAACTGGCGGGGATAGGCGTCGAAGTCCTCATTCGGTCCGAACTGGGCCGGATTGACGAAGATCGAGACGACCACGTGCGGCGCGCGTTTGGCCGCTTCACGCACCAGTGTCATGTGACCTTCATGCAAGGCGCCCATCGTCGGGACGAGAGCAATCGATCCATTATTGCGCAAAGCCTCCACAGCTTCGCGCAAGGAATGGAGGTGGTTGATGGTTTGCATGGGGGCAAGCGTCCGATAAGGCGGTGACAAGGCTGCCTATCGGGCAAGCCCAAGCTGTGCAACAATCGGGATCTGACTGCCGCGTGTCCAACCTTGGCCCTTCTGCTACTGTCCCGCACCGTATCGTCTTCGCAAACGAGAAAGGCGGCACCGGGAAGTCGACTACCGCGGTCCACATCGCGATCGCGCTCGCCTACATGGGGGCTCGGGTCTCCGTGCTCGATCTCGATCCTCGCCAGCGAACGCTCTTCCGCTATCTTGAGAACCGGACCGAAACGATCGCGCGGCGCGGGATCGACCTGCCCAATGCAGCCTTCGACGTGTTTACCGGGGACAGCGCCGAAGCGCTGGAGCAGCACGTGGAGAAACTGGCGGAAAACGCGGACTTCATCCTGTTCGATACGCCGGGCCGCGACGATCCGTTCGCTCGGCATGCGGCGACCCAGGCCGATACTCTGGTGACCCCGATGAACGACAGCTTCGTCGATTTCGACCTGATCGGGCAAGTGGACGCGGAAACCTTCAAGGTTCGCCGGCTGTCCTTCTATGCGGAACTGATCTGGGAAGCGCGCAAGAGCCGGGCGATGAAGCAGTTGCGGGAAAACCGGCGGGAAATGGACTGGGTGGTCGTGCGCAACCGCACCGGCCACACGGAGGCGCGCAACCAGAAGCGCATTGACGGAGCATTGACCGACTTGTCCAAGCGAGTTGGCTTTCGGGTCGCGCAGGGGCTTTCGGAGCGCGTGGTTTACCGTGAGCTGTTTCCTTCCGGCCTGACTCTGCTCGACAAGGGGCACCTGGGCGAGCTTGGCACCAGCCATCTGGTAGCCCGGCAGGAACTGCGCGGCCTGGTCGCATCCCTGAAGCTGCCGATGCCCAGCCGCCAGCCCGAGCCTGCCTGACTCGTGACCAAGCTGATCCTCTTCCTGGTCCTGCTGGTTATCGCCTGGCGGATGCTGTCGGGTCGGTGGGTCTGGGAAAAACCCGGTCAGCGGAAGCGGGTCGAAGCCGAACGGCGCGCCCGTTCGCTGCTGGAAGTCCGGCGCGGGGCATCGCGAGAGGAAATCGTCGATGCCCACCGCCGCCTTGTGGCGAGAGTGCACCCCGACAAGGGGGGCACTGGCAGCCAATTTCATGAAGCCAATGAAGCGCGCGACTTGCTGTTACGCCAGTTGCCGAAAAAGGAGCATGTATGAGCTATCAGTTCGATCCGACAGTGCTGCGCGAATACGACATTCGCGGAATCATCGGCAAGACCCTGGGTCCGGATGATGCCCGCGCAATCGGGCGCGGTTTCGCAACGTTGCTGCGCGAGGCGGGGGGATCGAAGGTAGCGGTCGGGTACGACGGACGCGTCAGCTCTCCGATACTGGAGCGCGCGCTGATCGAAGGCCTTACCTCGAGCGGGTGCGACGTAGTGCGGGTCGGACTGGGCCCGACGCCGATGCTCTACTACGCGGAAGCCTCAATGGAAGATGTTGACGGCGGCATTCAGATAACTGGCAGCCACAATCCCGCCAATTACAATGGCTTCAAGATGGTATTTAAAGGGCGCCCGTTCTTCGGGGAAGATATCCTCCGGATCGGAACCCTCGCCGTCGAAGGGGCGTGGGCCGATGGCACGGGCAGCGTCGAGACGCGCGAAATCCTGGACGAGTATGTCGAGCGTCTCCTGGTCGGGCTCGAAGGCATCGCGGACGATCGGCTGTCCGCTCTTCGGATCGGTTGGGACGCGGGCAACGGCGCCACGGGGCAGGCCCTGGAGCTGCTCGTCACCCGGCTGCCGGGAGAGCACTTCACGCTGTTTACCGAGATTGATGGAGAGTTTCCTAATCATCACCCTGATCCTACTGTTCCGGAGAACTTGGAGGACCTGCGGCGGCTCGTCACGGAGAAGAACCTCGATTTCGGAGTAGCTTTTGATGGCGATGGCGACCGAATCGGAGCGATCGACGGGCAGGGACGCATCATCTGGGGCGACCAGCTGCTATCGATCTACGCCGAGGACCTGCTGAACCGGCGTCCGGAAGCTACGATTATCGCCGATGTGAAAGCATCGCGCGCTTTGTTCGATCGTGTGTCCGAACTAGGCGGAAAGCCGCTGATGTGGAAGACCGGCCACAGCCTGATTAAGTCCAAAATGAAGGAAACTGGCTCCCCGCTCGCAGGGGAAATGAGCGGCCATATCTTCTTCGCGGACGACTACTACGGCTACGATGATGCGCTCTACGCGGCGATTCGGCTGATTTCGGCAAGTGTCCGGCTCGACAAGTCGGTCACCCAGCTGCGCGGAGAAATGCCCGAAATGGTGAATACGCCGGAGATGCGCTTCCAAGTTGATGAGAGCCGCAAGTTCGCCGTGATCGACGAAGTAAAGCAGCGGCTGTCGACCACCGACGCCCAGGTCAACGCCACCGATGGCGTCCGCGTGACCAATGACGATGGCTGGTGGCTGCTGCGCGCTTCCAACACGCAGGACGTGCTCGTCGCCCGGGCGGAAAGCGACAGCGAGGAGGGGCTGGAGCGGTTGATGGCCCAGATCGACGATCAGCTGGCCAAGTCCGGGCTGGAACGTGGGCCGCAAGCCGGCCACTGAGGCCCGGCCGACACCGGACGGCATGGACCGGTCACTGCACGACTGGCTGGCGCGCATCGGGCTCGATCGCGCGCCACCAGCGGATGCCGCGGGTTTGGCGCTGCTGCAGGATGCGCAGCGGCGCTCAATCCCGTTCGAGAACCTCGACATCCTGCTCGGCCGCGGGATCGCGATCGATCCGGAAACGGTGTTCGAAAAACTGGTGACCCGCCGGCGAGGTGGTTACTGCTTTGAGCAGAACCGGCTGTTTGCCGACATGCTCCGCCGTGTCGGCTTCGACGTTCGGCCGCTGCTTGCCCGGGTGCGGCTCAACCAGCCGGAAGACGCGGTCCCGCCGCGGACCCATACTCTCCTGCTGGTCCGTGTCGGCGGCGCGCCCTGGATCGCGGATGCCGGCTTCGGCGGAAGCGGGGTGCTGCCGCTGGCCTTGCGGGACGGGGCCAGCGCGCAGGCGGCCGATGGTGCGGTTCACCGTCTGCGGCGAACGGGGCAGCCGGGCAGCCTCGGCGGCGAATGGCTGCTGGAACGCAGCAGCACGCAAGCGGGGGACTGGCAAGCGCAGTACACCTTCGATCTCGCCGAAGTCGGCCCGGAGGATCTGGAGATGGGTAATCACTGGACGTCCACGCGCGCCGGTACCCGATTCACGGTGGTGCCGGTTGTCAGTATCGTCCTGCCTGACGGTTTTGCCGCACTTTCCGGCTGCACGCTTACCGTAACCCGCAGCAAAGACATTCGGCGGAGCGACATTCCGGATGCCGAGGATTACCGGCGCAGCCTGCGCGACATCTTCAGGCTGCAACTGAGTATGGAAGAAGTGGCCGCGCTGCCGCCGTTCCTCCCTGTACGGGGCTGAGCCCGCCCGCCGATACTCGGAACCCTGCCTTGCCTCGGGCGTTTTTAGGGCAGGAGAGATACCCCACCCATGCTCGTCGATGATAAAACGGAACAACTCGCCCGGGCCGAGTTGTTCGACAAGATTGCCGATCATGACTTCCCCTGTGTCGGGGCGAAGTCGGCGGTGGCGCGCGGGACGCTCAAAGTTCTGGTGTGTCATTCGCTGACCAGCGGGTGGGACGATGTGCGCATTCACGGCGAATTGCTGGAATGGGCCAAAGCTTACCGCCAGGATCCCGGCGGCTTGCGCAGCCTTGCGGCAGTGTTCGAAGGTCCTGGTGACTTGGACGAAACCGAATTCGAACGCGCCATGTGGGAGCGAATCCAGTCCTGTGCCGACAAGGACAGCTGGCGCGGCCAGCCGTATGACGAGCGTGTCAGTTCCAATCCCGAAGACCCGCATTTCTCGCTCAGCTTCGGCGGGGAAGCCTTTTTCGTGGTCGGGCTCCACCCGCAGGCTTCGCGTCCGGCACGCCGATTTCCGCGGCCCACCCTTGTGTTCAATCTGCATGACCAGTTTGAGCGGCTGCGCGAGGAAGGCCGCTATGAACGGATGCGCGAGAAGATACTTGAGCGCGACCAGCAGCTGGCCGGGCACGTCAATCCCATGCTGACCCGCTTTGGCGAAGTGAGCGAAGCGCGGCAGTACAGCGGGCGCCTGGTCGACGACGAGTGGAAGTGCCCCTTTCACGATCCGCGCATCGACACTGACCGATGACGCCGGGAAGCATTTGCGAGATTCCGCCCCGTAGCGGTGCGGCGCTGCGTCTGGAGCAAGGCCAGGTGCTGCGGGTGATCGATCCTGAAGGCGTTCAGGTCAGCGATCTTGTCGCCTACAGCGCCGCGGATGTGCGCGAGACGATCTCAAACGGCCGCACGTTCGACTACGAAGAGACCATCCGCCTTTCCACGGGCCATCGTCTTTGGTCGAACCGCTCCAACACGATGCTGACGATCATCGAGGACACGGTCGGCTGTCACGATTTCCTGCTGACCCCATGCAGTGAGGCAACCTTCCGCCATTTCTATCCCGATCAGCCGGTCCACCGCGGCTGCTTCGGCAATTTGGCCGAGGCGCTGGCTCCTTTCGGGATCGAGTCCGATGCCATCCCGACCGCGTTCAACCTGTTCATGAACGTTCCTGTCGATCCCGCCGACGGGACAGTGCAGGTCCTTCCTCCCGTCAGCAAGCCCGGGGATTTCATCCGCCTGCGGGCGGAAATGGATTTGGTGATCGGGCTGACGGCGTGCTCTGCCTATGCATCGAACGGCGGCAGCTTCAAACCGATCCACTACGCCATCGAAGGCTGAAGCATCGCGCCGCGCGCCAGCATCAGCAGCCCCAGTGCGAGGAACAGGGTGGCCGCCGCGACGCGCACCGCCTGGAGCGGGATCCTCCGCATGATCTTTTCTCCCAGAAAAACGACCGGCACGTTGGCGAGCAGCATGCCGATCGTCGTTCCTGCGGTCACTGCGCCGACGGCTTCGAACCGGGCGCCAAGCGCCACCGTGGCGAGCTGGGTCTTGTCACCCATTTCTGCGAGGAAAAAGGATGTCGACGTCACCAGAAAAGCGCTGCCGTGCGGCCTTGCGGCTGTGTTCTGGTCCAGCTTGTCCGGCACGAGAGCCCACAGGCCCATCGCGATGAAGGAAAAAGCTACTACGGCCGAGAACCAGGGGCCATCGAGCCACTGAGCCACCTCGGCCCCGGCCCACGAGGCGAGGGCATGGTTTTCGAGCGTGGCGACAAGGATACCGCAGACGATGGGGAGCGGCTTGCGAAACCGCGCGGTGAGCACCAGAGCCAGCAACTGCGTCTTGTCGCCGATCTCGGCGAGAGCCACCAGCGCGGTCGAGGTAAGAAATGCGTCCATCGGATCTACCGGCCGGGCCCTGTTGCGCAACCAAGGACATCGCATCCCCCGCCCGGCGAAGCGGGGACGCAATGCCATTGGTCTCGCCGGGACGGCTTTCCCGTCCCTTGCGCGCCACGACCTCTCGGCCGAGCATGTTGACGCGCAAACCCGCCGAAGCGGTCGGCTACTCCCCAGATGACGCGCCGGGACTAGGGGACCCGACGGTGAAAGACAAGGCGGCGTCCGGGGAAAGAAGGCGACACTAAAGAACAGGTGCGCCAGAAATGGAGGTGGGGTGGCAAGGGCGTCCAACGAAAAAGGGGCCCGCTGAACGGACCCCTTTCGTTTATTCTACGCTGTACCGGATCAGGTAAGGACGCCGGTGGTCTTCTCCGTCGTCACGACCCGCTCGTCGGAGGTGCCGAGGTCATCGTACTCCTGCACCCGCAGATTGTTCTGCACGTGACGAACGCCCGAGAGGCTCTCGACGCACCGTTCGGCACGGTGCTTCTGCTCACGGCTGCGAACGGTCCCGTTGAGGGTGATCTCACCGTCATTGACGGTTACCTCGACGTTGCGGGCGTCGACCCGCCAATCGTCCGTCAGACGGTCGGAAGCGTCTTCGAGGACGCGGTCGTCCGACCGGCTGTAATTCGCCGGACCGTGCCCGGCATAGCCGGACTGGCGCCGCCGGCTGTAATCGTCATCGTCATCGAACCAGCTCTCGACCTTGTCTCCGGCTCGCTCGACGAAGCCGCGATCTTCGTTGCGGTCGGTATAGCCCCGGTGCGGAGCAGGGCCGTAGCCGCCCCCGGCCGAATAGCTGCCAATTCCGCGACCGTAGCCGCCATAAGGCCGCGCTCCGCCTGCGACGAAGTCTGCGCCGCCTACATCGTCGCCGGTGAAGCTGCGGAAGCCTCGGCCGCTCGCCGCGTAGTCTGCGCCGTAGCCGCCATAGTCACCGCCGCCATAGCCTCCGCCGTAGGACGCGCCGCTGTAGGAGCCGCCCGAATAGCGTTCGTTATCGCCCCAGCCGGAGCGCCGATCGGAATAGCCTGCGCTGGGCGTGTAGCGACCGCCTTCATACCGCTCATCCCGGCCTGCGGGACGATAGTCGCGGTCCTCGTAATCTACGCCGTAGCGGTGCGCATCACGGGGGCCGCGGCCCACGCCGTTCCAGGGTTCGTCGTAGCGGTCCCTGTCACCCCGATTGTACCGGTCCCGGCTTTCGTAATCGTAGTTCCGATCGTTTCCGTAAGTTCCTTCGTCGCGATAGTCACGATCACGCATGGTGGTTTCCCCGTACGGCCTGCGATTGCGATAACGGTCTGCCATATGCCTGTCTCCTTTGGTAAAGTACTGCTCAAATACACGCGCCAGCCCGACACCGGTCTCACGGCGCGTGGCCCGCTTCGTAGCGGGTCACACTTCAACAACGGTCGGGTTCGACTTGTGGTTGCGCCGCTCAGCGCATCTCTGTCGCGCTTTGGCGCATGCTTTCGCAGCCGGGCGGAATCTGCTCCAATCGCAGCATGATATCGCCTGTTCTTCCAACCGAGATCGAGCAGTGGTTCTCCCAGCGAGGCTGGCGTGTGCGACGGCATCAGCGCGCGATGCTGGAAGCAGCCCGCGCCGGACGCCACGCCCTGCTCACGGCGGATACCGGTGCGGGCAAGACGCTCGCGGGGTTCCTGCCGACCTTGGCCGATTTTTGCCCGTCGCAAGCGAACGGCTCCGTCGCTGAGGGCCTCCACACGCTCTATGTCTCGCCTTTGAAAGCACTGGCGCACGACGTGCACCGCAACCTGCTCACTCCGGTCGAGGAAATGGGGTTGCCGATCCGCATCGAGGCGCGCAGCGGCGATACGCCGGCGGATCGCAAGAAGCGTCAGCGCACCCGTCCGCCCCACATTCTGCTGACGACGCCGGAATCGCTTTCCCTGCTGCTGTCGTACCCGGATAGTTTCGAGTTATTCTCGACCTTGCAGCGCGTGATCGTCGATGAAGTCCACGCCTTCGCCACCGGGAAGCGCGGCGATCTGCTCGCGCTGGGCTTGGCGCGCCTGCTGGCGCTTGCCCCCGGGCACCAGCGTGTCGCCCTTTCTGCCACCGTGGCGGACCCGGAGGCGTTTCGCGGATGGCTGGCCCCGTGGGGTGACATCGACAGCGTGGAACTGGTGGAAGGCGAACAGGGTGCACCTCCATCGGTCGAAATACTGCTGCCTCAGGATGAGCGGGTTCCGTGGAGTGGCCACGCCGCGACTTGGGCAATCCCGCAGGTCTATCAGGAGATTCGGCGCAACCGCACAACGCTGGTCTTCACCAACACGCGGTTCCTGGCAGAGCATACGTTCCAGAAGTTGTGGGAGGCGAACGAGGACCACCTGCCGATCGGGATTCATCACGGGTCACTGTCGAAAGAGGCCCGGCGCAAGGTTGAAGGCGCGATGGCTCGCGGCGAGCTGCGGGCGCTTGTCGCGACCGCCAGTCTCGACCTCGGCGTCGATTGGGGCGACATCGACTGCGTGGTGCAGATGGGCGCGCCGAAGGGATCGAGCCGCCTGCTCCAGCGGATCGGAAGAGCGAATCACAGGCTGGACAGCCCCAGTCGGGCTATCCTGGTGCCTGGTAATCGGTTCGAGTTCCTGGAGGCCACCGCTGCAAAGGAAGCAGTGGATCTGGGGGAGAGGGACGGGGAGCCGTTCCAGCCGGGCGGCCTCGACGTGTTAGCCCAGCACGTGATGGCCTGTGCGTGCGCCGCACCGTTTCAGGAAGCCGACTTGCTGGCGGAAGTCCGCTCAAGCTCAACCTATGTCTGGGTGGACCAGGCGACGTGGAAGCGGGTGCTGCAGTTCGTCGCGACCGGCGGCTACTCGCTGGAAGCCTATGACAAGTTCCGCCGGATTGTGCGGGAGCCTGACGGCACCTGGCGCCTCACTCATCCGGAGCATGCCGCCCGGCATCGGCTCAACGCCGGGATCATCGTCGATTCCGAAATGGTTGAAATTCGCATTCGATCGGGGCGGGGCAGAGGTGGCCGATCGCTTGGCAGGGTTGAAGAACAATTTGCAGCCTCGCTGGGGCCGGGGGATACGTTTCGCTTCGCCGGGCTGGACCTGGAAGTGGAAACTCTGCGGGATCTGGAACTGATCGTGCGGGCAGCCAAGCGGTCTGCAGTAATCCCCAGCTACATGGGCGCGCGGATGCCGCTGACCACGCACCTTGCCGATCGTGTGCGCAGCTTGTTGGCCGACCGCGCGGGGTGGGGCCGGTTTCCGGACAATGTGCGCGATTGGCTGGAGATGCAGGACTGGCGGTCCGAGATGCCGACGCCCGACACTCTGCTGGTCGAAAGTTTTCCGTACGCCAGCCGGTGGTACACCGTGCTGCACACGTTCAGCGGGTGGAACGCGAACCAGTCGCTGGGGATGCTGATCGCCAAGCGGATGGAGCAGCGCGGGCTGCTGCCGGGAGGGTTCATCGCCAACGACTACTCACTTGCCGTGTGGAGCCTGAAGCCGGTGGAGGATCCGGCGCCGCTACTGTCCTCCGATATCCTGGCGGAGGAATTCATCGCCTGGATTGAGAGTTCACACTTGCTGCGCCGCGCGTTTCGCGAAGTTGCCGTAATCGCCGGCCTAGTCGAGCGGCACCATCCGGGGCAGCGGAAATCGGGGCGGCAGGTCACCTTCTCGACCGATCTGATCTACGACGTGCTGAGGAAGTATGAACCCGAGCATATCCTGATCGAGGCAGCCTGGGCCGACGCGCGCGCGCGGATGACGGATGTGGACCGGCTGGGCCAGTTGCTGGACTCGGCGCAGGAAAGGCTGGTGCACGTGCGGCTCGACCGGGTGAGCCCGCTTGCCGTTCCGGTGCTGGTGATGATCGGGCGGGAGAACCTGCCGCTCGGAAGCGCGGAAGACCAGTTGCTGCTGGAGGCGGAAGCTTTGGCGGCAGCGGCCATGGGGGAGGAGCCGCAGGTGGGGGAAGCCGCCAATCACGATGGACTGGCCGGAGCGGACGACTGACAAAGAAAAAGGGGCGGAAAACTCCGCCCCTTCTCCTGAATTGTCCGGGAGGATCAGCCGGTGGGGTTGGCTGGGCCACCCGTGCTGAACGCCCGGTACTTCTCGTTACCGACGAAGCCGAACTTGGTCACGCCCGAGGCCTTGATGATGTTGAGCACCTTGGCCGAAAGGTCGTAGCTTGCCAGCGGCTCAGGCTCGAACTGCAGTTCAGGCTCGACCGCGAAGGTCAGGGTCTGCTGCAGGTTTGCCACCAGCTGGTTCTGGTTAATCACTTCGCCGTTCCAGAAGATCTGGTCGTTCGGCGATAGCACGATCTTGTTCTTGACTGGATCGATGTTGCTGGAAGGCGTGTTCGAAGGCGTCGGCAAGTCGATGTTGACCGAGTGCGTCGCCACCGGGATGGTGATGATGAACATGATGAGGAGCACGAGCATGACGTCGATCAGCGGCGTCGTGTTCATCTCCATCATCGGCGAACCATCGTCCTTGCCGCCTGACATTGCCATGAGAGGTTACTCCTGAATTCGTTCAGCCGGTCAGCCGTTCGGGTCGACCGGGTTGGAGATGAAGCCGATAGTGGGATAGCCCGCCGCCTGCACGTTGTAGATCGTGCCTGCGATGCAGCGCCACGGCGCATTCACGTCCCCGCGAATGAAGACCTGCGGGATCTTTTCCGGGTTCGCCATGATCGCGTCGACGCCGCCTTCGGCCTGCACGATGTTGTCGAGCCGTTCGAATGCCCTGTCGTACAGTTCCTGGGAATCGACCGGAGTGACGTTGTTGAAGTAGACCCGGCATTCCCCGCCGCGCGTGGCACCAGCGAAGCCCGGCTCCCCTGCGCTGCGGCCTGCATCGTCGGTCGTGCTGACCGTCAGCAGCAGGTTTTCGACCTTGTCCTTCGATTCGTTCGATTCGAACACTGGAATTTCCAGTTTTTCGATCGTCTGGATGGCAACCGGAACCGCGATGAGGAAGATGATCAGGAGCACCAGCATGACGTCCACCAGGGGAGTCGTGTTGATGTCCGACATCGGCCTTTCGGCGCCGCCACCGCCTGTCGACATAGCCATGGTTCAGTCCTAACTCAAAAGTTCGTCTTGCCTGGGCGGACCTTTGCTTTCGCTCCGATCCGCCCGTGTAGCTGAAGCCACCTGAAGCTTGCCTGTCCGTGCCTTACGGCTTGGTGACCGGCTTCGGGGTGGCGACCGGACCGGGCTTTACCGGAGCGGCGGCCGGCTTGGCCGGAGCAGCCTTGGTCGTCGTTGCTGCCACTTCCGGACGGATCGTGCCGCGCGAGGTGATGTTGGCGAGCAGGTCGGTCGAGAAGCCGCTGAGCAGCTCTGCGATCCGCTTGTTGCGGGACTGCAGCCAGTTGTAGGCAAGCACGGCCGGAACGGCGACGAGCAGACCGATGGCGGTCATGATCAGTGCTTCACCGACCGGACCTGCGACCTTGTCGATCGAGGCCGAACCGGCAAGACCAATGTTGATCAGCGCGCGGTAGATACCGATAACGGTACCGAGCAGACCGACAAACGGGGCGGTCGCGCCGACGGTGGCGAGGAACGAGAGGCCGCCGGCCAGCTTCGAGTTGATCGCAGCTTCGGAGCGCGCGAGCGAGCCGTGCAGCCAGTCATGAGCTTCGAGCTGGTCGGTCAGCTTGCCGTGCTGGGCTTCGGCGGCGAGGCCATCGTCGACCAGCTGGCGCCATGCGCTGTCGCGATCGAGCTTGTTGGCACCTTCCCGGAGAGAAGGCGCGCGCCAGAACGTGCTGCGCACTTCGCGGTACTGGCGGAAGATCTTGTTCTGCTCGAGCAGCTTGGTGATCAGAATGTAGAACGATCCGACAGACATGATCACGAGCACGCCAAAAATAGTCCAGGCGATGACACCGCCCTGCTCCATTGCTTCAATGAAGCCGAATTGGTTCTGGGGCGCCGCGTCGCCGGCTGCGGCCAGGATGTCGATAAGCATGCGGGTGGTCCTCTCAGGATGAACAGGATTGAGATTGAACAGTTAGGCAGAAGGGGAACGCCCGTCGCCGTTAGCTGAGTCTATAAACGATACGGGTTGCGTACCGGCCCGTGGTCGGATTGCCGGCGTCGTCCAACGCAGGTTCGAACCGGGCGTAACGCTCCATGCCGGTGCACGCGGCGCGGTCGAGCTCGGAAGAGCCACTGGGACCCGTCACGGAGCAGGAGGTTACCCTGCCATCGGGACCGATGACCACGGACACGCCCACTGTACCTTCAGTGCCTTCGCGAAGCGCGCGGGGAGGATAGTTCTCCTGGATGCGCCCAGCCCAGCTGCGCTGATTTCTCGGTTCCGCGCCACGTGCCTGGGAAGGCGGCGGAGGCGGCGGAGGAGGGGGCGGCGGCGGCGGCGCAGGACGCGGCGGCGCAGGCGGTGCCGGCGGCGGCACGGTCCGGATAACGGGCGCGGGCGGAGGCGGCGTCTGCACGATCTGCACCGGCGGCGGGTTTGGATTGACCTGAACCGGCGGAGGCGGCGCCACGATCGGCGGCGGCGGCGGAGCGATGTCCGGTTCCGGCGGCGGAGGCGGCGGTTCCTCTGGCGGAGGTGGCGGGGGTTCGTTGATGTCCACCGTTGTCACGCGTTCGATGACCTTCACGGCCGCCGAATAGGCCAGCCCGGTGATAAGGGCATAGCCGATTGCGAGGTGGATGAGGACAACAATGGCAATTGCGATAATCTTGTTACCGCTCATCTGTTGATCAGCGTAGGCCATCCAGTCGCATCACTCCGTTTTCATGTCAGCCTGTTACGGCCACGCGGCTGTACAGGTATGGCATCCTGCCAGCCGTTGACGAGATTTGTCTACCCTGAAAACCAATCGTCGCTCCCGCATGCGGGAAAAGCGCGAAAGGATTTAAAGGCCCCTTTTTTAGCGTTTTGGGCCCGTTTCCGGCGGTATTAGCTCCGAAGATCGACGGGGGCAAACCCTTTTGCGCCGTTTTGCGGTTCACGGGCAATTCACGACACCCCCGCTTGTTGGTCATGCTTGATGGCGGCTACGAGTGGAGCCTATCAAGGAAAGCCGCGTTGAGGTGGCGAAAGGCAAGCGAACTGTATGATGAGCAAGCACATTTCCGGTTTCCGCGCGGCCCTGGCTGCTCTTCCGTTGCTGTTCGCGGGGGCCGGTCCGGCCGCAGCCCAGCCGCTGCGGGCCGACGCTGCCGTGCAGGCGCCCACCTATGCCGATCTGGTCGATCTTGCGGAAGCGGCGGGTCTGGTTGCCCGGGCACGGGTGGTGGATCAGGCGACGGTCAAGCCCGAACGCGCGCCCGGCCTCGCCCCCGGCCGCGCCCGACTGTTCGTCGAGGCACAGACCGAGGCGTTGCTGACCGGCCAGGCGGCGCTGGGCGAATCCCTGCGCTATCTGGTCGACATGCCGGTGAACGCGAAAGGCAAGCCGCCCAAGCTCAAGAAAAGTTCAGTCCTGCTGTTCGCCCGCGCCGTGCCCGGCCGTCCGGGCGAGCTGCAACTTGTTCGGCCCGATGCGCAGCTGCCGGCCGATCCGCAGATCGAATCCCGGCTGCGCGCAATTCTGACCGATCTCGCTGCACCCGATGCTCCCCCGCGGATCACCGGAGTGCGTGACGTGATCTCCGTGCCCGGAAACCTCGCCGGGGAATCCGAGACACAGATGTTCCTGGAGACGCGGCAAGGCGACCCGGTGTCCCTGACCATCCTGCGGCGGCCTGGGATGGAGCCGCAGTGGGGTATCTCCTGGTCCGAGATCGTCGACCAGTCTGCCCGGCCACCCGAGCCGGAAACGATCGAGTGGTATCGGCTCGCCTGCTTCCTCCCACGCGGACTGCCGGCCGATGCGTACCTGCAGGACAATGCGGCGTCGCGGGCGCAGGCAGAGGCCGACTACGAGCTGGTGATCGAGCGTCTGGGGGCCTGTGAGCGGTCGGGCGGATGATCGCCTGCGGATGATCGCCTGAGCATTGGCCGACAAACACGCTGGCCAAGCTGCGCCGGGTTGCCTAAGCGCCCCTTCTGAAAAGGGGGAAGTCGTGACCGAACCGCTTCGTATCGCTCTTGCCGGCTTGGGTACCGTTGGGGCCGGCGTCATTCGTCTGATCGACGCCAACGCGGCGCTGATTGAGCGCCGGGCTGGCCGTCCGCTGGAAATCGTCGCTGTCAGCGCGCGAGACCGGACCAAGGATCGGGGGGTCGATTTATCCCGCTTTGCGTGGGAAGACGACATGACCGCGATGGCATCGCGTGAGGACATCGATGTCGTTGTCGAGCTGGTCGGAGGCTCGGACGGTCCGGCGGTAACGCTGGCGCGCAACGCGATCAAGGCCGGCAAGGCGCTCGTCACTGCAAACAAGGCGATGATTGCCCATCACGGCTTGTCCTTGGTGGAACAAGCGGAAGAGCGCGGGACCGCCGTCAAGTTCGAAGCGGCCGTCGCGGGCGGCATTCCGGTGATCAAGGGCTTGCGCGAAGGTGCCGCAGCCAATGCCATTGAGCGGATTTACGGCATCCTCAACGGCACCTGCAACTATATCCTTTCCACGATGGAGGATACGGGGCGCGACTTCGGCGAGGTCCTGAAGGAAGCGCAGGCCCATGGCTATGCCGAGGCCGATCCCACTTTCGACATCGAAGGCGTGGACGCGGCGCACAAGCTGGCGATTCTCGCCGCGATCGCCTTTGGCGCGCGGATCGACTTCCGATCGGTGGAAGTGCAGGGAATCAGCCGGGTTCGTGCGGCCGATATCGCGCAGGCTGCGGCGCTTGGCTACGTTATCCGGCTGATCGGAATGGCCGATACGGATCTGGCAAAGGACGGGACCTGCCGCTTGTTCCAGCGCGTGCAGCCTTATCTCGTGCCGCTCGACCATCCGCTGGCGGCGGTGGACGGCCCGACCAACGCGGTCGTCACCGAAGGCAATTTTTCCGGGCGCCTGCTGTTCCAGGGCGCCGGTGCGGGCGACGGCCCGACAGCGAGCGCGGTGGTGGCCGACCTGATCGACATCGCCCGGGGGGATGATGGGCGTCCGTTCTCGGTTCCCGTGGGGCAGTTGGAAAACCTCGGCCCGGCGGATGTCGGCCATCGGACCAGCCGCGCCTATGTGCGGTTCGCAGTGGCCGATCGTCCCGGCGTGCTGGCCGAGATCACCGCCGCCATGCGCGATGCGGGAGTCTCCATCGAAAGCCTGATCCAGAAAGGCCAGCCTGAAGAAGGTGGCGAGGTTCTGGTGGCGCTGGTCACGCATGAAGGACCGGAGCGCTGCGTCAGCCACGCCCTGCAATTGCTCGAATCGTCCCCGAGCCTTACTGAAACGCCGCTGGTCATGCATCTGCTTGGTTGATGGACCCGCGCTTTGCCGCCACCGTGCGGCCCTACCTGCCACCCTATCAAGGAGGAGATCGGTTCTATGATCAGCAAGCCTAACCCTGAATCCAGCCACGTGCTTGACCGGGTACTCGTCCTTGAGATGGTCCGGGTCACGGAAGCGGCCGCGATTGCCGCTTCCAAGCTGATCGGCCGGGGAGATGAAGACGCCGCCGATGCCGCCGCCGTGGAGGCGATGCGCCGGGCGTTCGACGACCTCGCCATCGATGGAACCGTGGTGATCGGTGAAGGCGAGCGGGACGAGGCGCCGATGCTCTACATCGGAGAGCCGGTCGGCGGATCGCCCGGCAAGGGACCGAAGATCGACATCGCGCTCGATCCGCTGGAAGGGACTTCGATCACGGCCAAGGCTGGAGCCAATGCGCTGGCCGTGCTGGCTGCGGCCGAGGAAGGCTGCTTGCTTCACGCGCCCGACGTTTACATGGACAAGATCGCCGTCGGCCCGGGATACCCGCCCGACGTGATCAGTCTTGACCGAAGCGTGCGCGAGAACGTCGAAGCCGTCGCCGAGGCGAAAGGCTGCAAGCCCGACGAAATCATCGTCTGCGTACTCGACCGGCCGCGCCACGCCGATCTGATCGCGCAACTGCGCGAAACCGGTTGCGGCATTCAGCTGATCCCCGACGGCGACGTCGCGGGGGTGATCGCGACCACCAACGAGGAAACGACGATCGATCTCTACATGGGTGTCGGCGGCGCGCCCGAAGGTGTGCTGGCTGCGGCGGCCCTGCGCTGCACGGGCGGACAGTTCAACGGACGCCTGCTGTTTCGCAACGACGACGAACGCGCGCGCGCGACCAAATGCGGCATCGAGGACCTCGATCGGATCTACAAGCTCGACGATCTCGCGAAGGGCGACTGTATCTTTGCCGCGACCGGTGTGACAGACGGTTCCCTGCTCGGAGGCGTGAAGCGTTTTCGCGGCGTGATGACGACCGAGAGCGTGGTGATGCGCGCCAGCTCAGGCACGGTGCGCTGGGTCACGGGCGAGCATCGGACCGACTGACCGGCTGCAGGTTGCAATCGTATGACACTGGGCTAGAGCGCGGGCCTTCCCTGGCTTTAGAGGCGGCAGTTTTTTCATGAAGATAATGGCCGGCAATTCGAACTTGCCTTTGGCACGCGCAATCGCGGGTTATCTCGAGATTCCGCTGACCGATGCCAGCGTCCGCCGCTTCGCGGACGAGGAGATCTTCATCGAGATTCACGAAAACGTCCGCGGCGAGGACGTTTTCGTGCTGCAGTCGACCTCTTTCCCGGCGAACGACAACCTGATGGAATTGCTGATCGGGATCGATGCCCTGCGGCGCGCCTCCGCGAAGCGGATCACGGCAGTGGTGCCCTATTTCGGCTATGGCCGACAGGACCGCAAGCCCGGCCCGCGCACGCCGATCTCGGCCAAGCTGGTGGCGAACCTGATCACCGAAGCGGGGGCTGACCGAGTGCTGTCGGTCGATCTTCACGCGGGCCAGATCCAGGGCTTCTTCGATATCCCGACCGACAACCTGTACGCCGCGCCGACGATGGCGGCCGATATTCAGGCGCGTTACGGCGACCAGAACCTTGTGGTGGTTTCCCCCGACGTCGGCGGTGTGGTCCGGGCCCGGGCTCTGGCCAAGCGGCTGGACAATGCGCCGCTGGCGATCGTCGATAAACGACGGGAGAGGCCCGGCGAATCCGAGGTGATGAACATCATTGGTGAGGTGAGAGGCCGCGACTGCGTGCTGATCGACGATATCATCGATTCGGGTGGGACGCTGTGCAACGCGGCCCAGGCCCTGCTCGACGCTGGCGCTCAGAGCGTGGCGGCCTACATCACCCACGGAGTGCTGTCGGGCGGAGCCGTGGCGCGGGTGGAGCATTCTGCTTTGACCGAACTGGTAATCACCGACACGATCCTGCCGACCGAGGCGGCGAAGGCATCGAGCCGCATTCGCGTGCTGACGGTTGCCCCTCTGATCGGCGAGGCCGTTCGCCGGATCGCCGATGAGAGCAGCGTCAGCTCGCTGTTCGATTGATGCTGCGCGATTCGGACATAGCGCTAGCCCACCGGCTCGCCCACGCGGCGCGCGAGGTGATCCGGCCCCATTTCCGCACCGTTGTGGAGAGTGAGCGGAAGGGCGATTCGACACCGGTGACGATTGCCGACCGCGCGGCCGAAGAAGCGATGCGCCGAATTCTGACGGCCGAGTTGCCGCAGGATGGAATCGCAGGCGAGGAATTCGGCACCAGCGAAGGGCGTTCCGGCCGCCAGTGGGTACTCGATCCCATTGATGGGACCACCGGCTTTCTTGCCGGGCGGCCGATCTTCGGGACCTTGATCGCGCTGTTGGTTGAAGGATTTCCAGTGCTGGGGATCATCGACCAGCCGATTCTGGGGGAACGCTGGCTTGGCGTGACCGGGCAGGGGACGACGCTCAACGGAAAAGCCGTTCGCACGCGGCCATGCCGGGAATTGTCCGACGCGACGCTTGCCACCACCGGTCCGCATTACTTCGACGATCACCAGGGCGAGCACTTCATGGCGCTTGCCGCGAAGACCGATCACAAGCGCATGGTGATGGGCGGGGACTGCTACAACTACGCCATGCTGGCCAGCGGTCACATCGACATCGTCTGCGAGGCGGGGCTGAAGCTGCACGATTTCGCCGCGCTCGTCCCGGTAGTCGAAGGTGCGGGCGGGACGATGGCCGACTGGACCGGAGAGCCGCTGCACGCAGGCTCCGACGGACACGTGATTGCGCTGGGCGATCCGGCGCGGCTTGAAGACGTGGTAGAGGCGCTCGCCTGTCGGCACTGACTTCGGCACGCACTCCGGCACGCACTCCGGCACTCACCAGCTCGCCGCTCGTTCACCGGGCATGAGCAAGGACAAGACCATCTGCATCACCGGCGCGGGAGCCGGCATCGGGCGCGGCACCCTGCTGCACTTCCACGGCCTCGGCTGGCGCGTCGCAGCGCTCGACAAGGATGAGGACGCGCTGGCGGAACTGGCGCGGCTGCTGCCCGGCGAGCGATGCCTCACGGCCGTCTGCGACGTGGGCCAGGAAGCGCCGGTGAAGCAGGCGTTCGGCGCATTGACCGATTGGCTCGACGGTGATCCGCTGACCTGCCTCGTCAACAACGCTGGAATCGCTGATCCGTTTTGCGGACCGCTGGATGAGCTCTCCCTGGCAGCGTGGCAGAGCTGGATCGACGCCAGCCTGACCGCCGCCTTTCTGTGCAGCCGCGAGGCCTTGCCGCTGCTTCGCCGGGCCGAGCAGGCGAGCATCGTCAACATCTCGTCAACCCGGTCGCGGATGAGCGAGAAGGATACGTTTGCCTATGCCGCGGCCAAGGGCGGGCTCGATGCTCTGACGCATTCGATGGCGGTGAGCCTTGGTCCCCGGATCAGGGTCAACGCGATTCTGCCGGGATGGATCGTCACCCAGCCGTGGCAGAAGGAACGCGAGCGCGGGGAGCCGGACCTGCGCCCGGTCGATCATGCGCAGCACCCCGCCGGAAGGGCCGGCACGGTCGAGGATATCGCGCGGACCGTCGAGTGGCTTGCGGAGGCCGGCTTCGTCACGGGCGAGCAAGTGGTGGTCGACGGCGGAATGACTCGCAAGATGATCTACGCTGACTAGTACCGAGCGCTGCTTGGCCTTGGCGATGCTTGCCTTTTTACCCGCGGGGGCTTAAGGGCTCGCGCTTCACCGACACGATTCACGGACCGGCCTGGCCGAAAGGGCTGCCAGGGCTGGTCTTTCGTGTCCCCGAAAGGAGACGAAAATGCCCAAGCTGAAGACCAAGAGCGGTGTGAAGAAGCGCTTCAAGATCACCGCCACGGGTAAGGTCAAGCATGGTGTCGCCGGCAAGCGCCACCGCCTGATCAGCCATAACGCCAAGTACATCCGCCAGAACCGCGGCACCACTGTCCTTGCCGATGCCGACAGCAGGACGGTGAAGAAGTGGGCCCCCTACGGCCTCGACTAAGCCCGGAAAGACAGGAGTACTAAGCTATGCCCCGTATCAAACGCGGCGTGACCACGCGCCAGAAGCACAAGCGGATTCTCGACCAGGCCAAGGGCTATCGCGGTCGCCGCAAGAACACGATTCGCGTCGCCCGCCAGGCGGTGGAAAAGGCGGGTCAGTACGCCTACCGCGACCGCAAGGTGAAGAAGCGCAGCTTCCGCGCCCTGTGGATCCAGCGCATCAACGCAGCTGTCCGCGCCGAAGGCCTGACCTATTCGCAGTTCATCCACGGCGCCAAGCTCGCCGGGATCGAACTGGACCGCAAGGTCATGGCCGATCTGGCGATGAATGAAGGCGCGGCCTTCGGTGCGATCATCCAGCAGGCGAAAAGCGCACTGCCGGCCTGATCCGCCCATCGATGAGATTGTGACAAGGGGCGCGGGCGGCATGGCCATCCGCGCCCTTGTTGCATTTGGCATTTCCATTAAGACTTGGGCTTGCGCCCAACCGCCGTTAACAGGCGCCGCGACATGGCTGAACTCAACACACTCGAAACCGAAGCCCGCACGCGGATCGCCGCGGCGGACGATCTTGCCTCGCTCGATGCCTTGCGGGTCGAATATCTGGGCAAGCAAGGCAGCGTTTCGCTGCTGCTGAAGACTCTGGGCAAGATGAGCCCGGAGGAGCGGCAGGAGAAGGGGCCGACGATCCAGGCCCTGCGCCAGGCGGTCAGCGATACGCTGGCCGATCGCAAAGCGGCGCTGGAACAAGCGGCGCTGGAAGCGCGGCTGGCCTCGGAGCGGATCGACTTGTCGCTGCCCGCGCCGGAAGCGCCGAAGGGATCGGTCCATCCGGTTGCCCAGGTGATGGATGAACTGGCCGAGATCTTTGCCGATATGGGTTTTTCGGTCGCGACCGGTCCCGAGATCGAAGACGACTGGCACAACTTCACCGCGCTCAACATGCCGGAAAGCCATCCGGCCCGAGCGATGCACGATACGTTCTATTTTCCCGATGCGGGCCCGGACGGCGGACGGATGCTGCTGCGGACCCATACCAGCCCGGTGCAGGTGCGCAGCATGAAGGCCCACGGCGCGCCCTTGCGAATCATCGCCCCGGGCCGGGTTTATCGGTCGGACTCCGACGCGACGCACACGCCGATGTTCCATCAGGTGGAAGGCCTGGTGATCGATCGGAACATCCACCTTGGCCACTTGAAGTGGACGCTGGAGACATTCCTCAAGGCGTTCTTCGAGCGGGAGGACATCGTGCTGCGGCTGCGCCCGTCCTATTTTCCGTTCACCGAACCTTCGGTCGAGGTCGATGTCGGCTTCGCCATTCAGAACGGCCCGAAGGGGCAAACGCGCGTACTCGGCGGCAGCGGCGATGCGCCGGAGCATGGCTGGATGGAACTGCTGGGATCCGGGATGGTCAATCGGCGGGTCATCGAGATGAGCGGGCTCGATCCGGATGAATGGCAGGGATTCGCCTTCGGGGTTGGAGTCGACCGGCTGGCGATGCTGAAATACGGGATGGACGATCTTCGCGCCTTCTTTGACGGCGATGTGCGCTGGCTGAAGCACTATGGCTTTTCCGCGTTCGACCAGCCGACCCTTTCCGCCGGCGTGGGAGCACGGGCATGAAGTTCTCGCTCGAATGGTTGACGCACGCACTGGACACGGACGCGAGCGCCGAAGAGATCGCAGCCAAGCTCAACGCGATCGGGATCGAGGTCGAAGGGCTGGAGAACCCGGCGGACAAGCTCGCCGGGTTCCGGGTCGCCAAGGTTCTGACCGCCGCGCCGCATCCCGATGCTGACAAGCTCCAGGTGCTGACCGTCGATGCCGGGGACAGCGAACCGCTGCAGGTCGTCTGCGGCGCGCCCAACGCTCGTGCGGGGATGACGGGCGTGCTCGGCCTTCCCGGAGCGGTTGTCCCCGCAAACGGGATGGAGCTGCGCAAGAGCGCGATTCGCGGGGTCGGATCGAACGGGATGATGTGTTCCGTGCGCGAGCTGCAGCTCGGCGAGGAGCACGACGGGATCATCGAACTGCCCGAGGATGCGCCGGTCGGCACGTCTTTTGCGGAGTATCGCGGCGCTTCGCCGGTGTTCGACGTGGCGATTACACCCAACCGCCCGGATTGCATGGGGCTCCACGGCATTGGACGCGATCTCGCGGCAGCGGGCATGGGGACGCTGAAGCCGCTGAAGGTCGAGCCGGTAGCGGGACAATTCCCTTGTCCGGTCGAAGTTCGCATCGACGATCCCGAAGGATGCCCTGCGTTCTATGGCCGGGTGATTCGCGGTGTACGGAATGGTCCTTCGCCCGAGTGGGTGCAGGCGACGCTGATCGCGGCGGGGCAGCGGCCGATTTCGGCGCTGGTCGACCTTACCAACTACGTGATGCTCGGCTTCGGCCGTCCGGCGCACGTCTATGACCTTGCGAAGCTTGAAGGTGCGGTGGTCGCGCGGCGGGCAAAGCCGGGCGAGCAGGTCCTTGCGCTGAACGAGAAGACCTACACGCTCTCACCGGAAATGACGGTGATCGCGGACGACAAGCAAGTGCACGACATCGCCGGGATCATGGGCGGGGAACATTCGGGCGTTTCGGAGGACACAAGCGACGTCCTGCTGGAAATTGCCTTCTTCGATCCTGAGCGGATCGGGGCGACCGGGCGCACGCTTGGCTTGTCGTCCGATGCCCGCACCCGGTTTGAACGCGGCGTGGACCCCGCGTTCATGGACGACGGGCTGGAATTGCTGACCCGGATGATCCTCGACGTCTGTGGGGGCGAAGCGTCGGAGGTGGTTCGCGTGGGAGAGCCGCCGCTCCAGACGAAGACCGTGGCGTTCGATCCGGGGCTGACTGCCCGGCTTGGCGGGGTTGAAGTGGCGGAGGCGGAGCAGCGCGCGATTCTTGAATCGCTCGGGTTCTCGGTTTCGCCCGAATGGCAGGTGACGGCACCGACCTGGCGGCCGGACATCGACGGGGCCGCCGACATCGTCGAGGAAGTGGTGCGGATTCACGGGCTCGACCGGATAGAAAGCGTACCGCTGCCCCGCGCCGAGGGCGTTGCGCGCCCGACCGCCACGCCGGAACAGAAGGTCGAACGCCGGTTGCGCCGCGCGGCGGCCACACGGGGGCTGAACGAGGCGGTGACCTGGTCGTTCATTCCCGAAGCGGACGCGCAGCCTTTCGCGGATGGCGAGTTGTGGCTGCTACAGAACCCGATCAGCGAGGACATGAAGGCAATGCGTCCTTCGCTGATCCCTGGCTTGCTTGCTGCCGCGAAGCGCAACCTCGACCGGGGACTGAGCGGGGTGCGCCTGTTCGAGATCGGACGGCGCTACCTGCGTGCCGGCAACGGGACGAGCGACGAGCGGCCAACCCTGGCAGTCCTGCTTGCCGGGGAAGAGGAGCCGCGCGGCTGGGCTTCTGGCAAGGCGCGGATCTTCGATGCGTTCGATGCCAAAGCTGAGGCGCTGGCGCTGCTTGCGGAAGCAGGCGCTCCGGTCGACAAGCTGCAGGTGATGGCGGACGCTGGGCCCCAATTCCATCCCGGTCAGTCGGCAACCCTGCGTCTCGGGCCTAAGACAGTGCTCGCCCGCTTTGGCGCGTTGCATCCGGGAACGATTGAAGCGTTCGACGTCGACGCGCCGGTCATGGCGGTGGAGATCTTCCTCGACGCAATTCCCGCACGGAAAGGGGGAGGGCAGTTTGCCCGCGCGCCTTACGCGCCGCCCGCCCTGCAGGCGGTGATGCGCGACTTTGCCTTCCTCGTGCCGGAGGACTTGCCGGCCGGGGACTTGCTGCGAGCCGTCAAGGGCGCCGACAAGGCGAATATCGTCGATGCCCGCGTGTTCGATGAGTTTCGCGGTCAGGGTGTGCCCGAAGGCAAGAAGTCGCTGGCAATCGAGGTCACGCTCCAGCCGGGCGAGAAGAGCTATGGCGAGACCGATCTCAAGACCATTTCCGACCGGGTAGTCGCAGCGGGCGGGAAACTGGGGGCGGAGTTGAGGGGCTGATATCGCGCCCCTGCAAAAGCAGGCCCTTCCATCCCATCTATCCGCTTCCCGCGCGTGCGGGGGGTTATGACTCTTTGCTGGAAAACCAATGTCCAATCGCCGCACCTTCGCGATCATTTCCCATCCCGACGCGGGGAAGACCACGCTGACCGAAAAGCTCCTGCTGCAAGGCGGTGCGATTCATCTGGCGGGTGAGGTGAAGGCGCGGGGTCAGGCCAGGCGTGCCCGGTCGGACTGGATGAAGATCGAGCAGCAGCGCGGGATTTCCGTGACGAGCTCGGTCATGACGTTCGAGAGGGACGGGATCACCTTCAACCTGCTGGATACGCCGGGGCACGAGGATTTCTCCGAAGACACCTATCGCACGCTGACAGCGGTCGATTCGGCCATCATGGTGATCGACGCCGCCAAGGGGATCGAGCCGCAGACGCGCAAGCTGTTCGAGGTGTGCCGCCTGCGCTCCGTGCCGATCATCACCTTTATCAACAAGGTCGACCGGGAAGGCCGAAGCGGGTTCGAACTGCTCGACGAAGTGGCCGACACGCTGGCGCTGGACGTCTCGCCGCAGAGCTGGCCAGTGGGTATGGGGGGCCTGTTCCAGGGTGTGCTCGATTTTTCCGATGGGGCGGTCAGCCGGCCTGAAGGCGGAAGCAAGGAGTTCCTCGGTCAGCGTGATGCAAACCCCAAGCTTCCGGAGGACATTGCCGAGGAAGCCGAGTTGGCGCAGGCGGGCTATCCGGAGTTCGACCTCGAATCTTACCGAAACGGTGACCTGACGCCGGTCTATTTCGGTTCCGCACTCAAGAACTTCGGCGTGACCGAACTGATCGGCGCAATTTCCCAGTTCGCCCCACCCCCCCGCCCGCAGCCGTCCGCGCAGGGAGAGATCACGCCCGAGCGCGACGAGGTCACCGGGTTCGTGTTCAAGGTGCAGGCGAACATGGATCCGCAGCACCGCGACCGGATTGCTTTTATGCGAATGGTCTCAGGCACGTTCAAGCGAGGGATGAAGCTGGTGCCTTCCGGCCTCGGCAAACCGATAGCGGTGCATTCGCCGATTCTCTTCTTCGCTCAGGATCGCGAGATTGCGGACACTGCGGAAGCGGGTGACATCATCGGCATCCCGAATCATGGAACGCTGCGTGTCGGCGATACCTTGTCTGAAAAGAACGACGTACGCTTCACCGGACTGCCGAATTTCGCGCCGGAAATCCTGCGGCGCATCGTGCTGAGGGACCCGACAAAGACCAAGCAGCTGCGAAAGGCGCTGGACGACTTGTCCGAAGAAGGGGTGATCCAGGTGTTCTATCCCGACATTGGAGCGCAGTGGATTGTCGGGGTCGTCGGGCAGCTTCAGCTCGACGTGCTGGTTTCGCGGCTGGAAGCCGAATACAAGGTCGAGGCGGTGCTGGAGCCGTCACCGTTCGCAACGGCCCGGTGGCTGAAGGGGCCGTCCGAAGCCATGAAATCTTTCGAGCAGTTTAACCGGGCAAATCTTGCCCGCGACCGCGATGGCGACCTGGTGTTTATGGCGAAATCCCCTTGGGACGTCGGATACCAGCAGGAAAAGAACCCGGAGATCGCCTTCGGCGCGACGAAAGAACGCTAGGGGAGCACTTTCGGCGCACTAGCGTTAGGGAGACGCCGTGCAGATCACTTTTGCCAGCTACAACATCCACAAGGCGGTCGGGCTGGATCGCAAGCGGGATCCGGAACGCATCCTGACCGTGCTGCGCGAAGTCGGGGCGGACGTGGTCGCGCTGCAGGAAGCAGACCGCAGGCTGGGGCAGCGCACCGCCGTGCTGCCGCGGCAGCTGCTGGATGAGCATCACTGGCAGCTCGTTCCGCTCGCCATGCGACCTGCCAGCATGGGGTGGCATGGGAATGCGATCCTGGTGCGGCGGGGAATCGATATCCTCGACGCCGAGCCTGTCCACCTGCCGACCCTGGAGCCGCGCGGAGCAGTTTGCGCGCGCCTGCGTCACGAAGGGCAGGAGTTCTGTGCAGTCGGGATGCACCTCGACTTGTCCGGTATCCGGCGCAGACAACAGATCGGAGCCGTCTGCCGACACATAGAAGGCAAAGGGCCGGCAGTGCTGATGGGCGATCTGAATGAGTGGTCGCGTCACGGCGGAGCCTTGCGCGCGTTCGGCACCGAATGGCGCGTGCTGACGCCCGGGCGCAGTTTCCCGGGCAGGCGGCCCTTGGCCACCCTGGATCGGATAATTCTTTCGCCCGAGTGGGAGTGCGAGGAGACGGCAGCCCACCACAGCGCGCTGGCCGTCCGGGCATCTGACCACCTGCCGGTGCGGGCTCGGTGCACCTTCGTGCCTAAAAAAGGGGCAGATGCCCAAGATTGATGCGAGCCTAGGGAGACAAGTGCCGTTCCTTCCGGCGCTTCTCGCATCACCCTGAACGAAATCAGCCTTGGCACGCTGTTTGCATGTGGCTTTTCGATCGGGCAACTGCCCGCGAAGAAAGGGGTCACGGATGAAGCTCGTCATCGCCGTCATTAAGCCGTTCAAGCTCGACGAAGTCCGCGAGGCGCTTAGCGCAATCGGGGTCGCGGGTATGACCGTGTCCGAGGTCAAGGGCTTCGGCCGGCAAAAGGGCCAGACGGAAATATACCGCGGGGCCGAATACTCGGCCAACATGCTGCCCAAGGTGAAGATCGAGGTTGCCGCCGTCGATGCCCTTGCGCCGCAAGTGGTGGAGACGATCCAGCAGACCGCCAGCACCGGAAGTATCGGTGACGGCAAGATCTTCGTGCTGGACCTGGCGTCGACCACCAGGATCCGGACGGGTGAAACCGGGGATACCGCGCTTTGAACCGCATATTCGCAAGGAAGGGCGACATTATGATCCGCAAAGCGCTTTACGGCGCCGGCGCTCTGGGGGGCACGATGTTTTTCGCGGCAACGGCTTGGGCCCAAGCTATACCTGCTGAGATCGCCTCCAATCCCGGCCTGCAGAACTCCGCTGCCGCCGTGCCCGTCGCGGCTTTGCCGAACCCGGGCAACAATGCGTGGATGATGACGTCCACGCTCCTCATTTTGCTGATGATCTTGCCGGGTCTGGCGCTGTTCTACGGTGGACTTGCCCGTTCGAAGAACATGCTGTCCACCCTGACCCAGGTCGGTGCCAGTGCCGCACTGGCGATGCTGATCTGGGTAATGTGGGGCTACGGCCTCGCTTTCGGTCCTGAAGGCAACGCCTTCATCAGCTGGGGCAAGTTCTTCCTTGCCGGTGTCACTCCAGAAAGCACCGCGCCGACATTCACCGACGAGGTGATTAGTGAATACGTGTTCATCTCCTTCCAGATGACGTTCGCGGGCATCACTTCCGCCTTGGTGCTGGGCGCCACCGTTGAGCGGATGAAATTTTCTGCGGTGATGCTGTTTATCGCGGTATGGCTCACCATCGTCTATTTCCCGATCGCGCACATGGTCTGGGCAGCGGGTGGCTTCCTGTTTGAAGGGGGCATGTTCGGCACGGATTTGCCTGCCGCGCTTGATTTTGCGGGCGGTACGGTGGTGCACATCAGCGCGGGGGTCTCTGCTCTGGTCGCGGCGCTGATACTCGGAAAGCGCCGAGGGTATCCTGTTGAGCCGATGCCGCCGCATTCCCTGACGTTGACCATGGTCGGAGCCGGTTTGCTTTGGGTTGGCTGGTTCGGCTTCAACGCGGGCTCTGCGCTCGAAGCGAATGGCTCAGCCGGTCTGGCGATGATCAATACTTTCGTTGCCACGGCCGCGGCGGCCTTGGCCTGGATGTTGACCGAGCGCCTGATGGGCCACAAGGGGTCGGCCCTCGGGTTCGCCTCGGGGCTGGTGGCCGGCCTTGTCGCCGTCACACCTGCTGCAGGCAACGCCGGCCCGTTCGGCGCGATCATGCTCGGCGCTGCTGCTTCGGTTGTCTGCTACTTCGCGGTTGCGAAGCTGAAGCCGGCCATGGGCTATGACGACGCACTGGATGCCTTCGGAATTCACGGAGTCGGCGGGATTGTCGGCGCGATCGGCACCGGCATTGTGTTTCAGCCATACTTTGGAGGGCCTGGAGACGGGTCGGCCGGCATCGGCGCACAAGTTGCGACGCAGATCATTGCCGTTCTGGTTGCAACAGTCTGGGCCACGCTGGGAACCGTGATTGCAATTTTCATTGCAAGGGCTGTGACAGGTCTTCGGGTAAGGCCGGAGGTCGAGCAGGAAGGTCTCGACATCGGCGAACATGGAGAGCGCGCCTACAATTGGTGACAGGGGTCGGTGAGCCGGGCCTTTCTCCCCCCGGTTTCGCTGCTCATCGTTCCTCTGCGAACACGAACCTGACGGGCCGGAGCGCTGCTCCGGCCCAGTTTTTTGCAAGGAATGTATTCGGATGAAAAATGAAGGGGTTGCAGGTAGCTGGACGTGCTCCCGACTACCACTGGAGCGGGGCTAATGTGGCACATGCGCCACATTACTTCCTCAATTTTCCCTTGCGCCCTGTTTCTTTTATTTTCAGGGTCGGGCATCGGAACATTTCGGGCTGCGCAGCTTTCCGGAGCACGGGACGCAACTCGAATACAGCTTTCCGGTGAACGCCTCGGATGATCGCGTTGATTTCTGATGAGGCGTTCGGCAGGAGTAACAGTGAGGCTAGACAGCCTCAGAAGGGGAAACCAGCATGCGTAAAATTGCGCTCTGCACAGCAGTAGCGGTGTCGGCGATAGCCGCGCCTGCCATGGCTCGTGATGGTCAGGCATATATCGGGCTCAATCTTGGTGTCGTCGCTCCGGAGAATACCGATCTCGACATC
>NZ_RSEK01000007.1 GCF_003958635.1 Altericroceibacterium xinjiangense | reverse complement strand
CCGCCACGTGAGTGGACCATGGCCAAGGCCCAGTTCGCCGTCATCTTCGGCGAGCGCTTCATCAGAGCCATGGCGGCGTAATATTCAAACCGCCCGCCACACACGAAATTCCTGACAGTCCCCGGAAAGCGCTCAGGCTTCCGACTGATCGCCACGAATTGACCTGTTCGTGCATACGCCGTGCAGCGCTGCTTTGCAGCGCCAGCGTCCCCCCGGTGCTCGCACATCGACTTCGCTCATCCCGGCCGCCTTTGCTGCGACTTGTGCCTTCATGCTGCCGGTCGGCACCCGGCCCAGTGCGATCGCATTCGACACCGGGGCCGTTACCATCGTGGAGATGGCGCGGGGCGGATTCGTGCTCAACCTCGTAGGAATCGTGCTGATCACCCTGTTTACGTACCTGCTCGGCGGCGCCACTGCTCAGACTGATAATGTTGGAAGGGATCACCACCGGGGTCTGGGTTGCTACAGAGCCACCCTGGATGAATCCGGGTGCGAGCGAAACAGGAGATCAGCGCTAGAGCAACCTCCGGGTCGAGAACTCGCATCTGCCGTTACGACGACCAGAGCGAGCAATGCTGAGGTCGAGAAAGATGAAGTCACTCAGAAGATCGCTCCAGTTCATGCCTCCTTGCAGGAAGACCTGAACGCAACGCCGCTCAGCCGCTTTGACGGGATGGCAGGGGCTCGTGAGTTGAAGCTGCAGCGGCCCTGAGGATACCGTCAAATGGAGAGCAGTTCGTATCCGAGGGACAGCACCCGGAAAGGTCTAGTGGAATCTCCAACATCGCGAGCAGCATCGCGCCCAAAACTCAGTTGAACAGAACGACGATTGCCCGGGGAAACTCCGGTGCGAACACCGATCCCGACGAGGGCCTGCTCGAGAGATGGTACTAGAAGACAGCCATCCGGCCTTCCCCCACCACGGAAGAGAGAGTGGCGAAAGCCAGCGGGCGAGGACGAGCAGACACGGCAGCGAAGATGAGGTGAAAACGCCAGTTTTCGGATCTCAGCGATAGCGCGCACCTTCGTGGCTTAAAGCGCCGAATGCAGCCTGGAGAAGGGCGGCGAAGGCAACGATCCCGAGACAAGTGAGCCTCGTTTCAGGGTGGTTTCTTCAGTGCTTCTGATGGGAGGCGCGATTGTCTTAGACGTCCGTTTGCCTGTGCGATGCTGCAAGTCCGGAACAGCTGATGACGAACGGGTTTTCAGGAACATGGTTGTTCTACTTTGCCGCCCTTGTGATCACGTGTGGGACCACCGTAAAAAGGCGGGTGCCGGTAGAGGGCGGATCCGGCGGTGGGCGGGCGAGAGATTGTCCTTTCGGCTGAAAGAGCGTCCACTCGGCTGCCGAACTGCCCCCGCGCCTGCCTGTGTCGACCAGGTGGCTTGGCTGGGCGCTGGTCGTTGAGCTTACAGGGCCCGACACTCCACCGAACGGCGCCGTTGCAAAGCAGGCCTATGCGATTCCTCGTGGCTGAAAGCAGTCCTCCCGAAGCTCGCAAGAAACGGCGCGAAAGCGTGGGCAAGAGCTCTGGTGAGACGTTTGTCGACACGCTGAAGCGGCTTGCGCCCGGAGCGGAGTGCGACCAGGTGAAACCCGCCGATCATTGTTCGGAGCTGCCGACCGGGCAGGAAATACGAACCTATGACGCAGTGTTCCTGACCGGCTCTCCCCTTCATTTGTGGCAGGACAGCGATGAAGTGAGGCGCGAGATTGCCTTCATGCGAGCAGTATTTGCCTCCAACACTCCCTCTTTCGGGTCATGTGCCGGTCTTCAGCTAGCCGCCGTTGCTGCTGGCGGGACGGTACGCCCAATAGGAGAGCGCAGGGAGGCCGGCTTTGCTCGCCGGATAACTTCGAACGAGGCCGGTCGAAAACATCCCCTCCTGCAGGGGCGGCCTCCTGCATGGGATGCCCCCGCATTCCACACGGATGAAGTCGAGACGCTCCCGGCGGATAGCGTCGTACTCGCATCCAACGAAGCGACCCGCGTGCAAGCTGCGGAAATTCGGCACGGAGGGGGCGTATTCTGGGGAGTTCAGTACCACCCTGAAATTTCTTTATTCGAGATTGCGGGGGCTCTGCGTCGTCAGGCCAGCGACCTCATCGAAAAGGGGCTGGCCAGATCAGAAGCGGACGTCGAGAGCTTTGCGAAAGTGGTAGATGAACTCGCAGGTGACCCCCACAGGCGAGATCTCCAGTGGCGCCTGGGTCTAAGCGAAGATGTAACGGCCCCTGAAAAGCGCACACTCGAGCTGAGCAACTTCATAGAACACCTGGTGAAGCCGACGATGTCCCAGCGCCAGAGAGGATAACGGCGCGAAACGCCCTCTCGGGTTCACCAGCTTCGACAGGCGCTGCCAGGTCGTTATTCCGGCTCGTCATCTAATCCACAGGGTTCAATCCCTGGTTCAGGTCCAAGTCGTCCATGGGCAAGGGCAGACGGGCTGCAGACGCCAGGTGCGATCCATGCGCTGTCTCGCGCGCCGTGCGCCGGCGCTGCGGCCGATCCGAATTCCAGATTCTGCGACGAGCAAGTGCTTTTCGAAAAGAGCGAGGGCTGACGATCAGCGAAAAGGCGCTGAAGAGCTTTGCCTGATCGCGGCGCTTCATCGTGAATTCGCTTCGCCGTCGAAGTTCGGGAGGCGGGTGCCTTTCTCGGTCTCGGGCGCGCACTGCGGCGGTCAACGCTTCGGGAGCGTGCTCGTGCTCGCCTGTCCGTTCTCTGAGCCCCACGGGCCGGAGACAGCTTGAGCAGTACCCCGGAGCCCGGGTTGATCGCCCCCGACTCTGTCTTGCTGGATCGAAACGGTGCCTAGCATCGGGAGCCTCCTTCTTCCTCGGCGAGGTCAGACCAACAAGGGTGATCGCGCACTGCCCATTCCGGCTGATCGCCCGAGCGGGCGGGGGCGAGTGTTCTGATCGGAACAGCCAAAGCTCAGCAGCTGCCTTCAAGAATCTGGAGAGTCTTCAAGTCGGAATGGAAGTCCAGCGCGTAGTGTCCGCCTTCGCGGCCAAGGCCTGAGACGCCAATCCCCCCGAACGGGGCAGTGAGATCGCGCACGAGAAAAGTATTTACCCACACGGTTCCGCCGCGCACCTGGCGCCCGACCCGTTCTGCGCGCTCCGCGTCACCGGTGTAGATGATGCCGGACAGCCCGTAGACGGTGGAATTCGCCAGTGCGACACCTTCCGCTTCGTCCGTGAAAGTCTGAAAGGTAAGCACGGGGCCGAAGACTTCGTTCTGCACAACTTCACTTTCGTTGCCCTTTGGCACGATCAGTGTCGGCTCGACCCAGTTTGCGCCTTCCTTCCAGCGCTTGCCTCCGCGCACGATTTCATCGCCGGATGCGCGGGCACGGTCGATGAAGCCGAGCACCCGTTCGACATGGATCGGGTGAATCATCGCCGAAACCGTCGTTTCGGATTTACGGCTATCACCCAGGACATGTTGGTCGGTGTAGGCGTGAAAACGTTCGAGAAACCGGGCTTTCACACTCTCCTGTACGATCAGGCGCGATCCGGCCATGCAGACTTGCCCACTGTCGTCATACTGACCGGCCGCCTTTTTCGCCGCCGCATCTATATCGGCGTCCTCAAAGACGAGCAGAGCGCTTTTCCCGCCCAGTTCCGCGGTAAAGGGGACGATGTTTTCCGCTGCGTTCCGGCCGATCACCCGAGCAGTTGGGATCGATCCAGTGAAGCTGATGCGCTTGATGTCGGGATCGCTGGTCAAGGCATTACCCAGTTCGGCGCCACCCTGGACGATGTTGAACACGCCTGCGGGGAAATCCGCCTCGGCAATCAAATCCCCCAGCAGGCAAGCCGAAAGCGGAGACCAGTCGGCGGGCTTGAGAATGACCGTGTTCCCGGCCGCGAGTGCGGGCGCGCACTTCCACGTGGAAAGCATGAAGGGCGCGTTCCAGGGCGTGATGATAAGGGCCGGACCGGCCGGCATTCGGATCACCCGGTTCTTCGTGCCCTTGGACGACCAGACGCGTTCCTGATATTCAATCGCGAGATCGGCGTAGTTGCGAAAGTTCAGCGCCGCGCGCGAGATGACGCGAAGTTGCAGGCTTTCCAACAGCATGGCCATGTCGAGACACTCAACCAGGCCGAGAGCGTCCCTGTTCGCTTCGATCAGATCCGCCAGCCGATGTAGATAGACAGCGCGCTCCTTTGGAGAAAGCGCCGCCCAGGCAGGGAAGGCATCGGTTGCCGCCTGTACCGCCTGCCGTGCGATTCCGGCATCGCCCAGCGAAACATCGGCCAGCTTCCGCTCCCACTCAAAGGGGCAGCGGGTCTCGAATGTCTCGGGCGAACTGACGCGTTTTCCGCCGATGAAGTGATCGGGTGAGACGGAAACGCCGTCGATGTTGATACGCTCACGCATGGCGGGGCCTCAGATGTAGTGAAGGTAGTAGGCGATCTGTTCGTCGGTGGACCTGCCGGTCAGATTCTCGACCTCCTGCCGCTTGATAGCTACGTAGTTCGCCACCAGATCGCTGCCGATCGCCTCTGCCAGTTGCGTGTCCTGTTCCAGCGCGTCGAGCGCTTCGGCGAGGTCGGTTGGCGCGTGGGTGTTCGTGCTGACCGTTTCAATCCCGTCAGCCGTTTCAGCGGGCGGAAGCTCGTATTCCTTATCCAGCCCGAGAAGTGCCGCCTGAAGGAGGGCCGCGAGCGCGAAATAGGGACTGGCGGCGCAATCGGCGAGGCGGTGCTCGATCCGTGCCGCCGAGCCTTTTTCGCCGGAGATGCGCACCGTGACTGCGCGGTGATCTACGCCCCAGCTGGCCCAGTACCCCGACAGGCTCGCGGGCTGGAGGCGGGCATAGGAATTGGTCAGCGGGGCCATGATCGCAGTCAAGCCGCGGTGATGCTCCAGCAGTCCGGCGATGGTGCCGCGCATGACCCGTCCGTAGTCACCGGTTTCCACGTCCCGGGCAAACACGTTGGTGCCATCCTTGTCGCAGAAACTGATGTTGAAGTGCATGCCGCTGCCAGCCTTGCCCGCCAGCGGCTTAGGCAGGAACGACAGCAGGTAGCCTTTGCGATAGAGCAGTTCGCGCGCCATCTGTCGGAACAGAAAGGCGTCGTCCGCGGCCTTCAGCGCATCGGCATAGTGCAGGGTCAATTCGAACTGCGGCGCATCGTATTCTGCATTGATCGATTCTATCGGCAGGTCGCAAGCGGCCGCCGCACTCCAGATATCGTCGATCAGGCCAGCCGGGTCGGAGAAAGGGCCAGTGCCGTAGACGAAGGCGCCGGGAGTGTCGTACGGCACCCATTCGCCATTTGCGCCGCGCTGGAAGATGTAGGCTTCCAGCTCGATGCCGACCATGGGATCCAGTCCGCGTTCGCGCCAGGCGGCGATCGCCCGTTTCAGTGCGCTGCGTCCACAAAGCGGGAACGAGACTTCATTGGCATAGATGTCGCCGAGAGCAATGACCGTGCCGGGCTCCCACGCCTTGCGCAGGTCTTGCGGGTCGAACACGATCTGCATGTCCGGCAGGCCGTCAAGCATACCCCCGCCGGGCGCCGCGACCATCTGCTTGTCGTATGTCACGGCGTAAGTGCCCACGCACATTCTGGCGTGGCCTTTCTTCGCTTCGGACATAGGCACGTACTTGCCGCGCGCCAGGTTGAGCTGATCGGCGAACAGTATGCGGCAACGCTCCGGCGATAGAGCCGGCGTGGATGCAGGGCGATGTGTGCTCTGGTCCATGTCCCTCTTCACCGCGCTGCGATCCGGATCGGCAGCTTCTTGATGCCATGGATGAAGTTCGACCGAAGGTAGGAGTGATCGTCCACCTGTTCGATTGACTGCAGCCTGCGAGACAGTTCCTGAAGCACGACCGAAACCTCCAGCTTGGCAAGCCACATTCCAAGGCAGATGTGCGGCCCACCCTGCCCGAAGGCGAGGTGCGGGTTGCGCGGCCGATCGAGGCGGATGCTGTACGGGTCGGAGATTCCCTGTTCGTCCCGGTTTCCCGAAAGGAACCACAGAACCACCTTGTCCCCCGCCTTGATGTGCTTGCCGCCATGTTCGAAATCGCGGGTTGCGGTGCGCCGGAAGTGCGTCGTGGGGGTTGCCCATCGGATCATCTCGTCCGTGGTCGCTTCCCAGCCGTTCTGCCGACCGGCCTGAAGATCGCTGAGCAGCGTCGGATCGTTGGCCAGCGAATGGATGGTCGCCGCGATGCTGTAGCGCGTCGTGTCGTTACCCGCGGCCACCAGCAGGCAGAAGAAGTTGCGGAATTCGTCGCGGCTCATCTTCGTGCCGTGGCTGGTCGGCTCCAGCACCACGTTGAGGACGCCCAACTGTTCGCCCTGATCCATGCGTTCGAGCAAGTCGTTTGCGTAATCGAACAGCTCGACCGCCGCGGGGGAGCGAAATGGCAGGAACCGGTATTCTTCGGTGTCCACCTTATCGATTACAAAATCGGTGTATTCCGGGTCCGCGTTCGAAATCAGGGCATCGCCTTTCCTGACCAGCCAGGTGGCATCTTCATCCGGCACTCCGATGATCTGCGCCAGCATTCGCATCGGCAAGCGGCGAGCGATCCGGTCGACGGCATCGAATTGCCGTTCCTCGAAGGCTTCGTCGAGCAGCTCGGTGACGATTTCGCGGATCTGGTCTTCGTACCGGGCAATCGTTCCTTTCGAGAACGCCTTGCTCGCCAGGGCCCGGAAAGCGCGGTGGACCGGCGCGTCGGTTTCCTGGAAGGTCTTGCGGGCTTCGTATTCCTCTTCCGTCTGGTCTTCCATCCGAATGCCGCGGGCTGAAGAGAGCAGGTCCGTCTTTGCGTTCAGCGCCAGGATGTCCGCGTGGCGCGTGATCGACCAGAAGCCGCGGTCATTGCCGGTGAAATCTGTCCAGTAGACCGGGTCTTCGGCTCGCAGACGGTCGAACGTCGCGAACGGCGCGCCGGTGGCGAACGCGTCCTGCGAAGAGAGATCCACGTAGGGATCATCGTTTCTTGAAAAGGGATACTGCATCGGATGGACCTCCATCCAACAGCTAAGAAACCCTGCATTTTCCGCCTTGGCAGAACCGGACAACCTGCGGTGCGCCTATTCAGCAGTCCCGATGCGCAGCGTAGTAAGGAGGCAGCCGATGTACGAAGGAAGCATGTCATGGGACAAATCGTCGGGGCCGGGATCGTCGCTCACGCGCCAACGATCATGATGCCCGAACAGGATCGCTACGAACTGAACGAAGGGAAGGAAATCAGTCTCGTCCCCGGCTTGCGCCGGCTACGGGAGGAAGTCCTCGACGAACTGAAGCCGGATACGATCGTAATCTTCGATACGCACTGGCACACGATCGTCGAATTCTGCGTCACCTCCCACGCGCGGCGAGCGGGGCTGTACACCTCGGACGAATTGCCCCGGGGCATGAAGCAGATCCCCTATGACCTGAAAGGTAATCCGCAGCTGGCTGCAGCCATGGCTGAGAAGGCAACCGAGAACGGGGTCAGGACAACGCCGATCGACGATCCGTGGCTGCCGATCCACTATCCGACGGTGAACCTGTCGACGTATCTTCAGGACGACGAGGAATGGATCTCGGTCAGTCATGCCTATACCGGGGAACCAGAGACATTCCTCAAGGTCGGAGAGGGGATCGGGCAAGCCATCGCGCAGAGCGACCGCCGCGTCGTGCTGATCGCCAGCGGATCGATGAGCCACCGCTTCTGGCCGTTCCTGCAGATACCGCTGCACGAAGCGTCAGACCCCGTGCACATTACCAGGCCTGAGGCGCGCGAAGCCGACTTGGAGCGGCTCGGCTGGCTGGCCGAGGGCGACCACGCCCGCGTGATCGACACGATGGACGATTACCTGCGTCACCTGCCGGAAGCGCGCTTCGGGCACTACCTGATGATGGCGGCGGCCTGCGGCGGGCGTGACTGGAAGGCCAGGGGGCGTCTGTTCTCGGATTACGAGAATGCCACCGGCACCAGCCAGGTCCACGTCTGGTTCGACATGCCCGGCAGCGGCTGACCCGGCGCCTTGCAGCAGGCGGCAACGGTCCTGAAGGGCGGCACGGGTGAACCGGTCCGGCGAATGGCCGGAAATGCCGAGCGTCGGGAGGGCCGACGCGCAAGACTTGATTCAATTCTGTTTCTGGGAGGTGCTTCGTATGTTCAAGCAGACCCTCGTGGCCTCGATAGCGCTGCTGTCTGCCCCGGCGTCAGCCGATTTCTTTCCCACCGTGGCAGGCGACGAGCGTCCGCCCGAAGCGGACCTGATCCTCATGAATGGCGAAGTGTCGACTCCCACGGGCTGGGTGGAGGCGGTTGCGGTCGATCAAGGGGCGGTGATCGCTGTCGGTACGGCCGAACAGGTGGCGGCGCTGCGCGGTCCTTCGACCCAGGTTGTCGATCTTCGTGGCGCGGCGGTCTTGCCGGGGCTGCACGACTTGCATGTGCATGCCATTGGCGGCGGACTGGAGCATTCGAGCTGCACCTTCCCTTCGGGTGCCACCCCTCAGGTGATCCGTGATACCGTCGCCGCGTGCGTCGCGGAAGCGGAGCCGGGGGAATGGATCCGCGGCGGAAACTGGATCGCCGCCGTTTTCGCACCCGGCCAGCAGACGCGCGAATTCCTCGACGAAGTATCGCCGAACAACCCGGTGATCCTGAGCGACGAATCCCATCACAGTCTATGGGCGAACAGCGCCGCCATCGCAGCGGCAGGTATTACGGCCGCGACGCAGGATCCGGAAAACGGCATCATAGATCGTGACGCTTCCGGGCGGCCGACCGGCCTGTTTCGCGAACGCGCGACCGGTCTCGTCAGCGCGGCGATGCCGCCGATCGGGGAACAGCAGATGCGGGAGGGGCTGCAGTACGCTGCCGATCTCATGTCGTCCTACGGTATCACTTCGTTCACCGATGCTGGTCTCGACGCGCCGGGCTTGAAGGTGATGTCGGAGATGTCGGCCGAAGGGCTGATGAAGCAGCGGGTGCGCGGCTGCATTCGCTGGGCCGAAGGGCCCGTCGATGCGCGCCAGCAGACCGAGGCGCTGATCCATTCGCGGCAGTACTTCCGGGCTGAGCGGTTCCGTCCCGATTGCGTGAAGGTCGTGCTGGACGGCGTGCCGACGGAAAGTCACACGGCCGCAATGCTCGATCATTATGTCAGCACGACGGAAAAGGGCATGAGCATCGTTCCGCCAGAGGTTCTGTTCCCGGCGATAACGGAGTTCGACCGGCAGGGTCTGCATGTGAAGTTCCACGCTGCGGGCGATGGCGCGGTGCGGCAGGCAATCGACGCGGTCGCCGCGGCGCGGGAGGCCAACGGCATGGGCGGCCCTGCGCATGACGTCGGCCACAACAGCTTCGTGGATCCGGAAGATCTTGCGCGTGTGCGGCAACTGGCAATGAGCTGGGAATTCTCGCCCTACATCTGGTATCCTTCACCGATCACACGCGACATCAAGACAGCCGTCGGGCCAGAACGGATGGAGCGCTGGATCCCGATTGCGGATGCAGTGAACGCGGGGGGCCTTGTCGGCCCCGGGTCCGACTGGTCAGTCGTGCCCTCGATCAATCCCTGGCTCGCGATCGAGACGATGGTGACGCGCCAGGTGCCCGGCGGCAGCGCGGAAACTCTTGGAAGCAGCCAGAAGGTATCGCTCAATGAAGCGATGACCATCTTCACTTCCAACGCTGCCCAGATCATGGAGCATCGCAATCTGGTCGGCTCGATCGAACCGGGAATGCTGGCCGACATGGTGGTGGTGGAACGCAATCCCTTCCGTGTTCCCGAAACCGAGATCCATCGCACCAAGGTTCTGATGACCTTTATCAACGGAGAAAAGGTCTACGACGCAGCATCGCCGCCGACCTCGCTCAGCCACCGCTGAGCCGGGGCAAGGAACGGCAGGCATGGCGGCGACTCTCCCGAGCGCGCGCCGCCATGCGGCCCTCCGTCACAGGGTGACGCTGATCGGCGCCTGCCCGGTGTTCGGCGGCCCGATGAAGGCTGCCCATGGCTATGCAATTCTTCGCGTCTCCGCCGGTAACGGCACAGCTGTCCGCTGATCGGAACGGAACAGAATGCGCAGGGTACCTGAAGAATTGCGCGCTTGAGGCCAGAACGCCGCATAATGGCCGAAAACGTCAAGAGTATGACGGACGCTCCCACTATCCGGATGAGAGAAGAAATCTGAGCAAGGGGCGGTCTTATGTATTCCTTCTTTTCTCGCTATCGGTCGGTGGTTCGGAATACCGCTTCGGTACTCAGTATCGCCATCGCGAGTTGGGCTGGGGCGGCTCAGGCTCAGGTCCAGGCACCAGCACAAAATCAGGTGCCGGGCGGCGATCCGGTCGCAAACGTGCAGGTGCAGCCATCCAATCAGCTTGAGGCGATCATCGTAACGGCGAACCGCCAGGCCCAAAGCCTGACGGACGTGCCGATCAGCATCACTGCGTTCACACAGGAAACGCTCGACCAGAAAGGCGTGCGGCAGGTCGACGACCTTACGCGACTGACGCCAGGCGTCGTGCTTGATCGCAGCGATACCCGCAACGCTGCGTCGGCCCGGATTTCCATTCGCGGTATCGATTCATCGGCCGGTGCAGCCACGACCGGCATCTATATCGATGACACGCCGATCCAGGTCCGCCAGGTCGGGTTCGCGTCGTACAGCGTCTTTCCCGCGATTTTCGATCTTGAGCGAGTGGAAGTCCTGCGCGGCCCGCAGGGAACCCTCTTCGGCGCCGGTTCGGAAGGCGGGACGGTCCGCTTCATCACGCCCAGACCGGACATCGATAACGTCCGCGCCTACAGCCGGGCGGAAATTGCCACGACCAAGAACGGCGACGAAAGCTTCGAAGCCGGCGCCGCGATCAACCTCCCCCTCATTGCCAACACGCTGGCGGCGCGGATCAGCGGGTATTACCGCAAGGACGGCGGATACATCGACCGGGTGGAATTTTCCCGTCCGACGATCACTCGCGGCGTGATCACCGACCCGGCCGAAGTCGAATATGTTGAAGAGGAGGACGTGAACTCCATCAACACCCTGGTGCTCCAGGGGTCGTTGCGCTGGGAGCCATCGGCCTATGTCACCGTGCTCCCGTCGGTTTTCTTCCAGAAGGTAGAAACCGGGGATGCCAACATCTTCTGGGAGAACTTTTCCGACCGTGAGAATGGCGATTTCCGCCAGGGCAACGCGCTTGGCCAGCCAAGCAACGACAAGTTCGTTCTTCCGTCGCTCAATATCGAAGTCGATCTTGGCGGCGTCCAGCTGGTTTCCAACACTTCGTACTTCTATCGCGACCAGTCCGCGATCAACGACTACACGACGTTCGAAGCGGGGATCTACACCGGCAGCCCGTATTATCCGCAAGGCAACTATGCCCGCGCGTTTCAGTACAACTCACAGGAGAACTGGACGCAGGAGGTCCGGCTGCAGTCGGCCAATCCCGATGCGCGGCTGTCCTGGGTGATCGGCGCGTTCTACACGCACAACAAGCAGCGCGCGCAGCAGTTCGTGGAAGATCGCTTCCTCGATGACAATATTCCCGGATTCCTGCCGTTCCCCGTGTTCCAGGCAATTTTCGGCGGCGTCCCGCTCGATCAGGGGCTTTACACTTTCGTGCTCGATCCGGCCGAATCCATCGACGAGCAGTTTGCCGGCTTTGGTCAGGTCGACTTCGCTTTGACCGAAAGCCTGACGCTGACCGCCGGCGTGCGCGTCGCCAAGACCGATTTCTCGACCGAAGCCAGCTTCCGTGGCCCGGTCGTGGGGCCTGTGCCGGCGGTCGACAGCGGGTCGCAAAGCGAGACGCCGATTACTCCGAAGTTCGGTCTCTCCTACGAACCGTCCGATGACCACCTGTTCTACGCGACCGTGGCAAAGGGCTACCGCGTCGGCGGGTACAACCCGAAGGTTGGTAACCTGTGCGGGCCCTTCCTTGGGGAGATCGGACTTGAGGACCGGCCGGAGAATTTCGGCTCAGACAGCGTCTGGAGCTACGAGATCGGGTCAAAGAATTCGCTTCTGGAAGACAGGGTGCAGATCGAAGCGAGCGGCTTCTATATCGACTGGTCGAACATCCAGCAGCAGGTAACGCTGCGCTGCGGATTCCAGTTCGTCGACAATCTCGGTTCGGCGACCAGCAAGGGCTTCGACGTGCAGTTCCAGGCTGCGGTGGGTTCCAGCCTCACGTTGGGCGGCTCAGTCGGCTACACCAAGGCGGAATTCAACGAGACCGTCTATGCCGGTTCCACGAGTGCGGGGGTCGTGCCGCTGGTATTCGAAGGCGACGATATTCCGCTCAATCCCTGGAAGATCTACCTGAATGCCCAATACGACTATGACGTGACCTCCACCATCCCCGGGTATGCGCGCGTCGATTTCCAGTACCAGTCGCGGCAGAACGCGCTGACGCCGGCGACGAACCCCGACCGGGGGCCCAACGCGACGAACTTTGGCACCAATATCGATCGGCAGGACGCAACGCTGGTGTCCGTGCGCACGGGCGCGCGGCTCGGCGATCTCGACTTGTCGGTGTTCGTCAACAACCTGCTGGATTCGGCGCCGCTTCTCAGCCGGGGACCGACCGTGGGGCCGATCGGGACGGCAATCTTCCAGGTTTCCACCTACCGGCCGCGTACGTATGGCCTGACAGCGGCGTTTCGCTACTGACCAGGTATCACCGGCGGCCCGGGCCGCCGGTGATGAGAAAAAGGGCCGGTCGCGCTGCGCGTCCGGCCCTTTCCGCTTCCAATCTCCCGAACAGGTTCAAGTCGCTCTGAGCACCTCGTGCTCGATCCAGGCGATGATCTCGCCATTGCGGATGCGATCGTCGAGAATGTCCTCGTCGATGCCCAGTTGCCAGCGAAGGCCCATGTCGCCGGGGTTCTCCGTCAGCCGTTCCAGCTTGTCCAGATAGGCCTCCATCTCTGCCTCGCTGGCGAAGAAACCTTCCTTCACCATATCGCCTGAATAGAGCCGATAGAGCTGGAGCAGTTGCAGAAGATCGAATTCGGGGTGGTATTGCACCGCCCAGACCGCGCTCTTGCCCACGGGGATGACCGCTGCCTGTATCGCGCTGTGGCTGTTCGATGCCAGCAGTTTGGCATTCTCCGGCAGCCGCGTGACTTCATCGTAGTGGATGCAGGGCGCATCGAAGACTCGCCCCTTCAGCGTGAACATCGGGTGATCGCGCCCATGTTCATTGGGCAGGATCTTGCGCGCGATGCCCACTTCGCGGCCGCGCGGATTGTATTCCACCATTCCGCCTGCCGCCATGGCCGCGATCTGAAGACCCCAGCACGACCCGAAGATCGGGATACCCGTTTCGGCAGCCTCCCGCACCAGATCTATCTGGTTGGTGACGGCGAAATGCGGGTCGTAGGCATGGAGGGATGATCCGGTGATCACCAGCCCATCGTAATTGGTCCAGCCACGGCCGTCCGGCAAGGCAGCGCCTTCGTCCGCGCCATTCAGGACGTCGAGTTCCAGGGTGGGAAAGTGACGCAGTATGGCTTCCGCATAGATTGCGCTGGAACTGCGCACCCCGAGCTTGGCTCCAAGAGCGCGCTTTTCGGCCGTGTTCCCTTCCAGAAGGACAAGTCGAGGCAATTTCAGTCTCCGAAAGAGGGCTTAGTCGATCCGCTCAGTTGATCTTCTGGGCAAACCGTTTGCGAAATTCCTGCGGTGAAATGCCGCTCCAGCGGTGGAACGCGCGCGTGAAGGTGCTGTGTTCCGAATAGCCGAGCCGCAAGGCGATCTGCGAAATGGAAAGATCCGGCTTCGTCTGGAATTCAAAGACGGCTTGCCGCATCCGGCATTCATCCAGCACCTGCTGAAACGAACTGCCTTCGCTGGCCAGCTTGCGGCGCATCGTACGGCCGGACATCCCCACTTCCCGGGCAACCCTCTCCTGATCGATCGAGAGCCGATCAAGGTCGCGGTAGACCACGCGCGCCAGTCTTTCAGCCAGTGGGGTGCTGCGATTGCGCTGTGCGACGGCCCGACTCAGCTCGCGGATCGGCGCTTCTGCAAACTTCGGTTGCAGCCGGCAGTCCAGCAGACGCGTCGGAAACCGCAGCATGTTGAATTCGGCACCGAAGCTGCACGGCGCGCCTACAACCCGGTCGATGTTACCGGCCATGTCCGCCTGCGAAGCTTCGAAGTGGAATTCCACTTGATCCCATCCGTCGGACGAGCCGGCGCGGATGATCTGCCCGAGTATGCCCAGGCTGAACATGGCATCGTGATGGCGCGGCCAAATTTCGGGATCGAGGATGCGATAGCTGATCGAAGCGTTCTGCTCATCGCAATCGAGGCGGATGTCGGTGCAGTCCTGGAGCAGCTCGAAATATTCCACGAACCGCTTCAGCGCCAATCCGACTTTGGTCGACGCCTTGATGGCATCGCCCACTGCGCCAAGCGACGCGATGTCGTAATGCTGCCCGACCAGCCAGGGAATCGCGACGTCCCTGGTCTCACACACCAGCCGCTCTGAAAATGAGACGAATTCGCGCAGCGGGATGGGCGAGGGGCCCCGCAGCGCACGTGGCGGAACCGCTTTCAGTGCTTCGAGCCGATCGATGGCATAGCCACATTCACGAAGCTTGGATCGCCAGCCGTCCAGAGCGGTGCCGCGTACACTTACTTCATTCATGAAGACCCCCGTCCGCAATTTTCGAAAGGCTAACAGCGGGCATTCGGCACGGATTGATCGATTGTATCAGTAAATTGACATTTCAATTGCCGTTCCATTGCAGGGCGGAAATCGGCCCGGAAGGAGAATTGACCGCTCCGGCCAAGTCGCGGGGCAAATAGGGCGCGAAAGAAGCGCACTCCCCCCTTCTGGGCGTACGCAGGGAAAGAGACGTGCAGGATATTCTCGAAAGGATCAGCGACCCGGAGGGTTCGCTCGCCGTGCTGGACCCCGCCACCGGCAAGACGATCGCGCATGTTCGCACTTACGCCAAAGGCGAAGTAGCGGGCATCATCCGCCAGGCGGACGAAGCACGGGGGGAATGGGCGGCCCGCACCGCCAAGGAACGCGCGAACCTGCTGCGTGCCTGGTTCAACCTGATCACGGAGCGGAAGGAAGCGCTGGCACAGCTCATGACCGCCGAATGCGGCAAGCCGATTGCCGAAGCGCGGGGTGAGATCGCTTATGGCGCGGCCTTCGTCGAATGGTTCGCCGAAGAGGGCAAGCGCGCCTATGGCGAGACCATACCGACCTTCGCCTCCGGCAAGCGATTGCTTACGATCAAGCAGCCGGTTGGCACGTGCGCCGCGATCACGCCGTGGAACTTCCCGATGGCGATGATCACGCGCAAGGTCGGCCCGGCGCTGGCGGCGGGCTGCGCAATCGTGGTCAAGCCAGCCGAAGCGACGCCGCTGTCCGCACTCGCTCTTGAGCATCTGGCGCGCGAAGCCGGTATCCCGGCAGCGCTGTTCCGCGTGGTTCCAACGAACGATCCGGCCGATGTCGGCCGCTTGTTCTGCAGCGATCCCCTGATCCGGAAACTCAGCTTCACCGGGTCGACAGCGGTCGGCAAGATCCTGATGGAGCAAGCCGCACAGAACGTCATCAAGCTCAGTCTGGAGCTTGGCGGGAACGCGCCCTTCATCGTGTTCGACGATGCCGATGTGGACCAGGCGGTGGAAGGTGCACTCGCGTCCAAATACCGCAACTCCGGGCAGACATGCGTCTGCGCCAACCGCTTTCTGGTCCAGGCCGGAATCCACGACGCGTTTGTGGAGCGGCTGACGAAGCGCGTGGCTGAACTCAAAGTGGCACCGGGGGTCGAGGAAGATTCGAAGATCGGGCCGCTCATCAACGCCTCGGGGCTCGGGAAAGCGGAAAGCCTGGTGCGAAGCGCGCTGGATGCCGGCGCGGTCGCGCGGACCGGCGGCGCACGCTCGCCAGTGGGTGACAATTTCTACCAGCCTACGGTCCTCACCGGCGTCACCGCGGACATGGAGATCGCCGCGGCGGAGATATTCGGCCCCGTCGCGCCGGTCATCCGCTTCGAAACCGAGGAAGAGGCGATCCGCGTCGCCAATGGCACGCCCTATGGGCTTGCCGCCTATTTCTACTCGCGTGATCTGGCGCGCGCCTGGCGGGTGATGGAAGCGCTGGAATTCGGCATGGTCGCCGTCAACGACGGGATACTGTCTACCGAGGTCGCGCCTTTCGGCGGCATCAAGCAATCGGGGCTGGGCCGCGAAGGCTCTCGCCACGGTCTCGATGAATACCTTGAACTCAAGTATTGTCTGATAGGAGGCATCGACCGGTGACGAGCAATTCCGAACTTTGGGCCCGGCGCGAAGCCGCAGTGCCGCGCGGCGTCGCTTCCATGCACCAGCGCTTCTTCGTGCGGGCGGATAATGCCGAAGCGTTCGATGCCGAAGGCAAGCGATACATCGATTTTGCCACGGGTATCGCGGTCTGCAATACCGGGCACGGCAATGCGCGCATCGTGGACGCGGTAAAGGACCAGCTTGACCGTTTTTCCCACTGTTCCTTCCAGGTCACGCCTTATGAAAGCTACATTGCTCTTGCGGAGCAGTTGAACGCGCGTGCACCCATCGAGGGCGATGTGAAGACGATCTTCTTCACCACTGGTGCCGAAGCGCTGGAAAACGCCGTGAAGATTGCGCGCGCCGCCACCGGACGGCGCGGTATCGTGACGTTCCAGGGCGGCTATCACGGGCGCACGCTGCTGACGCTGGCGATGACGGGCAAGGTCACTCCCTACAAGGCGCGTTTCGGGCCGATGCCGGGCGACGTGTTCCACACCCGCTTTCCCATCCCGTACCACGGCTTCGACGATGCCCAGGCAATCGAGGGACTGAAGGCGCTGTTCGCTTCCTCCATCGAGCCTTCGGCCGTTGCCGCCATCGTGCTGGAGCCTGTGCTGGGTGAGGGCGGATTCTACACCGCGTCCTATGCCTTTTTCCAGGCGCTGCGGGAGATATGCGATGAACACGGCATCCTGCTGATCGCGGATGAGGTGCAGTCCGGCTTCGCCCGCACGGGAGAACTGTTCGCGATGGACTGGGTGGCGAAGGAAAACGGCGTCAAGCCCGACCTCATGACCATCGCCAAGGCAATGGCGGGCGGTTTCCCGATTTCGGGAGTAATGGGCCGCAGCGACCTGATGGACGCGCCCGATGCAGGCGGGCTTGGCGGCACCTACGGCGGTTCGCCGCTGGGCTGTGTTGCGGGGCTGGAAGTGCTCAAGATCATCGAGGAAGACGATCTGAACGCCCGGGCGCGCCACATCGGGTCTGCCATCAAGGCGCGGATGCGATCGCTGCAGCGGGGCGGGCTGGAGGTCATCGGCGACGTTCGCGGTCCCGGCGCCATGGTGGCGGTGGAGTTCGTCCATCAAGGGGATCCCAATCGGCCGAATCCCGAACTGACCCGCAAGGTCGTGACGCAGGGCGCGGAAGAAGGGCTGCTGATGCTCTCCTGCGGGCTGCGCGGCAACGTACTGCGTTTCCTGCCAGCGCTTACGATGCCGGACGATGTCCTGGAGGAAGGGCTGGACCGGCTGGAGGCGGTGCTGGAGCGGCTCGCCTGAACGCGGCCCTCAGCGAATGTTGCTACGATCCGAAGTGCTTCCTGAAACGCGCCGGGGTCTGTCCGCTGTCGATCTTGAAGGCGCGGATGAAGCTGGCGCTTTCGGCATAACCGGTAGCAACGGCGATATCGGCGATGCTGCGGCGGCTTTCAATCAGGAGTCTCGTGGCCGCTTCCATTCGGCGGCGATGCAGCAGGTCGCGCCAGCACAGCCCTTTCTGCTGCAGTCCCCGCTGTAGCGTCTGTGACGAAAGTCCAAGGGCATGAGCGGCATCGCCAAGGTTCAGCGGACTTGAGATGTCCGCGGAGGCGAGCCATCCGTCGAGCCTTGCGACGACATCGTCTTCCCCGGGGCGGGCGCGGGCCTTCCGCTGCAAGTGGTCGACGAGGATGGGGAACAGCTCGGGGCTGAGCATCTGGCCGGGTTCATTCAGCACGCCGGCATCGAAGGAAATCGAGTTCGCGGATTGCTCGAAGAACACGTCGCAACCAAAGAAATCGCGGTAGCGCAGGTATTCTCCCGCTTGCGAGTGTTCGAAGCAGACCTCTTTCACAGGCAGACGTCCGCCACAGAAGTTCTTGGCCAGGGTGTAGGTGGTGCCGATCGAATATTCCGCATCCTGGCGCCTGACACCCAGTCCGGGATCGAGGATGAGATATTCGAACGTCGCGGTCCCGCCATCGACGCGAAAGGCATTGCGTGCCGCTTGCTGCATCGTGTCGAGATACCGCACGAACGCGTGGAACGCATCGCCGAGACTGGGTGCCGACAGGAACAGGAAGCTCAGCGGGCCAAGGCTGTCTGCGCTGGCAAGCCGCCCGGCTTGCAGCCCGAAGTGCAGGTTCTGCGAGTGTTCGGCTGCTCGTTCGAAGAAGCGCAGGAAGTCCTTCAGCGGGATCGTGCCCTCGCGGTCCTCCAGTGCGTGACGGCACAGTCCGAATTCCGCAAGCAGCGGCGTGCAGGAGTGGCCGGCAAGTTCCACGCAGTTCGCGATGTGGCGAAGAAATAAAACCGAGATTGTCGGTTCGGTCATACGCGCAGATTAGGCCGGGCAGTCCTTTGCGCAAGCCATGTCAGTCTTCCGGTGCGATCGTCAGTCTGCAGGGAGTAGGCAGATCCGCCACCGAAACCTGGCACGACAGGCGCGACGTCGCCGTCCGGTGCTCCGAACTGTCGAGCAAGTCGTCCTCGTCATCCGAGGGGGGAGACAATTCCGCAAACACCGTGTCGGGCAGGATGACGTGGCAGGTCGCGCATGAACAGCAGCCACCGCACAGCGCCAGCAACTCGTCCACGCCGTTGTCGCGCAAGGCTTCCATCAGGGTAAGGCCGTCATCCGCCTCGATCCGCATGGTCTCCCCATCGCGCAGGGTTACCTCGATCGTCTTGCTCATTGCGCGCTCCCGGCTCCGCCATAAACGGACTTCACTTCGAGAAATTCCTCCAGTCCGAAAACGCCCCATTCCCGCCCGTTGCCCGATAGCTTGTATCCGCCAAAGGGTGCCGCGCTGTCCAGCCCCGCCCCGTTCAGGTGCACCATGCCGGTGCGCAGGCGTGCAGCAATCCGGTTCGCAGCGGCGATGTCCGCGCCCCATACGTGGCCGGAAAGGCCGTAGGGGCTGTCGTTCGCAATCCCGATCGCCTGTTCCACATCGTCGTAGGCGATGATGGCGAGAACCGGCCCGAAAACCTCCTCGCGCGCGATCGTCATGTCAGGGGTTACATCGGCAAAGATGGTCGGGCGGACGAAAAAGCCGCTGAGCCCGCCGGGTTTCTCGCTTCCGCCGGCGACCAGTCGCGCACCTTCCTCTACCGCTTCGTCGATCATCGCGATTACACGCCGGTACTGCGCTTCGTTGGCGATCGGGCCGAGGTCGGGATTGTCTGCCGGAAGCCCGACCGTCAGGCTGCGCGCGGCGTCAGCGGCAAGCTCGCAGACCTCGTCCAGCGCCGCCCGCGGGACGAGCAGGCGAGTGGGTGCGTTGCAGCTTTGTCCACTGTTGAGCATGCAGCTGCTGACGCTTTCCCGGATCGCTGTCCCTAGATCGGCATCCGGCAGAACGATGTTGGCCGACTTGCCGCCAAGCTCCAGGGCGACGCGCTTGACCGTGCGCGCTGCATTCTGCCCGATAGCTATCCCTGCGCGCGTCGATCCGGTGAAGGATACCATGTCTACGTCGGGATGCCCCGTCAGCGTCTCTCCCAGATCCTCGCCCGTGCCGTGAACCAGGTTGAACACCCCGGCCGGCAGGCCCGCTGCATCGATGATCTCCGTGAGGAGAACCGCGTCGAGCGGAGCCAACTCGCTCGGCTTCAGAACCATCGTGCAGCCGGCTGCCAGCGCCGGGGCAACTTTGGTCGCGATCTGGTTCATCGGCCAGTTCCAGGGCGTGATGAGCGTGCAGACGCCAATCGGTTCACGGCGGACAAGCGTCGACCCCAGGGTTCGTTCGAAGCTGTAGCTTTCCAGCAGGCGGATGATCTCATCGAAGTGCTGGGGCCCAGATCCGGCCTGAGCGCCGCGGGCGAGCCCGATCGGTGCACCCATTTCCGCGCTGATGGCATCGCCGATCTCGTCGCTGCGCGCCTGGAGGCCCGCGCTGATCCGCTTCAGCAGCTCCAGCCGCTCGGCCACGCTCGTCTGCGACCAGCCATCGAAGGCGCTGCGTGCGGCGGCGATCGCCTTTGCCGCATCGCGCGCGTTGCCGAGCGCGACGGGCTTGATGTCTTGCCCGCTCGCAGGGTCGACAATGACGCCGCGCTTCGTGCTTGCGGGTTCAACCCAGGAACCGCCGATGTAGAAGCGGGTAGCATCGGGCAGCGCCATTCCTACTCCTCCAGCGCGGACTTGTAGAACTGGGCGCCTTGTCCGCCCGCGGCGCGCTTGCCGCGATGTTCCCAGTCGCCGCCCATGGCCGTGGAAATCACTTCCTCGGATTCGCTGGGCTGTGCTCCCACGTCGTCGCGAATGGGTATGGGGCCTTCGACGATCGTGTTGGACAGTCGGCCCAGGCCTTCGACTTCCACATCCACCACGTCGCCCGGCTGGACCGGCCGGCTGTTGGCAGGGGTGCCGGACAGCAGGATGTCGCCGGGCTCCAGCGTGATCGTGCGGGCGATATCGGCGACAAGGTAGTGCATGTCCCACTCCATGTTCGCCGTGGTATCTTCCTGCACAATCTTGCCGTTGACGTAGGTGCGGATCGTCTTGTCGCGGAAGTCCCATCCGGTCACCAGCCCCGGCCCGACTGGGCAGAGCGTGTCGGATCCCTTCACGCGGAGCATGGATCCGGCGTCCGTATCGCGGAAATCGTGCAGCCCGTAGTCGTTGGCGACCGAATAGCCGAGGATGTAATCGCCCGCATCTGCCGGCGAAACATTGCGGCAGGTCTTGCCGATCACGATGGCGATTTCGCCTTCGTAATTGAGGTACTTGCACCTTTCGGGCCGCACGATCCGGCCCTTGTGCGTGTTGAGCGCGGTAACCGGCTTGTGAAAGTAGGTGGGAGCAGGGGGGAGCTTCGTGATGAACTCATCCACCCGGCTGTGATAGTTGAGATGGACGCAGATGATCTTGCTCGGCGCGACCGGCGGCAGATGGACCGCATCGTCGATCCCGATGCTGCGACCGTCCCTGGTCACGAGCTCGTCCCCCTCGCGCGTGGCCAGAATCGGGTAGCCGTCCAGCAGGATGCGGCGATATTCGACGGTCATTCTCGTCTCCTGTTCAGGGGATGAGCTGGCCTACTGCGATTGCAACCGTCTGGCTTTGGCCGTTGCGGCCAAGCTTCGGACCGGTGCCGGCGACACAATCGCACCCATCGATCCCAATCCGCCAAGAGGACGCAATGAGCCGACTGAAAGGCCTGTTCTATCCCCGCACGCCAACTGGAAAGGCGAGCATCGTGCCGCCTGTTCCGTGGCATTATTCGGGAGAACTCATCACGCTCGAATACCGCACGGATCCTGCCGCGATCGCCGCGCTGCTGCCGGACGGCTTCGATCTTGCGGATGACGATCCCGGCGCGCTGGCGGCAATCTGGGCGGATTGGCAATCAACCGGGGACGATCCCGAACAGCTGCTCGATCCGGTCCGCGTCCAGTACAAGGAGATGTTCATCGTCTGCCGCTGCAAGTTTCAGGGCAAGACCTACACCCGCTGCCTGTACATCTGGGTGGACAAGGAATTCGCCATGCTGCGGGGCCAGCACCAGGGTTATCCCAAGAAGCTGGGCAGCATCCAGATGAGCCGACCGGTTAACGTCGGCAAGGCAGGCCCGCGGCTGGAGCCGGGCGGCACGTTCGGCGTAACGCTGGCGGCGTTCGACCGCCGCCTTGCCGAAGGGCGTTTCACGATCCGCGACACGTGCGAGAGTCCCGGCTTCGTCAACGGTCATCCGATGGCCCACAGCCGCTGGATGCCGGCAATCGAAACCGACGGCACGCAAAGCCTGGACGAAGTCGTCACCATGTCGGGCTTCGATGTGGAGAAGGGGCGCTGCTTCGAGGGCGACTTCGATCTCACCTATTTCGATAGCCCGGTGGAGGAATTGCTGGACATCATGCCGCAGGAGAAGATCGCGGGGTATTGGCACGAAATCGGCGTATCCTGGCGAGCCGGAACCACGCTCTCGCGCAACAATCTGGCCTGAGGGCCGAGGGGCGGTCAATGGCGGAACACGCTTACGACGTCCTGATCGTCGGTTCGGGGCATGGCGGCGCCAATGCGGCCGCCGCGCTGCGTCAGAGAGGCTTTGCGGGCTCGGTCGGCATGGTCAGCCGCGATCGGGAGTATCCATACGAACGGCCGCCGCTGTCGAAGGAGTATCTTGCGCGCGAAAAGCCGTTCGAGCGCCTTCAAATCCGGCCGCTGCGGTTCTGGGACGACAAGCAGATCCGCCTCCTTCCAGCGCGGGAAGTGGTGTCGCTCGACTTCACGGACGCGGCTTGCGCGGGCGCTGTCGAATTGGCGGATGGCGAACGGATCGGCTTCGGCAAACTTATCTGGGCGGCCGGCGGCGTTCCCCGGCGCCTGACGTGTCCGGGGGCTGATATCAGCGGGGTTCACGCCGTGCGTACCCGGGAGGATGTCGATGGCATCATCCGCGAACTGGAAGGCGGCGCAAGGCGCGCTGCCGTGATTGGCGGCGGTTACATCGGGCTTGAAGCGGCGGCCGTGCTGCGCAAGCTGGGCTGCGAAGTCATTCTGCTCGAAATGCAGGACCGCTTGCTGGAGCGGGTTGCAGGCCGGGAGGTCGGCGCCTTCCTGCTGCGCGAGCACCGCCGGCACGGGGTCGACGTTCGGCTGCAAACCACGGTTGCTTGCCTGGAAGGGGAAGCGGGCAAAGTCTGCGGCGTGCGGTTGGCCAACGGTAGCGTCCTTCCGGCGGAAATCGTCATCGTCGGCATCGGCATCGTCCCCGCGGTCGCTCCGCTTGAGGCGGCAGGGGCGCAAGGGGCGAGCGGCGGAGTGCTGGTCGACGAATTCTGCCGCACCTCGCTTCCGGATGTCTACGCGATCGGCGACTGCGCGGCTCATGCGAACGTCTCCGCACGCGGGCAGGTCGTCCGGCTGGAATCGGTGCAGAACGCCAACGACATGGCGATGGTCGCCGCGCGGCATATCTGCGGTGATCCCGTCCCTTACCAGGCTCTGCCGTGGTTCTGGTCGAACCAGTACGACGTCAAGTTGCAGACGGCCGGCCTTACCCTCGGCCACGATCGGGAAGTCGTGCAGGGCGATCCGGCGGACGGGAAGTTCTCCGTTCACTACTTCCTGGGCGACGACCTCACGGCGGTGGATTGCATCAACGACATGAAAGCCTTCGTCCAGGCGCGCAAGGCGTTGCTACCCATGCGGCATCTCGCCTGAACGGCGGCCGATTGGCCGCATCGGCCAAGCCAGAAACGGCGATTGGAATTGTCTTGTCGTCATAGTTTTGGAGAGTGAACCATGCGAGCAGGCAAGTACCTTTTGGGAGCTGCGCTCCTGTTTTCCGGAACCGCGCAAGCCCAGTTCAACGAACCCAGACCGGTGCCGCCCGCGGAAGCGGACATCATTCTCGAAGACGCGCAGATCTATACGCCCGATGGCTGGGCGCGCGCCCTTGCCATCAGCAACGGCGCGATCGTTGCGGTTGGGGATGAAGCCGCCGTGGCCCCCCATCGCACGCCGCAGACGCGGGTCTTCGACCTTGACGGCAAGATGGTGATGCCGGGCCTGCACGACATGCACGTGCACCCGCAAGGAGCGGGACTCGCCGAAAAAGCCTGCGAGATTCCGCACGGTTCCTCGCCCGACGCGATATTCCGGATCGTCGGCGAGTGCGCCGGCCGCGCCGGCCCGGGCGCATGGATCACCGGCAGCGGATATCAGAACGATTCCTTCGGGAGCACGCCGCCGCACAAGTCGATGCTGGACCGTGTCGCGCCGAACAACCCCGTCCTCCTGCGCGACATCAGCGGTCATAGCGGCTGGGCCAATTCGGCCGCGCTCAAGCTGGCTGGGATCGATCGCAATACGGCCGATCCCGAGAACGGGATCATCGAACGCGGCGCAAATGGCGAGCCCACCGGGGTGCTGCGCGAATCTGCCGCCTCGCTCGTTTCGATGAAAATCCCGGAGCCGACTGTCGATGAGGCGGCAGAGGCGCTGTCCTGGTCGCTTGCCAACATGATGTCCCATGGCATCACCGCGTACGACGATGCGGGCGTGTCCGAGACGACCGCGCGCGCCTATGCCCAGTTGGCTGATGCGGGGCGCCTGAAGCAGCGCGTGCGCGGTTGCCTGTGGGGCGGCGACATGGCGCTGCTGGACCGATACATGCTTTATGCGCGGGAGAGGTTTTCGCCCTCTTGCGTAAAGCTCATGCTCGATGGCGTGCCGACCGACGGGCATACGGCCGCGATGGTCGATCCTTACGAGCCGATCGGCCACGACGCGCACGATCAGACCGCGCGGGAGCGAGGCCTGATCATGATCCCGCAGGATGAACTCAATGCACTGGTGACGCAGCTCGACCGGCGCGGTCTCACGGTGAAGTTCCATGCCGCGGGCGACGCGGCCGTGCGCGCCGGCCTGAATGCCATCGAGGCGGCGCGAGCGGCGAATGGGCCGGGCGGGCAATACCACAACGTCGGCCACAACAGCTTCGTGCAGATGAGCGACATCCAGCGCGGGCGGGAGCTCGGCGCGGCGTTTGAGTTCTCGCCTTACATCTGGTTTCCTTCTCCCATCATCGGCGACATTCGCAAGGCCGTCGGCGAGGAGCGGATGAAGCGCTGGATTCCGGTGAAGGATGCCCTCGATGCAGGCGCATTGGTCGTGCCCGGTTCGGACTGGAGCGTTGTCCCATCCGTCAATCCGTGGATTGCGATAGAAACGCTGGTAACGCGCCAGGTACCTGGCGGCGGCGGCGAAGTTCTGGGCGCGCAGGAACGGATCACGCTGGATCAGGCGGTCGACATATTCACCCGCCAGGCCGCCCGGCAGATGAATTTCGACCATGCGACCGGAACGATAGAGGAAGGCAAGCTGGCTGACCTCGTCGTACTCGACCGCAACATTTTCTCGATCCCGATCACCGATGTGCACAATACGAAAGTGCTGATGACGCTGATCAACGGGGAAATAGTGCACCAGACGCAATAGCAAGCTGCGGAAGGAAAGGCAGGGATCGCGCTGATGACCCGGACGCTCGAGTTCGCAGAATCGATCACGATCGAAGCGCTGGAGCGCGATCCCTATCCGATATATGCCCGACTGCGGCGCGAAGCGCCGATCACGCCCGTACCCGCGGCGAACGTGTGGTTCGCGACCCGCTGGGCCGATGTGGAAACTATCGTCAAATCGCCGCGGCTCTTCACAGCCGAGGCGGCGGACTCCCCGGTCGAACGATCGTTCGGAAGCCCGACGATCCTTACCTGCGAAGGTGCCGTACACAGGGAACTGCGCGGCGGGCTGGAGGCCCGCTACAGGGCCCGTGAAGTAAGCGGCTATATCGATGCGCTCGCCCGGCCCATCGCGGAGCGGGTGCTGGACGAATTGCCGCGCGGCGAACCAGTCAACCTGATGGCCCGGTACTTCGAACCCGTGTCCGCTCTGGCGCTGGCGGAGACGCTTGGGCTTGGCAGCGTTCCTGCTGCAACGCTGCTGCGCTGGTTCCATGGGCTATCGCAAGGAGCGATCAACTACGAGAACGATCCCCGCAGGCATGCAGCCTGTCTCCAAACCTGCGCTGAGCTTGAGGCCGAACTGGTGCCGTTGCTGCGCGATCTGGCAGATGCCCCGCAAGACACTCCGCTTTCACACATGTTGCACTTCGCCATGCCCGAAGGGCAATGCCGCCCTGTCGAACGGATCCTGCCGAGTGTGAAGGTGACTCTGCTTGGCGGGATGCAGGAGCCGGGACACGGAGCGGGCACCGTGTTCGTAGGGTTGATGCAGGACCGCCGGCAGTATGAAGCCGTGAAGGATGGCGGGCCGGAGATGCTGCGGAGCGCCGTCAACGAAGGACTTCGCTGGGTCGCGCCGATCGGCACGCAGCTGCGCACGGCGCTGGAAGATGTGGAAATCGGCGGAGTGACCCTCGCGAAGGGCACTCCGATCGCCGCGATCCTGGCTTCGGCCAATCGGGACGAAACCCGCTTTGCGGATCCCGACCGGTTCGACATATTCCGCGAAGAGGGCTCCCATGCAGCGTTCGGGTTCGGCAATCACTTCTGCGCGGGACGCTGGTTTTCGGTCGCGCTGATGGAAATCACGTTGGACGTGCTGTTTGCCGCCTGTCCCGACATCAGGTTGGTCGACGGGCGCAATCCGTCCTTCCGGGGCTGGGAGTTCCGCATGGCACCGGAAATCGTGGTGTCGTTGTGATGCTGCCGCACGGCAGACGGGACGCTGGGAAGAGTGGCGCGGGCAAGACAGGGGCAGAGGTGGTCATGGGAATGTGGCACGCGGTTCGGGGTAACAGACGCGGCGCGATTGCGCTGCTGGCCGCGACGTTGGCGGGATGCGCCAGCCACGCCACGCTGACAGACAGCCGTGCAGCCGTCGCTGGCGCGATCGTCGACGCAGAACAGCGGTGCACCGCGCTGGCGAGCTATAGCGGCTGGGGCGTGAACGTCACGACGGCCCGGCTGACACCCGAAGGGCGAGTTCTGGCCGAGGACGGAAGCGGCAGGGTCGACCCGTCGCGGCCCATCGTCCCGGCTCATTGCCTCGTGCAGGGCGTCATCAACCAGCGCACCGGTGCAGATGGGCGTGAATTCGGAATCGGTTTCGACATGCGCCTGCCGCTGGACTGGAACGGCCGTTTCGCCTTCCATGGCGGAGCAGGGATGGACGGCTGGCTGATGCCGGCGATCGGCGATATCGACGCCACGGTCAATCCGCCCGCACTGACCCGCGGCTTTGCCGTCATTTCCACCAACGGCGGACACAGCGGCTTCTTCACCGACGCTTCTTTCGGCACGGATCAGCAGGCGCGGATCGATTACGCCTACAACGCGCTCGACAAGACGACGCTGCTGGGCAAGGAACTGGTCCGGGCCTTCTACGGGTCGAAGCCCGAGTATTCCTATATGCTGGGCTGCTCAAACGGCGGTCGGCAAGGTCTCATCGCTTCCCAGCGCTTGCCGCTCCATTTCGACGGGATCGTGTCAGGCGATCCCTCGCTGCGCTTTTCCCGCATCGCGATCGACGAGATGTGGAATCAGAACGTCCTGGCGAAAATCGCGCCGCGGGACGAAAGCGGCCAGCCAATCATTTCTCAAGTTTTCTCCGACGCCGACTTGCAGTTGGTGAGGGGCGGCGTGCTCAAGCAGTGCGATGCGCTCGACGGGCTGAAGGATGGCCTGATCCATGACTGGCAGGCGTGCGGCTTCGACCCGGGCGTGCTCACGTGCAAGGGCGGCAAGACTGCGTCCTGCCTCAGCAACGATCAGGTCGGTGCGTTGCGCGCCATGCATGAAGGGCCGCGCACCCGTGACGGAACATCCATCTATGGTCCGTTCAACTACGACACAGGCATCGCTTCGGATGCCTGGCGCGGCATGCGGCTTGGCAGATCGACGAGCGGCCAATCCGATGCGGCCGATGCCACCTTGGGCCTCGGGCAATTCTCCCTTTACCAGCTTACTCCGCCCGAACCGGGTTTCGATCCGAAGGGGCCGGTGGACTGGGATGATGTGCTGGAGCGGGTGCGGCACACCGCTGCCCTGGGCGATGCGGATTCGCCGTTCCTCAACACGTTCGCCAGCCGCGGGAAGATGATCGTCTACAACGGCCTTTCCGATCAGGGCATGGCCTCAAGCGAACTGGTTGACTGGTACGATCAGGTGGTGGACGTCAACGGGGAGAGCGTGCGCGATTCCGTGCGGCTGTTCCTGATACCGGGCATGACCCACTGCCGCGGCGGCGAGGCGACGGACGAGTTCGACATGCTCGACGCGATCCAGGCCTGGGTCGAAAGAGGTGAGGCCCCTGACCGGATCAGGGCCACAAGCCGCTCCATCCCCGGCATTTCCCGCCCGCTGTGCCCCCACCCCAAGGTCGCTCGCTACGTCGGTGGCGACCCCGCCAGCGCCGATAGCTTCGAATGCCGCGAGTAACCGGCCGCACAGGACAAAGGCGGTTATGGCCGGTTCGGCCAAGCCTCGGCAGGTCGCGCTTATAGGTTCTGCACTCCTGGCGCTGTCGCCGCGGGGGAAGGGGGTAGCATGGAGCACCGGACGGATCAGGGGGTGGGTGCCGCGATCATCCTCGGTACGATCGGGGTCCTGAGCTTCATCGTCCAGCCGGGGCTGGTGCAGGGCTTCGTCACTCAATACGGCCTCAGCGAAGCGTCCGCGAACGAGATGGCGTTCATGGAAATGCTCGGGATCGCCGTCGGAACGGTGCTGGCAGCGCTCATCGGTCCGCGGCTTTCCTGGCGCACGCAGACGGTCGCCGCATTGCTGGTTGCAGCCTTGGGCTATGTCCTTTCCGGCATGGCCGCGGGCGGGGACCTTCTCCCCCTCGCGCGCATGGTAGCGGGCTTCGGATCCGGCTTCATCATCTCGATCAGCTTCTCGGTGGTGGGTTCTTCATCGCAGCCGGAACGCAACATGGGGCTCTACCTCGTGCTGCTGCTGACGTACGGAGCGCTGGGCCTCTGGGCAATGCCCAGCATCCTGGACAGCTTCGGACTGGGAACGGTATTTTACAGCTGGGCCATCGCCAGCCTCGCGGCAAGCGCGGTGGCCTGGTACCTGCCGGATGTTACCGGCAGGGCTGGCGACGTGGCACACGATGCCTCCGGAGACGGGTTCGGAAGGGCATCGACGACGACGATCGTGTTCGTCCTTGCCGGTGTTCTCGTCTACAATGTCTCGATCGGCGTGGCCTGGGCCAATCTGTTCCTGATCGGAATCGATGCCGGGATTGCCGAACAGCCGATCGCCAATGGGCTGCTGATCTGCCAGTTCACCGCGGTGGGGGGCGCGCTTGGCGCTGTCTGGTGGTCGGAACGTATTTCCCGGTTCTGGCCGATAGTGGTCGGCACCGTAGGCGGCGCTGCGGCGCTGGCTCTGACGCTGGGCACGCCCGGCTATGGCGCGTTCCTGGTAACGCTGATCGCCTTCAACACGCTGTGGAACTTTGCCCTGCCGTTCATCCTCGGGCTGGCCGCCAGCCTCACGCCGTCCGGTCGCCTGATGTCGACCGCAATCGCTTCACAGATGATTGGCCTCGCCTTTGGTCCGCTGGCCGCCAGTGAGCTCCTGGGCGGAGCGGACAGCTTCGAGCCGGTCAAAATCCTCAGCATTGCCGCGATGATCCTCTCGCTCGCACTATTCGCCTGGCCGCTTCTCGTTCGCAGGGAGGCCGTACCGGTGCAGGCGTGATGCCTGCGCTCGCCGCCCGTTCGCAATCCGCCGCCACCGGGATGTTCCGGGGCTGGCCAGTCTTTCCTGGAGACGTCATGAGAAAAACGCTTTTCGCTACGGCTGCACTGGCCCTGGTCGCCGCCGTCCCCGCACATGCGCAGTTCACGGCCGCGCCGGAATTCGAGCTTCCGAAAGCCGACCTGATCGTCGAGGATGCGACGATCTACACGCCAGGCGGCTGGGCGACATCGATGGCGATTTCGCATGGCGCAATCATCGCCATTGGTGATGCACAGGCGGTAGAAGCCCATCGTGGAGCCTCTACGCAGACGCTCGATCTCGATGGGAAGCTCGTCATTCCGGGGCTGCACGATATGCACGTGCACCCTTCCGGCGGCGGGCTGGCGCAGTTCCGCTGCATGGTTCCGCAAGGATCGAACGCGCAACAGAGTCTGGACTTCATCGCCGGCTGCGTGGCCAAGGCGCCACCGGGCGAATGGATCGACGGCGGGGGTTATCAGAACGACAGTTTCGGAAACACCCCGCCGACGAAGGAACTGCTCGACCGGGTCTCGCCGAACAATCCGGTGCTGCTGCGCGACATTTCCGGCCACAGCGCATGGGCCAATTCGATGGCGCTGCGGATTGCCGGTGTCAACGCGAACACACCCGATCCGGAAGGCGGCATCATCGAACGGGCCGCTGGCGGCGAGCCGACCGGCATCCTGCGCGAAAGCGCGAGCGGCCTCGTGTCCGTCCATGTTCCTGCTCCATCGGAGGAGCGGCTCCGGGCTGCGCTGAAGTGGGCGCTCGACGACATGCTATCCTACGGGATCACCGCGTTCGACGATGCCGGCGTCTTCCGGGCGACCGCGGAGGCTTACGCCTCGCTGGCGGATGCCGGGGAACTGAAGCAGCGGGCGCGGGGGTGCCTGTGGGGGTCGGACGAAGAACTTGTCGCCCAGCGCATGCTCTATGCGCGGGACCGTTTCTCTCCCTCCTGCGTCAAGCTCGTGCTGGATGGCGTGCCGACCGATGGGCATACGGCGGCAATGGTCGATCCCTACCAGCCGATGCATGGGGCGCATGAAGTCGATTCCATCCGGGAGCGTGGACTGCTGCTGATTCAGCAGGACCAGCTGAATGAACAAGTAGCCCGGCTTGATCGCGATGGGCTCACAGTCAAGTTTCACGCTGCCGGCGATGGAGCTGTACGCGCCGGATTAAACGCCATCGAACACGCTCGCCAGCAGAACGGTGTTGGCGGGGCGCTGCATAACGTCGGGCACAATAGCTTCGTCCAGATGGAAGACCTGCAGCGCGGCGCCCGGATCGGTGCCGCGTTCGAGTTCTCACCATACATTTGGTACACTTCACCGATCATCGCAGACATTCGCAAGGCAGTGGGTGAAGAGCGAATGAAGCGCTGGATTCCGATCAAGGACGCGCTCGACGCGGGCGCCTTGGTCGTGCCGGGGTCTGACTGGAACGTAGTGCCCACGGTGAACCCGTGGATAGCTATCGAAACGCTAGTCACCCGGCAGGTGCCCGGTGGCGGCGGCGAAGTGCTCGGCGCGCAGGAACGGATCACGCTGGAACAAGCGATCGACGTATTTACGCGCCAGTCCGCTAGGCAAATGAATTTCGATCACGCAACCGGCACTCTGGAGCAGGGCAAGTTGGCAGACTTCATCGTGCTCGATCGCAACATCTTCACCATCCCGATCACCGATGTGCACAACACCCAGGTCGTGATGACCTACATCGACGGAGAGAAGGTGTTCGATTCCGCCGCGAAGTAAGCGGGAGAACAGGGTGCTCAGGTTCGTGCCGGCTTCGGCCGGCCGAATCTTCCGGTCAGGCACCGCAGAGATCCGAGCTTTCGCAGGGAGATAGGGCTGACAGAGGTGACGAACCCGGCATTTGGTCCCCGCTCAGCCAGGCTGCAACGTCATGGCGAGCGAAACCGCCGCAATGCGCGAGGGGCCTAGATCACCGCAAGCTGGCGGTTGCTGAGGGTGCCGCCATACTGCCTCTGCAAGCGGACCTTGCGCTCCAGATCGTCGATGATCGCGCCAGAGAAATTCACGCCGCTGAGATCTTCCATGTAGTTGATCCCGCCCGGCGTATCGACGTTCACCTCCATCATCTTGTCGCCGGCGATATCCAGGCCGGTAAAGTACATGCCGTCGTCGATCAGCTTCGGGCCGACGATTTCCGCGATGCGCAAGGCGGTCGGGTCCGGCGAAACCATCTCCACCCCGCCGCCTGCCGAAATGTTGGAGCGATGGTCTTCGGTCTGGCTGAAGCGGTGGAGGCAGGCGTAGGTGCCGTCCACCTGCAAGGGCCTGCCGTTCAGGGTGATCATGCGCAGGTCGCCCTGCTTGGCGGCCGGGAGATACTCCTGGACGATGGCGTACCCATCCCGGGTCACGGCTTCCACGATCTGGTTGAGGTTCTCGCGGTTCTTTTCGCTGATGATGAACACGCCTTGCCCGCCCGATCCCTGCAGCGGCTTGATGACTCCCTTGCCGTCATGGGCATCGAGAAAGCGCGCAACTTCGGCCGGTTCCCGCGTGATCGTCGTTTCGGCGCGAACGGCCTCGGGAAAGCCCTGGAAGTATGTCTTGTTCACCGCGTCGGTCAGATGCTTGGGATCGTTCAGCACGATGGTGTCGTTCAGCGAGGCAAGCTGCGCGAAGAGCAGGCTGGACGACGGAGCCCAGCTGCGCGTTACCAGTTCTTCGGCCGGATCGCTGCGCAACATCAGGATGTCGTATTCCGCCAGGCGTATCCGCGACCGCTCCATCTCTGGGTCCTGCAAGTGGACGAGATAGGTCTTGTCGTCGTCGAACTCGGCAACTTTGCTCCGCGTCGCCATGGCGCAGATACCGTCGCGCCAATCGTAGATGAAGTCGCCGAGACCGATCAGCGCGACTTCGTGGCCGCGCGCCACTGCCTTTCGGGCAAGGCGGATCGTCGTGTAATTGTCCTTTTCGGTGGCGACGTCGTTCACGACGAAGGCGATCTTGATCCGGGGGTTCGTCATGTCTCGGGACTTTCTTGGTAGAGCGCTTCGAGAGATAGCGTGCGCGCCCGCGCCAGCCGCTCGGCGGCCGCGTGATCTTGAAGATAGGACGGGATGATTTCCGGCGGATGCAGAATGCCGTCCTGGATAAGCCGTTCTAGGCTGTGCAACTGCTTCAGCGCAAACTTGCCGAGAAACAGGATTTGCAGATCGCCATCATGGCTCAGGTAAGCGAGCAGTTCGGCCAGCCCTTTCAGGTAAAGCGCATCCTTGGTCAGCCCGCCGCCGCGCTTTGCCCGTACTGCCGTGTCGAACGCGGTCGCACTGTCGAGCCTGCATTCTTCCACCAGGCAGGCGTAGATATCGGCCCCCTTGCTTTCCTGCACCGCCATGTGAACCGCGACCACGCGGCCGGCCAGCGTGCGCAGGCGGCTCGCGGGAAGATAGCCGGCAAGATATTCGGCCAGAACCGCTAGTCCTTCCTGCAGAACGTCGTAGTCGGCCAGTCCTCCTGCCAGCGTGTGCAAGGGCTGGCGGCTCCCGTTGTACCGGGTGACCGCATGCGTGCCGATCTCATGTTCGATCAGCGGCGCAACCCGGCTGTGGGCGGTACGGAAATCGAAGGCGACGTGGAAATTGCCCATCGCCATGTACAGGGACGTCCCGGGAGTGGGATCGACGATCACCTCACATGAGAAATCAGGATGCCGCTTGCGGTATCCGGCCACGGTCTGCCGCGCGGCTTCACAGATGGCGTCGCTGCCGACGTCCTTGGGGTCGGGAGGGAGGATCGGCACGGTTTCCAGCAAGTCGCGCGCGGTCTGCAGCAGCTGTTCGCTGACATGCCCGAACAAATCGATGCTCGCGATGATGAACCCGTCCAGCCCGCGCATGCGGACCAATTCGATCTGCCGGTCAATCTCGCGCTGCTTTTCCAGCAGGAGAGCCTGGATCAGCGGGTTTTCGATCTCCCGGACGGGGAGCGCGAAAAGCTCTTCCCGCAAACCCGGCGCGTCGTTGATCAGGCCTTCGCCGAACTGGCTGTCGGGCATCTCGCGAAAACCGGACGCCTGGAAACCCGCCCAGATCTCATCGACGTTGGTGGGCGTCAGGCGGGTGAGCCAGTCCACCTTGCGGTCCATCCGCGCCAGATTGCGATCCACCTCGATCGCAGCGGCGCAGAGGCGTGACGCGGATGCTTGCGGCGCTGTGGCTCGGTTGCTCATGCCGGGGCCACGCGGGCCAGGCTCTCCCGACCCTCGCGAACGGCGGCAAGGAAGCCGTCGCGCAGTTCCTGCAGCGCAAGGATGTCGGCGCCGCACCCCCATTCATCCATGAAAATCTTCTTGAATTCCAGCGTCAGCACGCAGGCCGCGTCGCCGTAGGTGGCGTGCAGCCATTCCGGGAAGTTGCCGCCATCTTCCCAGCGGACATTGACCTGGACGTCCGGGGTCCGCCCGCGAACCTGGCGCGACTGGAGGCCCGCCTTGAACCCCTCGAGCAGGTTTCCATACACGTCCTTGTTCAGGGTCGTGGCACCGAGATCAATATCGGGGTTCTCGCTTTGCAAGGCGGGGGAAGCTTCGGGGCCATCGCGCCGGTGATTGTAGCTGTGGAGGTCGAGCACGAGGATGCGGCCGTGCTCGGCGATCATCGCTTCCACCCTTTCCGCTATCAGGCGATAGAACTGCGCGTGGAGCGCGAGCGAGCGTTCGATTTCCTGTTCCGGCAGGTCCGGGTCCCATATCTTGAGACCCCAGGTGTCCTGCGGATCGACGGTGACCGCCTTTTCAGGTGGGCGGTTGAGATCGAATTCGAAACGCGACCGGTTGGCGCGAACGATCGTGTCGCCTGCCGGAAGGAAGAAATCGGTCAGCGGGTCTTCTTCCCGCAACCGCTCCTGTTCGGAAATCGTCAGCCAGGGTTGTAGCGAGCGGCGGATCGTGTGCCCTGCATGGATTGCCGTCACCATGACGGGCCCGTTCTGGATCACCATGTCCCAGGGCGGCCCATCCGCCAGGCTGGCTTGGCTTGCAGGGTTCCCAACCCCTCGTTCGTCGACAGGGGAAGCGGTTTTCGACAGAATCGGCTGCATGGGATGGCAACGCGGCGCCTTCGGCCTCGTTCCGAGGGCAGCCGGGGCAGGTATTGCCGGGCGCCCGCGTGCCGAACGGCCTTTCGTTAAATCGATTTAACCGTCGGACAATGACGCCGTGATGGCCATGCGCCAGATAGGGGCCAGAAAAGATCAATTCGAGAACACGGGACACACATGGCTTCCAAGCGAAAACTTTCCCTGACCCCGGCAATGGCTGCCGTTCTGGTCGGGGGTGCGGCTGTAATGGGCGCGACCGGCGCGGCCGCTTTCGAGAACGAACAATACAGCGTCCCTGCGGTGATCGCCCCTCAGGCGGCGGCAGTCCCGCAGGCCGGCACGCACGCCTCGCTCGCCGACATGGTTGAGGCCGTGGGGGCGAGCGTCGTACAGATTCAGGTGAAGCCGGAACACCAGGCGCAGCGGATGGGCGGGGCCTTCTCCCGCGATGAACGGATGCGCCGATTCTTCGGCTCTCCCATGCCCGAGCGGCAGCCTCATCAGCGCGCGTCGCTCGGCTCTGGCTTCATCATCGACGCGAGCGGGCTTGTCGTCACCAACAACCACGTGGTCGCGGACGCAAGCGTGGTGTCGGTCCAGCTCAGCGACGGGCGCGAGCTGTCGGGCCGGGTGCTCGGCCGCGACCCGAAGACCGACGTGGCGGTCGTGCGGATCGAGGGGGGCGGCGCCTTTCCGGCCGTGCGCTGGGGCGACAGCGATCGCATTCGCGTGGGTGACAGCGTTTTCGCCGTCGGGAGCCCCTTCGGCCTTGGAAACACGGTGACGTCCGGGATCGTCTCGGCGCGCAGCCGCGAACTCGGCGCGGGGCCGTATGACGATTTCCTGCAAGTCGATGCCGCAATCAATTCGGGCAATTCCGGCGGGCCGCTGTTCGATGCGAACGGCCGGGTCGTGGGGGTGAACACCGCGATCTTCTCACCATCGGGCGGCAATGTTGGCATCGGCTTCGCCATCCCCGCGCGCCTCGCGCACGAGGTGGCGATGCAGCTTGCCGAGCACGGCAGCATCGCGCGCGGACGGATCGGCGTAGCGCTGCAGGACGTGACGCTGGATGTGGCGGCCAGCCTTGGCCTTACTGAAGCCGAGGGCGCCTTGATCGCCGAAGTGGAGCGGGATGGTCCCGCCGCGCTCTCGGGCGTTCGGCCGGGCGACGTGATCCGGCGGTTCGACGGCAAGGCAATCGAGGACGGAACCGATCTCGCGCGCGCCGTGGCCGATGCCGCAGTCGGCAGCACCGTGCAAATGGAAGTCCTGCGCGACGGGCGGCGCCTCAACGCCCGGCTGCGGATCGGGACCGACGCTGCCTGATTCGGTCCGCCGGGAACTGCCTCCTCCGATGCTCGTCAGGGTCTGTGAGACGCAGGGGAGGAGGCATTGAAGCTTCTGCTGGTGGAAGATGACGAACAGACCGCCGATTACCTGAAGCGCGGCCTGGGGGAGCTTGGCCATTCCTGCGACCATGTTGCCAACGGAGTGGACGGGCTGACGGCCGCCCTGAGCGGCGGCCATGATGCCATCATCCTTGACCGCAATCTTCCCCAGCTGGATGGTTTGGCGGTGCTTACGGCGCTGCGGGCGCAGGGAAACCGCACGCCGGTCCTGGTGCTTTCGGCGCTGAGCGAGGTCGATCACAAGGTCGAAGGGCTGCGCGCCGGTGGCGACGATTACCTCGCCAAGCCTTTTTCCTTTCAGGAATTGTTCGCGCGGCTGGAAGCCATCGTCCGGCGCCGGGGCGGCGACACCGCGCCCAGGACGCAGCTTCAGGTCGGCAGCCTCACACTCGACCTTCTCGGCCGCACCGCTTCGCGCAAGGGCCGCCGGATCGAACTGCACAACAAGGAATTCCAGCTTCTGGAGTATCTGATGCGCCACGCCGGGCAGGTGGTGACGCGCACCATGCTGACCGAGGCGATCTGGGATTACAGCTTCAACCCGGGCACCAATGTCATCGACGTCCATGTCAGCCGATTGCGGGGCAAGATCGACGCTCCGGAGGAGCCGAGCCTGATCAGCACGATCCGCGGCGCGGGATACCGCCTCGATGCCGATTGAACGGAGCGCGATCGCAGGCAGCGCAGCCTTGCGCGGCGCCTTGTGGATCACGCTCATCGCGCTTCTGACCACCAGCGTTGCCTTGACGGTGCAGTATGTCCAGACAACCCGGCTGCTGCAGGAACGCACGCGAGCGCTGGTGGACGACGAGGCGGCAAGCCTGCTCGCCCGGTATCAGGCGGCAGGGATCGGCGGCGTCGCCGGCGCGATCCGCCGCGCGGAGAGCTTGCCCCGCATCAACGAGTTCTTTTATCTTCTCGCCAGCCCCGGAGGAGAGCCGCTGGTCGGCAACCTCGCCGGATGGCCCGAGGAGATCGACCGGTCCGGCTATCACAGCTTCAGCACGCAAGTCGCCAGCACGGGTACCGGCTGGCGTGAACGCAGCGTCGAAGCGCGCGCCGTCATCCTGCCGGGCGGCTTTCGCCTGCTGGTCGGCAACTTGTCCGATGAGCAGAAAGCCCTTCAGGAGCGCTATCTATCGGCCCTCGTGTGGTCCTTGCTGGCAACCGGCGCTCTCGGGCTGGCGCTCGGCTTCTGGTATAGCCGGCGCGGGCTTGCGTTCGTGGATCAGGCTTCCAGCGCGGGCGAGCGTTTCCTGCGCGGCAATCTGGCGGAGCGGCTGCCCGTCTCGGGACGCGGCGACGAGTACGATCGGCTGGGCGAAACGATCAACCGCACGTTCGCGGAAACCGAGCGGCTGGTCGGCTCCCTGCGAGCCGCGACCGAAGGACTGGCGCACGACCTCAAGACACCGCTCACACGCATCCGCGCCCGCTTGGACCTGGCGGAGCTTCAGGCGAGCGATGAGCAGCGGCTCCGCACCGCGATGGCCGAAAGCCGCGAGGATATCGAGTCCATCCTGCGGCTGATCGCGGACGTGCTCGGCCTGGCTCGTGCGGAGGCGACGGCGGCGGCGAGCTTCGTGCCGGTGCAGTTCGATGCCCTGGTCGCTGAGGCCGCCGAGTTGTTCGAGCCTGTGGCGGAAGAGCGGGGCGTGCGGCTGGAAACCGATCTTGCGCCGGTTCGGCTCTCCGGCGCGCGGGCCCTGCTGGCGCAGACGGCGACCAATCTGATCGACAACGCCATCAAGTACACGCCGCCGGGCGGGGTGGTCCGGGTAGAGCTGCACCGGACCGCGGAAGCCGCGCGGTTCGTGGTAACCGACGAAGGGCCGGGCATACCCGAGGCCCAGCGGGAGATCGCATTGCAGCGTTTCGCCCGGCTCGACGCCAGCCGTTCCGAACCCGGCAGCGGTCTGGGTCTCAGCATCGTCGCGGCCGCCGCGCGCGTGCACCGCGCCACGCTTCGGCTCGGAGATAACCAGCCAGGCCTCAGGGTCGAGGTGATCTTCCCGATCGGCCGCGCGGAGACCTTGTCCTAGAGTTCTCCGCGACGGGCGAGTTCGGCGATCCGATCCCCGGTTCGGCAGGCAATCGCCTGGATCGTCAGTGACGGATTGACGCCGCCGCTGGTGGGGAACACCGATCCATCGCAAATCCACAGGTTGGGAATGTCCCAGCTCCGGCAGTCGGCATCGACCACGCTCGTCGCCGGATCGGAGCCCATGCGGGCGGTGCCCAGCAAGTGCGCCGTCTCATCCGGGTTCTGCCACCGGTCCGTGATCCCCACCACATCCAGCGCCTGGTCCATGAAACCGAGCGCGTGCCGGATCATCGCCTGCTCGTTCTCACCATAGGAAAACGTGATCCGCGGTACGGGAAGGCCGTACTCGTCCGCTTGGTCGGTAAGCGTCACCTGGTTGCGCTCATACGGAAGAACCTCGCCCACCATCTTGAGCCCGACCGCATTATTGTAGCGATGCATTTCATCGAGCAGGTCCTGTCCCCAGAGTCCCTTGCCCGCGACAAGTCTGGCCCAGCTGGCGGCCAGCGGACCCGGGGGCATGTAGCACCAGCCCCCGTGATAGTCCTTTCCGGCGTCCTCGTAATTCCAGTGTTCGCTTACCGCGAGGCTCGGCGGCGCCTTGTAGAAGCGGGCATCGTCCTGTGTTCGGCCGAACACGGACTGGTTGAGGTGAACCATCAGGTTCTTGCCCACCAGACCGGATGAATTGGCCAGCCCGTCGGGACATTCCGGGCTGGCGGAATTAAGCAGCAGGCGCGGGGTCTCGACCGCGTAGCCGGCAACGACGACGTTCTTCGCTTTCTGAAAGCGCCATTCCCCCTCGCGCCGGTAGTGCACGCCGGTGACGCGGCCTTCCCGACTCTCGATCCGTCCTGCCATGGCAAGATCGCGGATCTCCGCTCCGGCCGAAAGGGCACGGGGAAGCCAGGTGTTGAGGGCCGATTGCTTCGCATTGGTCGAGCATCCTGCCATGCAGAATCCGCGATAGACGCACGGGTGTGCCTTTCCCCGCGGCGCAGACAACGTGGCGATGGGTGTCTCTGTCCATTGGATGCCGAGTTTCTCCGCGCCTTCCACGAGATACCGTGCGGGCCCGTTCAGCGGATGCGCGCGATAGGGGTAGCGCGGGCGCTTCGGACCCCACGGGTACGTGACCGGACCTGAGATGCTCAGCGCCTCCTCCACTTCCCGGTAGTAGGTCCACATTTCCCGCCAATCGAGCGGCCAGTCGACGCCATAACCCAGTTTGCTGCGGCTCTTGAACCATTCAGGGCGGAAGCGCAGCGAAACCATCATGTAATGGACCGTGGAGCCGCCGACCGCCTTGCCCGAATTGTTTGCGCCAAGCTTCAGCGGGTTATCGCCGTCGACTATCCTGTCATCGTTCCAGTAGAGTTTGCCTTGTTCGTGTTCGTCGGACGCGAAGTCCTCCAGCGGGCGCCAGTAGGCGCCCGCGTCCATCGCCACGACGGAAAAACCGGCTTCGGCGAGCTTGCAGGCGAGGGTTCCGCCGCCCGCGCCGGTACCGACGATCAGGAAATCGACTTCCTCCTCTCCGTACTCGCGCATGGGAACCCAGCCGCCGGGCGTGAACACATCCGGCGCCTGTCCATTCAGGGCGCGGGGGGCCTGCGCTTCAGCGGACATGGTGCCGTGGCCATCCTGTCGGAGACGTGCTTCTTTCCTCCAGCGCTTCCCACGGATCGCGGCGGTTTTCGGCGATGCGGACGTAGCCGCGCGGGGAGGCCGGCCCGCCGAAGCCCATCGCGCTCCAGAGCGAAGGCTGCGACCAATGGCAGGATACGAGATCGGGTATCACCCGCCATGTCCAGAAGGTGCTTGGCGGCAAGCTCTCCCATTCCGGCGCGCGCACGTCGCCGTCCTCGATGGAGCGCAGGACGGCGTCGGCCTGCCCCCCGTCCAGATCGGCGAAGGGTGAGCCGAAGCGGAGCTGCGCCTCCGCTTCGATGGCGTCGAGCCCGCGCCGCCAGGCGTCGGACGTCCGCGGCAGTTCGTGATGCCGGAAACCCTCGGTCGAGTCCTCCTCGATCCGCTGGACCACCATCGCAAGGGTCGTGGTGGGGGGCCTCCCCTCAGGATCGGGGCACACCCGCGCTTTCACCATGCGCAAGGTGGCGAGCTGGGTGTCGCTCAGCACGCCTTCAGGCACCTTGAGTGAAAGCCGGCGATCCACGACGGCGCGAGTCGTGTCGTCCCAGCTCGCGCTGTCGCGCTTCGCCAGGACATCGTAGGTCGGGTAGGGATCAGCCACGAGCGAACCTCCGCATCAGCAGCAGCGCCCCGAGCCCGGCGATCGCTATTCCGGTGAACGAGGGCGGGGCAGGGATTGGCGGACCGACGATCAGATTCTGTCGCCAGTTCCGCCAGCCGCCCATGTTCCGCGAGACGCCGTACGCGTGGAAAGCCGCTCCGGCGAAGCCGAGCACCGCCGTGGCGGTAAGGGCGGGGTTGGTGATCCGGCCGACTGTTCCGGTCACGGCTGCCTTGCCGAGGGCGAGGGCGGCAATCGGCGGCACGACCACCGGAACCCACATGAAGGGGTTGTGGTATGCGCCGCGAAAGTGAAACACGGCGGCTTCCGCGCTGGTGCCGGCAAGGGCGAAGGCCGCGAAACCGGCAAGCGAGCGCCCGGATGCGAGCGGCACCGGCCCCAGGCGGCTCGCGCCTTTGCCGAGCGCGAGTGCCGTCGCACCCAAAGTGCCAGCAACCATCAAGGCTGCCGGGGCGGCGATCGGCGCGTGATAGAAGACGTTTCCGAAGGTGAAGCCGCCGGGCTGCTTCAGTATGTTGTACACGTGGAAACCCAGGCCCGCCGCCCCGATCGCGACATTTGCCGCGTGAACGGACATCGCCAGAGCGCCTGTCCCTCCGCTCGCACGTGCGCCGAGCGCGAGACGCGTGTCGGTGAGGATGGACAACGCCGAGCCAGCCAACGGCAGCACCATCGCGCGGTTTTCGAACGATCCGCGGTAATGCTCGATCCCGGCATCGGCCAGCACTGAGCTTGCGACCAGAGACGCTCCGCCGGCGATCAGGCGAGCGGCTTTATCGCTGGGTTGGGGCAGTCCGGGCAAGAATTACTCCTCTGAAAAGACGGAGCTCATCACCTGCTTGACGCTGCCCTTGAGCATGCTCCCCTGTTCCGGATCGCCCTTGATCGCCGTGCTCATGAAGGACTTGACCTGATCGAAGGTAAAGTGCGGCGGCAGCGGGGGCACTTCGGGGTCTGTCTTGACCTCGAGCACCGTGGGCCTGCCGGAAGCGAGCGCGCGGTCCCACGCTGCGCCGAGATCCTTCGGGTCATCGACGAAGATGCCCTGCAGCCCGATCAGCTCGGCGAACTTGTGATAGGGAACATCGGGCAATTCCTGCGTCATCTCGGCCTTGGGATTGCTGTTCATTACGCGCTGTTCCCACGTGACCTGGTTCAGGTCCTGGTTGTTCAGTACGCAGACGATGAAAGTCTGGTTCGGCCATTTCTTGTGGTACTTGGCGACCGTGATCAGTTCGGCCATGCCGTTCATCTGCATGGCTCCATCGCCAACCATCGCGATCACCGGCCGGTCAGGATAGGCGAACTTGGCCGCGATCGCATACGGCACGCCTGCCCCCATCGAGGCGAGCCCGCCGGAAAGCGAACCCATCATCCCCCGGCGCATCTGGATATCGCGGGCATACCAGTTCGCGCAGCTTCCGCTGTCGCTGGTCAGGATGACGTCGTCTGGCAGGCGAGGGGACAATTCGGTGAAGATACGCTGCGGATTGACCGGGTTGGCCTCCACCATCGCACGGTCATGCAGGGTCTTGTTCCAGTCCTTCTTCCAACCCGCGATGGAATCGCGCCACGCGGTATCGGTCTTCGGCTGAAGCAGGGGGAGCAGCGCCTCGATCGAAAGGGCGGCATCGCCTTCGAGATTGACCTCGAACGGATAGCGGATCGATAGCATCCCCGGATCGAGATCGATCTGCACGCCGCGGGCCTGCCCCTCCTTGGGCAGGAACTCCGAATAGGGAAAGCCCGACCCGATCATCAGGAACGTGTCGCACTCCTGCATGAGCTCCCAACTTGGTTTCGTGCCGAGCAGTCCGATCGATCCGGTCACCCAGGGCAGGTCATCGGGAAGCACTTCCTTGCCCAGCAGCGCCTTGGCGCAGCCCGCGCCGAGCCGATCGGCAATGGAAATCACGTGATCGGTCGCGCCCTTGCAGCCGGCCCCGACCAGCATCGCGACCTTCTTGCCGGAATTGAGCACCTCGGCCGCGCGCTCAAGATCCTTTTCGGCGGGCACGACCCGTGGCCGTGACCAGCCCACTCCCGAGAACACCGCTCCGTGCTTGCGCGGCGGGTCCTCGTACGGCATTTCCTGAAGGTCGTTCGGAAACACGAGCGCGGTCACGCGCCGGCGGCCGATGGCGATCCGCACCGCCCGATCGACCAGGTGCCGCACTTGCGCGGGGGCCATCGCATAGCCGGTGAAGGCGCCGGCAACGTCCTTGAACATCGACGTCATGTCGAGCTCTTGCTGGTAGTGGGCGCCAACGGCGGTTCGCGCCTGCTGGCCGGTGATCGCCAGCACCGGCATATGATCCAGCCGTGCGTCGTAGAGTCCCGTCAGCAGGTGCGAAGCGCCCGGACCGGACGTGGCAAGGCATACGCCGAGATCCCCCGCGAACTTGGCATGGGCCGAAGCCATGAAGGCGGCCATTTCCTCATGCCGGACCTGCACGAATTCGAACTTGTCGCGCATGGAATCGAGCGCGCCGACCAAGCCGTTGATGCCGTCTCCCGGATAGCCGAAAATCCGTCGGACACCCCAATCGTGCAGTCGCTGCCAGACGAATTCGGACACGGATTGGGCCATGGTTTGTCTCCCGGTTTTGGCTGCTGTCGTTTCGCTAACGGACCTTCGCGCGGCTCCGTTCCGAATTTCGGGAACTTTTTGCGTCAGGCCTTCTCCGTCAGCGGCAAGTCGCGGGTGGGCACCAGCAGATCGCGGGACAGGGACTGGAGGTTCGGCACCCCGTACTGCCCCATCTCATTGAGCACCTCGGCTTCCAGGATTTCCAGCGCACGGCTGACGCCGTCGGTGCCGTAGGCGCACAGGCCGTACAGCATGGCGCGGCCTGAGAGCACGACGTCGGCGCCGAGGGTGCGGGCCTTGATGATGTCGCTGCCCCAGCGAATTCCGCCCGACATGTAGAGCGCTTTGTCGTCTCCCACGATTTCCCGCGCCCTGGGGAGAATGTCGAGCGCGGAGACCGACCAGTCCGCCTGCCTGCCGCCATGCGTGCCGAGGATGATCCCGTCGGCCCCGCTGCCCAGTGCCCGCTCCACGTCATCGAGGTTGATGAGGCCTTTCAGGAAAAGCGGCTTCTTCCAGCGTTGGCGGATTTTCTCCACGTCACCCCAGCTGAGCGACCGGGGCATCTGCTCCCGGATCCAGTTCGCCGTATCGAAGAAGGATCGCCGGTCCTTCGGCACGAAATCGCGTACGTTGCTGAACTGCGGTAGCCCCCCGGAAAGCGTCGTAGCGAGCCAGCGGACGTGCGAGGCCGCGTTGAGGAGGTTCGGAATACGGGGAAGGCCGATTTCGGTCCGGCCGCGTTTGTCCCACTGCCGTTGGCCGAAGATCTGCGCATCCGTGGTCAGCACCAGCGCCTCGCATCCCGCCTTGTCGGCCCGGGCCACCAGTTCCTGCCAGATTTCGTCCGGCCCGAAGACGTAGAGCTGCCACCAGTGCCGCAATCCCGGAATCCTGGCCACACGCTCCATCGGGTCGTTCGACATCGTGCTCTGGATGAACGGCACCCCCCCTTGCGCCGCCGCTTTCGCCAGCGCGATGTCTCCATGACGGCGGAAAATGCCGTTGAGGCCCGTTGGCGCGATCGCGAGCGGAAGCGCGGCCTTGCGCCCGAGAATGTCCGCCGAGCAATCGCGGTTCGATTCGTCCACCAGCGTGTGCGGCATGACGCGCCACTCGGCGAACGCCTCCCGCTCCCGCCTCAGGGTTGCTTCCTGCCCCGATCCCCCTTCGAGATACTCCAGCACGAAGCGCGGCATCAGCTTGTGCGCGCGGGCGCGAAGGTCCTCGATCGAGCGGGCGCGCGTCACCCGTCGCCCGGTGTAGAAATGCCGCTTCGGCGTTCCTTCGAACTCGGCGGCGCGGAGTTTCTCGTTGGCCATTGCGATCCTTCCGTCAGGCGAACGGGATGCGCGCGGCAACAGTTCCTGACTTGCTTGCGTCCGGGCAGGAGCTGGGAGCGGCCCGGAACCGCCGTCCTGGCCCTTTGGCGTCCGGCGCAATTTCAGAAAGGAAACGAGGTTAGTCCGGCATGGCAGGCAGTCGCCGGCGACGACCTTGTCTTCAAGCCCCGTGCTGGTCGGCAATTTCCATTCGCCGGTTCAGCCACAACTCACCGCGAACCCTATCCTCGGCCAGAATGGCACGAGCCTCTTTCAGGACACGCGCCGGAACGTGTTGCAGCGACAGGCAGGGCAAGCCCTTCGGGTCCGGGCACATGCCTTTCCCCTCGAACAACTGGAGGAAATACCGGGGGCCGGCGACAAGGTCGGCTCCCGGCTAGCCCCTCATTCGCCGTCAGTGGGTCGCAGAAGACGCGAGACTGCATCGGCGCTCACGGGACGTTCGAACAGGAAGCCTTGCGCGAACAGGCAGCCTTCATCGATCAGGGCCTGCTTCTGCTCCTCTGTTTCGACTCCTTCGGCCACGACATCGATTTTCAGTGTTTTCGCAAGGTCGATCACAGCCGAAACGATTGCCCGGATTTCCGGCTCGGATGCCAGCTTGGCGATGAAGGAGCGGTCGATCTTGACCACATCGACTGGAAAGTCGCGCAAGTGCGAGAGGGATGAATAACCGGTTCCGAAATCATCGAGGGCAATCCTGAAACCTGCCTGCTTGAGCCGCGTCAGGGCACGTGTGACATAGCCCGAGCCGGCTTCCAGGAAGACATGTTCCGTCACCTCGACTTCCACGAGTGAAGGGGGTATCCCGTGTTCCTCCACGCGCGCGATCAGCTGTTCGGCAAAGTCATCGCGAAGGAACTCCACGGGGGCGGCGTTGATCGCGACACGGCCGAACGGAAGCCCGGCATCCATCCAGTCCCGCATGTCGTGAAGCACCCGCTCATGCATCAGCGCGCCGATTTTCGAAGCGAGTTCGAAGTGATTGAAGGCCTCCTGGACCAAGTCCGGGCTCTGGAGGCCGCGCGAGGCGTTATGCCACCTCAGCAAAGCCTCGAAACCGACGATTTCCCCCGTGATGAGGTTGATTTTCGGTTGGTAGTGGGGCCTGATTGTCTCCCCGCTGACGGCCGTCCTGGCGAGGCTTAACTGTGCTGATCTGATTTGCGCCTTGTCGCGCATGTGCGGCTCGAACATCATTGTCCCGCCGCGCCCGCTGCCCTTCAGGGCGTAAAGCGCGATGTCCGCGTTATCGAGGAGCTCATCTGCACTGCGGGCGTGCTGGGGGAAGATGGCTCCGCCGATGCTTGCGCCCGTGTTCACGGACTGATCGCCGGAAACAACCGGCTCGCGCAGGCGCGCATGAATGGATGCGCCCGCGGCGGTAATGTCCAGCTCTCCTCGACCCTCCAGGATCAAGGCGAACTCGTCACCGCCGAGCCGGGCGACAAAGTCGCCTTTTCGCAGAAACCCCCGCAGGCGGTCGCCGAGGACGGTCAGCACGCGGTCTCCCGCGGTGTGGCCGAACGTGTCGTTCACGTGCTTGAAGTGATCGAGGTCGATCAGCAGCAGGCCGACCCTGCCGCCGGACTGCAAAGCCCTGGCGGTTGCCTTTTTCAGCTGCGCCTCGAACGCCCGGCGGTTCGGCAGATCAGTCAGAGGGTCATGTTCGCTTGCCCACTTCAACTGTTCGGCGGACTTGCGCTGTTCGGTGATGTCTTCCGCAACGACGATCGAGCCTTCCATCTCCCCGGTTTCGCCGGTCACGAACGAAACGTTGACGCGGCACCACACCGCCGACCCGTCCGGCCGAATAAACCGCTTTTCCATCTGGAAAGGTTCGCGCTTGTGGACCTGCTCAAGGATCAGCCGCTCACTCCATTCGAAGTCTTCCGGATGGGTGCATTCCATCAGCCCGCAGGCTTTCAGCTCATCTTCTGTCCGACCAAGGATTTCGCAGAAGCGCGCATTGACGGCTTGCACGCGTCCGTAATTGTCGGTCTTGACGATCCCGACCAGCGCCTGGCCGAAGATGGTGGCCAGTTCCGCATTGCGCTGCCGGATTGCGGCGTTCGCTCGTTCACGGTCAGATACATCCTGTATTCCGCAGATAACGCGAACCGGACGGCCTTCCAGGTCGCGCTGCACGATGCCTCTTTGCTGGATCAGGGTATATTCCCCGTCCGCTTTCAGGAAGCGACCTTCCGAAAATATGCGGTCGCCGTTTTCGATGCACCGGCCAATCTCTGCCGCGATGCGATCCCGGTCCTCCGGATGAACGCGCTGTGCGCACCACTCAGGGGTCCTCACCAGGTCTTCCTGGTAACCGAGCTGGCTGCCAAGCTGGCCGCTCCAGCGGACTTCACCCGTTTGCAGATCCCAGTCCACGATCAGGTCTGCGGAAGCCGATGCGACGAGCCTGTATCGTTCCTCCGCGGTTCTCAACGCGTGTTCTGTCTGCCTGCGCTCGTTGATATTTCTGAACCACACGCCGATCCCGCCATCTGCGAAAGGCGAGACATGGACTTCGTACCAGGCATAGAGCGGTGGATAGTAAGCCTCGAACCCAACGGGCGAGCGGTCCCGCATAGCTTGGCGGTAGTGGTGTTCGAACGGGCTTCCGGCGGTTCCGGGAAAGCTGTCCCAGAAGTCCTGCCCCGTCAGATCTTCGCCTCGGGCGATTTCCATGACCGCACGCTTGTTCAGATACCTGAAGCGCCAGTCGGCACCGAGCAGGAACACACAGTCGGTGGTGCCCTCAAGGAAGCTCGTCACGGCAGCATGGGTGTCCGGTTCGCCCAAGCCCCTCGAACCTGAATTGCAATCAGAAATGTTCCCGCCTCCCCAACCAGGCAGCCTTGGTTGTCTTCTAAGACAGGGGTCGGCGCCGTGGCGGAAAAGTCAGGTATAAATGATTGGTTGACATCTCCAACTACCTGAAAGCCAAGGAGCAGGCGGCCGGGTTGGGCGCTATCCTGCGCGACGCGGGCTGAAACTTTCCCCAATTGCCGCGAGCCGGTCTGCCTGGTGCAATTCGGCCGCGTGGGCCAGGCCTGCCGGACTACGATCTGTCGGCGCAACTCGGCCATTTGTGCGGAGACGGCCGCGCCCCATCCGGCAGTTCGAGCGGCCTGCGCGTGTCGCGCCTCCCCTATCGGCGCGCCTGGTTCCGGAAAAAGAGAGCCGCTGAAGACAAATGGGCAGGGGGTCAGGTTTTCCAGGGCTGGCTTATGGGTGAATTCGCGAAATCGGCGAGAATGGCTGCAACATCATCGTACAGAGCGACAGGATTTGCCTCCCAAAGGCTCTGATCGGGGAATTTCCCGGACCGCAGGCCAACTGCAGCCATTCCGCACCGCCGCGCGGCTTCGATGTCATAGGGCGTGTCGCCGATGACGATAACCTCGCTCGCCTCAACTCCCGGAAGCTTGCTCAAGGCGCTGGCGAAGATATCGGGATCCGGCTTGGTATGCTCCACGTCGTCGGCACAAGTCGTCGCGGTCACGATCGATTGGGCATCGAGAAGCTGAAGATAATGATCCAGCTCCCCCTGGGAGGCTGAGGATGCAAGCACGACCTGCAATCCCGACTCCTGCGTCCGCAGCAGCAAGTCGCGTGCCGAGGGGAACGGCTCGACTCGCTCAAGAAAAGCGGATTTGAAGATCGTGCCGTGCGCCTGCGCTAGCTGGTGCCGGGTTTCGTCATCCGCATCCGGGAGCAAGGCGGGGATCAGCATGTCGGCTCCCTTACCGATCTGACCATGAATTTCGTGACGAGCGACAGTCGATCCTGAACGCGCGAATGCCTCCTCCCAGGCCGTGACGTGGTAGTCGTTGCTGTCGACGAGCGTACCGTCGATATCGAAGAAAACCGCCTTGATCGTCATCCGCGCTCCTGGTTGGCACCGGTTCAGAGCGAGCGGCGGGCCGCATCGTTCCGACGGAGACCGCCAGGAAGATTGTGTCCCCTTGGACAGCCTGGCGCCCTTTGGCTCGAAATGCGCAAGATTGCCTGTCGATTGCGTCCTGTTCAGGGCTGCTCCGCCGGTCATTGCTTCAACCGCGGTCATAGGCAACATAAGGGCCGGCTGCCATCCAGTTTGGGGGCCGGAGGCACGGTACTCCTCACTTAATCCCGATCAAGTCATGCCGCCTCACCAAATCCCCGGGCGGGACCAGCTTTCTTCGCACCGTGGCAATTTTCAGCACCACCTCAAAGGAACACGCATCAATGATTACAGACCGTAGCGAAGTCACCGCGATGATCCGCGCCGCCAAGGTGCGCAAGGGCCTGAAGTGGGTCGACGTGGCCGAAGCGATCGGGCGCTCCAAGGAGTGGACGACGGCAGCCTGCCTTGGGCAGATGACGTTCGACAAGGCTCAGGCAGAAACAATCGGCGGAATCTTCGAGCTCAGCGATGAGGCCGTGGCGTGGCTGCAAATCGTGCCGCACAAGGGTTCGCTGCCGACTGCGGTGCCGACCGATCCGCTGATTTACCGCTGGTACGAGATGGTCAACGTCTACGGCACGACGATCAAGGAGCTGATCCATGAGGAATTCGGCGACGGGATCATGAGCGCCATCGACTTCTCCCTGGACCTGACGCGGGAATCCAACCCGGCTGGGGACCGGGTGCATGCAGTGATTTCCGGCAAGTTCCTGCCGTACAAGAGCTACTAAGGGCGGCGCCGAAGACGGCACCGCGCCAGGTGAGCCACACCCGGTGCTTCCGCCGTCCGGGCTGCAAGACCAAAGCCCCCGCGCCAACGGCGCCGGGGGCTTTTTGCTTGGGGGGCTTCGGGCAATGCAGAGCCAGGTGGGCTTCGGTCCCCGGCCGGGGCAGTGCCCGGCTCCGCCGTTGAGCCGCTCAAGCGGCGCGGAACCGAATCCGCGCCCTGAGCGCTGAGCTTGCAAAAGGAGTAACCGCGATGGCAGCACGCCCCTATTGGAGCGGCCAGATCAGGCTGGCGCTGGTTTCGATTCCTGTAGAAGTCTATTCGGCCACCAAGACCGGCGCGAAGATCAGCTTCCATCAGATCCATGAGCCGACCGGCAAGCGGATCCGTTACGAAAAGGTGGTGGAAGGGATCGGCCCGGTGGACCGGGACGAGATCGTCAAGGGGTACGAGGTGTCCAAGGACAACTACGTCCTGCTCGACCCGGAAGAGATCGACGCAGTCCGGATCGAGAGCACGAAAACGCTCGACCTCGTGCAGTTCGTCGATGCCGGGGACATCGACGTGTTCTACTTCGAAAAACCGTACTACGTCGTGCCGAGCGACGACCTGGCGGAGGAAGCCTTCGTGGTCCTGCGCGAAGCCTTGCGGGAAGCGCGCAAGGTCGCACTTGGCCAGATCGCGCTGCGCGGGCGCGAGACGCTGGTTTCGCTGAAGCCCTGCGGCAACGGGATCGTGATGGAATCCCTGCGCTACGAAGATGAAGTCCGCCAGGCGCAGAGCTATTTCGAGGAAATTCCCGACACAAAGCCGAAGCGGGACCTGCTCAACCTCGCCAAGACGCTGATCGATGAAAAAAGCGCACCGTTCGATGCCGGTGAATTCCATGACCGCTACACCGAGGCGCTGGAAAACCTGATCGAGCGCAAGATCAAGGCCAAGGGCAAGAAGGTGGTCGAGGAACCCGAAGGCGAGGAAATCGCGGCGGAAGGATCCAACGTGATCGACTTGATGGCGGCGCTGAAACGCTCCGTGGGAGACAAGCCCTCCGGCAAACAAGCCACCTCAACGAAGGCCAGTTCAAGCAAGTCCAGTTCAAGTAAGTCTAGTTCAAGTAAGTCTAGTTCAAGTAAGTCAGGTTCGGGCAAGGCTGGCGCGACGAAGACCAGCAAGACGCGCAAGCGGGCATAAGGGAGGGGCGCGATGAACAAGCCTCCCGATCCGCCCGATCCGCTCGGCGAATACAACCGTAAGCGCGATTTCTCAAAGACCGCCGAACCGGCGGGCAAGCGAGCCAGCAGCAAGGGCGGCAATCGCTTCATCGTTCAGAAGCACGCGGCTAGCCGGCTCCACTGGGATTTTCGGCTGGAGGTCGACGGAGTGCTGAAAAGCTGGGCCGTGACCAAGGGGCCTTCGCCCGATCCGGACATCAAACGGCTGGCGGTAAGAACCGAAGACCACCCGCTGAACTATGCCGATTTCGAAGGTGTGATCCCCAAGGGCGAATATGGCGGTGGATCGGTGATGCTGTGGGACAAGGGCACCTGGGCGCCGATCGAAGGCAAGAGCGCGAAGGACCTGGAGAAGGGTCACCTCCATTTCATCCTCGAGGGGGAGCGGATGAAGGGCGAATGGCTGCTGATCCGCCTGAAGCCGAAGGGCGGCGAAAAGCGTGAGAACTGGCTGCTGCGCAAGTTGAACGATGAATACTCCGAACCCGGCGATCAGCTGATCGAACATGGGCTCACCAGTGTCCTGACCGGACGATCGATGGCTGAGATCGAAGCGGACCCGGGCAGCGAGTTTTCTCTCGAAGGCAAGAACGGCACCGACTTCGCCAAAGTGATGGACAAGGCCGCCGCGCACAACCGGAAGCGGTCGAACACGGCGCCATCCCGCGCAAAGGCGAGTGAGCTGCCGGAATTCCGCAAGCCGCAACTTGCTACCCTCGTCGATGCCGTCCCGGAGGGGAGCGGCTGGATGCACGAGATCAAGCTCGACGGCTATCGCGCGCTGATCGCAGCGCACGGGGACAAGGTGATCGTCTACACGCGAACAGGCAAGAACTGGACCGACCGGTTCGCTCCGCTGGTCGAGCGGATCAAGGAACTGGACTTGCCCTGCTGCCTGATCGACGGGGAGGTGGTCGCCTACGACAAGAAGGGCAACCCGGATTTCTCCTCCCTGCAGAAAGTGCTCAAGCGCGGCCACGGAGGGCAGGGGGAAGACGACGCAATCTCGTTCCACGCCTTCGACCTGCTGGAACTGGACGGGGAGGACCTGACCGGCTTTTCCAACGTAGAACGCAAGGAGCGGCTGCACGCCTTGCTGGGCGACGCAGGGCCGCCGGTCCATGTGACGGACCACGTGATCGGCGCGGGTGAAAAGCTGCTGCGCACCATGTGCAACGCCGGGCAGGAAGGGATCATCTCCAAGCAGATCGACGCCTCGTACCAGAACAGCCGGACCAAGGCCTGGCTGAAGGTGAAGTGCATCCTGCGGCAGGAGTTCGTGATCATCGGCTGGAACCCGTCGAAGGCAGCCGCCCGCCCGTTCCGTTCCCTGCTGCTGGCGCAGTACGAAAACGGCGAACTGGTCTACAAGGGCAACGTCGGCACGGGTTTCAACACGGATCGGTTGCACGAACTGGCGAAGCGGATGAAGCCGCTTGAACGCAAGACCATGCCGGCTGAAGTACCACGGCCGATGCGGCGGGGCGTCACCTGGCTGAAGCCGGACCTGGTAGCGGAAATTGCCTTCACCGAGTTCACCCATGACGGGCACTTGCGCCACCCGAGCTTTATCGCCTTGCGCGAGGACAAGGCGGCGAAGGATGTCACCCCGGAAAAGCCCGTGAGCCTAGAGGAAGCGGAGCGAAAGGAGATCGTCAGGATCACCAACCGCGACCGGGTGATCTTCCCCGAAAGCGGCAACACCAAGGGCGAGCTCGCCGATTACTACGCCGCCGTTGCGCCCCTGATCCTGCCGTTCGCCTCCCACCGGCCGCTGACGCTGGTGCGGTGCCCCCAGGGGCGGGCGAAGAAGTGCTTCTATCAGAAGCACGACAGCGGCAGCTTCGGTCCGCATGTTCATCATGTTCCGGTGGTGGAGAAGAGGGGCAACACCGAGGAATACCTTTACATCGACGACGCTCCGGGGCTGCTCGCCTGCGTTCAGATGGGCACGATCGAGTTCCACGGCTGGGGATCGCGCAGCGCGGATGTCGAGGCTCCCGACCGGATGGTGTTCGATCTCGATCCCGATGTCGGGCTGGATTTCGCAGCCGTGAAATCGGCAGCCGAGGATATTCGCCAGCGGCTGGCCGACATGGGCCTGGTCAGTTTCGCCATGCTTTCGGGCGGGAAGGGCGTCCACGTGATCGTGCCGCTGAAGACCGGCCATTCCTGGGACGTGCATAAGGATTTTTCCCACCGCTTCGCCGAAGCGATGGCGCTGGCCGAGCCGGATCGCTTCACCGCCAACTTGCGCCTTGAGAAACGGGAAGGGCGGATCTTCATCGATTATCTGCGCAACCAGCGTGGCAGCACGGCGGTGATGCCTTATTCGACCCGCTCCCGCCCCGGGGCGCCGGTGGCGCTGCCGATCGCATGGGGGGAACTGAAGGGCTTTGACAACGCGCATCCGCTCTCCATCGACGATGCCGACAAGCTGATCCGGCGGGCCAAGGGGAAGGGGCTTTCCGGGTGGGGCTTCGCCGACCAGTCGCTACCGGACTTTTAACGATACACCGAAGGATACCCGATGGAATTCAGCAGCCCCGCCGCCTCCGCCGTGTTTGCCGAATACGATGCTCGCCATCAGCGGGAGCGTGCCTTGATGCGTGACTTGCCGGCAGGCGAATTCGGCGATCGGCGTGACGAGTTTCTCCTGCCGATCGGTGCCAGAGCAGGGGGATTCCTGCGTGCACTGATCCGGGGAAAAGAACCGAAGCGAATCCTGGAATTGGGCACCAGCTATGGGTACTCGACGCTGTTCCTCGCTGATGCGGCGCAGTCGTATGGAGGGCAGGTGATCTCGGTGGATCTCGATGCCGCGAAACAGGATTATGCCGCCGGAATGCTGGCGCGCGCCGGGTTTGCAGACACTGTGGAATTCCGCTGCGGCGATGCGATCAAGTTGATCGCCGCAGATCCGGGACCCCTCGATTTCGTCCTGCTCGATATCTGGAAGAACCAGTATCTGCCGTGCTTCGAAGCTGTCTATCCCAAGCTGGCGGAAGAAGGCATCATCGCGTCCGACAACATGATCCAGCCGGCAAGCGCGCGCGATGCCGTGCGGCGCTATCGCGCGGCGATCACGGCGAAGGAGGACCTGCAGACGATGCTGCTCCCGGTGGGCAGCGGGATCGAGCTGTCGATCCGCTGGTCCGCGGGCAACCCGAAGCTGTAACGTACCGCGCCTGGAAGGCTTCAGCTGGTCATCATCTTGATCGCGGAGATCACCAGCATTCCGGACAAGGCATAGCGGACGAGCTTGTCGTCCACGCGTCCCGCGAACAGCGATCCCGCGATTATTCCGGGGATCGACCCGACCAGCAGGGTGGCGAGCAGCCAGCCATCGACATTGCCGAGCCAGCTGTGCCCCAGGGCCGCGACCAGCGTCAGGGGAACGGCGTGGATGATGTCCGTCCCCACGATGGCCTTTGTGCCCAATCGCAGCGGGTAGAGCACGGCGAGCAGCACCGCGACCAGTGCTCCGGCGCCGACCGACGTCAGCGTTACCAAGCAGCCGACCAGAGCCCCCCCGATGATCGTCGCCGCAATCTGGCGGCTGCGCATCGCGGGACCGAGCCGATCCCGAACGCGCTGGACCGGACCCGCGATCTGGCGTTTCGCCAGCATCAGCACCGAGGTGAGCAGCAAAGCGCCGCCAAGCAGCTTCATCAGCAGGTCGGATTCCAGCTCGCCGGAATGGAAAAAGCCCAGCCACAGCAGCGTCAGGATTGCCGCGGGCACGCTGCCGATTGCCAGGCGCACGGCGATCTTCCAGTCGGGTGATCCGAACCGGTGATGGATCAGCCCGCCAGCAGTCTTGGTAATCGCGGCAAACCACAAGTCTGTCCCTACCGCCACGGCGGGCGAAAAGCCGAACAGCAGGATCAGCAGCGGCGCCATCAGCGATCCGCCGCCCACCCCGGTCAGCCCGACGAGAAAGCCGACAAAGGCCCCCGCCAGAGAGTATTCGAAATGCATTTCAGCCGGCGGTCGGCAATGTACCCACGATGGAGAGCACTCGCTCAGCCCATTGGGGGCGGCAGATCAGCAAGTCCGGCATGTAGGTATCGCGCTGGTTGTAGATCAGCGGGCTGCCGTCCATCCGGCTGGTGTGGAGGCCATGGGCCCGGGCCACGGCCACCGGAGCGCAGCTGTCCCATTCGTACTGTCCGCCCGAATGGAGATAGATGTCCGCTTCGCCGCGAACGACGGCCATCGCCTTGGCTCCGGCGGAACCCATCGCGATCAGTTCGCCGCCCAGCCGTTCGGCCACGGCCACCGCCTCGGCAGCGGGGCGGGTTCGGCTGACCAGAAGCCGGGGCGCCCCGTCGTACCGGACAAGCGCAGCCGGTCGATCCGTCCGAAGCACCAGTCCGTCGTCAAGGCCGGGCAGGGCAACCGCGCCGACTTCGGCCACGCCGTCGATGGCAAGGCCGACATGGACAGCCCAGTCGGCACGTTCCTCTCCGTATTCCCGCGTGCCGTCGACCGGATCGACGATCCAGACCCGCGAACGGCTCAGCCGTTCCTCGGTGTCCTTGCTTTCCTCCGACAGCAGGCCGTCTTCAGGACGTTGCTCCCGCAGCGCGCGAACCAGGAACTGGTTGGCCACCTGATCGCCGGCCTTGCCCAGGCTCTTGCCGGCGAACATGCCGCTGGTGCGCACCTCAAGCAGGATCCGCCCGGCGCACTGCGCTAGATGCGCCGCGAGCTCAGAATCCGTCATTGCCGTCCGCCCCCGCGACCCGCTCAAGGAATGAGCTTGCCGACTATCAGGTCGGCGGCTTCTTCAGGCGTCATCGCGGTCGTGTCGATCCATATTTCCGGCTCTTCAGGCGCCTGATAAGGGCTGTCGATCCCGGTGAAGTTCTTCAGTTCGCCCGCACGCGCCTTTTTATAAAGGCCCTTCACATCGCGCGCTTCGGCCACTTCGATGGGGGTGTCGATGAACACTTCGACGAATTCGCCTTCCGGCATCATCGCGCGGACCATCTCGCGTTCGGCCCGGAACGGGCTGATGAAGGCGGTGATGACGATCAGGCCGGCATTCGTCATCAGCCTGGCGACCTCTCCGACCCGGCGGATGTTCTCGATGCGGTCCGACTCGGTGAAGCCGAGATCCTTGTTCAGCCCATGACGAACGTTGTCGCCATCCAGCAGGAACGTGTGCCGGTTCATCCGGTGGAGCTTCTTTTCCACCAGGTTGGCGATGGTCGACTTGCCGGAGCCGGAAAGCCCGGTGAACCACAGCACGGCTGGCTTCTGGTTCTTCATCGCGGCATGCTGATCGCGCGTGATCTCGATCGCCTGCCAGTGGACGTTCTGCGCCCGCCGCAGGCTGAAGTGGATCATCCCGGCCGCCACGGTGGCGTTGGTCAGCTTGTCGATCAGAATGAACCCGCCAAACTGGCGGCTCGTCTCATAGGATTCGAACACGATCGGCCGATCGGTGGTGATTTCCGCCACCCCGATGGAGTTGAGCTGAAGCGTCTTGGCAGCGAGTTGATCGAGCGAGTTGATGTCGATTTCGTACTTGGGCGTGGCGACCGTGGCGGTGACGCTCTGCGTCGCCAGCTTGAGCCAGTATCCGCGGCCCGGGATCATTGCCTCGTCGCTCATCCACACGATTGTCGCTTCGAACTGGTCGGCAGCTTCCGGCGGGCTGTCGGCCGCGGCGATCACGTCGCCGCGGCTGCAGTCTACCTCGTCCTCGAGTGTGAGCGTGATCGACTGGCCGGCTCCTGCCCGGGGCAGCTCGCCTTCCATCGTCACTACCGATTTCACGGTGCTGGTCTTGCCGGACGGCACGATCCGCACCGGGTCACCGGGCCGGATTTCCCCGCTGGCGATCAGCCCCGAAAAGCCCCGGAAGTCGAGATTGGGACGGTTGACCCACTGCACCGGAAGGCGAAACGGCCGCGCCAGCGCGGCATCGTTGGCGATCTCCACCGTCTCAAGGTGATCGATCAGGCTTGGCCCCTGATACCACGGCGTGTTGGCGGAAGGCGCCTGGGTGATGTTGTCGCCCTTGAACCCGGAGATCGGAATCGCGGTGAAATCCTCGATCCCGATACCCCGCGCAAAGTCGCGGTAATCGGCGACGATGCGTTCGAAAGTGGACTGGTCGTAATCGACCAGATCCATCTTGTTCACCGCCAGCACGATGTTGCGGATGCCGATCAGGTTGACGAGGTAGGAATGGCGCCGGGTCTGCGGCAGCACGCCCTTGCGTGCGTCGATCAGGATCACGGCAAGATCGGCGGTCGAAGCGCCGGTGATCATGTTGCGCGTGTACTGTTCGTGCCCCGGGGTGTCGGCGACGATGAACTTGCGTTTTTCGGTCGAGAAGAAGCGATAGGCAACATCGATCGTGATGCCCTGCTCCCGCTCGGCGGCGAGGCCATCCACCAGCAGCGCGAAATCGATCTCCTGCCCCTGCGTGCCGACGCGCTTGCTGTCGGCTTCCAGCGCGGCGAGCTGGTCTTCGAAGATCATCTTCGAATCGTACAGCAGGCGTCCGATCAGGGTGGACTTGCCATCGTCCACGCTGCCGCAGGTGATGAAGCGCAGCAGCCCCTTGTTCTGGTGCAGGTCGAGATAGGCCTCGATATCCTCGGCAATCAGCGCATCGGTCTTGTAGATCGGATCGGCCGTTTCGGGCGCGAGTTTGTTGGCCATCAGAAGTAGCCCTCCTGCTTCTTCTTTTCCATCGAGGCGTCGCCCGAATCCTTGTCGATAACGCGGCCCTGCCGTTCGCTGGTGGTGGTCAGCAGCATTTCCTGCACCACTTCGGCCAGCGTGCTGGCATTGCTTTCCACCGCGCCGGTCAGCGGAGAGCAGCCGAGCGTACGGAACCGGACGGAGCGTGTCTGGAGTTCGGGCAGTTTGCCCAGCACTTGCTCCAGACGCTCCGGATCGTCGGCCATGAACAGCTGGCCGTCCATGACGTAGGTCGGGCGCGGCGCGGCGAAGTACAGCGGCACGATCTCGATATTCTCGGCCATGATGTACTGCCAGATATCCAGCTCGGTCCAGTTGGAGATCGGGAATACCCGGATGCTCTCCCCCTTGTTCTTGCGGGCGTTGTAGAGATTCCACAGCTCTGGCCGCTGCTTTTTCGGGTCCCAGCCGTGGCTGGCGGTACGGAAGGAGAAGATCCGTTCCTTGGCGCGGGATTTCTCTTCATCCCGGCGCGCGCCGCCGAATGCGGCGTCGAACCCATACTTGGTCAAAGCCTGCTTCAGGCCTTCGGTCTTCCACATGTCGGTGTGCAAGGGGCCATGATCGAACGGATTGATCCCGCGCTCTTTCGCCTCGGGGTTGTGATGGACCAGCAGTTCCATCCCGGCTTCGCGGGCCGCCTTGTCGCGCAAGGCGTACATGTCCTTGAACTTCCAGGTCGTATCGACGTGGAGCAGAGGGAAGGGCGGGGGCGAGGGGTAGAACGCCTTCTTGGCCAGGTGCAGCATCACCGCGCTGTCCTTGCCGACCGAATAGAGCATCACCGGCTTGGTCGTCTCGGCAACGACTTCGCGCATGATGTGAATGCTTTCGGCTTCGAGCCGCTGAAGGTGAGTCAGGCGCTGCGGTGCGCCCGCGTCGTCATGTAGATCGTGAAGAGCCATGCCGCGCCCATCGCACGGGCTGCCGCCTGCGCGCAGTCAGAATTTCTTGTCGGGGGCTAAGCTGGTGCCGGAAACGGGCTCCATTCTTCGCCTGCGGGCAGTGGAGTGAACATGGATCTGACCAGTTCGTCGTCGACTTCCTCAGGCGTGGAAGCGGCCCACCGGGGCGAATTGTCCTTGTCGATCAGCACGGCGCGAACGCCTTCGGCAAAGTCCGGCTGCAGGATCATGCGGGCGGCAAGTCGGTACTCGAGTTCCATTTCCTCGGCGAAATCGCGGCGCGCAGCCCCTTCGGCGATCTGGCGCAAGGCGACTTTCGCAGTGAGCGGGCTTTTCGCCGTGACGGCCTTCAGCTCCTTCGCGGCCCATTCGGACGGATCGTTCTTGAGCGCGGCGATGATATCCTCCAGCCGGTCGGAGGCGAACAGGCGGTCGATCCGTTCGGCGTTGCCGGCCAGCCGGGCTGCCGGCGGGCTGGTGGAAAGATCGCCGAGGATTGCCTCGATGCGATCCGGCTCGGCAACGATCCGCGCCTTGGCTTCGGCCAAATTCTCGCTGGGTAGATAGTGGGTCGCAAGACCTGCCCAGAGGCACTCTGCTCCGTCAAGCCGCGCGGCCGTGAGCGCGAGAAACGGCCCGATGCGTCCGGGTAAGCGTGAGAGATACCACCCGGCGCCGACATCCGGGAACAAGCCGATCGCCCCTTCCGGCATGGCGAACAGCGTGTTCTCGGTCGCGATCCGAAACCGGGCCGGCTGGGCAATGCCGACCCCGCCGCCCATCGTTACCCCGTCCATGAAGGCCACGGTCGGCTTGGGATACGTGAACAGCAAGTGGTTGAGCCGGTATTCGGCAAAGAAGAACGCCCGGCCTGCTTGCCCGCCGTCCTCCAGCGCGGAACGCCGGACCAGCGCGACGTCGCCCCCGGCGCAGAAGCCCCGGCCTTCCGCATGGTCGATCATCACTGCCTTGACCGCCGAATTATCCCGCCAGCCGAGCAGTGCCTCGCTCATCGCCTCGCACATCGGCTGGGTCAGCGCGTGAAGGGCACGCGGGCGGTTGAGCGAGAGGTGCCCAACCGCGCCGTGGGTGTGGATGTGGACTTCTTCGGTCATTTCAACAGGTCCCTGCCGATAATCAGCCGCATGATCTGGTTGGTCCCTTCCAGGATCGAATGTACCCGGAGATCGCGCCAGAAGCGTTCGATCGGATAGTCCTGCAGGTAGCCGTAGCCGCCGTGCAGTTGCAGCGCCCGATCGACGATCGCGCTGCCTGCGTCGGTGGCGAAACGCTTCGCCATCGCGGCAAAGCGGGTCTTGTCCGGGGCATCGTCCGTCACCTTGACGGCGGCGAGATAGAGCAGCGCGCGTGCGGCTTCCAGCTCGGTCGCCATGTCGGCCAGGGTGAACTGCGTGTTCTGGAAATCGGCAATCGGTCGGCCGAACTGCTGCCGCTCCCTGGTGTAGCGGATCGCCTCGTCCAGACAGCGCTGCGCTCCGCCAAGGGAGCAGGCGCCGATGTTCAGCCGTCCGCCGTCGAGGCCCTTCATCGCGATGCGAAACCCTTCGCCTTCGCTGCCGACGAGGTTCTCTGCCGGGACGCGCACGGCATCGAGGTTGAGCGCGGCGGTCGGCTGGGAATGCCAGCCAAGCTTGCGCTCCTGCGCGCCGAAGCTGACGCCTTCCATCTCCTTTTCGATCACCAGGCAGGAAATGCCTTTTGGCCCTTCCTCCCCGGTGCGGACCATTGTCACGTAGATGTCGTTCTCTCCCGCGCCGGAGATGAACTGTTTGGTCCCCGTGACGACGTAGTGATCCCCGTCGCGGATCGCGCGGGTCTTCAGCGCCGCCGCATCGGAGCCGGAAGACGGCTCCGTCAGGCAGTAGCTCGCCATCCGCTCCATCCCCACCAGCGAGGGCAGGTACTTGTCCTTGACCGCCTGTGAGCCGAACCGGTCGATCATCCACGCGCCCATGTTGTGGATCGAGATAAAGGCGCTGGTCGACGGGCAACCGTACGCCATCGCCTCCATGATCAACGCCGCGTCCAGCCGGCCAAGCCCGATCCCCCCCGAATCCTCGCTGACGTAGATCGCGCCGAAGCCAAGCTCGGCCGCCTGCCGGATCGTGTCGCGCGGGAAGATGTGCTTATCGTCCCACTCACCCGCATGGGGAGTGATGTTTTCTGCGGTAAAGCGCTGCGCCATCTCCTGAATGGCGAGTTGGTCCTCGGTCAGCCCGAATTGTCCGGTCATGCAATCACGTCTCCCCGCATCCGCGACGGTCATCGGCCCGCGGTCTGCGTAAACGGTATCTCATGAAACCGGTTGAACTTCCATAGCGGCGCGACCTTGGCCGCTACGGCGTTTCTTCCACCACAGCCTCTGCCTCTGCCTCTGCCTCTATCTCCACTTTCCAGCGCGAATCGTAGAGCGCGGCAATCGCCACCAGGGTGCCGGTAGGGCGAGCGTGCTTCAGGTGGCGGGAAAACGCTGCGCTTACGGCATCGGCATCCTGGATGTCGGTAACGAACATCCGCACGCGCACGACATCGTCGGTCCGGCCGCCGAGTTCCTCGATATAGCGGGCGATCAGCGTAAAGCAGCGATCCGCCTGCGTTCCGGCATCGGGCGCGACGCTGCCGTCTTCCTCCACCCCGACCGTGCCGGACACGACGATCCGGTTGCCGGTGCGCAAGGCGCGGGTGAAGCCGATCTCTTCCTCGAATGGGGACAGCGGCGGGATGCAGCGGCGCTCAGCCACAGTTGACTCGCGTGATGGTGTAGTCCCGGTCATAGGCAACCGTCAGGCGGCCGTGCTTGTATTCGGCCGTGACCATCGTTTCGGGCGGAAGCCAGCGCAGTTCGCGCGATCCCGTTGCAGCCAGCAGCGCCGCCCCAGTCTGCGGGCTTGCCTTTTGCCCGATGAAGCGCTGGCCGGGCTCCGCCTTGCAGGTATCCGGCGCCCGGCGAATCGGCGGGTCTTCGGATGACGCCGGGAGGGAGGTTGCCGTGGCGCAGCCGGTCAGCAGCGCGGCTCCGGCCAGTGCGAGCGTGGGCTTGATAGTTCTTACCATCAGGGGAGTATATCCGAAACAGCCGCGTGGAACAGGCTCTGGTCCGAATCTTCAAATTATGCGATAACTGCGCGATAAGCATAGCATGCTAATAAAGTTTTGGGAGTTTTGACGATGCCGCTGAACGCCAAACCGATCCTGCCGCGCTTTGGCGCGGAGTGTTCCGGGCTGGACCTGACGAAGCCGCTTTCCGCTGACGAGATCCGGCAGGTGACGGATGCAATGGATACCTATGGCGTCTGCATCTACCGCGACACGGGCCTTACGGATGAGCAGCACGTCGCCTTCAGTCGCAACTTCGGCTATCTGGAGCGGGTGCCGGTGCGCGAAGGCGCACGGATGCGCCTGCCTTTGCGCGAACTGTTCGATGCTTCCAACCTGACCGTGGATGGAGAGATCACGACAGACGTGGCGGCGATCCAGTACCGCAAGGGGGACCGGCTGTGGCACACCGACAGCGCCTTCATGGAAAAGCGCACGTCCTATTCCCTGCTGCTGGCGCACCAAGTGCCGAAGGAAGGCGGGGAAACCTGGTTTGCGGATACCCGCTCCGCCTACGAAGACCTGCCGCAGGAAACGAAGGACTTCCTCGAGGACAAGATCGGGGTGAACTCGCTTTGGTGGTCGCGCAAGATGGCGGGCGCGGATATCGCGGAGGAAGAGATCGACGCCCGTTTCAAGGCCCGGCACCCCCTGGTTCATGTCCACCGCGGTTCTGGACGCAAGACGCTGTTCATCGCCGCCCACACGATGGACATCGAAGGAATGCCGAAGGAGGAGGGCCGCGCGCTGATCCGTCAACTGGTCGAGCATTGCACCCAGCCGCAGTATACCTTCAGCGTGAAGTGGAATGAAGGCGACCTGGTGATCTGGGACAACTTGTGCTCGATGCACCGGGGCGGGGACTTCGATTACGAGCGGGAAAAGCGCGACATGCGGCGCACCACCGTGCGTGAAGGGACCGAGCCGCACACGCTCGATCTGGACGATCCGTTCACCAAGCTGTTCGCCGAAACACCCAAGACGGTCGATATTCAGCGAGCCCGCGTCGAAGGCAGATAGCGCACCGATTTCGGTACCCGGCAAGAACGGGACCGGAAGCGGGAGAGGGTGTCTGGGACCTTCATCGCCGGCAGACCTGCTTGGTCTGCCGTCAGTCCTAATCCCGGTCCGGAGCGGTTTCCTCGTCTCCCCGGTCATCGTCTCCCTGGTCATCCGTGCCGGGGTTGTAGCGGCTGACGAATGGGCCGCTGATCAGGAGAAGCAGCAGGATCGGAACCGCGATCAGGCCCGCCAACCAGATTTGCCCGGCACCGCACACGATCCCGATGGCCCCCGCTGCCCAGATCGATGCGGCCGAGCCGGCTCCTTTTACGAAGTTGCCCTCCCGGAACAGAGTGCCGGCTCCCAGAAAACCGATCCCGGTAATTACGCCGGCGAATACGCGGGTGGGGTCGATCTGAAGTTGGGAGTCGGCGGTCCGGTGCGGCAACTCCAGCGAGCTGAAAATAAGGGCGCAGGCCGAAAGCGAGATTATGACAAACGGGCGGAAATCGATCGGTTTCTTCCGCACGAAACGTTCGATTCCAAGCAGCAGCGACAGCACGGCCGCAGCGGTCATCCTCCCCCCGACATCCAACCAACCAAGGTACTCGGGCGAAAAGGAAATGGCCTGCATGAATACCGAATGCAAAGCGGGGCGAGTGGTTTCCTGCCGAAGCCGAGCCAAGGGGCGAATCCGGACATCTCCGTTTCCGTTGCGCGGGCACCGGTCTCATCTGTATTGACCGCACCCGGCCTCTTGTGGCAATCGCCCGGCGTCTGCTGCGGACCGGATCCGCGTGGACGAAGCATCAGCTCCTTCCGGCGATATTTCTCGCACGGATCAGCCGGTTGCGGGTGTAGCTCAATGGTAGAGCAGAAGCTTCCCAAGCTTACGACGAGGGTTCGATTCCCTTCACCCGCTCCACTTTCCTGTCCGCCGATGTTCGCCTTCGTCTAGACAGACCCCCGAAATCCACAGTATTCAGCGGTTATCAGGCCGCAAGCGTTCACCCGCGTTCGCATTCAGCCGCCAGCCGCTGGGGGTATGATTGGGGGGTATGTGCAAAACGGCCAACTTGATACCCCCACCCTTGGGGGTATATCGGGGGTAGTCCCCGGAGAGGCTGGCGAATCCTATGGCCCTGACAGACGTTGCAATCCGCAATGCCAAGCCCGGCGCGAAAGCGATCAAGCTGGCGGACGGGGGCGGGATGTTCCTGCTGGTGACGCCAGCCGGAGGCAAACTCTGGCGGCTCAAGTATCGGATCGATGGGCGCGAGAAGCTGCTGGCGATCGGCGCCTATCCCGAAATAGGGCTGGGGGAAGCCCGCAGGCGCCGGGAGGAAGCGCGCGAACTGATTGCCCTTGGCAAAGACCCTTCGAGAGAGAAGCAACGCGAGAAGGTGCGCGCCCGCATACAGGCAGCGGACACGTTCAAGGCGATTTGTGACGAATACTGCGAAAAGCGGCGACGCGATGGGGTGAAGGGCTGGGCATCCGCGACCGCCACCCGGAGCGAATACCTGCTGTCCCTAGTTTGCGGGTCTATCGGCAAATTGCCCATTGGCGAGATTGAACCGGCGGACGTGCTGACCGCCATTCGCCGGATTGAAGGGAAGGGGAAGCTGGAGAGTGCCCGGCGCAGCCTGCAACTGGCGGGCGCGGTGTTCCGCTATGCCGTGGCGACGGCAAGGCTGGTGTCGGACCCTACCCGCGATCTGCGGGGCGCGCTGACCGCGCCGACCGTTACCCATTACGGCGCAATCACCGACGCGAAAAAAGCAGGTGAACTGCTGCGGGCCATCGATGGCTATGAGGGCAGCGGGATCACCAAGCTCGCCTTGCAGATTGCGCCCCATGTGTTCGTCCGGCCTGGCGAACTGCGCCATGCCGAATGGAGCGAATTCGATCTGGACGGCGCCCTCTGGATCATCCCGGCGGGCAAGATGAAGATGCGCAAGCCGCATCACGTCCCGCTTTCGCGCCAGACGATCGAGCTGTTTCGCGAAGTGCGAGCCATTACCGGACCAGCCGGGTATGTATTCCCTTCGATCCGCAGCCGCTCCCGCTCGATGAGTGAAAACACCATCAACGCCGGACTGCGGCGGCTGGGCTACACTAGCGATGAAATGACCGCACACGGCTTCCGGGCCATGGCTTCAACCCTGCTCAATGAAAGCGGCAAGTGGCATCCTGACGCGATCGAGCGGGCGCTGGCCCACGGCGATAGCGACAAGGTCCGCGCTGCCTATCACCGGGGGGCGCACTGGAAAGAACGCGTGGCAATGGCCCAATGGTGGAGCGATCATCTGGGCACCCTGCGCAGCGGTGCGGACGTTGTGCCCTTCCCCGGACGTGAAGCGGGCTGAGCTTGTCATTGCGTCGTGGCCCTCTGGGCGGACGTAAGTTAGACAACGCTCCTATGAATCTTTTCAACCGCAAGACGCTGAAGCGGCACATCAAGCTCGCCCCTATTCCCGCCGATCACCTGGCCGCCCTTGATGCCTGGGCGGATATGATCCGCTCCGGGCGTATTTATGGACTGAAGGAAACCGCTCTTCACGGCGAAATCGCCTCAAAACTCATCGCAGGTGTTCTTGGCTACCATGGGCCAGCGGGCGGTGAAGATTACACCCTAGCCACGGAGCAGGGCATTTTGCGGGGCAGCGTCGATCTTGCCCTCGGCCGGTTCGGCAGCAAGGAACCGGCAATTCTGGCCCCATTCGAACTGAAGGGCGCCGATACCCGCGATCTGGATGCGATCATGCCGGGGCGGAACAAGTCCCCGGTTCAACAGGCGTGGGAATACGCCATGAATGCGCCGGGTGTGAAATGGGTGCTTGTCTCGAACATGATCGAGCTACGTCTCTACGGTTTTGGTGAAGGCACTACAGCCTACGAAACATTCCGGCTCGACCATCTAACCGATCCCAACGAATATGCCCGGTTCATGCTGCTGCTGTCAGCCGAAAACCTGTTATCAGGTCGCACACTCGAACTACTGAAACAGAGCCGCGCCGAAGATAAAGACATCACGGACAGCCTGTATCAGGATTACAAGGCGCTACGCCTCAAGCTGATCAGAGCTGTGCAAGAGGCTGACGCTAATATCGCCCCCCTGGACGCAATCGCCGTTGCGCAAAAGATCCTCGACCGGGTGCTGTTCATCGCCTTTGCCGAAGATACCGGCCTGCTGCCCGACAACACCCTGTCGCAAGCCTTCACCACTCGTGACCCCTACAATCCTCGCCCGGTCTGGGACAATTTTCGAGGCCTGTTCAACGCCATCGACAACGGCAGCGAAGCGCTAAAAATTCCCCGCTACAATGGTGGCCTGTTCCGGCAAGACGATACGATCGACAATCTCCCTCTGCCCGATTCCGTCTGCGAGGGCTTCAAGACCTTGGGCGAGTACGATTTTGCGTCCGAAGTGTCTGTCACTGTTTTGGGCCATGTCTTCGAACAATCCATTGCTGACGTTGAACGCCTTCAGGCACAGGCGCGGGGCGAAGAAGCCGAAGAAGAACGGGCAAGTGGTACCACCGGGCGGCGCAAACGCGATGGAGTGGTCTATACCCCTGACTACATCGCCCGCTTCATCGTGGCCGAAACGTTAGGGGCACATCTCGAAGAAGCCTGGGGCGATATTCTGCGCGCCCATGCGAAGGCCGGGGCCGATCTGTCCGACTACGCTACCATTCCTTGGCGCAGAAAATCGGCTGAACTGGAAGCTTGGCGAGCCTATCGTAGCCGACTGAAATCCTTGCGCGTTGTCGATCCAGCCTGCGGATCGGGCGTGTTCCTAATAATGGCCTTCGACTTCATGAAGGCCGAGCTGACCCGCGTGAATGACAAGATTGCCGAGTTGCAAGGCAAGGATCAGCACATTCAGGATCTTCTAGACCCCGACAGTGAGATTCTGGCGAACAACCTGTTCGGAGTGGACGTGAACTCCGAGAGCATTGAAATCGCCAAGCTGTCCCTCTGGATCAAGACGGCGCGTCGCGGCAAGTTGCTGGACAGTCTGGCGGATAGCCTGCGGGTAGGCGACAGCCTGATCGAGGACAGCAACTTCGCCTATCTCGACCACGCCTTCACTTGGGAAACTGCCTTCCCTGGGGTCTTTGCCGAAGGCGGATTCGATGTGGTTCTCGGCAATCCGCCTTATGTACGCATGGAACTATTGAAGGCGCTGAAGCCCTATCTGGAAGCTCGTTATGAAGTCGTCTCCGACCGGGCCGACCTTTACTGCTACTTCTTCGAAAGGGGCCTGCGCCTGCTGAAACCAGGCGGGCGCTTGGGGTTCATTTCCTCGAACACCTTCTTCAAAACCGGATCAGGCAAGCCATTGCGCGAATACCTGCTGCGCGAAGCCACCATGGAAAGCGTGGTAGATTTTGGCGATCTTCAGGTCTTCGAAGGCGTGACCACCTATCCAGCCATCCTGATCATGAAACGCGGGGCCGCGCCCAAGGGGCATGAGCTACATTTCTGGAAGGTGGACGCCCTGCCAGAAAACAATTTTCTGACCACTTGGGAAAAGTCGGCAGGGCCCTATCCGCAAGCTGCCCTTGGGGCCGGATCATGGGAACTGGAAAATCCCGCCCTGCGCGCATTGCGCGACAAAATCAGGAACGGAAGGAGTACTCTGAAGCAGGTCTACGGATTGCCGCTTTACGGTATCAAGACGGGGCTAAATGCAGCTTTTGTGATCGACAGCGCGACCAAAGAACGCCTCTGCGCCGAAGACCCGAACTCTGCCGATCTGCTGAAGCCCTTCCTCGAAGGCAAAGACCTGAAACGTTGGCGGGCCGAGCCGCGCGCGCTTTGGCTCATCTATATTCCGAAGAACCGGATCAAAATTGATGACTATCCGGCAATTCGGGATTGGCTGCGGCCGTTCAAGGACAGACTGGAAAAGCGGGCAACCAAGCAGGAATGGTTCGAACTACAACAGGCGCAGGAAGCTTATGCACCACACTTCTCCGCGCCAAAAATTGCCTATAAAGATATTGGCGATAGCGCCCCGTTCCATGTGGACGCTGAAGGTAATTTCATGGCGAACACGGGATATTTCATCGCCAGCGACGAACACCATCTTGCGGCATACCTCAACTCAAAACTGCTTTGGTTTACTTACCTGAACGTCAGCGCCCAAATCAGGGGTGGATTTGTTCGATTCTTCTCGAACCACTTGGGCGAAATGCCAATCCCTGCGTGGACGAGTGAAGCAAGGGCGGAATTAGCGGTCCAATCAAAATCGGCGCATAACGCCGCCAAGACCCGGCTGGCGCTCCAAACAGCCCTGACACGCCGGATTCCCGATCTCTGCCCGGCTGGCCGCGACCCCAAGCTCACAACTCGCCTTCAGGAATGGTGGACCCTGCCCGACTTTGCCGCCTTCCGCGCTGAGGTGAAGAAGGTGTTCAAGGCTGACATTCCGCTGGCTGAGCGTTCGGAATGGGAAGACTGGATCGCCCGCGACCGCGCCGAAATTGCCAGCCTCACGGCCGAGATTGCACGAGCCGAGGCGGAAATCGACAGCATCGTCTGTACCCTGTTCGACCTGACGCCGGACGAAATCGCCCTTCTGGAAAGCGCAGTTTGAACCAAATCGGGCCCATCCGACCTCCGACTGGCCAACCTTCACGATTCCGACACGGTGTGAGTCTACCTGCGCAAGGCGCATCATGCGCCGAATACCGCCGTGAAACTGGTTGCACCGCGCCGCCCCTTCACCGGCGATCGCGTGGAATACCTGTGCGGTCGCTACAAAGCGCTGGCGAACCCGCCTTTGTGTGACTCGCGGTAGGGCGATCGAAGTCGTCGAGGAACTCGCGGGTCTTACTTGGAAACCTTACACGAATGTTCTCGCGGCGTTCCGCGCCGCTTTTTGGACCGTTCGCGCGGCGGCATGGCGATGTTTGCCCGACTTTTCCCCAACCAATGGGGATTCTCCGCCATTCCTGCTTGCGCGCCGTTCGCCGTTTGGTCACAACTGAATGCCTGTGGACAGTATGTTGATAACCCCGACGGAGAGACAACGCGTGACCTAGAAAAACGAAACCCCATCCGGTGAGGGACGGGGCTCCGCGCGATTAAGTTGGCGCTTCATCGCGGACCCTTTGTAACCTCACCTCGCACTCCCCGACAACGAAAAAGCGAACGGTGGCGAACGGACACGTTTTCCACGCTGCCGTCGCTCGCCTGCGACTGAGGTATTTTCATGAATAGCACTCCGAACCGCGCGCTTGCGCCCGTTCATCCCGAACCGCTCGCCTACAGTGTGGCCGATGCCTGCCGCGTCTCCAGCATCGGCCGGACTCGGCTTTACGCGCTTATCAATGAAGGACGGCTGGAAGCGCGCAAGATTGGCAAGCGCACCCTGATCCCGGCGACCAGCCTGCGGCGGCTGATCGAGGGGGAGGCTTGAACCATGCAGACAAGCAAAACCCCGCCGGTGGCAGGCGGGGCTTCGCGCGATCAACTTGGCCGGTGGTCGCAGTCTCTCCCTATCTTGGGCGGCTACCAGGCGCAATTCCTGATCGCAGAGCACCATATCCGGCCCGAAGTTGCGGCCATGGTGGCGGCACTTGCCTTCAACGGGGGTGCGCAATGATCGATATTGCCGCGATCCGCACCGCCCATCCCCTGCCCGGGGTGGCGGGCGCGCAAGTCCGTCTGAAGCGTGCCGGAAACGAGTGGAAGGGGTGCTGCCCCTTCCACGCCGACCGATCCCCCAGCTTCACCATCTTTGCAGGCGGCGAGCGGTTCCACTGCTTTGGCTGCGGCGCTTCGGGTGACGTGCTGGACTATGTCGCTCGCCTGCACCGGTTGGGCCTGGTGGAAGCGGCCCGCCTGCTTGGCGCGGGCGATCTGCCCCGGGCTGAGGCGCAATCCCGTGCGCCAGCCGTTCAGGGCGATCGGGAGGCGGAAGCCCGGGCAATCTGGGCCAAGGCCGTTCCGGCGGCTGGAACCCCCGCTGAAGCCTATCTGGCGGCACGGGGCATCCCTGCTCCCCTTCCGCCCGCAATCCGCTTTGCGCGGCTTGCTTATGGCCGCTCCGCCCCGCTGCCCTGCCTTATCGCGGGCGTGCAAGACCTGGCGGACCGTTTGACCGGCATTCAGCGCATTTACCTCAAAGGCGACGGGAGCGGGAAAGCCGATGTGCCGAAGCCCAAGCTGTCGCTGGGCAAAGTGGCCGGAGGCGCGATCCGGCTGGGCGAGTTGGACGGTTCCGGCCGCGTGATCGTGTGCGAAGGGCCGGAAGATGGCTTGTCGCTGCTTCGGATGATTGGCGGCCCGGTCTGGGTTTCTGCCGGGGCCACGATGCTGCCGGGAATGGAATTCCCGCCGGAGGTGCAATCGATCGTCATAGGGGCGGACAACGATCTAACCGGCGCAGCGCAGGCGCGCAAGGCCGCCCACGCCTTCGCCGCGCGCGGGCTGTCGTCTCGCATTCTCCGGCCGCTGGCGGGCTTCAAGGACTTCAACGATGAACTGCGGGGGGCGCGGTGATGGAGATGGCAAACATCGATCCCGCCCGGCTGGACGCGGCCGAAACAATCGGGCCGTGTGAAGGAACCAGCCCGCAACCGCTGGTGCGAGAGATTCCTACGGGGCTGCCCTATCCGGTGGAGGTGCTGGGGCCGCTGCGGCCAGCCGTGGAGGCGGTGCAGCGGCGCACGCAAGCCCCGGTGGCGATCCCCGCGCAATCGGCTCTCTCTGTCGCGGCGCTGGCGGTGCAGGGCTTCGCCAACGTGGAAACATTGGGAGGCTGGGCGCCGCTCTCGCTCTATTGCCTGACCGTGGCGGCTTCGGGGGAGCGCAAGAGCAGTTGCGACGCCCCGCTCATGGCCGCGATGAGGGAATTCGAGCGGGAGCAGGCGGCAATTTACCGGGAAGCCCGCAAGGAACGGGCGCTTGATCTTGCGATCTGGAAAAAGCGCCACGACACCCTGCTGGGCAAGATGAAAAACGGTGCCGGAGACAAGGCAGAGCTGGCCGCCCTTGGCCCGGAACCTGCGCCCCTGCCGCTGCCCGATCGGCTGGTTTCGGAACCGACCTATGAGGGGCTGACCCGTTTGTTTGCGGAGGGCCAGCCGAGCCTTGGGCTGTTCTCCGACGAAGGCGGGCAGTTTTTGGGCGGCTTCGCAATGTCGCAGGACAACAAGCAAAAGACCTTGGCGGCGCTGAACGACTTGTGGATGGGCAACCCGATCAAGCGAACCCGGCAGGGGGATGGCGCCTTCACGCTTCACGGGCGGCGCCTGAGCCTGCACTTGATGGTGCAGCCTGTCGTGGCGCACGGCTTTCTGGCCGATCCTCTGGCGGGCGATACCGGGTTTCTGCCCCGCTGCCTTGTATGCCAGCCGGAATCCACCATCGGGTTTCGCCTGCACGATGCCGGGGTGCGCGATGATGCCCCGGTGCGGGCGTTTGCCGATCGGCTGAACGCTATCCTGAACACCGAAATGGCGATGGACTTGGAAACGCGCGAACTTCGCCCCCGGCGCCTTCCCTTGTCGTCCGAAGCCAAGGCGCTGCTGATCAGGTTCAGTGACAACGTGGAGCGGGCGCAAAGGCCGGGCGGCGAAATGGAGCCCGTGCGGGGTCATGCCAGCAAGGCAGCGGAACAGGCCGCGCGGATTGCGGGCGTGCTGACCCTCTGGCGCGATCTGGAAGCGGCGCAGGTGTCCGGTGACGCCATGGAATGCGCGATCAAGCTGGCGCTGTTCTATCTCTGCGAGGCGCAGCGGCTGGCAAATGCTGCCACGCTTTCGGATGCGGTGAGCAAGGCAGAGGCGCTGCGCAAGTGGATGCTTTCGCCTTCCTGGGGCAAGCCCTGGCTGACGGTGCGCGATGTCCTGAGGCGCGGCCCCAACCGCCTTCGGGAAAGTCCGGAAGCAAAGAAGGCGGTGCAGATGCTGGTGGAACATCACTGGCTCGCCCCGCTCCCGCCCGGAACGGAAATTGAAGGGCAGGTTCGCCGGGAGGCGTGGCGCATCTGCCAATGATCCGCTGCGACATTCGCGACACTGCGACAGGCCGGGCTGGTTTGTCGCAAGTGTCGCGGGTGTCGCAAGGGACCGAATGGAACACGAGGGATTCATGACGACAGGAAAGAGCAAGCCGAAAGGCAAGGCAAACGATGCACTGCGCAGCCCGATGCGCGAAGGCGACACACAGTTTCAGGCGACCGCGCGCGCGATCCTCGCCCCGGACTTCCGGCACGGGCAAGCGGCGGCACAGTTGTTCAAGGCACAATTGGGGGGAAGCGAGCTTGCCCCCGGGCTGGGCGATTACAGCGATGCGATCGGGCGGACAGCCGACAAGGCGGCAAAGGGCGATCTTGCGTTCGCCAGCCGAATGCTTGCCGCACAGGCCATGACACTGGACAACATCTTTGCCGAGATGGCCCGGCGCATGGCGCTCAACATGGGCGAGTATCTTGGCGCGACCGAAACCTATGCGCGCATCGCCTTGAAGGCACAGGCGGGAAGCCGCGCTACGCTTGAGGCACTGGTGAAGCTGCACCAGCCGCGCGAACAGATTGTGAAGCACGTTCACGTCAACGAGGGCGGGCAGGCCGTGGTGGCCGATCACTTCCACAACGCCGGGGGGCCGAAGAATGCAGGATCGAACGAACAACCCCATGCAACCGGAACCGGAGCGGCTGGCGAAGGCGCCGCGTTGCCATGCCCGGACCCGATCGGGCCAGCCGTGCCGCTCGCCAGCGGTAAATGGAAAGCGGCGGTGCCGGATGCACGGTGGCAGAGGAAGCGGAGCGCCGGAGGGTAACCGGAACGCATGGAAGCACGGGGCGCGATCGGCCGAGACGCGGGCCAGCTTGGCGCACGTGCAGGCGTTAGGGCGGATGCTGGACGATCTGGAGTTTTGATTCGCGCATTCCGCGCGGGCGCGCGGAAAAGGGGAAGCGGTTTAAAGATTCAGGCGCCCCGAGCCCGGACATCGGCCGCTCCCACGACGCGAGCATCCGCAATTCAGAGCATGGGGGGGGGTCAAAAGTCCGGCGCACCGGATTCAGTACCGGCGGCTCTGCCGTACGATAACGCTAACTCAGTTTTTTGCCCGCCATCACGCACGAAGCCGAATGTCTGCCTTCGACCCATTTGCGACATTGCGCGAATTTCGGACTGACGCTTAGTTGGCTGCCATGATCAACAGCACGACGGATCACTTCGCCTCTTACGGCGCGCAGCTATTCAAGGGCGCGCTGAAGCCATGCATGGGCGAGTTGTTGACGGCTGTTGAGCACGTTCCGATCGATGAAGCCGGGGTTCGCCTTCATGGCATCGAGGCACTTCGGCCGCTTCTCGCCAGTGAAGGCTGCCTCGGAGCCGTTGCCGCAACCGTCTTGGGCGCAGGTGCGAAACCTGTTCGAGCCATTCTCTTTAACAAGTCTTCGGAAACCAACTGGTCGCTCGCGTGGCATCAGGACAGAACCATATGTGTGAAGGAGAAGCGGGAGGTGCCTGGTTTCGGTCCCTGGACGGTCAAGAGCGGCATGATCCACGTCGCGCCGCCGTTCGACTTGCTCACGAGGATGGTGACCTTACGGGCGCACCTTGATGACGTACCTGTGAGCAATGCTCCGCTGCTGATTGCTCCCGGCTCACACACCTTGGGCCGAATAGCCGTCGATGAGATCGAAGAGGCCGTGAAACAGTGCGGCACTGCAACCTGCATCGCAGATGCAGGCGATGTGTGGCTTTATGCAACGTCCATCCTTCATGCCTCGGAAGCCGCCTCGATAGCGACGAGCCGGCGAGTGCTTCAGGTAGACTTTGCCGCCGAGGTTCTGCCTCACGGTCTCGAATGGCTGGGGATCTAGCGTGCGACTTTATCGGGGGTGATCATTCGCTGCGAAGGTCTGAACGCGACCCGTAGCGGACATTCGCACCGCTCGCTAAGCTCCTCACAAAGAGAGCGAACCGATGCGACTTTTCAAGTCACTGGTAAGATGGATGGACAAGGATTGGGAGGCGCGTGACTACAGTCCCGTCCATGCCTACGCCCAACGGTTCGTTTGGGCTGCGCCCTTCTTTGCTGCGCTCCTCCTTGTCGCTCTCTTCGAGAGTATGGGCTTCCAAAGAGAATCTCCTGTGATCGTCGGCTCGCTGATCCTCGGGTCGGTTGGCATGTTCCTCATGCTCGGCGTTTCGCTCTATCGTTGGATGGCAGGATATAGCCGGAGCGACTGGCAGGACAGGAAAGCTAAGGAGCATCGGGCAGATGTCGCCGCTCGACGGAATATGTCTCACTCGCCATCGACGGAAACCAGAACACTCCCAGCCGATCAGGACGATTAAGCCTATGCCGCTTGCCACCCGTTACAGACATTCGGCCAATCTCTGCAAACGACACCCATTGCGGATATTAGGCTGCTATCCGTGTGACCCGCGCGCATTGGAGCCGGGACGCCGCGCCAGTGAAGCTGTAGGCGGGATCGACCCCTTCCAAGCCGATTGTGAAGGTGTCCAGGTAACCGCGATAATTGCGGCCTACCCAGCACCAGCCGAGCCTTCGCGAGACGATCTCTGCAAGCTGACCAAGCGTCTGCCAGTCGGCGTCATGCATTGCCGCAGCGTCCTCGAGAGAGACGATAACCTCGTCCGTGTCATGGTTCACGCGCATGACCACGGCCTTGGCCGCCAGCACCAGCGCGATCTGATCGCAAACTAGGCTGCCGTCAGTCATCGGGCGTGAGCCGGTGGCGAGCACCGCCGCCACGGCAACGCCATCAACTTCTTCCCAGTCGAACTGGAGCATCGTTGCCTCGTTGCTCATAGAACCCATCTAGCCGGAACGAATGTCGGCTTTCCACCCATTGCGGACATTCGCAAGCTATCGCATTCTCCCAGCATGCAGATGCACCCCAACTTCGCGGCAAATCTGACCTGAGGAGTTTGGGATGAAGACCGGCACTGACGGTTTCGCGGGATGGATGTGGTCTGTCGTTGCAGTCCTGACATTGCCGCTGATGCTCTGGAATCTACTAACCCGCGATTGGGCAGGAGTGCTGATTAACGGTACAGTAGCGGCGATGGCCCTTTTCATTGCACGTCGTGCTTTTAAAGAACGAACAAGGCTCCGACGCGGCAGCGATGTCTCTGCCAGCGCAGACGAAACCGACCTTCGAAATCCGTAAGTCCGCTTCCCACCCACTCGCGACATTCCGCCTGAAGGTCTGACAGCGACCCATTGCGGGCACTAGCAGTGCATGCAAAGCTTTTGAAATGAACTCACCGGCAGACGACAGGCGTTCGGTACCGGAACTCTTCGAAGTGGCCCTATGCTCGGGAGATGAAGATGTCCGGTGGGATGCCGTTGCGGCACTCCATTGGCGGGGTTCGCGCGGTATATTTGATCGTGCGGCGAAGCTGTGCCGGTCGAAGGATGCGGAGGAACGAGCGCTGGGGGCCGACATCTTGGGTCAACTCGGCATCCCTGAGCGCACGTTCCCCGATGAGAGCTTCGACACGATTGCGACACTGTTGTCAGACACGAGCGAGGAGGTTCTATTTTCTGCAATCCTTGCTCTGCAACACGTCAATTTGAAGCGTGCCGCATCGCACGTCCTCGCTTTTTGCGACCACCCGAACGACAACGTTCGATACGCTGTAGCTGTCGCTCTCGGCGGAGTGGATGACGAGACGGCGATCAAAGCTCTTGTCCGACTTGCGAGCGATGGGGATGCCGAAGTGCGAAACTGGGCCACGTTCGGCCTTGCACAACAGTGCGACGTAGACACTTCGGAAATCCGGGAAGTACTGGTCGCCCGTCTTGAGGACCAAGATCAGGACGTGCGCTACGAGGCGATCTACGGCCTTGCCCGCCGCCGTGACGCCAAGGCCGTGGGGTACCTGAAGACCATTCTGCATGATGACCCCGACGATGTATTCGCCAGAGAGGCAGCGGCCCTGCTCGTAGGAATGGAACATAGCGGCGACACCAGCACGAGTGATCTGCTCGGAGCGTTGCAGCGGCATCAAAGGTGGTCCTTGCGCAGAGCGTAGTACCCGCTTTCCACCCTATCGCGACGTTGATCGCGAAGGTCTGACAGCGACCCGTTGCGGACATTCAATTATTCCTCGTCATTGCCGCGCAAGTTCCGGCTACGAACTATCTGCTGCGGCGACTCGAAATCCAAACATACATGACGGGAGATATAATAATTCCGATGCTGATCAACGAAGCTGTAGGATTGTCAAAAGAAAGAAGGGCCGAAAAGTAGGAGGGGCCTCCCATAAAGTAGCCGGAACCTGCCACAAGCAGCGACAAGGAAAGCAGTAGCAAGACTACAAGGTGCTTTTCTCTCATGCGAATCCCAATTCTTCCCCGGATGCCCATCCCTCGGCTGGGGCAGGTTAGCTTTAGGGCTCTTCCGCGATGGAGCAACGTGGCCGTTGTAACTGAGCGTCCGCTTTCCACCGAGGCTGTGTGAAAACGCCTGATCGCGCTTCGGATCAGAAATATTGTATCACAGTATGATCATAGGCGACATGAAGGCTGCATCAGTGGGAGATAACGTGAAACGTCGTTGCGCAACTCTTGCCAAGTCTGAGTTTTCACACAGCCTCCACCCATTGCCGACATTCATCGGGAAGGACTGAGTGCGACCCGAATCGGACATTCTGCTCAGAGCTCCAAGCTTTCAGATAGCTCGAGGGCATCGTCCACCTCGACCCCAAGGTATCGGACCGTGCTCTCCAGCTTCGTGTGCCCGAGCAGCAGCTGGCAGGCTCTGAGGTTGCCGGTCTTCTTGTAGAGCAACGAGACCTTGGTCCGGCGGAGGCTATGCGTTCCGTATGCGGATGGATCGAGCCCGACGAGTGCAACCCACCTGTCCACGAGCCGAGCGTACTGCCGGGTGCTCAGGTGAGCCCCCTTCTTGCTGCGGCTGGGGAACAGCCAGTCGTCAAGTCCGAGCCCTTTCGCTTCGATCCACGCTGCCAACGATCGCCTGGTTTGTTCCGTCACCTCGAACTGGACCGGCCGGCCGGTCTTGCGCTGGAGGATCATCACCCGCGACTTCACGCCCGAGGCAGACAGCAGATCCGACAGGCGCAGCGCCACGAGGTCGCAGCCGCGCAGCTTGCTGTCGAGCGCCAGGTCGAACAGCGCCAGGTCTCTCGCCCGGTTCGCCACCTGAAGTCGGATGTGAATGCCCCAGACATGTACCGGCTTGAGCGCGAGCTTGGCTCCAGTGGGCCTGCCACCCTTCCGGTTGCGGTATGTGGGCGACGGTAGACAGACATCGAGCATAGGAGATCTCCAGCAATTGCTGGAGAGCTACGGTCTTGCTGGTCTGAATGTCCGGAAGGGGTGGGAAAAGGACCTTTAGCCGAACATCGTGGATAGGTGGAAAACGGCTTCTTCTTTCACTGCGATATGCTGCGTTAGAGACCGACAAACGATCAGCCACTAGCAACAAATGCGAATATCCTCAGCCCGACAAACCGTAAAAGGATGGCAAATGCGAGAATCCCAAGATCCACCTTCAGGTCATAAGAGGTATACCCCCAGCCGAGTCCAAGTATGATATCAAGCGCACATAATGCTGTAATGAAGATGATCACCAGTATTGCTACGAGCGACATTGTCCTGAAAGCAGTGCCAATCTGTTGAACGGTCATAGCGGACATCCCAGTGGCTTGGTAGCACCCGTGGCTGTTTTGCCAGCACCGCCCGCGAGGTATCCGCCCATTCCTGCACGTGGCCCGCCACTCACCGAAGCACCGCTACCATCTAACGAAACCGACGCCTCACCACCAGCCGGTGCGGCAAGCCCGCCCATTTTGTTTACCAGAGAAGAAGCAGTGGCTTCGACCCACTTGTCTATGATCGGATCAAGAGCGGCATAGGTGGTCACATGCCGAAGATGCCGCCGATCCCGAAGGTCCGCAATGGGTCGCTGTCAGCCCTTCAGGCCGAATGTCGCGAAAGGGTGGGTATCCGCACCTAACATCGCCACCGCCTACTCCTCCCATATGCGTAATGCTGACACCGCCCGCTCGTAGGTGGCTTCCAGAGCAGGCAGTTCATCAGCATTCAGATTGATGGTGAGAGCGAGATCGTCGGCGGGTAACGTTGCGCTGCATAGACCGGGATGGTCCGGTATCGTCATCTTGAAGCAACTCACGAACGGAGCGGGCGAACCTGAGGGCATTTCGGGGCTATACGTCCAGTGTGTCTCGTTTCCGTTCCTAAGCCAGCGGCGTCCCCTCCATTCAACTTCCTCTGGCGCGCAAATCGTCGAGTTTACACGGGCTTTCAACCCACGTGCTCGGGCGCAGATCATCTCCCGCTCTTGCACCAAGACCGAGCGTTGTTCCGTTCGTGCGGCGGTGGGGTTCAGCAAGAAACTGAACCCATCCTCCTCGGGCTCGGGCAAGAAGAAGGGGCGTTCGCTCTCAGGGATAAGGTTCTCTGGTGGCACGCGGAACCGATGTTTTCCCACGCGCTCGACCTCCTCGCTGCACCCCCAAAGGAAGAGCGCGGCCAATAGTAGCCCATAGCTGCATAGCGGATGCGTTTGCCGTCTGCCTCCCATTCCAGCAGATTGGAGGCTAATATGAATGCCCGCAATGGGTCGCTGCCAGACCTTCAGGCGAATGTCCTGAACGGGTGGAAAGCGAAAGGTCTCCCTTCAATACTCGAACCGAGAAATCGGACCCACGTAGCTCAGACAATGAGGTTCGAAGACTACGACGTGCGACAGATCGGGACGCGAACGAGACGAATATAGCATGGCCAACGCTCCTGCGTTTCTTGCTGCATCGGAGTAGCGCCACGTCGGCGACGGCGTCCCGACTTTTCTTCGGATGTCTTGCCAGACGATCGATGCAGCTTTGTCACCCCGAATATCCGCCACGATCGGCGCACTGAGCCACATTGGAATGAGTACTCGCGATACGCCATCCGACAGGTAGCGTTGGATGGCCACGCGCGTCCCTTCCACACTGAGCGATGCGTAGGCAGCTGTTTGTCCCAAATGGTGAAAGCGCCCTTCCGGCGCCGCTGCGGGGGCTGCAGGTGTCTCGGCGAGGCCGACGGGGAGCAACCGCCAAACTGGACCTTCGAATGGCTCTAGAGGCATTACCATCTCGCCCGCTTTTGGCGAACTCACGGCTGCTCGGCAACGTCCGACTTGGGTCGCTGTCAGACCTTCGCGATCAATGTCGCAAACGGGTGGCTTTCAGACCTCGAGCCCGCATATCATGAAAGGGTGGAAAGCGGACCCCGACGGTGTCATAACTCTCGGGTGCCGATCAGCCGCAAGAATATTGTCCGGGGCTTCCTTGCTCTGATCCTCATTCTTGCTGCGGCCTATTGCGCGAACGTTCTCTATCAGCCTCGTCCAAGGCAGATCATTGGCTCCCTGCTACGCCTTGAAAGTGTTCCAGCTTCGCTGCGAAACGCCGAATGCGATTCTTGGGGATTCACTGACGTTTTCACTACATGCGCGTTCGAGATCGATCCTGCCGACTTCCCGGCGCTATTGACTGGCTGGTCATTCACCCAGACTGCTGCTGAGGGCGGCAGCCACCAGTTTAGCACCGGGCTGAAAGTCGGCCCGGAGTTTCCAGTCGCCACTCAGTTCTCAATCGTTAACCCGCCGGCGTTTCCTCACGGCGGGCAGGTGCTCCTTGTAGCCGACGCGGCCAAATCACGGGCCCAGATAGACTACTACGAGGAGTAGTCCTGAATGCCCGCAACGGGTCGCGTTCAGACCTTGGTGCGAATGTCGCGAAAGGGTGGAAAACGGACGTTCGGTCGATGTCTCGAAACATTGGCAAGCGGACATTCAGGCCATGGGAGACTTGGGACCCGATGTACGCATGAGGAGGCGAGGCTTGTACCCAGGACAGTGACACCCGTCGGGCGAATCGCGCATCCGCAATTCAGAAAATGGTTAACGTCCGCCCGCGTGCGCTACAATTCGCTGCCACCCGCTTCGTTTGGGGGTATCATTGGGGGTATCTCCACGAGGAGAGATTACAGGAATGGCAGAATTTAGCTATTGTTCGGCGACTTTGCGATTCCCTTCACCCGCTCCAGGCTTGCTGGGCGCAGAAATCAGCCGTTTTGATGCTTTACGCGCGTCCTTGTCGGAGGCCTTCGGCGGTAAACCTGCGGTAATAGCGCCGGGGGGCGAGCTATTTAAGCTCGTCCACACCAGTAGCTACGAGCGAGCGACGCAAGTCGCGGGCGATGCGATGATCAGCGGGTGATTGAAGCGGTTGGGGACTCACCCTTCATCTGCCCCGGTCAGGAGCACTGGCGCAAATCCGCCGCCGGGGGTTCGCATGTTGGTGGCTTGTCCCTGATATAGCCGCGCCGCAGTCAGCAGCAATTCGCTGCCGTACGTGTACAGGCGGACGTCCATCTTTCGGGAGACGATTTCCTCATCCACCCGCATCATCCGCTCGCCGGGCGGGAGATAGACCTGGGCTACGAAGTCACCCGACTTCACGATGCCCGCCCACACACCTCGGGTAAGCTTGTCTCCCCGATAGGCGGCTTTCGATCCATGCCCACGTGCAGGTTTGAAGAACAAGTGCTTGCGGTCTGCCCATAAGGTGCCGGCCCGCTCCGGGGTGACCGCCACGGTCCTAGGGATCCCGGACTGGAGAACTTCGATGGTTTCCTCGCGGATACCCCAGGCGGCAAGTCGGGCGGGGTCCGACAGAAGGATGAGGTTGCGCTTGTCCGCGTAGAGCGCATGATTGCGCGGGTTGGGCGTGAGAACCACGTCGCCTGCAAGGTAGGCGCTGCGAAGCGGCAGATGATGCAGCTCCTCGAGGGCGAAATCGGTTAGCCGGTTATAGACCAGATCAACCGGTCGACCGTCGATCAGCAGGCGGTTGCCTTCGTGGCGGAAGGCGGACGCATCGACGATTTCCGCATCGTACCCTAGGCGCAGCAGCATTTGCCGGGCCAGGGTGAATGCGGGATAAAGGTACTGCTCGGAAGGGCGGTCGTCGGTAATCCCGATCCGGTGCAACGTTCCCGTGCGGCCGCTGGTGCGCCATTCGGCTTCCAGCATCTCGGCCACCGCGGCCTCGAACCCGCGGGGAGGGGAGATTCGGGCGCGGGACGCTGCCCCGCAGCAGCGACGCTGCGCCCGGGCCAGAACGGCGTTGAGGAAGGCGCCTCCGGCATTAGTGTTGATCTCGATCAGACCGGGCCCGTCCGGACCCAGATGGAAATCATAGCCCATGAAGGCGCCGCGTGCGCCGTGATCCACCCGCGCAATATCCGGCGCGTAAGCCAGCACCGCATCGACATAGCCGGGACTGGCAACGACGTCCTCAATCGCGGACACGATGGAGCGCATCCGGGCGAGCATCTCGACCGGAATAAAGCTCGTGACACCCGAAAACAGGTTGGGGTGGCTGCTTGCCAGTGCGTCGAAAAAGCCGTCCTGATCTGCCTCCACCGCCAGTTCCCGGCGCAGGGATTCGCGATCGACCGTGAGGCACAGGCATTCAGTGTTCAGGTCGGGCGGGGGGATGCGGGCAGACATGTCAGCCTCCAACTACCTTAATGCGGCTGGAGTAAAAAGGAGCGCGCACTTGGTACGTTCCGCGCGCGATGGAGCCGCCGGGAATGACCGCGCTCGATCAGGGTAGTTTCCATGATTATAGAAATGACTTGACGTGTAGCTGCGGAGTTGTCATTTCCATACATGTAGAAACAAAGGAGTTGATCGTGGCAGAGCGTCTCTTGAACATTGTCGAAAAAATCCTGGTCATGACGGCTCGCCAGCAGCAGCTGTGCTGCCATCGGGAGGTGGGCAACATCCCTGCGCGGATGCTCCGCTCCCCCGCAGATCGCGGGCACCACTGATGGGCGGCGCAGTCGCCGTGGAAGCGTTGGGTGCGCTTGCTCACGAGCATCGGCTCGCGGTTTTCCGGCAGTTGGTGCAGGCAGGCAGCGACGGCATGCCAGCCGGCGCGCTTGCCGAGGCTCTGAGCATTCCCAACAGCTCCCTTTCGTTCCATCTTGGCCAGCTCAGCCGTGCCGGGCTGGTCACGCAGGAACGGCGGCACCGTTCGATCATCTACCGCGCGGACTACACGGCGATGGACGCGCTGGTCGGCTTTCTGACGGAAAACTGCTGCCGGGGCAGCGAGGCTGGGGACCCTGAAGCCTCCTGTGTCAGGCCAGCAGAAGGAGGCCAGGCATGAAGCGTCTGCACGTTCACGTCGGTGTCGAGGACATCGAGCGGTCGATCCGGTTCTACTCAACCCTGTTCGGGACCGAGCCGACCGTTACCAAGCCCGATTATGCGAAATGGATGGTTGAAGATCCACGCGTGAACTTCGCGATTTCCACCAGCGCCCCGAAGGGGATCGAACATCTTGGCGTTCAGGTGGGGAGCGAGGCCGAACTGGCCGACGTTTATGCCCGCCTGCGCGCCGCGGATCGTCCCGTGCTTGAGGAAGGCTGTACCACCTGCTGCTACGCGAAGTCCGAAAAGAGCTGGATCGCCGATCCGCAAGGAGTCGTCTGGGAGGCCTTCTACACGAGCGGGGAAGCGACTCGGTACGGCGGCGGACCGGCGCTGGCGTCCCTATCGGCGTAACCGGCGACTGGAAGCTGGCAGCCGGGTGTGCTCCACGCTGGTGGAAGTGGGGCGCGGCTCTTCCTTTGCCGGGTCCGCTACGCCATACCGCCCGGACGTGGCAGTCTTCGGGATCGGCTTCATCCTCTGCGCTCTTGCGTCGATTGGCGCGCGAGACCGGCCGCTTGTCGCCCGCTTGTCCGCCCGGCTGGGGACAGGTGCGGCGCTGCCCTGCGCTATCTGCCTGGCGGTGCTGGCAAGTTCGGCGCTGGCAGGCTGGGCAGCCTCGCTGGTGGTGCCCGCCATCGTGCGGGGCCTTGCGCCGGTTCTCGCTGCCGTCTCCTTGGTACTGGGAGCTGTGCAACTGATCGCGCTCCGGCCCCGGCGCGTGCCTGAGGAGCCGACTCGCTCATTCGGGGCAATCTTTCTGGTCCTGCTTGCCGGACAAGCGTTCGACCCGGCGCGGCTGGCGATCTTTGGCCTCGCTGTCTGGACCGGAGATACGGTTGCGGCCACGCTGGGCGGCGTGCTCGGCAGCGGGATTGCGCTGACTGCTACCGCAGACGGCAGGGCCGCATCAAACGCGCGTCTCTGGTCGGTCCTCGCGGCCTCGGTACTGATCGCCGCAGCAGGGGCGATGGCGTTCGGTGCGCGGCCCTTCCTGATCGATTGAGCCGATTGACATGAGCGGCTTTCTTGGTGAACCGCTGAGCCGTTCAAATCGTTACGTCAGTCAGAACCAGCAATCAGGGGAACGAACATGGCCCAGACCGGCGACAATTCGAAAATGGCTTTGGTAGAGGCGTTGAATGGCGCGCTCGCCGATCATCTGGCGCTCTACGTCAAGACCAAGAACTTCCACTGGCACGTCGCGGGCGCGCGGTTCCGGGACTTGCACTTGTTGTTCGACGAGCAAGCCGCGCAGCTGATCGCGCTGGTCGATCCGATCGGCGAACGCGTGCGCAAGATCGGCGCAGATACTCTGACATCGGTCGGCGCGGTCGGCCGGACGACCGTCATCGCGGACCGCGACGACACCGCGCTGAACGCCCAGGCGATGGTCGAGGAACTGCGCGATGATAACCGCAAGCTGCTCGACCGGCTGCGTGAGGTGAAGAGCACGTCCGAAGAAGCGGGCGACCATGCAACCAGCGGCGTCGTCGACGACTGGATCGATCAGGCGGAAGAACGCGTCTGGTTCCTTTCGCAGACCGCCAAGTGATCCGTGAGGGCAATGGCCCGGGCTGAAATCATCGAAGGCGCGGACGATGCGGCCATCGCGGGATGGCTGCATCGGCGTCTCTCAGCCGCGCTGGCAGGCGCGGATGGTTCGGTGGCGCTCACTGTTCCGGGCGGCTCCACGCCGTTTCCGATCCTGAAGCAGCTGGCGGCAATGAACCTTGAATGGGAACAGCTGGCCGTCTGGCCCGGGGATGACCGCTGCGTGCCGGAGGATCATCCGGCAAGCAACACCGGGCGGATCCGCGCCGTGCTTGAGCCCACAGGGGCTGAAATCGTTCCGCTGATGGCGAGGGAGGACGTGCCGCGGTTCGCACTCGCCTGGCTGGGGATGGGAGAGGACGGGCACATCGCCTCTCTGTTCCCCAACATCGATCCGCGCACCGACGATCCGCAGCTTGTCCGCCGATTGACCCCTGATCCCCTGCCGCCGGAGGCGCCGTTCGACCGGATTACCCTGACGATCCCCGCTCTGCTCAATTCCGGGGAATTGCTGTTCGTGATCCGGGGGGCGGAAAAGCGCGGCTTGTTCGAAGCGGCGCTGCGGGGGGAGAACGACCTGCCGATCGCCCGGCTTCTCGGCGCGGCGCGCCAGCCCGTGACATGCTTCACCTGATCCCGGCTCCGCTGCATCGGCTGCTGTATCGCGCGGCGGACTGGGGCCGCCGGCGCTGGCTGCGCTGGCGCGGCGGAGAAGTGCACGGCTGCACCATCATCGCGCAGGATGAGGAAGGTCGGCTCCTGCTGGTTCGCCAGTCCTATGGCAGCCGCCGATGGGTGTTCCCCGGAGGCGGTATCCAGCGGAACGAGCATCCCGAGACCGGGGCGCGGCGCGAGTTTGCCGAGGAACTGAGCTGCGAACTGCGCGACGTGAGCATGCTCGGCGTAATGAAGGAGCCGTTCCACGGCGCGACAAACGTAGTCCACGTGTTCACCGGGCGCATCAAGGGCACTCCGCAGCCGGACAAGCGCGAAATCATCGAGGTCGGCTTCTTCTGGCGGAGCGAACTGCCGGAGAATGCCGATCGCACCGTTCACCGCCGCTTGCGAATGCTGGACCGGAGCTAGAGCAGGCGCAGCTGGACCTTTTCCGGTGGCGACTTCTCGGCGGATTGCTCACGCTCCAGCCCGCTCAGCGTGAGGCCCATCAAGCGGACAGGCAGCGGCAGCGGCAGCGCGTCCGTCAGCAGGGTCAGCGCGACGCGCGCGAACTCCTCCCTGTTCTCCACGGGCCGGGAGAGGGAGCGGGCCCGGGTGATCAGGCGGAAGTCGGAGAACTTCAGCTTCAGCGTGACCGTGCGCCCGTGCCCCTCCTTGCGGGTGATCCGTTCCCAGACGATCTCGACGATGTCGTCCAGCGCCGCACGGAGGGCGGGGCCGCTGGAAAGATCATCCGCAAAGGTCCGTTCGCCGCCGATCGACTTGCGCACGCGGTTGGCGCGCACCGGGCGCAAGTCGATTCCGCGGGCCGCGCGGTAGAGGTAATCGGCAAAGCTGCCGAAATGCTCCCGAAGAAACGCAATGTCCCGCGCCGCGAGATCGGCGCCGGTTTCAATACCGAGGACCGCCATTTTCTCCGCTCCGCGGGGTCCGACGCCGTGGAACCGGCTGACTGGCAGGCCAGCCACAAATCGGGCGCCTTCGCCGGGCCGGATCACGCATAGGCCGTCGGGCTTGTTCTGATCGCTGGCAAGCTTGGCGAGGAACTTGTTGTAGGAAACTCCCGCGCTGGCGGTCAGCTGGGTCTCCTTCAGAATCCGTTCCCGAATCAACTGGGCTATCCGGGTTGCCGAGCCTATCCCGTGGAGGTCGTCGGTCACGTCGAGGTAGGCTTCGTCGAGGCTGAGCGGCTCCACTTGCGGCGTGTAGTGGTGGAAGATCGCGCGGATCTGCTCCGACACCTCGCGGTAGCGGTCAAATCGTGGCGGGCAGAAGATCAGGTCGGGGCACAGCCGGGCTGCCTTGACAGACGGCATCGCGGACCGGACGCCGAACGGGCGCGCCTCGTAACTGGCGGCCGCGACCACGCCCCTGCCGGAACTTCCCCCGACCGCCACGGGCTTGCCGCGTAGGTGCGGATTGTCCCGCTGCTCGACGCTGGCAAAGAACGCGTCCATATCGACATGGATGATTTTCCGAAGGCCTTGCGCCTCAGGTTCGGTATCGCCTGACTCGACGTGCGGATGGGGGGCTTGCTGGGCCATCGGGTGATTCTAGCAGTTCCGGTTTTGTTCGTCAGCAGGGCAGAATCGGCTTTGCCGCAGTGCAACATGGGTTTAGGGGCGCGACTATGGCAACACATGCGATTCCCCGCCACCGGCGGACGATCGGCGAGCGCGAGCTGGTCGTGATGCTGGCCCTGCTGATGAGCTTGCAGGCTCTGGCGATCGACGGCATGCTGCCGGCGCTCGACAACATCGCGCACGAACTCGGCGCGCAAGACGGCAACCGCCGACAGCTGATCGTCGCGGCGTACCTGCTGGCTGGCGGGGTCGGGACGTTGATTCCCGGCTCCCTCGCTGACCGTTACGGGCGGCGTCCCGTGCTGATGTTCGCGATCGGTGCCTATTCTGTGCTGGCGCTGGCGATTTCCTTTATCCACGACTTCACCCTGATGTTGGTGCTGCGCGGCTTGCAGGGTTTCCTCGCCTCGGGGCTGATGGTGATACCGAACGCAATTGTCCGGGACCGGTATGAAGGGGACCGGATGGCGCGGCTGTTCTCGCTGATCAGCGCGGTGTTCATCATCGTCCCCGTGTTCGCGCCCAGTCTTGGCCAACTGGTACTGCTGTTTGCCGGATGGCGCTGGATCTTCGTGCTCCTGGCGGGGCTGGGCATCCTTGCCGGAATCTGGGCCTGGATCCGCTTGCCCGAGAGCCTCGATCCTGCCGACCGGCAGGGAGTCCATGCGCCGACGATCCTGCGCAACATGCGGATCGCGCTCCTGACCCGGTCCTCCGTCGGCTATGTGCTCGGCACTTCGCTGCTGATCGGCGCGGTGTTCGGCTATGTGAACAGCGCACAGCAGCTGCTGGGCGAACATTTCGGTGCCGGAGCCTGGTTCCCGGTCGTGTTCGGAGGCACCGCGGCGATGATGGTGGTTTCCAACCTCGTGAACTCCCGGATCGTGGAGCGGTTCGGCGCGCGGCGCGTCTCGCACGCGGGGGTCCTGATCTTCATGGTGGTCAGCTTCGCGCAAGTCTGGGCGGCGTATAACCGCCCCGGCGAACTGGCCTGGTTCCTGCCGCTGATGGCGACCAACCTTGGCTTGCTCGGCTTCCTCGGCGCCAATTTCGGCTCAATCGCGATGCAGCCGTTCTCCCACATCGCCGGAGCGGCAAGTTCGGTGCAGAGCTTCTTCCGCATGTTTGGCGCGGCCGTGGTCGGCTTAATCATCGGGCAGGCCTACGATGGAACCGCGCGGCCTTTCGCGCTTGCGCTGCTGGTCTGCAGCATCAGCGCGCTGCTGTTGGTGCTGTACAGCGAGAAAGGGCGCTTGTTCCGCCGGCTGAACAAGCCGGGGGCCCCCCGGCCGGTCGTCGACGTGGAACAGCCGCTTTAAGGCGCTCTGGCCGGACCTGGACGGCGCGGCGGGTTCCCGCCTGCCCTCAGTCGCCCTAGAGCGATTGTTCCTCTTCGTCCGGTAGCGGAGTCTGGGGAATCCCGGCGATCGGGCCGGCCATGCGGACCATCACCAGCAGTTCTCCCCGCGTCCAGCGCGGCCATTCCTCCGGCTCTGGCGGAGTCTTCATCGCGTCGAGCAGGGCCTCAATTAAATGGAGGAACTTGCCGAAGGCCGAGACCCGCACGCGCTTGTCCCAGGCCTTGGCCCCGCGGCGGCGGACCTTGCGGCCGATTGCGCCGTAGATGTTGGCTGCGGCCAGCACCGCCCAACGCTGGCGGAACGGCAACTGGGCCGCTCCGATCCGGGCAGCCGCCTCGTGCCGCTCGGCCATGTCCAGCACCCGCGCGACCAGGGCGACAAGTTCCTTGCGATATTCGGGGCGCATGTGCTGGCCGGGCGGTATGTCGGCTTCGACCAGCCATTCGACAGGCAGATAGCAGCGCCCGGCTGCGGCATCTTCCGCGACATCGCGGGAAATGTTGACCAACTGGAAGGCCAAGCCCAGATCGCAGGCGCGGTCGAACATCGCCTCGTCCTCCGGCGGGACGTTCATGACCTTGGCCATCATCACCCCGACTCCGCCCGCGACGTGATAGCAGTACCGCATCAGGTCGGCTTCGGTGCGGGGGCGCCAGCCTTCGGCATCGAGCGCGAACCCTTCGATCAGGTCTTCGGCCATGTCGGCGGTGAGACCCGCTTCCATTGCCACCTGACCGAAAGCGTCGAAGCCGATGTCGGCCGTGGGCTGGCCTTCGAGGGAGCGCATGGTCAGGATTCGGATCGCCTTCACCCGGTCCCGCGCGTCGCGTTCGGGCGCCGTCGGCGTGCCGCCGTGATCCTGCCCGTCCGTATCGTCATCGCAGCGCCGGCACCAGGCATAGAGCATCCACGCCCGTTCACGCGTGGGCTTGTCGAACAGATTTGCGGCAACGGCGAAGCTTCTCGATCCGCGCTCGATGGACTGGTGAGCCTTGCTGACCAGTTGGTCGCGATCCCGGCCGCCGCCGACCATTCGAGGTGTGGTTCGCAGGATTCGGGAAGGGGAGAGCAGTCGCGGGCGAGACATCGTGATTTACAATTCTTCTTTCTTCATCGCGAAGATCGGCCGGTGCGGTTCATAAGCAGCCATCCTCGCCAGCAGAGGGTCAAGTTCCTGCTCAACGATCAAGATCCCGCGATGTGCCGGGCGAACGAAGCCGACGCTTGCCATGTGGGTGTTGAACGCGATCAATCCGTCATAGAATCCAAAGGCATTGAGCAGCCCGACCGGCTTGGTGTGATAGCCCAGCTGCGCCCAGCTGACCGCTTCCCACAGCTCATCCATCGTGCCCACGCCGCCTGGCAGGGTGACGAACCCGTCGGACAAGTCGGTAAAGGCCTGCTTGCGTTCGTGCATGCTGGCAACGACGTGCAGCCGGGTGCAATCCGTGTTGGCCACTTCCCCGCCGACGAGGGCTTCCGGGATGACGCCGATCACCTCACCCCCGGCATTCAGGGCGCCGTTCGCCAGTGCGCCCATCAGGCCCAGCCGCCCTCCGCCGTAGACGACCCCGATCCCCCTTTGGGCCAGCGTGGCCCCGACATCGCGCGCCAGTTCGATATAGCGGGAATCTTCCGGACTGGCCGAGCCACAGTAGATCGCAAGGCGGTTCATCGAGAGAGGTCCTCCAGCATCAATCCGGCGGTCGCTTTCGCACTGCCGACCACGCCCGGAATGCCCGCACCGGGATGAGTGCCCGCGCCGACAAGGTAGAAATTTTCGATCACGGCATCGCGGTTGTGGGCGCGAAACCACGCGCTCTGCGTCAGGATCGGTTCGAGCGAGAACGCACTGCCGAGATGCGAGCTGAGATCAAGTGCGAAATCGCGCGGGGCGTAATGGAACTTGGTGACGATCCGCTGGTGAATGTCCGGGATCAGCCGCCGCCCGACTTCGTCGAGAATCCGCTGTTCCAGGATCGGCCCGATCTGCTTCCAGTCCACCGCCAGCTTGCCCATGTGCGCCACCGGGACCAGCGCGTAGAACGTGCTCATCCCCTCCGGCGCCATCGAGGGATCGGTTACGCTGGGGTGGTGGAGGTAGATCGAGAAATCCGACGGCAACACGCCATTGCGGTAGATATCGTCCAGCAGGCCTTTGTAGCGCGGGCCGAACAGGATCATGTGGTGCGGGATGCCGGGCCAGTTCCCCTCAATCCCGAAATGAACCACGAACAGACTGGGGGAGAACCGCTTTTTCGCCAGCCTGCGGCCTTCGTCCCGGCCCCGCGCGTTTCCGCCCAGCAGATCGCGATACGTGTGGACCACGTCGCCGTTGCTGGCGATCGCGTGGAATCGTTCCGTCCAGCCGCTTTGCGTCTCCACGCCGGTGACCCGGTTGCCGAGCGTTTCGATCCGCACCACCGGATCGTGCAACCGGACCGCGCCGCCCAGCCGTTCGAAATGGCGGACCATTCCCGCGACCAGCCGGTTGGTGCCCCCGCGCGCCCACCATACGCCGCCGTCCTGTTCCAGCTTGTGGATCAAGGCATAGATCGCGCTGGTGGTCATCGGATTGCCGCCGACCAGAAGGGTGTGGAAGCTGAGGGCTTCGCGCAGCTTCTCGTTTTCCACGAAACTGGAGACGATTGAATAGACCGAGCGCCAGGCCTGATGCTTTGCCAGCGCGGGCGCGGCCTTCACCATTGTCTGGAAATCGAGGAACGGTACGCTGCCGAGCCGGACATAGCCTTCGCGGTAGACGGCGGCCGAATATTCGAGAAACGCCTCATACCCCGCGACATCGGCCGGGTTCAGCCGCGCGATCTGGCCGCGCAGACCCGGGCCGTCGTTCGTGTAATCGAAGTTGGTCCCGTCCGGCCAGTTGAGCCGGTAGAACGGGGCAACCGGCATCAGGTCCACGTCCTCGGCCATGTCATGGCCGGTAATATCCCACAGTTCGCGCAGACAGTTCGGGTCGGTGACCACTGTCGGCCCGGCATCGAAGGTGAAGCCGTCCCGTTCCCAGTAGTAGGCCCGCCCGCCCGGCTTGTCGCGCGCTTCGACCAGGGTCGTCTCGATCCCGGCCGCCTGCAGCCGGATCGCAAGCGCAAGCCCGCCGAACCCCGCGCCGATCACGCAGGCGCGCCGTTCGATCCCGGTCATGCCGCGGCCCTCCCGGCCAGGGCCAACAGCGCCCGGTGCACCGGCAGCGGCGGTTTGCCGATCAGAATGCGCGCCTTGTCGAGCCCGGTGCTCTGAGCCGCGTAGAACCGCTGGATCACCGGTTCCGGCAAGCGGTAGAAGTGGGCGAATACGCGATACCGCTCTTCCGGAGCGGCGGCGAACAGCATCGTTCCGAGCATTCGGTAAAACCTTGTCTGGTGCCAGTGAGAGCGCGCGTTGCGCGCCAGGTAATCGCTGAGAGCCGGGCCGGACACATCGTCCAGACTGGCGATTCCGATGGCGGTGCGCACGGCGAGGGGCAGGGTGTAGCTTGTCAGCGGGTGAACCAGCCCGGCGCCGGCTCCGGCACGGGCAACGCCGTCGATCCGCTGTTCTGCCTCGAACCGCTCGAAGTCGCCGCCGGTAATCACCGGCAGGATGCCTGTTTCTTCATGGATCGTTTCGCCCTGGCACCCGTGACGAGCGCAGTAGCGATCGACCCGGGCTTTCAGTTCGGGCTCATCCAGCGTGGGGTCGTCGGCATAGTAGGTATCTTCGATGAAGAGTTCGTCCGGTGCCAGCGGCAGGGCATAGATGAAGCGGTAGGTGCCGTGCTGGCGGACCATGGCATCCATGATCACCGGCCGCTCAACGCCATGGGGTGCGCGAGTTCGCACGTGGCGACCATAGAACACCTGCCATCCGCCGGTAAGATGCGCGGAGGGGCCAAGGCCGCGGCAGTCGATCACCGCGCCCGCGGCGATCCGGTGCCCGTCGCCCAGGGTCACCCCGTCGGCGTCCAGCGTGATCACACTGCGGCCGCAGACCAGCGCCTCGGCCGGCAGAAGATCGCGCAAGGCACCATCGAAATCGGGCGAGACAAGCGAGCGGTATCCGGTCTCCAGCCGCCGTTCGAAGCCGGGAAAGCGAACTTCGTGGCCTTCCCAGGAGACGTGGGGGAACAGCTGCATCAGCTGGGTGCCGACGGCATCGAGATCGGTGGAAAACCAGCTCCAGCGGTGGTTTCCGCCGAGCTGTTGCCCTGCTTCGATCAGCCGCACTGTCAGCTCGGGCCGATGGCGGGCAAGTGCAGCCGCAATCAGCCCGCCCGAAAGCCCGCCTCCAACAATGGCGATGTCGCACCGGCTCTCGCCCATGGGCCTTGTCTTAGCGGCTCCCGCTGTCGGCGCAACTCCACCGCGGCCCTGTGGGGAAGGTTTCCATCGAAACCGGTGGACAGTTGGACGAGGGGCTGTTTGCGTTCACGTCTCGCAAAGGCAATGTCTGACAGGTTGGCCGCGCGTTGGCGGTCAAGCGATCGCGGTTCTTGCGGCCGGCTTGTTCGGCCAGTTTTCGGGATGTGTCCATGCTCAGACTTCGCCTTGCCCTGCTTGCCGCCGCTGCTCTTCCGCTTGGTGCCGGACCGGCCCTGGCCCAGCCGGGCGCCGCTACCGCCGCGACTGCCAGCGCGCAGAGCGAGCATGACAAGCTGTTCGCGCTGTTCGACGCTGCCGACGAGGCCAGCCTTTCGCGCAATCCGCTGTCGGCCTTGTCGCGCGGGGACATGCGCTATGCCGACCGGATCGGAGACTACTACAGCGACGCCTTTACCGAAGCCCAGCGCCGGGCGGCGCAGGAAGAGCTTGCCGCCCTGGCAGCGATCGATCGCGCGGCGCTGAACCCGACCGACCGGATCGCCTACGACGTATTCCGGTACGACCGGGAGCAGACGCTGAAGGGCCTGACTCCGGAAGTGCTGGCGCTGACTGAGGTGCGCCCGATCAACCACTTCGAAGGGCTGCACACCTTCTATCCCGCGATTGCCAGCGGGCAGGGCATGGCGCCGTTCAAGACGGTTGCCGATTACGACAACAACCTGAAGCGTCACGCCGAATACGCCAAGCTGATCGACCGCACCATCGGCCGGTTCCGCGAAGGACTGGGCAGCGGCGTGGTGGAAACGAAGCTGACCGTGCGCAACATGATCGAGCAGCTTGACACCCAGCTGGCCCAGCCGGTGGACGCATCCCCGTACTGGGGTCCGGTGGCGATGTTCCCGGAAGGCTTTTCCGCGGCGGACAAGTCACGGCTGACGGCGGAATACCGCGACACGCTGACCAGCACGATCTACCCGGCCAACCGCCGCCTGCGCGATTTCCTGCGCGACGAGTACCTTCCGGCGGCGCGCGACAGCGTGGGGCTGAGCCAGATGAAGGGCGGGGAACGGCTTTACCGCCAGATGATCGAGCAGACGACCACGCTGCCGCTGGAGCCCGCCTATCTCCACGACCTTGGCTTGTCGGAAGTGGCACGGATTCGCGGTGAGATGGAGAAGATCAAGCAGCGAGTCGGCTTCACCGGTTCGCTGCAGGAGTTCTTCGAGTTCATCCGCACCGATCCGCAATTCAAGCCCGAGAGTCGGGAACAGCTGGCAGAGGATTATTACGCCATCGGAAGGGCGGTGGAAGCGCACGTGCCGCACTACTTCGCGACCACGCCGGAGTCTCCGCTGGAAATCCGGGCCGTGGAGCCATTCCGCGAAAAGTTCGAAGCTGGCGGCAGCTACCAGTCGGGCACGGCCGATGGATCGCGCCCGGGGATCTTCTACTACAACGCCTATGACCTCCCGAGCCGCACCACTCCGGGGCAGACCTCGCTCTATCTGCATGAAGGCGCACCGGGGCACCATTTCCAGATCAGTCTGGCGCAGGAGAATGAGGCGCTGCCAGCGTTCATGCGCTTCGGCGGCAACACCGCGTTCGTAGAAGGCTGGGCGCTTTACGCCGAGACGCTGGGCTATCCGATGGGTCTGTTCGAGGACCCGTACCAGCACTTCGGCACGCTGAACGACGAGATGCTGCGCGCGATGCGGCTGGTGGTCGATACCGGGCTCCATTCCAAGGCCTGGACCCGCGATCAGGCGATCGCATACATGCTGGACAATTCTGGCATGGGGCGGACCGATGCCACGGCGGAAGTGGAACGCTACATCGCCATTCCCAGCCAGGCGCTAGCCTACAAGGTCGGCGCGCTGAAGATCCAGGAACTGCGCCAGAAGGCGGAAACCGCGCTGGGCCCGAAGTTCGACATCCGGGAGTTTCACGAACAAGTGCTCGGCACCGGGGCGCTGCCGCTGCCGGTACTGGAAAGCAAGATCGACGGCTGGATCGCGTCGAAAGCCTGACTTTGCCGGGCGCCGCCGGAAAGCGGCGCCCGGTTCAAGCGCGCCGGATCAGCCGGACTTCAGCGTCTTGTCCCGGTTCGGGTACACGTCGTACGTCTTGCCGTTGACGGTGATCGTTTCGCCCTTGAACGCGCTGATCTTTGGATCGCGCGCCCGGTGGCCGGTGATCACGACGCGGTCGCCCACTTTCGCGGCGCCGGGGCCGAAGCCGGAGCGCTGGGCAACGATCGGCGGAGACAAGTCCACTTCCCACGGGCCTTGTTCGGTTCGAATTCGCAAGTGCATGTGGGGATTGCCGAAGTCGATTTGCTCAATCGTGCCGACAAGGCGGGTTTCCTCACCCTGCGTCCAGCCCCAGCCGTGATGCGCCAGCGTCGCGGCGGGCAGGGTAAGCGCGAGAGCAGGGAGAATCCGGATTGCCAGTTTCGTCGTCAGGTGTGTCGCGATATTCACGGCACCTCTCCTTCTGATGGCGGTTGCCGGGGCGGAGCATACCACATCCCGCGCCCGGTGCATCCTGGCGACAGGGCGCTTGCCGTGATTTTCGGAAGCGCCTAGATTGCATGGCATCCCCGGGGAGCCATGTGGCTGAGAGGGGCGGGTAACGCCGCCCGACCCGTCGAACCTGAACCCGTTAGCACGGGCGGAGGGAAGGGTCGCAACGCGCGCTCTCCGTCCGCCTTTCGAGGAGCGCACATGGCCGACATCAATTCTCCTGTCGAAATCGGCGTCACCACCGGTCCGATTCGTGGCAGCCGCAAGATCCACGTCGGCCCCTTCAAGGTGGCAATGCGTGAAATCGCGCTTGAGCCTTCCAGCGGGGAGCCGCCGGTCCGCGTCTATGACACCTCCGGGCCCTACACGGACCCGCAAGCACAGATCGACATCAACGCCGGCCTGCCGCAGCTTCGCCGCGAGTGGATCATGGCGCGGGGCGACGTGGAGGAATACGACGCCCGCGAAGTGAAGCCGGAAGACAACGGCCAGCTCGGGCCCGATCGTTCCGGCGGGGTTCCCGCGTTCCCGAATGTGGTCAGGCGGCCCCTGCGCGCCAAGGCGGGCGCCAACGTCAGCCAGATGCACTACGCCCGCCGCGGAATCATCACGCCCGAGATGGAATATGTCGCGGAGCGGGAAAACCTCGGCCGTGCGATGCTGAAGGACCATGTCCGCGACGGGCAGGACTGGGGCGCGGCAATCCCCGATTACGTCACGCCCGAGTTCGTACGGGACGAGCTGGCGCGGGGGCGGGCGATCATTCCCAACAACATCAACCACCCGGAATCGGAGCCGATGGCAATCGGCCGCAACTTCCTGGTCAAGATCAACGCCAACATCGGCAACTCCGCCGTCGCCAGCGACGTTGCGAACGAAGTCGACAAGATGGTCTGGTCGATCCGCTGGGGTGCGGACACCGTGATGGACTTGTCCACCGGGCGCAACATTCACGACACGCGCGAATGGATCATCCGCAACAGCCCGGTGCCGATCGGCACCGTGCCAATCTACCAGGCGCTGGAAAAGGTCGGCGGGATTGCGGAAGACCTGACCTGGGAGATCTTCCGCGACACCCTGATCGAACAAGCCGAGCAAGGCGTGGACTACTTCACCATCCACGCCGGGGTGCGTCTGCCGTATATTCCGATGACGGCCAAGCGCGTCACCGGGATCGTCTCGCGCGGCGGGTCGATCATGGCCAAGTGGTGCCTTGCCCATCACAAGGAGTCGTTCCTCTACGAACACTTCGACGACATTACCGAGATCATGAAGGCCTATGACATCGCCTATTCGCTGGGCGACGGCCTGCGTCCCGGAAGCATCGCCGATGCCAACGACGAGGCGCAGTTCGCCGAACTCTACACGCTGGGCGAATTGACGAAGCGGGCTTGGGCGCAGGACGTGCAGGTGATGATCGAAGGCCCCGGCCACGTGCCGATGCACAAGATCAAGGAGAACATGGACAAGCAGCTGGAGGCTTGCGGCGAAGCCCCGTTCTACACCCTCGGCCCGCTCGTCACCGATATTGCGCCGGGATACGATCACATCACCAGCGGCATCGGCGCGGCCCAGATCGGCTGGTACGGCACCGCGATGCTCTGCTATGTCACGCCGAAGGAACACCTTGGCCTGCCCGACCGGGACGACGTGAAGGTCGGGGTCGTGACCTACAAGTTGGCCGCCCACGCGGCGGACCTTGCCAAGGGGCACCCGGCGGCCAAGGTGCGGGACGATGCGCTGTCCCGCGCGCGGTTCGAATTCCGCTGGCGTGACCAGTTCAACCTCAGCCTCGATCCCGACACGGCCGAACAGTACCATGACCAGACTCTGCCGGCAGAAGGAGCCAAGACCGCACACTTCTGTTCGATGTGCGGCCCGAAGTTCTGCTCCATGAAGATCACGCAGGAGGTGCGCGAGTTTGCAGCGAGGCAGAACCAGCCGAGCGATGCATTCCTTGCCGCCGAAGACGCGGAGAAAGGCATGGAAGAAATGCGCGACAAGTTCCGGGAAGAAGGCGGCGAAATCTATCTTCCCGCTGCCGAATAGATCGACATCGGGTTCTTCTGGTGCGATCTTTTGCGGAACGCCTTCCCCTGCCGTTCGTCGGCAGGGGAAAGGAGAATAACCCATGAAGATCAAACCAGGATATCTGTTCGCCATTGCCGGTGCCGCCGCGCTTTCGGCCTGCAACACCTATGCCGGAGCCGGTACCGGAGTTGGGGTTGGAACCAACGCGGCTGTCGCCGGCATGCCCGGAGTGGGCGTTACGCAGCAGGCCTTCGTCCACATGGCTGCGGCCAACAGCGCCTTTGAAATCCAGGCCGCGCAGCTTGCAACCCCGATGAGCACCGATCCGCAGGTGCGCGCCTATGCGCAGAAGATGATCAACGACCACACGATGGCGACCCAGACGTTGCAGCGGGCCGCGGCCGAAGCGCGCGTGCCGATCGACATGACGCTGACTGCCGAACAGCAGGCCAGCCTCAGCGCCCTGCGCAGCGCGGGCACCGCCGCGAACTTCAACGCGCTTTACAAGCAGCAGATGATGCTGAGCCACGAAAGGGCTTACGCCATGCTGCAGGTCGGTGCGCAGATGAACCAGTGGCAGGCCCTGCAGGGCTGGGCACGGGCGCACCTGCCGATCATCCAGAACCACCTGATGATGGCACGCCAGCTGCCCTGATCCGGACTGACGCAAAAGGCGGCGGCGCAATGCGCTTTTCCATAAAGTACGGCGTCGCCGCCTTTGCCCTGGCCCTTGCGGCTTGCGATTCCGGGCAGCCGCCGGCTCCCGGACCGGAGCCGGTACCTGCTCCCTCGGCTGTGGAAACCACCCGCACATCGGCGCCATCCGCCAGCAACAGCAACCAGCTTACCCCTGCTGGACTTGGCGCAATCGCGCTCGGCAAGCCGCCGCCAACCACCGGGGAGGTCGGCTTGCGCGAGGACGACGTTCAGTTGTCCGAATCCTGCCGCACCCTATCAACCGGCCGCTACCCCGATATCTATGTGATGAGCGATGGGGAGCGCGTCACCCGCATCACGGTGATGCGGGATTCTCCCATCCAGACGGAACGCGGGATCGGCCTGGGTGCGACCGAGGCGGATGTTCGCCGCGCTTATCCTGATGCAGTGGAAGCCGCCCACGAGTACATCGTCACTCCCGGAAAGAACCTGACGTGGAGCCCGCAAGGCAGCGAGGCGGGTCTGCGGTTCGAAATCGATGGCGAGGGGAAGGTCACGCTGATCCACGCCGGCCTTCCGCCCTGGCTTGGCAATCCGGAAGGATGCGCTTGATCCTTCCTTGCGGTAGGGGAGTTGGGATGAAGCACTTCCTCCTGATCTACACCCTCGCCCCTGACTACCTTGAGCGCCGCGCGGCCCTGCGCAAGGAGCACCTCGACCTGACCCGCGAGGCTGCCGACAAGGGCGAACTGCTGCTGGGCGGAGCGCTGAACCCGCCCGACGAAGCCTTGCTGCTCTTCGCCGGGCAGGGACCGGAGGCAGCCGAAGCGTTCGCCCGGGCCGATCCCTACGTTACCCAAGGTCTCGTCACCGAATGGCGCGTGCGCGAATGGGTGACGGTGGCGGGGAAGGGTGCGGCATCAGAGCCCTGAAATGCGTCCTTCAGCGCGGGAGGAAGTAAGCTAGAAGGAATGTATGACGCCGAACTTCGATCCGTTTCATTCCCACGAGGTGCTCGACCGGGCGCACCTTATGGCGAGCATGTGGGCCGACTTCATCGAGAAGCATCCTCTTGTGGCCGCGGACGAGGAGCTGCGGGAAAAAGCTGAGACAATTGGCGAGCTCATCGGCCGGTTCTACCAACTTGTCGGAGAGCGGACCTCCGAGGAGCAGTAATCGCCTTCTTTCGCACGTGAGCGGGTCTAGGGGGCTTCGTTCGTCTCCGGCTGCGTCAGAATCCGGTCCTGTGCGGTGCGCAAGCTGCCGGTCTCGAATTGCATGTCGAGCCGCTCGCTGTCGCGGGTACGGTATTTGCCTTCCGCGCGGTCGATCTGTTCCTGGTTCACGCCGACGGCGTTCAGCGCCAGGCGGGCCATGCCGATTGCGGACTCGAATACTTCGCGGAAGATCCCTTCAACTGGCGCATTCCGCAGCTCGATCAGGCTCTTGCGGTCGAACGTGCGCGCGAAGACGGCGGCCTTTGGAAACGCTTCACGCACGGCGTGGAGGAACTCGGCCGTCAGCTGATCGCCGTCGAGGCAGAACAGGATCAGCTGCGCATCCCCGGCGCCTGCCTGCCGCAGCACATCCAGCCGCGTTCCGTCTCCGTAATAGACTTTCGCCCCGAAGCTGCCGGCCACGTCGATCATCTCTATGTCGCGGTCAATCAGCGTGATCGACAAGTTGCTGGTCAGCAGTATCTGCGCGACTGTTTGACCAAAGCGGCCATAGCCGACCACCACCGCACTGGCGCCGTCGGAAACCGGTTCTTCCCGCGTCTGCTCCGGCCCGGGAGGCGGCTTGCGGAAGCGGCGGGTGACGATCATCAGCAGCGGCGTCAGCGCCATCGACAAGGTGACGACAGCGCCGAACAAGCTGGATGCCTCCCTTGAGATGAGCAGCGCATGTTCGGCCTGCGCGAACAGCACGAAGCCGAATTCGCCGCCTTGGCTCAGCAGCAAGCCCAGTGCCAGCGCACCGCGCCAGTTCATCCCGAAAAGCAGGCCCAGCGCCAGGATCACGCCGGTTTTCACCGCGATCAGGCCAGCCGCCATCGACAGCACGAACAGGGGCCGTTCGGCAATTGCGCCAAGATCCAGCATCATGCCTACGGCCAGGAAGAACAGTCCCAGCAGGATCGACCGAAACGGCTCGACGTCGGTTTCCAGTTCATGGCGATAGGGCGAATCGGCCAGCACGACCCCGGCGACGAACGCGCCCAGCGCGGTCGACAAACCGAGGAATTCCATCAGCGCTGCCGAGGCCACGATGGTGAACAGCGCGGCGACGACGAACATCTCCCGCTCTCCCAGCCGGCCGATCAACTGCAGCAGGGGCGTGAGCAGGAACCGGCCAGCGGCGAAGATGCCCGCGATCGCCAGCACGGTGTAGATTGCCAGCTGCCAGCCGGGCGGCCCGCCGGCATCCGCCGGGTTGCGGGACAGGACCGCAAGGATCGTGATCAGCGGGATGAGCGACAGGTCCTGGAACAACAGCACCGAAAATGCCCGCTCCCCGAACGGTGTCCGCAGCCGCCCCGACGATTGCAGCATCGGCAGCACCTGGGCGGTGGAGGACAAGGCAAGCGGAAGACCGAGCGCTAGCGCGGCGGCGAGGGTGAACCCGGCCGTGGTCCAGATGAATGCCGCCAGTGCCAGCCCGCAGACGGTCACCTGGATCAGGCCAAGTCCGAAAATGTCCCGCTTCATCCGCCACAATCGCGCCGGATTCAGTTCCAGCCCGACGACAAACAGCAGCAGGGTTATGCCAAGTTCGGCAAAGCCCAGCTTGCCTTCGGCATCCCCGATGAAGCCGAACCCGTGCGGCCCGACCGCAACCCCCGCGACAAGATAGCCAAGCGTCGCGCCCAGCCCGATCCGCCGGAAGACCAGCACGAACCCCAGCGCAAAGCCAAGCAGGATGAAGCCGTCGCGCAGCAGGGAAACATCACCGGCTTCGTGCATCGCACCCCTCCTGAAAGATCGCGGCTATCTAGTGGGACAAGCTCGATCGGTCCATCGGGCACAAGGTGCGACGCGCCCGATGCTCCCTCAGGCGGCGAGCGTGGTCAGGTTCAGTTCGGGGATCGTTACCGTTCGCCGCCCGCCGAAATCGGTCCGGATCACGATCAGGCCCATCTTTTCGAGATATTCCAGCAAGCGCCGGACCCGGCCAAGGGAATTGGTGCCGTAGATCCGCGCCAGGGTATCGTCGTCCGGGCAGGGCGCACCTTCGGCGGCGGCCTTGGCAATCATCAGGAACGGCGCGACCAGATCGTCCGGCACGCCTTCCGCCAGGCGGAGCGCCTCGCCCAGTTCGGCCGCGTCCGCTTCATCGCCAAGTCCCGCCAGCGCAACTGCGAACCGGCGCTTGAACTGCATTGCGTCGAGGCCATGCCGTCTCAGGCCGCGCATCCGGCAACGGACGTTGAAGTCCTGGAACAGCGTCGCGGCTGGCTGGAACGTGCAGCCTTCCTCCGCCGTCATTTCGGCCAGGACTTCCCGCAGCAGAGGCTCGACATCTTCCGGTTCGCTGGGCTCCGGGGCGGCTTCGGGCGGCAGCGGGGCAGTGAAGCCGGAAATCCGTTCATGCAGATCGTCCGGCTTTGCCGGTTCGGGTTCCCGCCGCATGACCGGGGCCGGCTGGCTGGTCGCTTCGTCCAGATCGGCGTGGAGCAGCGCTTCCATTTCCTGCGGAGAGGAGGGCGGGGGCGGCATCAGGCCGGGAGAGACGGAGCGGGCGCTGGTCTGCACCGCGCCGACCTTCACCGCCACCGGCCTGCGGCTGATCGCGGGGCCAAGGCCGAGGAAGTGACCCCGTTCAAGATCGCGGATCTGTTCCGCCTGCCGCCGTTCCATGCCCAGAAGATCGGCAGCGCGGGCCATGTCAATGTCCAGGAAGGTGCGGCCCATCAGGAAGTTCGACGCTTCGGCCGCAACGTTCTTGGCCAGCTTGGCGATTCGCTGGGTGGCGATGACCCCGGCCAGCCCGCGCTTGCGGCCGCGGCACATCAGGTTCGTCATCGCGGCAAGGGAGGTCCGGCGCGCTTCGTCGCTGACCTCTCCCGCGGCGGCCGGCGCAAACACCTGGGCTTCGTCGACGATAACCAGCGCGGGGTACCAGTGCTTGGCCGGGGCATCGAACAGCGCGGACAGGAACAAGGCGGCGCAGCGCATCTGGCTGTCGATCTCCAGTCCGTCGAGCGCGAGGATCACCGAGGCGCGGTGTTCCCGAATGCGGGCGCCGATCACGCCGATCTCCGCATCGGCATAAGCCGAGCCGTCGATCACCACGTGGCCGAACGGTTCTGCCAGGCTGACGAAGTCCCCTTCCGGATCGATGATGACTTGCTGCACCATGCCGGCGCTTTCTTCCAGCAGGCGGCGCAGCAAGTGGCTTTTGCCCGAGCCGCTGTTCCCCTGGACCAGCAGCCGGGTGGCCAGGAGTTCTTCGATGTCGAGCTGGACCGGGGCTCCGGTCTTGTCGGAGCCAAGCAGGATGGACGCGTTCACACCGGCCCTTTAGCGGGTTGAAGGCCAAGGCCGAAGGGTTGACTTGCGTTTTTCCAGAGATTCTGCGTAAGAGACAGCTTGCATTCAAGCGGCTGCCGCTATGGAAGCGATTCAAGTGGCCGCGGCGTTCGATGCACCGGCTTCAAAACCGGCGCTCACACGATGTTTTCGGCGCCTTGCCAAAGAGAACCATGCCTTTTTCAAACATTCCGCCGATTCTCGGCGACGCTCTGGCCGCACGCGGCTATTCCGAACCCACGCCAGTACAGGCTGCCGTGCTTGAACCCGAAGCCGCCGGACGCGACATGATCGTTTCGGCGCAGACCGGTTCCGGCAAGACGGTCGCCTTCGGGCTGGCCATGGCACCCGACCTGATGGGCCCCGACGGCACCGTGCCGCCGACCGAACGGCCGCTGGCGCTGGTAATCGCCCCGACGCGCGAACTGGCGCTGCAGGTAAGCCGCGAACTCATCTGGCTGTACGGCCAGGCGGGTGCGCGGATCGCGACCTGCGTCGGCGGAATGGACCCGTCGAAGGAGCGGCGCGCCCTGCGCGGCGGCGCGCAGATCGTCGTCGGCACGCCAGGCCGCTTGCGAGACCATCTGGAACGCGGGGCGCTGGACCTCGGCGCCCTCAAGGCGGTCGTCCTCGACGAAGCGGACGAGATGCTCGACATGGGCTTCCGCGAAGACCTTGAGGAAATCCTCGACGCAACGCCGGAAGGGCGGCGCACGCTGCTGTTTTCCGCCACCATGCCGCGCCCGATCGTTGCGCTGGCCAAGCGTTACCAGCGTGATGCGCTGCGCATTTCCACTGTCGGTGACGATCGTGGGCACGGCGACATCGCCTATCAGGCAATGACCGTCTCCCCGTCCGAGATCGAGCATGCGGTGGTCAACCTGCTGCGGTTCCACGAAGCGGAAACCGCGATGCTGTTCTGCGCCACGCGCGAGAACGTTCGCCGTCTGCACGCGATCCTGCAGGAACGCGGCTTTGCCGTCGTTGCGCTTTCGGGCGAACATTCCCAGTCGGAACGCAATCAGGCCCTGCAGGCCCTTCGGGACAGGCGGGCGCGGGTCTGCGTCGCGACCGACGTTGCCGCGCGCGGGATCGACCTGCCGACGCTCAGCCTCGTGGTCCATGTCGAAATCCCCCGCGATGCCGAGACGCTGCAGCACCGGTCGGGCCGTACGGGCCGCGCGGGCAAGAAGGGGACGGCCGTGCTCGTCGTGCCCTATCCGCGTCGCCGCCGGGTCGAAGGCATGCTGCGCGGAGCGCGGATCGAGGCCGAATGGATCGATGCGCCGACGCCCGAGACAATCCGCAAGCAGGACCGTGAGCGGTTGCTCGAAGCCCTGCTCGAGCCGGCCGAATTCGACGAGGAGGATCGCAATCTCGCCGCGCGCCTGATGGCCGAACGGTCGCCCGAAGACATCGCCGCGGCGCTCGTCCGTGCCCACCGTGCTGCCTTGCCGCAACCGGAAGAGCTGATCGAGAACACACCGGAGGCACGCCGGGAAGCGCAGCAGGAACGCCATCGTCCCGGCTTCGAGGATACCGTCTGGTTCCGCATGGACATCGGCCGCCGGCAGAATGCCGATCCGCGCTGGATCCTGCCGCTGCTCTGCCGCCGCGGCCACATCACGCGCAATGAGATCGGGGCAATCCGCATCGGCGCCAACGAAACCCACATCCAGGTTCCGCGCATCGTGGCCGACAAGTTCGCCAAGGCACTGGAACGCACCGCGGGCGAGGACGAGAACGATGTCCACATCGAACCGTCCGCTGAGCCGCCGCGGGATGCGGCGCGGCAGAACCGCCGCGCAGGCGGTCCGCGCGAGGGCCAGCGCAATGGGCCGCGCAGCGGCCCCGGGGGCAAGGCACGCCCGGGCGGGCCGGACCGCAAGCCATGGGCGAAATCGAAAAAGCCCCGCGCCTGAAGCAGCGGCACGGTGGAAACCAGAGCGGTCGGTCCGGCAACGGACCGGCCGCTTCAGTTTGTGAGCGAAGCGCGAAGATCCCGCAGGACGGCCGCGAGCCTGTCCATGGTGAACGGCTTGGGCAGCACCGCTGCCGCGCCGTGATCGGTTGCTGGGGGTGCGCCGCTGGCGATGGCGAACGGGTGGTTGCGCCGGGCCAGTTCCCCGGCGATCGGATCGGTGTTCCGGCCCGCAAGATCGAGATCGAGCAGCGCGACGTCGAAACCGCCGCCCTGGCTCGCTTCCGAGGCGCTGTCATAATCCGCGAACGGTCCCACGACCTCGCACTCCAGATCCAACAGCATTTCTTCCAGCAGCATGGAAATCAGCGGCTCATCCTCGATCACGAGGACGCGCAAGCCGCCAAGACCGGTGTCGGTCGCAAGATCCGCCAAGCGGGATGCCTCCTTTTACGTCCGGGACGCGATGCGGTCCCGGTCCGGCGTCCCTGCTGCCTTACCTTGCCGCTTGCCGCAAGCCCTCCCGGGGGCGCTATCGGGCGCACCGTGCCTCTGTTATAGGCAGCACGCACAGAAGAATGGAATCTCGGCACACGATGACGAACACAATTCCCGAACAGGCCGCGTTTGGAATACGCGGGCTGGATAATGTCCTGAATGGCGGCCTGACACGGGAGAGGGTGTTCCTGCTGGAAGGCAGCCCGGGAACGGGCAAGACCACGATTGGAATGCAGTTCCTGGTCGAAGGCGTGAAGGCCGGGGAAAAGGTGCTGTACATCACCTTGTCGGAAACGGAATTGGAACTGCGGGCCAGCGCTGTATCGCACGGCTGGACGCTGGATGGGATTTCGGTCTTCGAGCTGGTTCCCGCCGAAAGCCTGCTGGACGAGGATCAGCAGCAGAGCCTGCTTTACTCCTCGGATCTTGAACTGGGTGAGGCGACCAAGCGGATCTTCCGGGAATTCGAGCGGGTGAAGCCTGACCGTCTCGTGCTCGACAGCTTGTCGGAAATCCGCCTGCTCGCGCAAAGCTCTCTGCGTTACCGCCGGCAGATCCTGGCGCTGAAGCACTACTTCGCCCGGCACGGAGCGACCGTGCTGATGCTCGATGACCTGACCGCGAGCGAGCACGACAAGACCGTGCACAGCATCGCGCATGGCGTGATCCGGCTGGAGGAACTGGCGCCCGACTACGGTGCCGAACGGCGCCGGCTGCGGGTCGTCAAGTATCGCGGCAAGCGGTTCCGCGGCGGCTACCACGATCTGAAGATCGAGACCGGCGGCGTGCAGGTGTTCCCGCGGCTGATTTCATCCGAACACCGGAAGGATTTTTCCCGCGACGTGCTTTGCACCAGTTCCTCGGAGATGAACGCCTTGCTGGGCGGCGGGGTGGAGCGGGGGTCGAGCGTTCTGATCCTGGGGCCTGCCGGAACCGGAAAGTCGCTGCTGACGCTCAACTTCATCGTGACGGCGGTTGCACGAGGCGAGCGGGCGGCCATGTTCATTTTCGACGAGGAGCTTGGCCTTCTGATCCAGCGGGCAAAGGGCGTCGGTATGGATCTGCAGCCGCTGATCGACGACGGCCGGCTGATGGTGATGCAGGTCGACGCAGCCGAACTGACCCCGGGCGAGTTTTCCGAACGCGTGCGTCACTGCGTCGAAACGGAAGGCGCGCGCACCGTGGTGATCGACAGCCTCAACGGTTATCAGGCAGCGATGCCGGGGGAAAGCGCGCTGGTGCTGCATATGCACGAACTGCTGCAATTCCTGAACCGGCAGGGCGCTACCACATTCCTGACCGTGGCCCAGCACGGCCTCGTCGGCGACATGCGGTCCCCGGTGGATGTCACGTATCTCGCCGATACCGTGGTCCTGCTGCGCTATTTCGAAGCGATCGGGCGGGTCAAGCGGGCGATATCGGTAGTCAAGAAGCGGACCGGTCCGCACGAGGATACGATTCGCGAATACCGCATCGGCAGCCGCGGAGTGACGTTGGGAGAACCGCTGACGCAATTCCAGGGCGTGCTGCGAGGCGTGCCGCAACTCGTCAGCGATCACTCCCTGCTGCCTGAGCAGGAATAATGGGCGGGAAATCGTCCGAACGCGCTTTGCTGCTTGCCCCGGCAGGCAGGGATGCCACCGTGGCGGCCGCGGTGCTGGCGGAAGCGGGTATCGCATCCGCCGCGGTGCGCTGCCCGGCCGAACTCATCCCGGAGTTGGAGCGCGGGGCCGGCTTCGTGCTGGTGACCGAAGAAGCCTTGCGAAGTTCCGACACCAGTGAACTGGCTGATTGGATAGAGGGGCAGGAGGAATGGTCCGACATGCCGTTCATCCTGCTCACCACGCGCGGCGGCGGGCTTGAGCGCAATCCTTCCGCTGTCCATTACCTCGGTTTGCTGGGCAACGTGACTTTTCTCGAACGCCCCTTTCATCCGACTACCCTTGTCAGCCTGGGACATTCCGCGCTGCGCGGCCGGCGCCGCCAGTACGAGGCGCGCGCCCGGTTAAAGGAACTGAAGCAGGGGGAGGAGCGCTACCGCTCCCTGTTCGAATCGATCGAGGCGGGCTTCTGCATCGTCGAGATGCAATTTGACGGGAACGGCGTCGCCCGCGATTACCGCTTCGTTGAAGCCAATCCCGCGTTCGAGCGGCAGACCGGACTGGCCGATGTCGTCGGGAAGAGCGTCCGGAAACTGGCCCCGAAGCTGGAACGGCACTGGCTCGACATTTATGGGCAAGTCGCCCGGACCGGCTCTCCGGCACGCTTTGAGCAATTCGCCGCGCCATTGGGCCGGTGGTTCGACGTTTATGCCTTCCCGACGGCCGACGGGGCGCGGGATCGGGTGGCGATCCTGTTCTACGACATCACCCAGCGGCGCGCGATCGAGCAGGAACTGCGGGATCTCACGGCTTCGCTGGAGCAGCGCGTCACCGAAGCGACGGGGGAGCGGGAAGCTGCCCTTGCCAAGCTGCACGAAGCCCAGAAGATAGAGACGCTGGGCCAGCTGACTGGCGGCGTCGCGCACGACTTCAACAATCTGCTCACTCCGATCACCGGCGCGCTCGACTTGTTGCAGCGCCGTTACGCCGAGCAGGACCCGCGGGCCGGGCGCCTGATCGGCAACGCGCTCGAATCGGCCGAGCGGGCCAAGACGCTGGTCCAGCGCCTGCTCGGTTTTGCCCGGCGCCAGGTTCTGGAAACCCGTGCGGTGAACATCGCGGCCTTGCTTGCGGGATTGCAGGACCTGATCCAGAGTTCGATCGGCGCTCCGGTGGAACTTGCGATCGAATGCGCGCAAGGCCTGCCTGCGGCCATGGCGGACCCGAACCAGTTGGAAATGGCTTTGCTGAACCTGGCGGTGAACGCCCGCGACGCCATGCCGCAAGGCGGAACGCTGACGATCCGTGCCGAAGCGGTGACACTGGAAACAGGGGAGGTGCCCGGGGTTGGCCCCGGAGCCTACCTGCGGATCTGCGTAACCGATACCGGCAAGGGCATGGACGAGGAGACGCTCGCCCGCGCGACCGAGCCGTTTTATTCAACCAAGGCATTCGGCAAGGGCACAGGCCTTGGGCTGTCGATGGTCCACGGCCTCGCGTCGCAGATGGGCGGAGGATTTCGCCTCAGCAGCCAGCCGGGTGCCGGCACGGAAGTGGCTATCTGGCTGCCGGTGGCCGAAGCGGAAGAAACGGCCGCGGCTCCGCTCGCGCCGGTGGATGAAGGACAGCCCGGCCGCACGCTGACCATCCTTCTGGTGGATGATGAGCCGCTGGTGCGTGTGGCTGTCGCCGAGATGCTGCGGGAGGCCGGGCATTCCGTCTCCGAAGCGCCGAACGGCTACGCAGCCTTGGCGAAAATGGCCGCGGCGCAGGCTGAACTGGTGATCAGCGACGTAAAGATGCCGCACATGGACGGGTGGACCCTGGCCGACGAAGTGCAGCGGTCATGGCCGCATGTGCCGGTCCTGCTGATCAGTGGCTATACCGGGTCGACCGAAGACCAGCCAAGGGTTCCCTTGCTGCAAAAGCCCTTTACCCGCGCCGCCCTGATGCGCTCCATAGAGCGGCTGGCCGTGCACGCGTACAAGACGAAAACAGTTTCCTGACGGCTAGTCGGTGGGATTCGCCGTGCCGGAGGCTGTGCGCGTGCGCTCCCTGTCTTCCTCATCGAGGGCCTGCAACAGGGCATCGAAGCGGCCGTCCTCAGGGATGGGGAAGACCTTCTTCAGGCTGCTGCCCAGCATCCGGACGTTCGTTTCCGTGAGCAGGCCAATAGCAATTATCCGCTCGCGTTCCAAATCCGGGAGCCCTTATATCTAAGTTGTTATAATCTCTTTCCATCAACGGGCGCAGCAGCGCTTGTTTCCTTATTATAGGACGGATCGGGCCCAAGTGAGCCGCTAGGGAGACTGCTTGTGCTCCGCGCCGGCGGCTGGTTCTTCCATCGTGCATTCAACCGGTTGCGCTTTGACGTTGTTGCGGTGCAATAGGGGGCGGCATGCGGATCGCGATCATAGACGAAAGCGCCAGCCGGGCCTCGATCATCGAAGAAGGGCTGGTGCAGCTCGAGGGCAGCGAAATCTTCGTACTGACGGAGCGGCGAGGGCTGCTGGCGCGGATCGAGGAAATCGGGCCCGACGTGGTCCTGATCGACCTCGGCAATCCTTCGCGCGACGTGCTGGAGGAATATTTCGCCGTCAGCCGGGCGCTTGCCCGCCCGATTGCAATGTTCGTCGACGAATCCGACGACGAGGCGATTGCTGCCTCGGTCGATGCCGGGGTTTCGGCCTATGTCGTCGATGGCCTGGCTTCGAACCGGATCCGTCCGCTGCTCGATCTCGCGGTCCGCCGGTTCAGCGCCTTTGCGCGGCTGCAGGCGGATCTCGATGAGGCCAAGGGCAAGCTGGCCGATCGGGAGACGATCGACAAGGCCAAGCGCATCCTGATGAAAAGCCGGGGATTGCCGGAACCGGCGGCTTATGCGGAATTGCGCAGCAAGGCGATGAAGGCCAATCGCCGGATCGTCGACATCGCCGAAGCGGTGGTGACCGCACACGAACTGATCGGAGATGGACAATGAGCGAGCGGCTGACCATCGGCTTTCTGCCGCTGGTGGATGCGTGCCTGCCGATCCTGGCCGCCGAGCACGGTTTCGCGGCCGAGGAAGGGCTGGAACTCGCGTTTGTCCGGGACGTGTCGTGGGCGACCGTGCTCGACCGGCTGCTCTATGGCCACTCCGACGCCGCGCACTTGCTGGCCCCCCTGGCGATTGCAACCACGCTTGGCCGGGGACGGCCGCCCCAGCCGCTCGCGGCGCCGTTCGTCCTCGGCCTCAACGGCAACGCGATCACGCTCGTGCCCGATCTGGCCGACCGGGTGAACCCCGGCGGCGGGCTGGGCGATGCGCGGGAAGTCGGCGCGGCGTTTGCGCGGGAAGCCAAGGCTCGGAGCGATGCGGGCCGCCCGATCCGCCTCGGCGTGGTCCACCGCTATTCCAGCCACAACTACATGCTGCGGTACTGGCTGGCAGGCTGCGGCATCCGCCCGGACGAGGACGTGGAGATCGTCACCGTCGCCCCGCCGTTCGTCGCCGATGCGCTCGAGAACGGGGAGATCGACGGGAGCTGCGTCGGAGAGCCGTGGAACAGCGTCGCGGTCGATCGCGGGGCCGGGCGAATCGTGCTTGCCACCGCGCAGATCTGGCGGCGCGGAGTGGAAAAGGTGCTCGCCCTGCGCGCCAGCCAGCTGGACGAACGGCGCGGGCAGATCGAGGCGCTGATCCGCGCGATGCGCAAGGCTGGCGCCCATTTCGTCGATCCGGCGAACTGGGAAGCGAACGCGGCCATTCTTTCGGGGCGGCGCTATCTGGACGCTGATCCGGACCAGGTGCTGCGGGCGATCTCCGATCGGCTGGTGCTTACGCAGGGAACGGATCCGATCCACTACCCCGATTTCATGTTCCAGCACCGGGAGGCGGCGAACTTCCCCTGGGTCAGCCAGGCCGAGTGGCTTTACACGCAGATGGTTCGCTGGGATCGATTCGCCTTCGATCCCGAAGACGCGCGCAAGGCCGCCCGAGTATTCCGGCCGGACGTCTATCGAAGTGCGCTGATCGGCACGGGAGACCTGCTGCCGGGCGCCAGCTCCAAGGTGGAAGGAAGCCTTGACCGGCCGACCGCCGTCACGGCGCAGCAGGGCGCCATGGTCATGGAGCAAAACAGCTTTTTTGACGGCCGCTCGTTCGATCCGGACCACTTGCAGGACTATCTCGCCCAGCTCCCCGGCTGATTTGCTGCGCTGCAAAAGAAAGCGCTTTACGCCGGCGCGCTAGTTCGCTTATCCTGCGCCTCGTCGGTGGAGCGGCGCCCAGAGTGGGGTGCCTCCAGGCGAAACCGGCGACAGTCAACAGCGTGGCAACGGCGCCGCCCGATCTGGCCTTCTGGCCAAGTCGTGGCGGCTTTTTTGCGTGCGTAAACCGGAAGTCGGCCGTGAAGACCAGGCGATCACAGCAGCAGCGAAACGACAAGGGCCAGCGCCAGCCCTGCGCTGAGCAGTTGCCAGAAACGCACCGGGTCGCGTTCGATCAGCGGGACGTAGCGGGGCGGCGCGCGCATCAGGCTGCCGCCACCTTCCAGCCGCCGCAGCAGGCCGACGGCATCGTCATACCGCTGTTCCCGGTCCGGCTGGATCGCGGTCAGGATCGCATCGTCAAGCCAGCTGGGGATTTCCGGACGTATGCGCGAAGGCGGGGCAGGGCTGGAAAAGCGCGGACGCTGGAAGGCCTCCTGCTCTCCAAACGGCCACTTGCCGGTGAACCAGCGGTAAAGCGTGACGCCCAGGGCGAAGATGTCGGTCCGGGCATCGCCCGCGTGGCGGTTGAATTGTTCGGGCGCCATATAGCCGGGCGTTCCCGGGATATCCTCGCCCGCGAAGTCTTCCGTCCGGGGCAGGCGGGCCACCCCGAGGTCGATCAGCTTCAATCCTCCGTCGGTGCCGAGCATGACGTTTTCGGGTTTGATGTCGCGGTGAACGATCTCAAGCCGGTGCAGCGCCGCGACCGCACGAGTCAACCGGATCGCGTGGGCGAGCGCGAATTCCAGCGGCGGAACGTCCCGCTTGAGGCGGTCCTCCATCGTTTCCCCCTCGATCAGCGGCTGCACGCCGTACAAAGCGCTCTGCCGATCCGGGCGCAGCGGATGGGCGGCAAGCACGAACGGGCTGTCCACGCGCTGCGCGATCAGCATTTCGCGCGCGAAGGCGAGCCGCAAGGCCCGTTCGCTCAAGGTCGAAGGGCGCGGGAATTTCAGCGCGACCCGGCTGTTCGTCTCACTGTCCGTTGCGGCCAACAGGGTGGCGTAGCGGCCCTGATTGATCACGTAGTCGATGCGGAAGCCGTCGATGCTTTCGCCGGCATTCGGCGGCTCGATCGCGGGGAGGGCGGAGAGCCCGGCGAACACACCGTCGTGATCGGGCGCAGGCAGGCGGACGATGTCAATCACCAGAGCGGTCGCGTTGTCGCTGGTGCCAACCCGCAGCGCTTCGGCGACAATCTCGCTCGCGGTTGCTTCGGCCGAGGCGCGGCGGGCCAAGATCGCGGCGATCCGCCGCTCCCCCAGTACGCCGTGAACGCCATCGGTGGTCAACAGCAGGCGGTCGTGCTCTGCCAGGTTGAGCGTCGCGTGATCGAGCCGCAAGTCCGCCTCGATGCCCAGCGCGCGAATCAGCACGTGACGCAGGTCCGGCTCGGGGCGGACGTGGTCGGTGGTCAGCCGCGTCAGCCGATCCTCGGAAAAGCGCCAGGCGCGGCTGTCGCCGACGTGGACCAGATGCGCGCGCCGGCCTCGCATGGCCAAGGCCGTAAAGGTGGTTGCGCTGTCCTGCATCGCATGGCCGCGCCCCTGGGTGTGGAGCCAGCGATTGTAGGCGGCGAGAGGATCGTTCATCGCCCGTGCCAGCCCCAGCGTTTCGGGCGTGGCGTAGAAGCCTTCGATCAGCGCCCGCACGGCCAGTTCCGCCGCGACCCGGCCCGCCTTGCCGCCGCTGACCCCGTCTGCGACTGCGGCGATCGCGCCGTGCCGCACCCGTTCCAGCGGGGTGCCGAGGTGTATTCCCCCGAAATCCTGGTTTTCGGCCCGCGGGCCTTTCTCGCTGGCAAACCCCGCCGCCAGCACCAGTTCGCCTTCGTTGCGCATTCCGTCCTTGCCCCCTCGCGGGCTTCGCGCCCGCGTGTGCGAGGTTCCTCCGGTCACCGTTTTCGTCAAGTCCACGAAAGGACACACCCATGAACAGGAGCTTCTGGCAGTCGGGTCACCGCCCGACGCTGATCGCGTCGTTTCTCTATTTCGACATGGCCTTCATGGTCTGGGTTATCCTGGGTCCGCTGGCCCCGTTGGTGTCAGAGGATCTCGGTCTCAGTCCCGCGCAGAAGGGCTTCATGGTCGCCGTACCCAACCTTGCCGGTGCCTTGCTGCGCATCGTGATGGGTCTGCTGGGTGACCGGATCGGACAGAAACGTGCCGGTGCCCTGGGCCAAGTGGTCGTCATCGGCGGGTTGCTTGCGGCATACCTGATCGGCATCGGCAGCTTTGCTTCCGTTCTTCTGCTGGGCGTGGTGCTCGGCTTTGCAGGGGCGAGCTTCGCGGTGGCGCTGCCGCTCGCCAGCCGCTGGTATCCGCCCGAGCATCAGGGCAAGGCGCTTGGCGTGGCAGGCATGGGCAATTCGGGCACGGTGCTTGCCTCACTGTTCGCGCCGACGCTTGCTGCCGCGCTGGGGTGGACCAGCGTGCTTGGCCTGGCCTGCATCCCGCTGGCGATCGTCTTCGTGGCCTACATGGTGATGGCCAAGGATTCGCCCGACCAGCCGCCCCCGATGACATGGTCGGTGTACCTCCAACCGCTGAAGGATCGGGATGCCTGGTGGTTCATGCTTTTCTACGGCGTGACGTTCGGCGGCTTTGTCGGGCTTACGGCTTCGCTGTCGATCTACTTCGTTGACCAATTCGGATTGACGGCGGTTGAGGCAGGCTATGCCACCGCTGGATGCGTGTTCGCTGGATCGCTGATCCGGCCGCTGGGCGGGGCGATGGCGGACCGGTTCGGCGGGATCCGGACGCTGTCGTTCGTCTACATGCTGGCGGCGGTGACGCTGGTCGCGATCAGCACCGGACCAAGCTCACTCGCGGTGGCCCTCGCTCTGTTCGTCGTCGCAATGCTTTCGTTCGGCACTGGAAACGGAGCGGTGTTCCAGCTCGTTCCGCAGCGGTTCCGCAGGGAAATTGGGGTAATGACAGGGCTGGTCGGGTGCGCTGGCGGGATCGGCGGGTTCTTCCTGTCCAGTTCCCTCGGCTTGGCGGAACAGTACACCGGCAGTCCGCAGGCCGGATTTCTGGTATTCGCCGTAATCGCACTGATAGCACTCGGCGGGTTGACGGTAGTAAAGGTCCGTTGGCGGACAACGTGGGGCGCGGCCGTTCAGGGCGTGCGTATCTGATGGTCGGCAGGGGACCGGCCCGTCAGCGGCCGGCCCGTTCGAGAGGACAGCCTGACGGGCTTCTTCGGGAGTTCGTTCAATGAATACGAGATCATGCCTTGCCTCCGGCCTTGGGGCGGCCGTCCTTGCGCTGTCGTCCCCGGCTTTCGCCCAGGAGCCAGTCGTCATCGGGGAAGGGATCACTCTCGATCCGATCCTTGAGCTTCGGATGCGCTATGAACGGGTTGAGCAGGACAACGCGCTGCAGGATGCGGATGCGCTGACCGCTCGCCTGCGGGCTGGGTTCGAGGTGAAGGCCGGCGACTTTGCCGTGCTGGGGGAAGGTCTGGGGACGGTGGCGCTGACCGACAGCTACAACGCCTTTGCCTTCCCGGTCGTGTCCGATCAGCGCCGGCCGCTCTATTCCGTCGTCTCGGACGCGGAAAACCTTGAGATCAACCGGTTGCAGCTTTCGTGGACAGGCAGCAACAAGGAAGTGATCGTGGGGCGGCAGCGGATCGCTCTCGACGACTGGCGCTGGGTCTCGGCGGCTCCCTGGCGTCAGAATGAGCAGACATTCGACGCTGTGCGGGCGCAGGCGGCGTTCGGACCGATGGCGTTCGATGCGACATACGCCATCAGCCAGCGCACCGCGTTCGGCCGCGATGCCGGACCGCATCAGGCGTATGACGGCGACTTCATTTTCCTCAACTCCGGCGTGAACGCCGGGCCGGTGAAGCTGAAGGGCTTTTCCTACCTGATCGACTATGACGATCCTTTGGTCGAGGCGTTGTCGAGCCAGACGTACGGCGTCCTCGCGACCGCGAACGTGCCGCTGGTGCTCGCGAATGTCGACCTGAAGGCGAGCTATGCCCGGCAGCTGGACTGGCGGACCGGCGCCCGCGACTATGCGGCCGACTACATGGCTGCCGAAGCCGGGGCGAGCGTGCTCGGCTTCGGGGTGACCGGGGGGTGGGAGAAGCTGGGCAGCGACAACGGCTTCGCCCTCCAGACTCCATTGGCGGCTCGGCACAGGTTCAATGGGCTGGCGGACATGTTCGTGACCACGCCGAACGCGGGGCTGGAGGATGCCTATGTCACGATCGGGCGGAAGTTCACGGCTGTGCCGCTGCTTCCGGGGCTCAACGCTGCTCTGACGTATCACCAGTTCGACAGCGATGTGGGCGATGTCGAATACGGGCATGAATGGGATGCGACGCTCGGCTTCAACATCGGCAGGGTCAGCCTGCTGGCCGTGTATGCGGATTACGATGCCGTTTCCTTCGCCGTCGACACGACGAAAATCTACCTGATGGCAGGCGTGAGCTTCTGATCTTCATGCTGCAACGCAAAATGCGCTTGCAGTCAGGGGGGCGAATCGGTTAGTCTTGCTTCAGACGAACGGTTCGCCCTCCACCGTAGGAGGGCTGCAGGGGCCTTTCGACACCCAATCACATGCGTGGCAACGGTGCCGCCAGTTGAATCCTTCGGGATGAAACTTGGCGGCTTTTTTGCGTGCGCGTTTTGAAAGGACGACGAGTGAACGCGCAGACAGGCTTTGAGCAGGCCGCTTCAACCGAGACGCGAGAGCGGCTGGTGGTGATCGGCAACGGCATGGCCGGATGCCGGGCAGTCGAGGAAATCCTCGCCCGCGATCCTCACCGCTTTTCCATCACGATCTTCGGCGCCGAGCCGCGCGTGAACTATAACCGGATCATGCTTTCGCCCGTGCTCGCCGGTGAGAAGACGTTCGACGACATCGTGCTCAACACTCCCGAGTGGTACGCGTCGAACGGGATCGCGCTGGTCACCGGCGATCCCGTGGTCCACATCGACCGGGAGCACCGGCAGGTCGTTTCGCAGTCCGGCCATGTCGAGCCGTTCGACAAGCTCCTGATCGCCACCGGGTCCGATCCGTTCGTGATCCCAGTGCCGGGAAAGGACCTTCCCGGTGTCGTGACCTTCCGCGATCTCGATGATGTCGAGCGGATGCTTTCTGCCGCCGATCGCGGCGGCAGCGCAGTGGTGATCGGCGGCGGGCTGCTTGGCCTTGAGGCCGCACACGGCTTGTCCCTGCGCGGGATGAAGGTCACCGTGATCCACCTGATGGGCACGCTGATGGAGCGCCAGCTGGACGAAGCGGCCGGCTGGCTGCTCAAGGCCGAGCTCGAAAAGCGCGGCCAGACCATCCTGACCGAAGCGAACACCGACGCGATTCTGGAGAAGGACGGCCATGTCGCCGGGGTCCGGCTGAATGATGGGCGGGAAATTGCCGCCGACATCGTGGTGATGGCGGTCGGCATCCGGCCCAACACCGCGCTCGCCAAGGCGGCCGGGCTGGACACCGAACGCGGCATCATGGTCGACGATCACATGATCACCTCCGACCCGGCGATCCTCGCGGTTGGGGAATGCGTCCAGCATCGCGGGACTTGCTACGGCCTTGTCGCCCCCCTGTGGGAGATGTGCCGCGCGCTGGCGGACAAGGTGACGGAGAAGGCGCCCGAAGGTTCGGGTTATGCCGGATCGGTTACCTCGACCAAGCTCAAGGTATCGGGGATCGACCTGTTTTCCGCTGGGGACTTTACCGGCGGGGAGGGCACCGAGGATATCGTGATGCGCGATGCCGCGCGCGGTGTGTACAAGCGGGTAGTCCTGAAGGACAACCGACTGATCGGTGCGGTGCTCTATGGTGATACCGCCGACGGCAGCTGGTATTTCGACCTGCTGAAGAAGGAAGAAGACCTTTCGGACATTCGCGAAGCGCTGATCTTCGGGCAAGCGTTCGCGTCCGGAGGTGCGCTCGGGGACCCTAACGCTGCCGTTGCGGCGCTCTCGGATGATGCCGAGATCTGCGGCTGCAACGGCGTTTCCAAGGGCCAGGTCGTCGACACCATCAAGGCCGGGGCATGCAGCCTTGCCGCCGTCCGTTCCCAGTGCAAGGCGAGCGCGAGCTGCGGTTCGTGCACCGGGCTGGTCGAAAGCCTGCTGGCGCTGACGCTGGGCGAAGACGTGCAGGAAGGCCCCAAGACGCTGTGTGGCTGCACCAGCTTCACCCATGACGACGTGCGCCGCCTGATCCTGGAAAAGGAATTGAAGGCGATCCCGGAAGTGATGCAGGAACTGCACTGGGAATCTCCCGAGGGCTGCGCGTCCTGCCGTCCGGCGCTCAATTATTACCTGCTGTGCGCCTGGCCCGGCGAGTACGAGGACGACCAGAAGAGCCGCTACGTCAATGAGCGGCTGCACGCCAACATCCAGAAGGATGGCACGTATTCGGTGGTACCCCGGATGTGGGGCGGGATCACCAATCCGCAGGAACTGCGGGCGATCGCGGACGTGGTCGAAAAGTACAACGCGCCGATGGTGAAGGTTACCGGTGGGCAGCGCCTGGATATCTTCGGCATCCGCAAGGAAGATCTTCCGTCTGTCTGGGCCGATCTCAACGCTGCCGGGATGGTTTCGGGCCATGCCTACGGAAAGTCCCTGCGCACGGTGAAGACTTGCGTCGGGTCGGAGTGGTGCCGGTTCGGAACGCAGGACTCCACCGGTCTCGGCGTCAAGCTGGAACGGATGACCTGGGGCAGCTGGATGCCGCACAAGTTCAAGATCGCGGTCAGCGGCTGTCCGAGAAATTGCGCCGAAGCGACGATCAAGGACTTTGGCGTGGTCTGCGTGGACTCCGGCTATGAGCTGCACGTTGGCGGCAACGGCGGCATGAAGCTGCGCGGCACCGACTTGCTGTGCAAGGTCGCAACCGAGCAGGAAGTGATGGATGTCTGCGCTGCCTTCACGCAGCTCTACCGCGAACAGGCGCACTATCTTGAACGCACCGCACCGTGGATCGAGCGAGTCGGGCTCGAATCCGTGAAGGCCCAGCTGTTCGACGATTCCGAGGCCGTCAAATGGCTCGCCGGGCGCTTCCGCTACTCCCAGCAGTTCATGCAGGACGACCCGTGGGAAAAGCGCGCCGCGGGCGATCGCAACGATCTTCACGCCCATCTGGGCGAAGTCCGTCCCCTTTTGCTGGAGAACGCATGATGCATGGCCTTTGGCTCGATATCGGTCCCGTTACGCAGATCGAACCCGGTTCGGCCCGGACACTTCCGGTCGTCGGCGGAGAAGAAATCGCGGTGTTCCGCACCATGCGGGGCGAGATCTACGCGCTCGTAAACAAGTGCCCGCACAAGCAAGGGCCGCTTAGCCAGGGGATCATCCATGGCGACAGCGTCACTTGCCCGCTGCACAACTTCCGCATCTCGCTGAAGACCGGCGAAGCGCTGGGCGATGATGAGGGCTGCACGCCGACGATCCCCCTGAAGGTCGATGCCGGGCGCATCTTCCTGCTGCGCGAGGCAGTGCTCGGGCCGGTTCCTGCGCAGCAGGCGGCCTGAACGATGGCGCCCATCCGTACCACCTGCGCCTATTGCGGCGTCGGTTGCGGCATCGCGGCGACGGTGAGCGCCGACCGCCAGGTGCGGATCGAGGGTGACAGGCACCATCCCGCCAACCGGGGGGCGCTGTGCTCAAAAGGGACGCACCTGGGCGAAACGGTCGGGCTGGAGGGGCGCCTGCTGCACCCGATGATCGGGGATGAGCGGGCAAGCTGGGATGGGGCGCTGGACGAAGTTGCCGGCCGGATGCGGGACACCATCGCGGCGCACGGCCCGGACAGCGTTGCCTTCTACGTTTCCGGCCAGCTTCTGACGGAAGACTATTACCTCGCCAACAAGCTGATGAAGGGGTTCGTCGGTTCGGCCAACATCGACACCAACTCGCGCCTGTGCATGGCGAGTGCGGTGGCGGCCCACAACCGGGCCTTCGGTGAGGACGTGGTGCCGTGCTCCTACGAGGATCTCGATTGCGCCGACCTGATAATCCTCGTCGGGTCGAACACGGCCTGGTGCCATCCGGTCATCTGGCAGCGGATCGAGAAGACGCGGGAACGGCGCGGTACGAAGATCGTGGTGATCGATCCGCGCCGGACCGAAACAGCCGAACAAGCGGACTTGCACATCGCAATCCCCCCGGACGGCGATGTCGACCTGTTCAATGCGCTTCTCGCCGACATGAAGGCCCAAGGCGTTACGGACGAGAAATTTCTGCGCGGCTCCTGCGCCGTTCCCCCGAACTTCTGGGATGGGCTGGACTGCGATCCCGGTATTCCTGCGTCCAAGTTCCGCAAACTGGCGGATCTCGTGGCGGCGCACCCCCGCATGGTCACGGTGTTCAGCCAAGGCGCCAACCAGTCCGTCTGCGGGACGGACAAGGGCAATGCGATCCTAAACCTGCATCTCGCAACCGGGCGGATCAATCGGATCGGGGCGGGGCCGTTCAGCATCACCGGCCAACCGAACGCCATGGGCGGGCGCGAAGTCGGGGGGCTGGCCAGCACACTGGCCTGCCACCTGGGGTTCTCCCCGGAAGAGCGGGCCGATGTCGCGCGGTTCTGGAGCACGCCGAACCTGTGTTCCGGCCCAGGCCTGAAGGCGGTGGACTTGTTCCGCGCGGTTCACGATGGCCGCGTCCGCTTCCTGTGGGTGATGGGAACCAACCCAGCGGTGTCTATGCCGGACGCCGGTTTCGTGCGCGAAGCGCTTTCCCGCTGCCCGACCGTGGTGGTGTCCGACATCATGGCGGATACCGATACCGCCCGCTACGCCCATGTTCGCCTGCCCGCGCTCGGCTGGGGGGAAAAGGACGGGACGGTGACGAACTCCGAACGCCGGGTCAGCCGCCAGCGCGCGCTGTTCCGCGCCCCGGGCGAGGCACGGGCCGATTGGCGGATCATCGCCGATGTCGCGGCGCGGCTGGGGTATGCCAAGGCCTTCGCCTACAGCAGCCCGGCGGGCATTTTCCGCGAGTATGCGGCGATGACCGCGCTTGCCGGAAAGCACGGCAAGCTGCTCGATCTGACGCAATGGGCCGATTGCAGCGATTCCGAGTATGAGAGAATGCAGCCGTTCCAGTGGGGCGGCAACCACCCGCTGGCGCGCAAGGCGGCAACCGCCGACGGCCGGTTCAACCTGATCGCGGTATCGCCCGGGGAGGCAGAGTCCGCTTCCGGCTTTCCCCTGCGGCTCAACACGGGGCGTTACCGCGACCAGTGGCACACGATGACGCGCACCGGCCTCAGCCCGAAACTGGCGCTCCACCGGCGAGAGCCGCTGCTGGAAATCCATGCCGAGGATGCGGTTCGGTTCGGCCTTGAGGAAGGCGGGCTGGCCCAGGTTTCCACGCCCCACGGGTCCGCTGCCTACCGCGTGGCGGTTCGGGACAGCCAGCGCCGGGGCGAAGTCTATGTCCCGATGCACTGGGGCGATGCCTTCGCCAGTATCGGGCGTACGGGGCGCCTGGCGACCCCGGCAACCGATCCGGTGTCCGGGCAACCCGGCTTCAAGAACACCCCGGCGCTCGTTGAGCCGATCGCCCCCGACTGGCGCGGGTTCCTGCTGACCCGGACGCCCACCACCCCGACTGCCCTCTGGTGGTCGCGATCCCGGGTGGAAGGCGGCTGGCTGGCTGAGCTGGCCGGCATGGGGGCTGTCGATACCGATAGCCTCCTGCCCGAGGGGCACCAGAGCGAGGCATGCGACCTGGCTCGCGGAATGCGGCGGATCGTGGTGTGCGATGAAGCAGGCCAACTGGTTGCAGCGCTGTATCTCACGCGCTCCGGGGTGCTGCCGCCGCGAGAATGGATCGCCGGGCAGTTGGCGCAGGAGCCGGCCAGCCTGCCGGAATGGCTTGCGGCACGGCCCGCCAAGCCGCAGCCGTCCAAGGGCCCGATCGTCTGCGTGTGCCACGACATTGGGGAGCAGCAAGTGCTCGCCGCTGTCGAAGGTGGCGCCACCGATGTCGCGCGGATCGGCGCCTGCACGGGAGCGGGAACCAACTGCGGCAGCTGCCGCCCGTTGCTGGCGCGGATCCTTGCCGATACACAAGTCGCAATTCAGGAGGCGGCACAGTGAACGATTTCGAACCCGGAACCGTGTGGCTGGTCGGCGCAGGCCCCGGCGATCCCGAATTGCTGACTCGCAAGGCAGAGCGGCTGATCCGCGCCGCCGACGTCGTATTCTACGATGCGCTGGTCGGGCCCGGCGTGCTGGAGCTTGTCCCATCCAGCGCCCGGCAGGTCTCGGTCGGCAAGCGATCCGGTCGCCATTCCAAGGACCAGAAGACCATCGACGCGCTGATCGTCGAGGCGGCCCTTGAAGGGGCGCGGGTGGTGCGGTTGAAAGGCGGCGATCCGGCAATTTTCGGGCGCGCGACCGAGGAGCTGGACGCCTGCCTGGCCGCCGGTGTCCCGGTCCAGATATGTCCCGGGATCACGGCCGCCAGCGCGGCCGCGGCGGGCCTGAACTTGTCGCTGACCTTGCGAGGACAAGCGCGGCGGCTGACGTTCGTCACCGCACATGCCCGCGCCGGGGAGGAGCTGAAGCTCGACTGGCAGGCCCTTGCCGATCCCGACACGACGCTGGCAGTCTACATGGGCAAGGCCGCCGCTTCGGTGGTTTCAGCCCGGTTGATCGAGGCCGGACTTCCCGGGGATACGCCCGTTGCGCTGGTGGAAAACGCCAGCTTGCCGACAGAGCGCCGGTTCCACACCCGGCTCGACCTGCTGCCGCTCGCCGCGCGGACCGCGCTGGGAGATGGCCCGGCCCTGATCCTGATCGGAAAGGCCGTTGCGCAAGCGGGCGCGCAGGAGACTGGCTCCCGGCAGTCCGGATTAGTCAGCCGCCAACCGTCAGCAACGCCTGCACGATCGCCGGCCCGATCAGGATGATGAACAGCGGCGGCAGGATGAACACGATCATCGGCACGGTGAGCACGGCCGGCAGCCGTGCGGCTTTCTGCTCCGCCCGCATCATCCGGGTAGAGCGGAATTCCTGAGACAGCACGCGCAGCGCCTGGGCAAGCGGAGTGCCGTACTTCTCCGTCTGGGCCAGTGTGTTCACCAGCGCCTCGATCTCCGCGATCGGCGTCCGTTTCGCAAGGTTGCCCAGCGCTTTTCGGCGGTCGGGCAGGAAGCCCAGCTCCACCGCCGACAGGCCAAACTCGTCGGCCATTTCGGGCCAGCTCGGTCCAATTTCCCTGGCGACGCGCTTGATTGCAGCGTCGAGGCTCAGACCAGCTTCGGCGCAGATCACCAGCAGGTCCAGCGCTTCCGGCAAACCCTTCAGGACTTTCTGGTGTCGCCGCTTGCCGACGTTCTTCAGCAGCATCTTGGGCAGGAGGCCGCCCGCCGCGATTCCGGCTACCCCGGCAGCAACATGGGTGGTGAACGTGATGTCCTCCACCAGCGACGGAGCAAGAATGTAGAACGCAAGCGCGAGCACCACCGGGCTGGCGATCCGGACGGCCAGAAAGACGATGACGGCTTCAGGGGATCTCCAGCCAGCCTGCACCAGCAGCCCGGAGGCTTCCTCTTCCTCCTTGCTTTGCACGCGCTTCAGTCGCTGGACAACACGCTTGGCTATGCCTTTGGTCTTGCGGCGCCTGATGTCGCGAGGAGCAAGCCAGGCCGCCCGCAACTGATCGCGCCGGCGGGCATGGCTGCGAGCCCGCGCGGCGACGTTGTCGACGGGAGCCAGCGCCCGCATGACCGAAAGCAGCGCCAGGAACATGGCGCCGCCCGCTGCGATCGCTACGGCCGAGCTGTCGAGCGCGAGCGGAGCAGTCATATCTCGAACCGGATCATGCGGGCCATGATCAGCGCCCCGATGACGAGGCTGGCGAACCCGCCCGCAGCCAGCATCCGGCCAAGCGGTTCGGTGATCAGCACCGTCAGATAGTCCGGACTGACCAGCATCATCAGCACGGCCATGACGAAGGGCAGGGAGCCGATGATCAGCGCGCTGGCAGTGGCTTCGGAAGCCATCGCCTTGATCTTCAGCCGCATCTGGGCCCTTGCGCGCAGGATCTGGCCCAGATTGTCCAGCGTCTCGGCAAGGTTGCCGCCCGTTTCCCGCTGGACCGACAAGCTGATGACCAGGAAATTGAACTCGGTGATGTCCAGCCGGCGCGCCGTGGACCACATCGCGTCTTCAAGCGATTGCCCCAGCCGGACCTGATGCACGATCCCCGTAAATTCCTGGCTTAGCGGACCGGAACTTTCCTGCGCCACGGCGGCCACCGTTTCCCCAATGGGCAAGCCGGCGCGCAATCCCCGGACAATCAGGCCGATTGCATCGGGAAGTGCCTTGAGAAACCGCGCGCTGCGCCGCGCACCGATCCTGCCGACAACAACGTGGGGCAGGAAGATGCCGGCCGCGCCGCCGAGCAGGATCGCGCCTGCCAACCCGGCGCCGATTGTCAGCAACAAGCCGGCGACAAGCACCGTCACCCCGGCGGTGGCGGCAAGATAATGGCCGATGGTCAGCCGCAGCCCGGTCGCTTCGAGCCGCGCTCGCAGGATGGCCGGACGCGGAAGCAGACGCTGGGCCAACTGGTCGAGCGGGCCGGCCTGATTGCGCGTGATCCGGCCCGGCCCGGCGGAGGTCGTCTTCGTCCAGCCCCGGCTGACTTCCAGCGCCCGGGCCCGGCGGACGACTGAGCTTCTTTTGCCTTGTTTCAGCGCATATGCACCGCCGAACACGGCGACTGCCAGGAACGCCGCGGTAAGCAGGAACAGCATCTATCCAATCGCCTCGATCAGGACGCGATCGAGCCCGAAGTACTCCGCTCTTTGCGTGAAATGGGGCCTCAGGCCAGCCGATTCGAAGCGGCCCTTCAGCTTGCCGTCCGTTCCTTCCCCTTCGAATTTGAAGGAGAACAGTTCCTGCGTGGTGACGACATCGCCCTCCATCCCGACGACTTCAGTGATGCTGGTGATGCGCCGCACCCCGTCGCGCATCCGGCTGACTTGCACGATCATGTGCACCGCTCCCGCGATCTGCGCGCGCATCGCCCGTGGGGGCAGGTTGATCCCGGACATGCTGACCATGTTTTCCAGGCGGGTCAGCGCTTCGCGCGGATTGTTGGCGTGGATGGTGCCAAGCGACCCGTCGTGCCCGGTGTTCATCGCCTGCAGCATGTCGATTGCTTCGCCGCCGCGAATTTCACCCAGGATGATCCGGTCGGGGCGCATCCGCAGCGCATTCTTTACCAGATCGCGCATGCTGATTTCGCCCTTGCCCTCAAGATTGGCGGGGCGGGTCTCCAGGCGCACGACGTGGGGCTGCTGAAGCTGCAACTCGGCTGCGTCCTCGATCGTCACGACACGTTCGTCGGTCGCGATCATCTGGGACAAGGCGTTAAGCAGCGTCGTCTTGCCCGATCCGGTGCCCCCCGAAATCAGGATGTTCAGCCTTGAACGAGAGGCAATCTTCAGGACGGTTGCCATGGCGTGCGAGAGGTTCTGCTGGTTCGCCATGATATCAAGGCTGATCGCCTTCTTGGAGAACTTGCGGATCGAGATCGAAGCACCGTCGATCGCCAGCGGCGGGATGATGATGTTGACGCGGCTGCCGTCGGGCAGGCGGGCATCGACCAGCGGAGAGGATTCGTCGACCCGGCGACCGATCCGGCTGACGATCCGGGTCGCCACGCTCATCAGGTGTTCGTTATGCCGGAAACGGGCGGGTGACAGGACGAGCTTGCCGCGTTGTTCGACATAGATCTGGTCCGGTCCGTTCACCATGATATCGGTGATGGTATCGTCGGCCAGCAGCGGTTCGAGCGGGCCGAGACCGAGCATGTTGTCGAGCAGGAGAGTGAGCAGCCGGTCCTGTTCCCGGTGGTTCAGCTGGAGCTTGAGCTCGCGAATGGCCTCGGGCGCGATTTCCGCCAGCTCACTTCTCAACTCGTCACGTTCGAGCTTGCTGGCGGCCTCGCTGTCGATCCGTTCCAGAATGTAGGGTTGAACGAGGCGGGCAGCCTCCTGCACCGTGTCGGGTGTGTCGTTGGCCGCCGGGGCGGACACTGCGGACGGAAATACCTCGATCTCGGGAAGCACGCCGGGCGCGGGTGCCGGGGCGGCAGCGATCCCGTCAACCGGGCCGGGAAGTGGCGCAACGGCGCCTGGTTCGCTTCTGGGCTTACGTCCGAACATCGGATGCCTCTTGCCCGATCCTGAAGGTGGTTCCGATCAGATGATCGGGCGACGTTCTTGAAAGGAAGCCCCGGGCTGATGTCGCCCGGGGCCATATAGTCGGATATTGGTTCCTGACGCTACTTACGCCGTCGGCGCTGCCGTTCCCGTTTCAGTAGCGATGCTTTGAAACTTCGCCGTCAGATTGCCTCCGATGGTGTTCGCAGCGACAATGACACCAAGGGAGATAAGCGCTGCGATCATCCCGTACTCGATCGCGGTGGCACCGCTGTTGTCTGCGGAAAGCTTTCTAATAAGTTTGAACATTCCTGTTCCCCTTCTTCTACCGTCCTCAAGGATGCGTAGCCGCTGGGGCCTGCTCCCGATTCGGATAGTGTTCCTTTGCTCTGTTCATGAGTATCGGTAGGGATACTTACTTGAGTAGCTTCCTACGTTTCCGTGGTGTTTAGGCAACATATTGAAATTGCGGGATGACCTGCTTGTCAGGACCCGAACAGCCGCTTCAGCAGGCTCTTTTCCGGAGCCTTGTCCGGCTTGTCTTCGGTCGACGGTTGGATTTGCCCGAGCAGGCGGCCGAATTCGGCCGCGAACGGATTTTCGGCCGCCGTTTCGATCAGGGACTTGCCCTGATCGGCCGCCGCCGCCGCCGCCTTGGGATCGTCCGGGAGGCGGAAATCGAACTTGGCGCCGATACCCCGCTCAAACTCTGGCTGGGGCACTTCGCCAACGATTCCGCCAACCCGGTTTCCCACCAGTAGGCGGCGCGCGGCGGGATTGATGTCCTGGCACAGTTTCAGCAAGCGCTTGGTGTCGCGCATGCTGACAAGGCTGAGGTCCGCGGCGATGCAGATAACCTCCGCCTGGGCCAAGGCGCCCCTGCCAAGGCTGTCGAGCCGTCGGGGCACATCCAGCACGACTTGATCACTGTCCGGCTGGAGCGCTTCCAGCAGGGCTTTCAGGCCTTGTTCCCCGACCTGGATATCGGCTTCCAAACTTTCTTCGGCGCTAAGGATGCGCAGTCGCTCACTTTCCTGGCTCATGGCCGAGGCGATCAGCAGTGTATCGATCCGGTCCGGAGTGCCGAGAATTTCACGCAGTCCGCGTGAAGGCTCCAAGTCCAGCGTCATGGCCACCGAGCCGAACTGCAGATCGAGATCGACCAGCACGGTCCGTTGCTGGTGGCGGTGGGCAAGAGCCCAGGCGAGGGACGTGGCAATGCTGCTCGAGCCGGCCCCGCCGCGCGAGCCGATTACCGCAACGACTTGCGTCGATGTGGTTTTTTCCGGCAGCGCGGGTGTCAAGGAGGTGCGCACGCGCTGAAGCGCGGAAGCGACCTGCTGCGGGTCCAGGGGTTTGATCAGGTAATCGCTCACCCCCATCTCGATCAGCTTGCGGTAGAGGTGGATATCGTTGACCGACCCAAGCGCGATCACGCGGGTGTGCTGTTCGCACTCATCGGCCAGCTGGTCCACGGCCGCGATCAGGTCATCGGCTTCGCTCAGATCGACCAGCAGGATCTCCGGCGCCCGGCCCAGGGACAGCGCCTGCAAGGCAGCCGGCAATCCGCCGGGGTGGATTCCATCGTCGCCGAGACCGGCCATGCGCGCAGCCTCGGCGACGGATTCGATCGCTTGCCCGTCGGTGAGGAATGCCTGGAAACGGAGGGCGTCTGGGAGTTTCGCGGTCATTGGGATCCAGGCTCGAGCGTTGTGCTGGCATCGGGCAGCCGCTTGACTTCTCCACGCCGGAACCTTCGCGCCGGATCCGTTCCTGCGCTGCCTTGCGTCGGGGCAAGGTCCAGGGGATCGTGCAGGTCTTCCGGATAGGCGACCATCGATGCCAGGTTTGTCTCTGTCGTCCCAATCGTCCGGTCGTTCTCCAGCAGATCGACCGGCGTCGGCAGGGGCTGGCTTACCGGACGGACGAGATAAGGCGTGACGATGATCACCAGCTCCGTCTTCTTCTGCTGGAAACGGGTGGACCGGAACAGCTGGCCGAGGACGGGAAGATCGCCGAGACCCGGCAGCCGTTCGACTTCGCGCCCGGTCGTATTCTGCAGCAGGCCTGCGATCGCGAAGCTTTGCCCGCTGCCAAGCTCCACGGTCGTTTCCGCCCATCGCGTGGTCAGGGCTGGCACGGTAATGCCGTTGAGCGTGATGGCCCCATCGCTGGAAAGCTGGCTGACTTCCGGCCGGACGTCGAGGCTGATCCGATCGGCGTCGAGCACGGTGGCCACGAAGGACAGGCTGACCCCGTAACGCTTGTACTCGATGGTAATCTGGTTGAGCCCTTGCGGGACAGGGATCGGGTATTCGCCGCCGGCCAGGAAGCTTGCCGGCTCACCCGACCGGGCCGTGAGATTGGGCTCGGCCAGCACGGTGACCAGGCCCTGGCGTTCAAGTGCGTCGATCAGCAAGTCCACTTGCACGTCAGTCGACTGGAAGCCGCCGTAGATCGTTCCGCTCGTTTCGGGGGGGAGCGGACCGCCGGTGGCGAACCCTGCCGCGAGATTGCCGATGTTTCCGATCGCGTTCCAGTTGAACCCCAGCGCCTGCCCCGCCTCCCGCGAGACCTCCGCCACCCGGACGCGGAGATTGACCTGATTGGATACCGTAAGGGTCAGGCGGTTGATGAGCCGCGCTTCGCGATCCTCGCCGGCTCCGATGAGGCGGCTGGCCATGCGCAGGATTTCCTCTCCCGCCGCCGCTGACGGCACTTCTCCGGACAGGACCAGGGCATCGCCAAGGCTGCTGACCGTGACGCGGCTGTCCGGGGCGTATTGGCGAATAGTCGTTGCCAGACGTTCCTCGTCAAAGCCGACGACGATATCTGTTCCCAGCACTACTCGTTCAGCTGCATCGATCGCGAAGAGCGCGGTGCTGCCCGGTGCCTTGGGCATGACGTAGATCAGCGTCGGCGACCGCACGTGGACATCGGCCACATCCGAATCCGCGACGAACACGGAAGCTGCCGGTCGGGAGAGGCGGATCAGCCGTCCTGCGCCGACGGGGAGCCGCATCTGCGCCCCTCGGGTGGAGACGACTTCCTGCGCGGCAGCCGGATGAACGGACTGGGCGGCTGCCGTTGCCAACAGGATGGCGGCCGCGAGGGGGCGGATCATTGACTTTGGCTCCCGTTGGTTCGCCCACCCCGCACCACCTCCACGGGCGGGGGTGGGGGCGGAGGAGGCGGACCGCCGCGGGCGGGAGAAGGCGGCGCTGGACGGGCTGCCCGTACCGGTGACGGCGCATCGCCGAAGGAGGTGGCGCGACTTGGCCCAGGGTCTTCTTCAGGAGTGCCATCGTTCAACGCAAGGCTGCGCAAGGCGAGCGAAAGCCGCCCGAGTTCGCTGGCTCCGGCCACGGCCTCAGCCTGTCTTGGGGTGACTTCGAGCGTCGCCGTCTGCGGAACGGCGACGTCCTCTTCCTCTCCGCTGGCGGCGCGCTGGTCGATGCCCAGGACCCGGACGTTTCGCAGGACCGTGTTGGTGATGACTCGGCGGCTTCCGCCTTCGCCGTTGATCACGCGGCTGAGGATCAGGTCGATCCGGTCGCCGGGGCGGATGAAACCCGCCACGCCGGTCGCCGCCGATACGCCAATGGTGACGGCGCGAAAGCCGGGTTGCAGAACGGCAGCGAGGAAGCTCCGGTCTTCGGGATCGACCACGTTTCCTTTCGTCACCGGCTGACCGGGGGCAAGCTCCGTCCTCAGGACCGAGCCGGTAAACTGATCGGCCGAGCCGCCGTCGCGGGTGACGTAGTTTTCCAGCGACGCCTCTTCCGGCCAGGCCTGCCAGCCGAGGTCTTCCGCCTTGAGGATCGTGCCGGTGGACAAGGTGCGCCGGGCGACAAGCACCTGAACGGCAGGCTTCTGCGAGCTTGCCGAAGCAGTCGCGCTTGCCCGGGCGACTTCGCTCTGGAGCCACTGCTGCGTCAGCACGACCGTGCCGCCTGCCAGCAGGAAGGCTGCGCCAAGGTAGAGGATGCGGCGATTGCGAGCCACTATGCTCTCCTAGACCAGCGACATGAGGTGGAGGCGGAGAACCCAGAACCCGCCGGCTGCAAGCGGCAGGGCGAACGGCATCGGCGCACGCAGCGCCGGCTGGGCTGCGCTGTGCATGCCAATGGCGGAAATCCGCCGCCCGAACAGGCGCGGCAGCGGAGTGGTCAGCATTGCGATCGCCAGCAGCAGGCTGGCCGCAGACGCAACCATCACGAACGGGCCGAAGTGACCGGCGCCCGCCCACAAGCCAATCGCCGCCGCCAGCTTTACGTCGCCGCCGCCAGCCATCCTGAAGGCGAACAGGAAAACGCCGACCGCGAGGATAAGCATGCCTGCGGCAAGTCCCGTCAGCCACAACTCCGGTTCGAAACGGGGGACGGTGCAAAGGTAACCGGCGAAAATGAGCAGGGATACGCGATTGGGTATCACGAAGCGCTTCGCGTCGCTGATCGCCGCCCAGCCCAGGGCCGCGCCGCACAGTCCAACCCCGATGAGAAACATCACGGTCGAAAAATCCAGGATCATCAACGAATTCCCTCAATCACTTAACGCTAAGAATGGCAGGGGAAGCCGTTCAACCCAATCTGTAGAACTACGGTACGGAGTAGCTGCAGGGGCTACTCGACGAGGTACACCGCGCGTGGTCTCCGGATCGGCATGCCGTCGCAATCGAAGGAGAGGTTGGAATTCCCGCTAAAGGCCAGCTGACTGGCGATGAGCTGGGTGCAGCCGCCGCTTGCTCCGCTGGTGGTCTCGGATCCGCCATTGAAGTTGATCGTCTGGCTGGGAAAATAGACGGCGCCGCCGAATTTCTGCTCGGATCCGCCGTTCAGGCGGTTGTCTCCCCCCGCGGGGGCATTCCGGTCCTGGTAGAGGACCACACCGGCGGTCGGGCCGCTCGTTGGTGCAGTAAGATCGATAACCGCACCGCCGTTGATCCGGATCGTGGCGTAGTCGTCGGGAACAGCCCCTTCCGTGAAAAACAGGGTTACGCCGGTCCCGGTCAGACTTGCTCCGCCGTTCACCTGGAAGGTGCCGCCGGCGATCACGTATATCCCGGGATTGAGGACGACCTCCGCGCCGCTGTTGATCTGCAGCCCGCCGCAAAACACCATCGGCGTGGAACCGTCCCCGTACGTGCCGGAAGGCAGCGAGCCACCTGAGCTGGGATGGCAAGCGCTTTCGTTGTAGGACGGCGCCGGCATATCCGCATAGGGGTCCTCTATCGGTCTTTGCCCGGTCAGCACGGGTGTTGCCCCGAGGTTGCTGGAGTCGGCGTCATAGCCTCCGACGACTCCCGCACTCGGTGCTGTCAGCGTGGCCGAACCTTTCAGCGTCAGGGCTGAGGACGAATTCGAATTGGAAAAGAGGGAGCAGCCATCGAGCGTGATATCGGCCGAGCCCGTCTGCAACGAGGAAGCTTCGGCCGTCGAGTTCAGGGCCATGACGCAGGCGTTCGCGGCCGGACTGACGTGCGCGACTGCCCGCGCCCGCACCATGCTTGTTTCGGAAAGAAACAAGCCCGAAAAGAACTTCTGACCGGGTCGCGCCAGCAGGACTTCGACCGCCCACGGAAGGCCGGCATTCGGACCGGACGACGGCGGCGTGTTGACGATGACCGACACCTCGTTCTCACCGTTGGTGAAGCCATAATTCGCAGCAATTGCGTGAGCGGCCGCCTCTACGGTGGTTTCCCGCGCAGCAAGAGACGTGGCGGCGCTGAACGCGGCGGAATCGGCGGCGTTTTGCAGGGATCGCCGCGTAAGGTAGCTGTGCCCCACATCGACCCCAAGCCCGACGAAACCCATCGTCACCGTCAGCAGCACCGCCACGGTGACGGCGGCTGCGCCGCATTCGTCGCGGGCCAGCCCGGAAAGCCGCCGAGTTCGGACGAGGGGGAATCTTCGCACGATCATTCGCGGCAGAACTCCGCTGTGAGGGTTGGATCGTCGAAGAGGCGGTAAAGGATCAGCTGATGCTGGACTTGCGCGCTGACCTTCTTTCCGCACACTTCACTTGTCAGGGTGAAGGCGGCGGCAGGAACCTGCGCCACCCGGATCCTGTCCGCAGCGTAGGCAGCGGCCTGGTCGGACGTGCCGCAGACATCCGGGCGGATGACGGCGCAGCGGGCAGTTTCCGCTACCGCATAGTTGATGGAAGACTGGACCAGCGCCAGCCGGCCGAACTCGATCGTCCCGAAGACGGTAATGAACAGAACCGGCAGCGCGAAGGCTGCCTCGATGGCCGCGGAACCTGCCTGGCACCGGACGAGGGAGCGCAGGACGCGGCGGATCATCGCACTCTCGCCATCGCGTCCGCAGACAAGCTGCTGGACAGGGTCAGTCCCGGCCATGGCATCAGAGGGCTGAAAGGCGCCGTGGCGGATGCGGTAACGTATTCGCCGGGTTGCGCGCCCGAAGGACATGTCGGCTCGGTCGTTGGGATGATGCTGGTGCCGGAAACGCAGCCCTGCAGGCGTTGCGGCGCGGGATTGGCCGTCACCTCGAGGGTGGTGGCGGACATGACCGATTGGGTGATCCCGTCCTGATCCCATCCGTGCAGCAGCGCGTAGTCGGCGCCCGCCTGCGCGGCCGAGCGAACCTGCATTCCGGTGACGATCAAGCGCGAATAATCGATCAACCCGGCCAGAAGCAGGACAAGAAACGGCAGCAGCAGGGCGAGTTCGACGGCCGCGACTCCGGATCGGTCGGCGCGGAGCCGAACCGCAAGCCTGAACCATCGGAGCCAAGTCGCGCGCACCTCAACCGTCCTCCCGTCCTCCGGCAGAAAACCGGACAGCGGAATATACGGGCATTCGGCGGTGGCTGTCGTTCCGTAGAAACCCTTAGGCCTGGCGGGAGCGCCGTTTCAGATCAGGTCGTTCGCCGGTTGAATCGCAGCGATTCCGCGGCGCCCGCTCCTCCGTTCGAGCTGGACGACGACATCGATCACCGAAGCGGCGTAGGCAAGGGTGTCCGTGCGGGTAAGGCCGATACCGGTCTGCATCACCATCAGGGAAAGCTGTTCCAGCGCGCCGCGCGGGGAGTTGGCGTGGATGGTCGAAAAGCTGCCCGGGTGGCCGGTGTTGATCGCGCGCAGGAAGCTGACGCTTTCCGCGCCGCGCAATTCCCCCAGCACGATGCGGTCGGGCCGCAGGCGAAGCGCGGCCTGCAGCAATTCGTTGGCGGTGACTTTGGCTTCGCCCAGTTCCCCTTTCACGGCGACCAGACCGGCCCCGTTCGATCCAGGGAACTTCAGTTCCGGCGTGTCTTCCACCAGCACGACGCGTTCCTCGCGCGGGATCTCGCCCAGCATGGCGTTGAGGAACGTGGTCTTCCCGGTCGATGTGCCGCCGGAGATCAGGATGGTCCGCCGGGCCGCGATTGCCGCGCGCAGGTACGCGATCGGCTCGGCAACCGGATCCGGCATTGTGACTTCATCGGCAGGAGCGAGCGGGCCGGTGTCATAGGCATCGAGCGGGAGGTCCAGCCGGCGATGGCGGCGGATCGCCATCGCCCAATGGCGGCGGGTGGCCGGCGGTCCGCAGAACTGGACGCGGGCACCGTCGGGCAGGGTCGCGCCCAGCAGCGGGTGTTCCCGGTTGATTCCCTGATGGCTGACGCGTGCGACTTGCTCCGCCAGGCGCTGGATCAGCGCGTCGTCGATCGCGGGCGCTTGGATCTGCTGCATTCCCGGCTGGCGTGCATCCTCGACCCACACTTCACCGGGCCGGTTGACGAGAATCTCGGTCACGCTGTCGCACGCGAGCCAATCGGCGAACGGGGCGAGATAGGCGTCAAGATAGACGCTGCCGCTGCGCGATGGAGACGCAGCGGGCGCAGGCACCAGTGCGTGGACTTCAGCGGTCATGGAATCGTTTCCGTTCACAACCGCGGTGCGCGGCTGAAGTCGAGATCGCGCGCGGTGAACACACGGATCGGCTCTCCCTGCCGCACGCGTACGGTCGGGCCGATCTTGCCGCCTTCGGTCACCGCGGCCGACGCCGCGCTGGTACCGCCGCCGACGATCAGCGATGCGCCCCCGGTGCCGATCGCGGACAAGCCGCCGACGACCGACAGCAGCATCGCCGAACCGAATTTCTGGAAGAAGTGGTTGTCGACCTTCCCGGCGAGGCCGGTGGTCCCGTCGAACCCGGTGGCGGGGGAGGCGAGCTGGACCGAAACGCCATCGGGCCGGATCAGCCGGGTCCAGATGACATAGGCGCGCTTCTGCCCGGCCTGAAGGCCCGACTGGTACTGGCCGACGAGCCGCGAACTGCGCGGGACGAGCACCCGCCGTCCGTCGAAGCTGCGCACATCCTGGCTGACCACGGCGCGCACGTATCCCGGTACGTCGGTGTCGATGGCGGTTTCCAGCACGGCGGGGATCATCGTGCCCTGCGTGACCGTGGTGGCCGGATCGATGTCAACTCGCGCTTGGGCAGGCGCTCCGCCTATCCCGCCGATGCGGCTGGCGAAGTCGGATGCTCCGGCGCTGCCGGGCTGACCCGCCGCGTCCGGCGCGGCAAGCGGCGCGGCGTCGGCCATCGGGGGCAGGCTGCTGGCGTCGAACACGACCGTGGGCGAACTGTACGGATTGGCGGCTGGGGCAGGGTTCGCCATCGGCGGGTTCGCCAGCACCGGGCTGGGCGCCGGATTGGCCGCCATCGCCATGGGGGCCGGCGGCGGTGCGCTGACGACCGGCGCCGGGGCCGGAGCCGCTGCGGGGACAGGAGTCGCCGCGTTACCGGGCTGTTCCGCTGCCGGCTGTTCCATCCGCCCGTTGCTCAATCCCCAGAGCGTCGCCGCGCCGAGCAGCGCGACCACGCCGATCCCGGTGGCGAGACCAAGGGCATCGGATTTGCCCTTGCGCTGGGTGACCATCGGATAGGACGTGCGGCTCGCCAGATCGATGATCTCGGCGCTTTCCTGCTCCCGCGGGTCGATGTCCGTGTCTTCGGTTGCCTTCCGTTCGGGCAGGCGCATCGCAAGTCGCATTACTTCACCTTTCCGGCGCGGGCGAGTTCGGGGGCGGCGGGATCGCGCACCGGACCGTTGTTCAGCAGCAAGGCGCTGTCCTGCCCGGAGCGCAGCACGATCTCACGCGGGACGCCGTCGATCACGATCGTCTCGCCCCGCACCGCGAAGTTCACCGGCCCTTCGGTTCCTTCGCGGTCCTTGACCAGGATTGCCGGCACGGGCGTTTCCCGCGGCCAGGCGAGGAAGGTCGCTTCCCCATCGTCGAACGCGCTGGTCGGCAGCAGCTTCTGCGCACCGCTGGCCCCCCACGCGAAGTTGAGTTGTGCCGGATCGACGACCGCGTACGGATCCGTGGCCGCCGCCATCTCGACCGGGCTGGCCGGATTGGCGGGGACGGAAAGGGCCGGCTCCGCCTCGATCGGCTCAGGATACGTGAAGGCGAGCACGTACAGCGGATTTCCCCGCCCGCTGGGCACAAGGTCGAAGAAATAGGTGTGCCGGTCGGTCACCACCGTCATGTTGGTGGCAGCCTTGGGATCGAGCGGCTTGATGAACAGCAGGTTCGCCCGCTTGTTCGGCGTCACTTGCCAGGCGTTGGAATCGCCGATGGCCACGTTCTCGATATGCTCGTCCTCGCCGAACTTGATCGTCGCCTGCACGTTCACCCGGCCTTCGATCCGGACGACCTCATCCGGATTGTACAGCCGTTCGACCAGCCGGGGGTCGGCCTTGGCTGGGCAGGCGAGAATGGCGGCGCCGAGCGCGCCTGCCAAAAATGCGCGTTTCACTTGAGCATCTCCGTGGATCGGGCGGGGGCAGCGCGGAAGCGGCTGCCAATCCCGTGCGCGCGCGATACGGCGCCGGGCTGAATCGGGTTTGGGGCGGCGGACGCGGCAGTGCCGATCACTTTCGTCTCCCGCCGGACAGAGGCCGGGGCAGTGTCGTTTGCCGGGGTGGAGGCGGGGATAGAAGCCAGCCGGATCTGACGGGAAGATGCCAGCGCGCCCTGGATGATTTCGGCTCTCGGGGCGGGTGCAACAGTGCGTTCCACCTGAGTGCGGGCGGGGGAATCCGCCCGGCCGCTGTCGCGCTCCGAGCCGGCAAGGCCGAATACGCGCCAGCCAGCGACCATTGCGCCGGCAACCTTCATCACCAGGATCATCAGCGAGGCATGGACCGCCCCGATCAGGAAAAAGCCCATCGCGGCGCGGGGATCGATCTGCCCGGGCGTCGCCGCGAGTGCAGACAGCACCGGCACGGCGAGTTCCAGCATCAGCGATCCGCTCAACACCGCCAGCATCGGGGCGATCGACAGCAGTACCACACCTTTGAGCCAGCCGGTGAACAGCCCGCGCGTGCCGGAAAACAGCGCCAGCACCACGAACACCGGGCCCAGCGCAAGCAGGACGGACAAGGCGATCTTCGTCGTCACCAGCACGCCAACCGTGCCAAGCAGCAGCAGGGTGCCGCCGAACCACATCAACCCCGGCGGCGAAAAGGCGCTTTGCGGGGCCTGCATCGCCTCTCCGCCCGAAGCCTGGATCAGCGCGCCGAACACGACATCGATCTTGTCGGCGAAGCCGCGGGTCGCCGAACCGTCGATGCCCATCAGTATTCCGGCGATCTGGTCCGGCGCACCGGTGGCGAGGTTCCACACCACCTGGCTGTACGCGGCCCAGCTGGTGGCGAACGTCAGCACCAGGCCCAGCGTCATCATCCGGGGGGTAAGCGCGGAAACGCCCACACGGCTGCGTCCGGTGATCAGGGCAAAGGCGAAGAACGCCACATACAGCGTCAGCAGGATCGTCAATACCGGGACCAGCGCGCCATTGGGCGCGAACAGCCGGCCGAAGGCGGCTTGCGCCATCGCGTTAGCCGCGCAGTCCACCCCTTGCAGGGAAGCGGCGACGCCGCTGCCGACGCCCTGGAGCGCGGCCTGGCAGGAGGCGGCGTTCATTCGGCCGCTTCCCACATCGGGAAGACTTGCTCGTCCGCATCGGACTCGCCGGGCCAGGCCTGACCGGTGAGCGCCGGATACCAATCGGCCGGGTTATCGCCCACTTGCGCCCGGATCGTATCCAGCCGCCGGACCGCGCTTTCGCGGCCGGAAAGGATCGTCAGCACTTCCGGCGCACCCGACAAGTCGAGCCGGACCACCACCGAAGCATCGGGCTGGCGCACCAGGAAGCAGCGGCTGTGCGCAGGCAGGCTGCGGATCAGCGCCAGTTCGTGCGCGGTGAGGCCGAACCCTTCGCAGTAATCTTCCGCCCGGGCCCGGGCGTTGGGCATGAACACCATCGTCGCGGTCTGTTCGACCAGCGCGGTAGCGATCCGGCTGTCGAGCGCGTCGCGGGCGCTTTGGGTAGCAAACCCGACCAGCGCATTGCGCTTGCGCAACGTCTTCAGCCAATCGCGGATGCGGGCGGCGAACACTTCATCGTCCAGCGCCTTCCAGCCTTCATCGATCAGGATCATGGTCGGCTCGCCGTCCAGCCGCTCTTCGATCCGGTGGAACAGGTACATCATCACCGGCGTGCGCAAGCGCGGATTGTCGAGCAGCGCGGTCATGTCGAAGCCGAGCACCCGGGTGGACAGATCCAGCCGGTCAGCCGCGTTGTCGAACAGCCATTCGTGCTCCCCGCCCTCGATCCAGGGAGCCAGCCGGTCGGCCAGATCGCCGGGCTGCGGACGGCGTGTGCCGGACAGAAGTTCCCGGAAATGGCGCAGGCGCCGGAGAGAGGCGTCGTTGGCATAAGCGGCATCGACCGCGCCAGCGATGGACGCGAGTTCTTCCGGACCTTCCGCCTTCAGCAGAACCGCTAACCATTCATGCAGGAAGGCGCGGGTGGTGGGGCTGTCGGGCAGGGCCAGCGGATTGAAGCCGGACCGCTCTCCCGAATGGATCCGGTCGTACCGCCCGCCGATTCCGCGGATGAACAGTTCCGCGCCGCGATCCTTGTCGAACAGGATCGTGCGGGGGCTGAACTTCTGCGCCTGCGCGGCGAGGAAGTTCATCACCACCGTCTTGCCGGAACCCGAGGGGCCGATGACGGTGAAGTTGCCGAGGTCGCCGTGATGATAATTGAAGAAGAACGGGGTGGAACTGGTCGTTTGCAGCAGCGTCACCGCTTCGCCCCAGTGGTTCCCGTCCGCTTGGCCGAGCGCGAAGCCATGCAGGGACCCGAAGCTCGCCATGTTGGCGCTGGAGATCAGGGCGCGGCGGACAAGATAGCCCTCGTTGCCGGGAAACTGGCCCCAGAAGGCAGGCTCAAGGTTCGTATCTTCGCGCACTGCGACCGCGCCGGCATCCGCGAGCGCGGCGGCGGCAGAGGCAGTCGCCTCATCCAGCCGGCCAAGCGTGCTTTCGCGCACGAGCACGGTCAGGTGATGATCCCCGAAGCTGACGGCGCCGTTGCCCAGCGCATCGCGCGCGGCAAGCATGTCGGCGCGTTCGGCCATCGCTTCCTCATCCGCGGAGCGCAGGCGGCGGATCGCGAGGTCGATGCGTTCACGCGCGGTCTGGCGTTCGGCAGGTGCAAAGCTTTCGCTCACCACCAGTTCGTGCGGCAGGCGCAGCAGCGCATCGAGCAACCCGGGCGAGGTTGCGTCGGGATAGTCCTTCAGGCTGAGCATCGCGGCGAAATCCGCGCCGGAAGAACCGCGTAGCTCCATCGCATCAAGCCCGAAGCTGGCGCGGCGATAGGGCAGCATCCGTCCGATATCGGTACTCTCGGCCGGGCGGCGCACAGGGCGCATCTCGCCGTTGTAGAGAGCGCTCAGCAGCTCGAGCGTTTCGTTGTTGGTGTTCCCCTTCGGGCCCACGTAATCGCTCAGCAGCCGTGCGCCGTAATCGCCGAGCGAGGCAGCCAGCGCCTGCGCCGCGGCGCGCAGGGAGCGCAGCTCCCTCGGGTCGGCTTCAAGCTGCGCGCTGCCTTTCCGGCGCCACATCTTGCCGGCCCGCTCCGCCAGGCCCGCCTTGCCGCGTGCGGGGCGCCTTACCAGCGTCACGAACTGGTCATTGATGAACAGCGAGCCAGCGCCGAGCCGTTCGCGCCAGCGCCGGTCGATGTGGGCGGCGAGCGGATCGTCGAACCGCCCGTCCAGCTCCACGTGCACCCGGCGCCGGATCACGTGGTGATAAAGGACGAAGCGCGCATCGAGGTTGGAGCGGAGCATCACCTCGCGAGTCGCGGCATGGGCGTTGAGCGCGTCCGTTTCCTCTGTCTCGAACAGGAGACCGGGCACTTGCAGCGCCATCATCAGCGAACCGTCGCGCAGCAGCACGGCGTGTTCGTCGATCAGCCGGGCGTACGGCAGGCGGTCGCCGGCGTGGGCTTCCTTGCCGCTCCAGGCCGCCGGGCCCCGCCATCTGGTCTTCACGCCCATGCTTCTCTCCTCAGGCGGCGTAGCTGTTGCAGCCCCACCGCTTCCAGTTCTTCACCCGCGGGCAGCGGCTGACCTTGGTCATCCACAAATCGAACACCCGCGGCTCGCGCAGGCACGCGAAGTACCCGACCACGTGGATCGCCAACGCCGCGAGCAAGGCCAGGAAGCTGCCTGTGATCAGGAACAGCTCGGTGGTGACGGCGGCGTTGATGATGAAATAGTTGTACGTCACCCCGGCAAACATCTGCGGGCGAGTGAGCGCGCGGTGCACCGGGTGGCGGACAAGTTCCATGGCTCAACCGACCGCCGCGGCCGACTGAATGCCCGTCACAATCGATCCGGCGCCGAACAGCACGAAGCAGCCGACGATCACGGTCGCGCCGAAGCGCCAGTTCATCCGTCCGGTCAGCATCATGAAGCCGACCGCGGCCACGGCCATGACGGCGACGGCGGTGGCGACGTTGCCAAGCAGGGTGCCCTGCATCCAGCCGAGCGCCGCGACAATCGGACCGGATCCCTGCGGGTCGGCCGATTGCGCGTGCGCAGCGGCGGGGATGAGCAGCGCGAAAAGCGCGGCCAAGCGGGAATACAAACGCATTGCTTCAGTCCTTCCGGGTGTGATTGGTCAGCCGCCCCAGCACGGAGGCGACATAGATCTGGGTTTCACGGATGCGCGGGATGCCTCCTGCACGCATCACGCGCGCCGGGCCTGCGTTGTAGGCGGCCAGCGCCTTCTCCAGGTCGCCGCCGAAGCGGTCGATCTGTGCGCGCAGGTAGCGCGCGCCGCCTTCAAGATTGGCGAAGGGATCGTTCGGGTCGACGCCAAGCTCGCGCGCCGTGCCCGGCATCAGCTGGGCCAGGCCCCGTGCGCCGACTGGCGATACGGCGTCGGCGCGCCAGCGGCTTTCCTGCCACACTAGCGCTTCTATCAAGGCGGGGCTGAGATCGTAACGGGCGGCAAGCTCCGTCACCCGGGCGGCATAGGCCGCCGGAACCCGCGATCCGCTGAGGCCGGGGTCGACAATCGCTTCTTCCGGAACGGGAATGTCGGTCCATGCAGCTTCAGCCGGTGCGGATTCATGCGTCAGCGGGCCCGAGACCCAGCGCGCCGCGCCGGCGCCCACTTCCAGGACATCCGCTTGGGCCGGGGCGCAAAGGCAGGCGGCCAGCGCGATGGCGGCAGCTTGTCTTGTCACGGCGAGAATCATCGGGAGCCCTCCTGCTCCCCCGGCCTCTGCCGGTCGCAAATGACAAATGCGTGACAACCGGCGACAGAAAACCCGCGTCGCCGTCAAGCCGCGCGGGTTCTCCTGTCAGTTGTTATTAAAGGAGCATCGATCAGCGCATGGCGAATTCTTTCGCCCGGTCGAGGTGCTCCAGGGCAAGCTTGGCGGCCGAGCGCGAATCGACCCATCGGCCATCCGCCAGCTCGACATCGTACCGCTTCTCGCTGGTGATCGCGGCGCGATACATCCTTTCTGCATCGAGGGTCCGGCCTTCCCGGGCATAGGCGGTGCCGAGATTGATCAGCAGGGCCGGTTCGGACGCGTGAGGCTCTGCAGCGCCTTCCAGGCGCGCAATCGCGGTTTCCGTGCGGTCCTGTGCCATCTCTTCAAAGGCGACATCCAGCCCCTGCGCCGCGGCTTGCTCGGTCGCGACCGGCATGGGCGGGGCAAGGGCGGTGCACAGGACGGCGCAGACGAAAGCTACAGCCATGATCTTCTCTCCTAATCGTTTGTTTATGGAGAAATTCTGCACCTTTTTTCGGGAAAGTGAAACAAAAATGTAAGACCGTCATCAAGACGTAACAAACACGATGCGGGAAAGGCGGCCTCCTGATTCCCGAGATTCATTCAACTTTCGCTACTGCTTGTCATAAATGTCACAATTCGGTCATTTAATAGTCACGTGAACAAATCATTTATTTGCCACTAAACTGTCACTTCCCCCGCCTAGCTCGCGAGTTGCGACCACGAATTCGCACTCTCGATTCTCATGGGGGACTTCGCAGTGAAACTAATCACCCGCTCGCTCATCCTCGGCACCAGCATTGTGGCACTTGCCGCTTGCGGGCCGGATGACATTGCTTCGCCCGGTACGGGCGGCAACATCACGATCAACAACCCGGCTCCCACGCCCGCACCCACGCCGACTCCGACGGACGGCGGCACCGTGACGCCGGCGTCCGGCTGTCCCACGATCTCCGACCCGCAGGGTCTGATCGACGCCGGCACGATCACGGGCCCGACGGGTAGCTGGCGCGTCTGCAGCCTGCCCTCGCGCATCAATGAATCGATCACCCTGACGAAGGTCCCCGGGCTGCTCTACCAGATCCCGGGCCGCGTGGACGTCGGCACCGACGGCGGGTTTGCCGCCTCGTCATCTGACACCGACGTAACCCTGACCATCGAGCCGGGCGTCATCCTTTACGGCGGCACCGGCGTGTCCTGGCTGGCCGTCAACCGCGGCAACCAGATCAACGCCGTTGGCACCGCGACCCAGCCGATCATCTTCACCAGCCGCGACAACGTGCTCGGCCTGAATACCGAAACCTCGCAAGGGCAGTGGGGCGGCGTGGTGCTGATGGGCCGCGCGCCGATCACGGACTGCACCAGCGGCTCCGTCGCCAACCAGACGTGCGAACGCCAGACCGAAGGCGCAGCGGACCCGGCGGTCTTCGGCGGCAACGATCCGGCCGACAGCAGCGGCGTGATGAAGTACGTCCAGATCCGCTACTCGGGCTATGTCCTCGGTTCGAACTCCGAACTCCAGTCCCTGACGCTGGAAGGCGTCGGCAGCGGCACTCAGCTCGATTACTACCAGAGCTACAACAGCTCGGACGACGGCGCTGAATTCTTCGGCGGCAACGTCAACTTCAAGCACTATATCTCGGTCGGCGCGGATGACGACAGCCTCGACATGGACACCGGCGTGCAGGCCAACCTGCAGTACGTGCTGCTGCTCCAGCGTGCAGGCCGGGGCGATGCGCTGATGGAAATCGACAGCAACGGCTTTGAAAGCGACACGCCGCGGCAGACGAGCAAGATCGCCAACTTCACCGCGATCCAGACGGAAGTCAGCAGCAACAACGAAAGCAATGACCAGGCTGCCGTCCTGCTGCGGGGCAACACCGACATGACGTGGGTGAACGGGATCATCTACGCCCCGAACAACGAATGCCTGCGGATGCACGGAACGGGTACCCAGCCGGTTACCCTGACGGCCAACTCGGTGGTGCTGGCCTGCAACTCCACCAAGTTCATCGGCACCGGCAGCTACACGCCTGCACAAGTGGCGGCGGAGTTCAACGAAGGTCAGAACAACAACGACGCCTACACGTCGACGCTGACGGGCTTGTTCGTCAACGGAGCCAACGAGGCCGCCGTGGCCGCGTTCGATCCGAAGACGCTGTCCGCCTTCTTTGACACGACGACGTACATTGGCGCGGTCAGGGACGGCAACGATACCTGGTATCGCGGCTGGACGTGCGACAGCCAGGCTGCGAACTTCGCATCCGGCAACAGCTGCACTTCGCTGCCGACCACCTGATCGGTCGCTTTCCGCGAACACGGGGGGCGGCCGGCAACGGCTGCCCCCTCACTGCAAGAGCTTCAGTTTTTTGTCCGAGGGGGACCTTGAAATGAACACGCCGCGGCTCGTCAGCCTGCTGCTGCTTACCACTGCTTTCGTCACACCCGCGCTGGCGCACGCCCAGGCGACCGACGGTGTGGCCACCGGTGGAGCAGTTGCGGCCATCCCGCCCACGCCCCCGGTCGGTGCCGAGGACGAAACGCCGGAAATCTCGATTCCCGGATCGGAAATCGTCGTGACCGGACGGCGCAACGCGAATATCGAGCGTGCGGCCACGCAGGTCGTCTCGGTTCTCTCGACCGCCGAAATCGCCCGCACCGGTGAAGGCAACATCGCGGGTGCGCTGCAACGCGTGACCGGCCTCAGCGTCGTAGGCAGCGGCTTCGTCTACGTTCGCGGCCTTGGGGATCGTTATTCCCTCGCTCTGCTGAACGGATCCCCGTTGCCGAGCCCGGAGCCGCTCAAGCGAGTCGTTCCGCTGGACTTGTTCCCCAGCGGCATCATCGCGTCTTCGCTGGTCCAGAAAAGCTACTCGGTGAACTTTCCGGGCGAATTTGGCGGCGGCGTCATCAACCTGACGACCCGGTCGACGCCGGACGAAGGCTTTCTTACCATTGGCGCCGGCTTGTCCGTGGATTCGGAAACAACCGGCCACTTCGGCTACACCTATTACGGCAGCGGCACCGACTGGACCGGGTTTGACAACGGCCAGCGCGACTTGCCGCCCGCGCTGGAGGCGTTCTTCGCCAGCGGGGACCGGATCAGTTCGGGCACGGTGGACACCACGCCGATCGCTTCGCAGATCGTTAACGGCCGCAATGCGGTGCTGCAGCGGATCGGTGCCTTGCCGCCGAACTTCGCCGCCAACTTTTCGGCCGGGCAATCGTTCGATGCCGGGGCTGCCACGCTGGGCGTGATCGCCGCGGCGGGTTACAGCAATACCTGGGTCACGCGCGATACGATCAACCAGACATCGCTTCAGGCTGACTTGTCGATCCTCGAAACCGACATGCGCCGCCTGACGACCGATAACCGCATCGTCGCCAACGGAATGCTGGGTCTCGGGTTTGAGTTTGGCGAGAATACCGTGCGCTGGACCAACCTCTACATCCGGGACACGCTGAAGAACTCGCGCTACGCCGTGGGCAAGCGCAACGCGAATGAGATCACGGACTTCCTGCAGCAGGACACCGCGTGGTTCGAACGTCAGCTGATCGACTCCCAACTGGTCGCCGAGTTGCGGCCGCTGCCCGACCTGACGGTCGACCTGCGCGGCGCCTACGCGAACTCGCAGCGCGAGGCACCGTATGAGCTGTCGTTCGAATACGTCCGGACCAACGTGGATGCGGATCCGTACGGCGGCTATTTCGTGAACCGGCTGAACAACGGCAACGGCGGCGACGCTACGGTCAGCTTCTCCGATCTCAACGAGAACCTGTGGACCGGCGGAATCGACGTCGGCTACCGGCTCACGCCGGAACTGCTGTTCGTCACCGGATACTATTATGCCGATACCGACCGGACCAGCTCGCGCCGCGACTTCCAGTTCCAGGCGCCGAGCGACTTCCCGCCGGCCGTCGGCATGTTCCGGCCCGATCTCCTGCTCCAGCCCACGGTGATCGATTACTTCAACGTCAGCTTCATCGAGACGAACGAAGGCAACCCGGCTTTCCGCGCCCGGCTGCTCAACCATGCCGGGTACGGCAAGATCGATGCCCAGCTGACCGACACGCTGCAGCTTGATGCCGGTGTGCGCTACGAAACCGCCGAGCAAACGGTCACGCCGATCCAGGTGTTCAACACCCCCGGTGCGTCGCTGGCGGAAACCAACCTCAATCGCGATTACTGGCTGCCGGCAGCCACGCTGACCTGGCAGTTCATGCCGGAGATGCAGGTGCGCCTGAATGCGTCCAAGACGCTGGCCCGGCCGCAGTTCCGCGAACTGATCTACCAGTTCTACTTCGATCCGGATTCCAACCGGATGTTCCGCGGCAATCCGCTGCTGGTGGACAGCCAGCTGACCAACGCCGAAGCGCGGTACGAATGGTATTTCGGCCGGAACCAGCGGTTCTCCCTCGCCGGGTTCTACAAGAAGATCGACAACCCGATCGAAACCTTTGTTGCGAGCGAGCGGTTCATAACCAGCTTCGCCAACGCGCCCGAGGCCACGCTCTACGGTGCGGAAGTCGAAGTGCAGAAGAACTTCGACCTGCAGTCCTTCGGCGGGATGTTCGATACGCGCCAGCTGCTGCTGATCGGCAACTACACGTATACCAAGTCCAGCCTGAACGTTGATGAAGACGATACGGTAGCGGTGTTCGCCGCGTCTTCCACCAACGCGACGGACTTCTTCCGCGACGGCGCTTCGCTTACCGGGCAATCGGATCATATCGTCAACGTGCAGATCGGCCTGGAAGACCTGGACCGCCTGTCGCAGCAGACGTTCCTCATCAGCTACGCCAGTGAGCGCGTGACGAGCCGCGGCCTGGTGAATACCGGGCAGCCGGACATCATCGAGCAACCCGGCCTGCGGGTCGATTTCGTCGCGCGGCAGGGCGTCGACCTGTTCGGCCTGACCACGGAATGGAAGTTCGAAGTGCGCAACATCTTCGGCCGCAGGCACGAGGAATATCAGCAGGTCGGTAGCAACCGGGTGGACGTCAACACGTACGACGTCGGAACCAAGGTCGGGCTGTCGGCTTCGGTCGCCTTCTAAAGAGAAGGAGCCCTGAGCAGAAAGGCCCGGCTCTCATGCGAGAGTCGGGCCTTTCTTGTTTCAACCAAGGTAACCGCTGCGATCAGTGCATCGCGCGAGGGGCATCCAGCACATAGCCGCGCGTGCGGACCGTGCGCAGCAAGTGCCGCGCGCCGGCCTGCTTCAGCCCCATGCGCAGCCGCTTGACCCACACATCGACGGTCCGTTCGTCGACCGGGGACTTGTCCTTGCCCAGCGCCTCGATCAGTTCCTGGCGGGAGAAGACCCGGTTCGGGTTTTCGGTGAAGAAGCACAGCAGCCGCAGCTCATTCGGGCGGATCTGCAGCGGCGTACCGTTCCACTGGGCCTGTTCGGCCGTAAGATCGACCACGAGGCTGGAGACGCCCACCACGTGGCGGTTGGCGCAAGGGCGGTTGGGGCGCAGCGCCATCACCCGGTCGAGCACGGTTCTGCGCTCCAGCGGGCCGATCAGGTAATCGTCCGCTCCGGCGCGGATCGCCCGGCGGCGATCGTCCAGATCGTCGAAGTCCAGAACTAGGGTGATGTGCGCATCGCGCAGCGCCGGGTCCGCACGAAGGCGGCGGCACATTTCCAGTCCCGACAACTCCGGCAGCACCCAATCGATGAAGATCGGCACCGGTCCACTCACCGTATGATCCGGTCCTTCGGGTCCGATCCGTTCGAAACGGTAGAGGCTTTCCCCGTTGGCGTAGTCTTCGAAATCGGATGCGGCTGGATTGGTCAGGAAGATGGTAACGCGGTTCATCGGTTCGCCCCTCATACCAGGACGAAGTGCCGCCGCGATGTGACCGGTTTGTGACGACCGGCCAAGAAAAACACCGCTTGCGGAAGGGGACAAGGCCCGCGTGCGGACCCTGTCCCCTTAAGTTCGCTCAGGCCGCTTCGCGCCTGTCGATGTCTGCCGCGGGGAGGGACTGGCCGCGGATCAGGTCCGCCGCCTTCTCGCCGACCATGATCGAAGGGGCGTTGGTGTTGCCGCCAGGCACGGTCGGCATGATCGAGGCATCGCACACCCGCAGGCCCTCGATCCCCCGAACGCGCAGTTGCGGATCGACCACCGCTTCTTCTCCGATGCCCATTGCGCACGTGCCGACAGAATGGTGCGTGGTGATCAGCGTCTCACGCAACCAGGCCTCGATCTCGTCGCGGGAGCGGACATCCGGCCCAGGCATCAGTTCGCGTGCGACAAGATCGGATAGTGGCGGCGTGGCGTAGAGTTCCCGCACGCGTTCAACGCCGCGGACCAGCGTATCCACATCCCACTGGTCGGCCATCAGGTTCAGGGTGATCCGCACCTTGTCCTTCGGATCGGCGGACCGCAGTTTCACCCAGCCGCGGCTGCGCGGCTGGAGCAGGCAGGTAACGGCGGTCAGGCGGTGTTCCTGCCGTTCTCCAATCCCGGGGAACCACGGTTTGGCGTCGGCGCGCACGGGGTTGAAGTAGATCTGGATGTCGGGCTGGGCGACGTCTTCCTGCGTGCGGATTTCGGCGTGGCAGCTGTTGCACTGGGATGCCATCACCCCGGTTCCGAACACCAGCCAGCGGGCGAACGAAAGCGCCAGCTTGTCGGCCCTCAGCTCATTGAGCAGGGTAACGTTTTCCTTCGTCGCATACTGCGACCAGAAGCCGGCGTGCTCCGACAGGTTGCGGCCCACCCCGGGGAGGTCGGCCACCGGCTCGATCCCCATCTCGCGCAAGTGTTCCGCCGGGCCGATGCCTGATAGCATCAGCAATTGGGGCGAGTTGTAGACGCCGCCGGACAGGATCACCTCCCGCCGGGCGCCGAAGTAGCGGACTTCTCCGTCCCGCTCCACTTCCACGCCCACGGCCCGGCGGTTCTGCATCAGGATGCGGCGAGCCATCGCCCGGGTGATAATCGTGAGGTTGGGGCGGGAACGGACCGGATCCAGGTAAGCGCGCGAGGCGCTGGACCGCCGCCCGCGCGCGTCCGTGGTCGTATCCCCGCCGCCGAAGCCTTCCGGCTGTTCGCCATGGTGATCGTCGGTGATCGGATAGCCCAGGCGGCGCGCTGCCTCGATCACCGGTTTGCCCAGGAACCGCTCCGTTGGCACGCGGCTGACCTGCAGGGGGCCGGAGCCGCCGTGGTAGTCCGTCTCCCCGCGCCAGTTGGTCTCCGCGCGCCGGAAGTAGGGCAGGACATCCTCAAAACCCCATCCGGTGCAGCCCATCTGGCGCCATAAGTCGTAATCGCCCGGGTGCCCGCGCGAATAGAGCATGGCGTTGATGGTGGAGGATCCCCCCAGCACCTTCCCACGCGGCAAGCCGATGCGCCTGCCGCCCAGGTGCGGTTCCGGCTCTGTCTCGTAATCCCAGTTAGTTTCGGGATAGCGCCAGCTGTGGAACCCCAGGGCGAGCCGGTAGAAGAACTGCTTGTCCTCACCCCCCGCTTCCAGCAGCAGGACCGAAACCGACGGGTCTTCCGTCAGCCGGTTAGCGATGACGCAGCCGGCGGAACCGGCGCCCACGATGATGTAATCGAACGAATCCGCCATGTCGGCCTTACCCTCTTCCGCGTTACGCTGTTTTGCGCACTATTTCCGTTCAAGCCTTCGGGCGCAAGCGGCGATGGGGGTGAGGCGGATCGGTGATTGACACTGTCCGGTGGCGGGATAGGACATCTGCAGGCGATCAAAGAACAGCCAGTCGCCGGCGAAAAGGGGATGGCATGACCGACCTGGACACGGCAGCCGGCGCGGCGAAACGTGCGGAGGCTCTCATTTCTGATCCGGCAATCTACGATTACATCATCGTCGGCGCCGGTTCCGCCGGCTGCGTACTTGCCAATCGGCTGAGCGCGGACCCGGACAAGCGCGTCCTGCTGCTGGAAGCAGGCGGCAGCGACAAGCACTGGCTGGTCTCCATGCCGCTGGGCTTCATGCGCGCGTTCATGAACCCGGATTTCACCTGGCCGATGATGACGGAGCCGGAACCGCATCTGGGCGGACTCCGCCTGTCGGTTCCGCGCGGGCGGATGCTGGGCGGATCGTCCTCCGTCAACGGCATGTTCTTCATGCGCGGGCACAGTCTGGACTTCGACACCTGGCGGCAGATGGGCTGCGAAGGCTGGTCCTATTCCGACGTCTTGCCCTATTTCAAGAAGATGGAGCGCAGCTGGCGCGGGGCGGGGCCGTATCACGGCGACAGCGGCCCGCTGGCGGTCCAGCCGATCCAGACCGATCACCTCCTGCACGAACCGCTGATGCGCACGGCCAAGGCGGCCGGGTTCGACACCACCGAAGATCTTCACGCAGAAGTGGAGGAAGGCTTTGCCCGGGGTGAGCTGACGATTGACGAAAAAGGTCGCCGGGCCAGCACCGCCCGCGCCTATCTCGCGCCCGTCTTGTCCCGCCCGAACCTGACGGTGATCACCCGGGCGATGACGCGCCGCGTCCTGATCGAGAACCGCCAGGCCGTGGGCGTGGAAGTGGAGCGGGAGGGCGAGGTCCGCTACTTTGGTGCCCGGCGCGAGGTGATCCTGTCCGGCGGCAGCTATAACTCGCCGCAGTTGCTGATGCTGTCCGGCATCGGCCCGGCGGAGCATTTGCGCGACGTGGGGATCGATCCGGTGCTCGACGCGCCGATGGTCGGGCGCAACCTGCAGGAACACCCGCGGGTTCCGGTCCATTTCGCGATGGCGAAACCGGAAAGTTTCCTTAACCAGCTTCGCTTCGACAAGGTTGCGCTGTCCGTCCTTCGCTGGGCGCTGACCGGCAAGGGCGTATTTGCCACGCAGGTGAACAGCTGCAATCCGATCCTGAAGACCCGGCCGGACCTGGCCCAACCGGATATCCAGGTCTGGTCCAACCCGGTGCGGATGGACGCGAAGATATGGGTCCCTGGCGTCGGCGAACGGCAGGAGCACCGGATGACCGCGGACGTCATCCTGCTCCACCCGCGCAGCCACGGCTGGGTCAAGCTGAAGTCCGCCGATCCGAAGGACTTGCCCTCAATAACGCTCAACATCTTTTCCGATGCAGCCGATTTCGAAACCGCGCGCCGGGGGATCGAGATTGTCCGCAAGATCTACAGCACCCCGCCGCAAGCCGATCTGACCGGGCGGGAAATCCTGCCCGGCGCCGATCTGACGGAAGCGGACGAACTGGACGAATTCATCCGCGCCAACGCCGGGGTCACCCAACACCCGGTCGGCACCTGCGCAATGGGCGGCAATCCCGACAGCGTCTGCGATCCCCAGTTGCGCGTGCGGGGGATTGAGGGGCTGCGCGTGGTGGATGCGTCCGTCATGCCGACCGTGCCGGGCGGCAACACCAACGGGCCGACGATCATGGTCGCGGAACGCGCCGCCGACCTGATCCTTGGCCGCTCGCTTCCTCCCGAGGAGATCCCGGTCCGCAAGGACCGCGCCGCGTGAAGCGGCAGAACGCCATCGCCAACCGAAAGGCCACGACATGACCGCACCGTTTTCCCCCGATACGCTGAACTCCCTGCGCAGCGAGCTTGAATCCAAGGCGCGCAAGCTGTTCATCGATGGCGAATTCGTAGCCGCCGCCAGCGGCGAGACCTTCGACGTGACCGATCCGGCGACCGGCGAAACGTTCGCCAGCGCTGCTTCCGGCGCGGCGGAGGATATCGACCGGGCGGTAAAGGCCGCCCGCGCCGCTTTCCCGAAATGGGCCGCAACCCCGCCCGCCACCCGGGCGGACATGCTGCTGAAGCTGGCCAGCCTGATCGAGCGGGAAGGGGAGCGGATCGCCCTCACGGAAACGCTCGACAACGGAATGCCCTTCATGATGGCGAAGTTCGCCGGGGTGATGGGGGCGGCCGGACAGCTGCGCTACAACGCAGGATGGGCGACGAAACTCGCAGGCGAGACGCTGACCCCCTCCGCTCCCGGTGAATGGCACGCCTTCACTTTGCGTGAACCGGTCGGCGTCGTCGGCTCGATTGTGCCGTGGAACTTCCCCTTCGTTATGGCCGTGTCGAAGATCGCCCCGGCGCTGTCTGCCGGCTGCACCGTGGTGCTCAAGCCAGCTGAACAGACGCCGCTGACCGCGGTGATCCTGGCGGAACTGGTGCAGGAAGCGGGCTTTCCGGCGGGCGTGGTCAACATCGTCACCGGCTTCGGCGCAACGGCCGGAGCGGCGCTGGCCGAACACAAGGACGTGGACAAGATCTCGTTCACCGGCTCCACGTCGGTCGGCAAGTCGATCGTCCATGCGTCGACCGGCAACCTCAAGCGCGTGTCGCTGGAACTGGGCGGCAAGTCGCCGGTGGTGATCTTCGCCGACGCCGATCTCGACAAGGCAATCCCAGCCGCGGCGATGGGGATTTTCGGGAATTCGGGGCAAGTCTGCGCCGCCGGATCGCGCCTGTTCGTGCATGAGGCAATCGCCGACCGCGTGATCGAAGGCATTGCCGAACGCGCCCGGTCGCTGAAGGTCGGCGCCGGGCTCGCCCCCGGAACCGAGATGGGGCCGCTCGTCAGCGAGAAGCAGCTGGAGCGCGTGCTCGGCTACATTGAAAGCGGCGCCGGCGAAGGCGCCACCGTGGCGGCAGGCGGGCAGCGGATCGACGGCGAGGGCTACTTCGTCCAGCCGACGGTCCTCACCGGCACGGCTTCAGGCATGAAGGTTGTGGAGGAAGAAATCTTCGGTCCCGTGCTGTGTGCGATGCGCTTCGGCGATGGCGAGATCGACGCGATTGCGGAACAAGCCAATGCCAGCGAATACGGCTTGTCCTCCGCCATCTGGACGCGGGACATCTCCAACGCGCTCAAGCTGACGAAGCGGCTGCAGGCCGGCACCGTGCGGATCAATGGCGGCGCGGGCGTCGATCCATCGCTGCCGCTGGGCGGGTACAAGGCATCAGGCTGGGGCCGCGAGAACGGCCGGGCAGGCGTTGAAGCCTATACCGAGCTGAAAGCGGTGACGGTGGCGCTCTGATGACGAAACCGTTCGACTATGCCGATTACATTGCGGTCTTCAACTCCGGCGACGACGAGACGCTGGTCGAACGGTTCTATCACGAGGACCTGACCTTTACCGGCGGCACCCGGCGTCATCACGGCAAGCAGGGACTGAAGGACTTCCTGGCCTGGGCGCACGACGGGGTGCGCGAGGTCATGCGGCTGCAGCACTTCGCCCGGAATGGCGACGTGCTGTTCGCCGACGTGGACATGGATTTCCATGCGGTGAAGGAGCGGCCGGATTTCCCGTTCGGACATCTTTACCCCGGCGATACGGTGACGGTGAAGTTCCACGTCACCTACACTCTCAAGGACGAAAAGGTCGCCGCGCTCAACTCCATGACATGGCCGCCGGAATACGGCGTGACCAAGGCGCCCCGGCTCGGCGGCCATGCCAGCCAGAAGGCAGCCTATCTCGCTTACGCCGCCGCGTTCAGCAACGCGGATGCGGAACGATTTTCCGCGTTCTACACCGACGACGTTATCCTGAAGCTTCCCAACCTGCCGCTGATCGAAGGCAAGCAGGGAATCGTCGGTTTCTACCGCCCGATGTTTGAGCAAGTGCGGGAGCACCTGACGATTCACACGCTGCTGGCGGATGACGATGCGATCTTCGTCGACACCACCAGCCGCTTCACGGCCGTGGCGGACGCCCCCGATTTCGTGGTCGCGCCGCTGGCGGCTGGGGAATCGGTCGAAGTGCGGGTGTTCGTGTTCTACACCCTCCGCGATGGGCTGATCTCCGAAATCCGGGTGGCTCGTGCCGGGGAGCCGCAAACGACACGCAGCCCCGAATAGCCTGCGCGATTTCTCTGAAGGCTTGAGCCGAAGCTGCGCGCTGGCGCAGGAGAGGCCGATTGTGCAACATGGCCCTGAAGGGGGATTCGTGGGTCACGGTCATCATCACGCGCACCATGGGCATGGCCACGGTCATGCGCATTCCCATGCGCCGGATTCGTACGGCAGGGCGTTTGCCGTCGGCATCGGGCTCAACGTCGCGTTCGTCGCGATCGAGGCGAGCTATGGTTTCCTCGCCAACTCGCTCGCCCTGCTGGCCGATGCCGGACACAACCTGAGCGACGTCATCGGGCTGGTGGTCGCCTGGGCGGCGGTCCTGCTGGGCAAGAAGGCCCCGAACTCCCGCTACACCTACGGACTGCTCGGCAGCTCGATTCTGGCGGCGCTGTTCAACGGCTTGTTCCTGATGCTGGCAGCCGCGGGAATCGCCTGGCAGGCGTTCGTGCGCTTCAGCGACCCCCAGCCAATCGCCAGCGGCACGGTGATGGTCGTTGCCGCCATCGGCATTGCCATCAACACCGGAACGGCGCTGCTGTTCGCGCGCGGACGCAAGGGCGATATCAACATTCGCGGCGCCTTCCTGCACATGGCCGCCGACGCGGCGGTTTCGGCCGGAGTCGTCATTGCCGCGCTGGTGATCGGCTATACCGGCTGGCAGTGGATCGATCCCGCCGTCAGCCTGCTGATCGTGGCGGTGATCGTGTGGAGCACCTGGGGCCTGCTCAGCGAAGCGGTGGCCATGTCGCTCAACGCCGCGCCGTCGAACGTCGACACGCGCGAAGTGGAACGCCGCTTGTCCGAAATGCCGGGAGTGGCGGCCGTGCACGACCTGCACGTGTGGGCGATGAGCACGACCGAATCCGCAATGACCGCCCATCTCGTGATGCCCGGCGGCAATCCCGGGGACGGTTTCCTGCACGACGCCGCCGAAATGATCCGCGACCGGTTCGGCATCGGGCACACGACCCTGCAGATCGAGCAGGACAGCGCGATCTGCGCGCTGGAGTCCCACACTCGCTGCCCGTGATGCGGCCGCTCAGCGCGGTTTGGCACCCCCGCGCTGTTCCACCGGCTTGTGCCGCGATCCCATGTTCATCGCAGTCTCGGCAAGGGCGAGGTGGGAAAACGCCTGCGGGAAGTTGCCCAGCTGCCGTTTCGCGGCCGGGTCGTATTCCTCAGCCAGCAGGCCGACATCGTTGCGGATGGCCAGCAGCCGTTCGAACAGCTCTTCCGCTTCGGCGTACCGCTTTTGCAGGAACAGGTTGTCGGCCAGCCAGAAACTGCAGGCCAGGAACGCTCCCTCACCCTCGGGCAGGCCGTCATCGGTCTTGCCGCTGTCGTAGCGCAGCACGAACCCGTCCCTCATCAACCGCTGCTCGATTGCGCTGACGGTGGCCCGCATCCGGGGATCGTCGGGCGAAATGAACCCGACCAGCGGCATTACCAGCACGCTCGCGTCCAGCGTGTCCGATCCATAGGACTGGGTGAACGCGCCAACCTGCTCGTTCCAGGCCTTCTCGCATACGTCCTGGTGGATTCTTTCCCGCAGCATGCGCCAGCGGCCGACGGGCCCTTCGAACCCGAACTCCTCGGCTGAACGGATCATCCGGTCGAACGCGACCCAGGCCATGACCTTGGAATGGGTGAAGTGGCGCTGTTCACCTCGCACTTCCCAAATGCCTTCGTCAGGCAGGGACCAGATCTCTTCGAGCCGGTCGATCAGCGACCGCTCCAGCGCCCAACTCTCCGTGCTGCCTTCCAGGTCCGCCTGTCGGGCCTGGTGGAGCGCATCCATTACTTCCCCGAAGACATCGAGCTGGAGCTGCCCGGCAGCGGCGTTCCCGATCCGAACGGGGCGGGAGTTCTCATATCCCGGCAGCCAGTCCAGCGTCATTTCCGGCAAGCGCCGTTCCCCGGCGATCCCGTACATGATCTGCGCGTCGGCCGGATTGCCAGCCAGCGCGCGCATCAGCCACTTGCGCCAGTGCTGCGCCTCTTCGAAATAGCCCGCATTCATCAGTGACAGCAGCGTCAGCGTCGCGTCCCGAAGCCAGCAATAGCGGTAATCCCAGTTCCGCGGGCCGCCAATCCATTCGGGAAGCGAAGTCGTGGGCGCGGCGACAATCCCGCCGGTGGGGGCGTAGGTCAGCGCCTTCAGCACGATGTGGGACCGCAGCACCGCGTCGGCCCACTTGCCCTCGTAGGTGCAGCGGCTGGACCAGTCGCGCCAGAAGTAATCCGTCTGGGACAAGGCGCGGGCCGGGTCCACCCGGTCGGGAACCGGCAGGTGGGAAGGGGAATGCGCGAGCACGAAGGAGACGGTCTGGCCCGCTTCGATTGTGAATTCGCCCACCGTCCTCATGTCTTCGCCATGCAGCGGGACATCGCTGTCCAGCGTCACCGAATCCGGCCCGGCAGTCGCCTGGATCCGGTTGGGGCCCAGCCGGGTAACCCACGGGACCACGGATCCGTAGTCGAAGCGGAGGATCAGCTCGGTTCGCAGGTCCACTCGGCCTTCTTCTCCCACGATGATGCGGACAAGGTCGGAAGCTGAATGGCGCGGCGGCATGAAGTCGATCAGGGTGACGCGCCCGGTGGCAGTAGTGAATTCCGTCTCAAGGATCAGCGTTCCTTCGCGGTACCGGCGTGTCACGCGCGGGCTCGCATCCGTAGGCGCGATCAGCCACCGCCCGTTGGCGGGAGAGCCGAGCAAGGCGGCAAAGCACGCGCCGGAGTCGAACCGGGGCCAGCACAGCCAATCGATCGAGCCGTCGCGCCCGACCAGCGCGGCGGTCTCGCAATCGCCGATCAGGGCGTAATCCTCTATCAGGGTCAATGGCCTGCTCCCGCGGCGGGGGAGCGCCCGCCGTGCCTGTTTGTCCGCATTCTTGCGGGTCGGTTATTCTGTGGTTTGCCCGTCGAAATGCTCGTGATCGGCGGAGGCGTCATTGGCGGTCGCGTGCACGGTTCCTTCGAGGTGTTCCGGCGGGCCGTAGATGGTATAGAGCCGCAGCGGCTCCGATCCGGTGCAGACCACGTTGTGCTTTGCCCCCTGCGGCACGATGATGCCGTCATCCGCGCTCACTTCGTGACAGACATCGTCGATCCAGACCTGACCCTTGCCGCCTTCGATGCGGAAGAACTGGTCACGGTCGTCGTGCACTTCCTCGCCGATTTCCTGACCCGGATCGATCGCCATCAGAACCAGCTGAAGATTGTGGCCGGTGTAGAGCACGCGGCGGAAGTCGCCGTTCTCCTCTGTCAGCCGCTCGATATTATCGACAAATCCGCGCATTGTTCGCTGTCTCCCGGGTATGGAGATGCGCCCGGACGGGCATTCGGGCGCATCTGTGTATTACCTCAATCTACTAGCGAACGACGCGGCGAGTTCCGCAGGCGCTTCTAGCCGAGCAAGCTCCGGTCGATTGGCAAGCTGCGGACCCGCTTGCCGGTTGCCGCGAAAATCGCGTTGGTCAGCGCCGGGATCACCGGGGGCAGGGCAGGTTCGCCCAGCCCGGTCGGCGGATTGTCGGACTTCACGAACTCCACCTCGATCCGGGGCACCATCGTGATCCGGGGCAGCTGGTAATCGTGGAAGTTCGACTGGGAAACCGCGCCGCCTTCGATGTTCACCGCCAGCGCCATGGCTTGGCCCAGCCCGTCGATAATCGCGCCCTGCGCCTGGTTCATCGCCCCGTGGGGATTGATGATGTGGCTGCCGACGTCGCCCGCCGCCCACACATGGTGCGGCTGGACTTGTCCCTTAGCGGACACGCTCGCTTCCACCACTTCGGCAAAATAGCCAAGATGGCTGAAGTAGAAGCCGAAGCCTTTGCCGCGGCCCGACGGCGCACCGGCTTTCCAGTCGGACATTGCCAAAGCCTTGTTGATCACCGCAGTGGCCCGGGCCGGATCGAAGCCGGGCTGGACGCCGAACGGGGTTTTCGCGTCGGGCAGCTTTTCGCGGCCTGCAAGCAGTTCCAGCATCAGGGCGGGCAAGTCGCGGCCCTGTTCATGCGCGATTTCGTCAAGGAAGGACTGCAGCACAAAGGCGATCGCGTTGGAACGCGGTGCGCGCAGCGATCCCATCGGCACCCGCGTGTCGATGCTGGACTGGCCGTACCGCATGTTCGGCACGAACTTCGCCGGAAACTCGCTGCCGTCCATCGATGCCGGCATCGGCACCTCGCCGCCGGTTTCGAACGTGACGAAGTGGCCGTCGATCCCGGCGAGCTTTCCGGAATCGTCCAGCGCGGCGCGCAGGCGATGCCATCCGGCAGGGCGGTAGAAATCGCTCCGCACGTCGTCCTCGCGGCTCCAGATAAGCTGGATCGGAGTACCCGGCTTCTTCGCCGCGATCGCGGCTGCCTGGTGCATGAAGTCGTTGCTCAGCCGCCGGCCGAAACCGCCGCCCATGCGGGTGAGGTGGACGATGACCTTTTCCGGCGGCAGGTTCAGCATCTTGGCAACGCCGCCGTGCCCGCTCTGAGGGATCTGAGTCGGCGCCCACAATTCCATTTTGCCGTCATCGTGGCACAGCGCGGTGCAGTTCATCGGCTCCATCGCCACGTGGGCGAGGAAGGGATAAGCATACTCCGCTTCCAGCACCTTGGCCGCACCCGAGAACGCAGCATCGACGTCGCCGTCGCTGGCGAGCGTCTTGGCGGGGGAGCCCTGCATCAGTTCACGCGCTTTCGCGTCGTACTTCTCGCTGGAATGGGATGCCCATTGGCCGTTGTCCCACTCGATCTTCAGCTGCTCACGCGCCTTGTTGGCGGTCCACCAGCTGTTCGCGACGATCGCGACCCCGTCGATCAGGCCTTCGGGATTGTCCTCCCCTTTCAGGACGAACACGTCCTCCACCCCCGGCACGGCCTGGGCGGCAGCAAGATCGGCCGAAACGAGCCGGGCACCGAACACCGGCGCGCGTTCGAAGGCGGCGTACTTCATCCCCGGCAGCTGGGTGTCGACGCCGAAGATCGGCTCTCCCTTGACGATGCGAGGGGAATCGATCCCGCCGATCGCACGCCCGATGATGGTGAAGTCCTTCGGGTCCTTCAGCCTGACCTTTTCCGGGTCCGGCACGGACGATTTCGCGGCCTGAGCCGCGAGTTCACCGTAGGTGATGCTTCGGCCGGTTTCCGGCTCGATCACCCGGCTCTTTTCGGTCCGCAGGCTGGACGGCGCGGTGCCCCAGTGATGGGCGGCGGCTTCCAGCAGCATCTGGCGCGCCGAAGCGCCGACCTGCCGCATCGGGATCCAGTTCATCGGGGTGGCAAAGCTGCCACCGGCGAACTGGAATCCGTACTTCTCGGGATTGAAATCGGCTTGCTCGATCCGGACGAGGTCCCAATCGGCGTCGAGTTCATCCGCGATCAGCATCGGCAGCATCGTCTTGATGCCCTGGCCAATTTCGGGGTTCTTACCGACGATGGTGATCGTGTTGTCCGGCGCGATCGTGACAAAGGCGCTGAGCGTTCCGGCCTCGGGAGCGGCACCGGCCGCCGCGCGCGCGGCGAACGGCATCGTCGCGCTGAGGAACAACCCGCCTCCGGCGACGGCTCCCGCCTTCAGCAGGGTGCGACGGTTCAGCTTCACGGATGTGGCTGTCTCAGACATTGGCCGTCCCCTTTTCCGCGACTTGCGCGATGGCTTCGCGGATGCGCCCGTAGCAGGCGCAGCGGCAGATATTGCCGCTCATCGCGGCATCGATCTGGCGGGTATCGGGCTTGGGATTGCGGTTCAGGAGAGCGGTCGCGTTCATCAGCTGCCCGGCCTGGCAATATCCGCACTGCATCACGTCTTCGTCCAGCCACGCCTGCTGCAGCGCGCGCCCAACCGGAGTTTCCGCCAGCGCTTCGATGGTGGTCACTTCCTTGTCGCCGACCGAGCCGACCGGGAGAGAGCAGGACCGGGTCGCCACGCCATCGACGTGCACGGTGCAGGCGCCGCACAGGCCCTTGCCGCAGCCGAACTTGGTGCCGACCATGCCCAGTTCGCCCCGCAGGGCCCAAAGCAGCGGCATGTCCTCGGGCACGTCAAGCTCACGCGTTTCGCCGTTGATTTTGACCTTGTGGGCCATCACGATCCTCCAAAAAGAGCCGGCAGGTGTCACGAAGTCCGGCAGACTACGGCTTTTCCGGACCCCGGCCGGAATGGCGCCGCAACGATGACAAAGTCCGTCCTTACCCTGCTGCCGCCAATCGGGGAAGAATATTCGCTTAGGGTCCTTTCGGAACAGGGCGTTGCGCGGGTTCGTTCTTTGGCCGATGCGCCCGACGTTGCACGCAAATCTCGTTAACGGCCGGTTCGGCGATGCGGCGATTCTGGTCGAACGGCTGCATGCCCGGGCCGCGTTCCTGTTCGACTTGGGCGACCTTTCGCGTCTCAGCGCGCGGCACCTGCTGCGGGTGGAGCACGTGTTCGTCTCTCACATGCATATGGATCACTTTATCGGCTTCGATGCCTTGCTGCGGGTCAATGTCGGGCGAGACAAGCGGATCGTGGTCACAGGCCCGCCTGGCGTGATCGCCTGCGTAGGGCACAAGCTGGCAGGCTACACCTGGGATCTTGTGGATCGGTACGAGACGGACCTCGTGTTCCATGTGATCGAATTTGACGGAGAACGCCTGCGCGAGGCTGAGTTCGCGCTGAAACAGGCCTTCGTCTGCCGTGAGCTGGATGAACGGAGCGCCAGGGAGGGGACGATCCTGGAGACGCCCTCCTTCACCGTGCGCGCTGCCTTGCTGGAACATCACGGTCCGAGCCTTGCCTACGCCGTGGCCGAGCCAATCCACGTCAACGTCTGGCGCAACCGGGTGGAGGAGCAGGGACTCCCGCTAGGTCAGTGGCTGCAGGGGCTGAAACAAGCGGTAAGGGAGGGAAGGGAGGATGACTTCACCGTGCCGCTGCCCGGCGGCACGTCTGCCCCCTTGGGCGACCTGCGCGGGCTGGTCAGCGTCGAACGCGGGCAGATGCTCGGCTACGTCACCGACGTGCGCGACACGCCGGACAACCGGCGCAGGATCGCAACGCTTTGCGCCGCGGCGGACACCCTGTTCATCGAGGCGTCCTTCGCCGCGGCTGACCGCGACAAGGCAGACTACCGCGCGCACCTGACCACGCGGGCAGCGGGCGAGATCGCGCGGATGGTGGGCGTCCGCCGAGTGGAGCCGTTCCATTTCTCCCCGCGCTATGAAGGCGAGGAACAGCGCATGATCGATGAAGTCGAAACGGCGTTCCGGGGGGAGGGCTAGCCCGCCGGCTGGTAGATCCGGTCTAGCACGTCGGCGACATCGCCCAGCCGCTCGGCCGCAGGATCGAAACAAGGATTATCGGCCAGTCTCCCAGCCCAGGCGGCTGCCGCGCGTCCGCCCCATTCATCGGGCGGTTGGACCAGCCGGTCGGTCGACGTACCGGAAAAGCGCAGGGCCTCGAAATCGTAGAAGCTGCCGCCAATGTTCTTCAGCGCGGCGCCGCCGTTCGTGCCGTAGAAGCTCGCTTCGATCACCGCTTCCTGCCCGGCCTGCAACCGCCAGGAGCACGCGAGCCGCACGGAAACGCCGTTGGTAAGGTCCAGCCGGGCGACGGCATAATCCTCGACTTCGTCGGAGGAGGGGGAAAGCGGCTGCCCGCCGGCGAACAACCGGGAACTCACGTGCTCCACTTGCGGAAAGTCCTGCAGCCACAGCGCAAGGTCCACCAAGTGGACGCCAAGATCCATGACGCAGCCGCCGCCCGACTGCGCGCGGTCGTAGAACCACGGCTTGTCCGGTCCGTAGGCGTTGTGAAACGTGAGATCGATCGCGAACAGGTCCCCGAGTTCGCCATTGCGGATCAGCGGCTCGATCGCCTGGATCGCGGACGTCAGGCGGTAGGAGAAATCGACCGACAGCAGCCGGTCCGCGTTCTTTGCCGCATCGACCACCGCCTGCGCTTCGGCTGCGTTGCGGCCCAATGGTTTCTGGCAGAACACGGCGATGCCGCGGTTCAGCGCCGCGATCGATTGTTCGGCGTGGAGCGCGCTGGGCGTGGCGATCACCAGCCCGTCCAGCCTTGCGTCCAGCATCGCATCGAGCGAAGGCAGGACCGCGGCGTCAGGCGCAAGCCTGGCCGCTTCCTGCACGCATTCTTCGGAAAGGTCGGAGACGGCGACGGGCAGAATTGCGCCGCTCTCGATCATCGCCTGCATCCGGTGGCGGCCGATCCAGCCGGTGCCGAGAAATCCGACGCGCGGTTTCGTCATGCCAGTTCTACCAGCGCTTTCACGAAAGCGCCCGGCTTGTCGCGCGTGTCGTCGAGCGCCTTGCCGAGATCGTCCAGCCGATACCCGCGGGTATAGAGCGGTTCGGGGTCAAGCCGGCCGCTGGCAACGGCCTCCACCGCTTCGCGCACGCCCTGAAGCTGCACTTCGGGGTCGCGTTCGTGTGCGTTGATCACGTCGATCCCCTTCCAGTTCCACGTCTGCATGTTGACCTGACGCGGGCCGTCCTGGTGGTACCCGGCAACGATCAGCTTGCCGCCGAAGCCGACAAGTTCCGTAGATAGGTCGAGCGGCCACTGCTTGCCGACGCACTCGATCACCCGCTCGCACAAACCCTCGCCGGCGATCTCCTTCACGCGTTCGATGATCTTCCAGTGATCGTCCATCGGCACGGTTTCGGCCGCGCCGAACCGGCGAGCGAGGTCGAGCGATTCCGGGCGGCGGGAGATCGCAATCACCTTCGCACCCGCATCGCTGGCCAGCTGGCACAGCACCGCGCCAAGAAAGCCGATCCCCACGATTGCGACCGTCTGGCCGGGTTTGATGTCGCTGCGGCGGAAGATGTTGAACGCGCAGCCCAGCGGTTCTCCGGGGAAAGGCTTGCCATCGAGTTCGGGCGGCAGCTTCACCACCATGTCGGCCTTGGCGACATCCGCTTCGGCATAGGACTTGTAGCTGAGGGCCGCGACCCGGTCCCCGACTGCAAGCCCGTCCACGTCCGGACCGACGGCTTCGATCCTGCCCCAGCCTTCATGGCCCAGATCGCCCGGCGGCGTGGGAAACTGCATCCACTCGGGTCCTTCCCACGGGGTCAGGTTCGATGCGCAGACGCCGCAGCCTTCCAGCCGCACGCGCACTTCGCCTGTTCCTGGCTCGGGACGCTCAACCTCTTGCACGGCAAAGGCGCGCGGGCCGGTGAGCACGGCCGCTTTCATCGTTGGTGTCATGAAAAACTCAGTCCGCTGCGATGAACTTTTCAAGCATGGCCCAGGCATGGTCGTCGGGCACTTGCTCAGGGGGATGCTTGCAGAAGAAGGACGACGCGGGATCGATCGGGCCGGCAATGCCCCGGTCCCGCGCCAGCTTCGCGCAGCGGATCATGTCGATCGCCACGCCAGCCGAATTGGGGCTGTCCTCCACCGAAAGACGCAGTTCCAGGTTCATCGGCACGCCGCCGAACATCTGGCCTTCCATGCGCAGGAAACAGACCTTGTTGTCGTTCTGCCACGCGACATAGTCAGACGGGCCGATGTGGATGTTTTCATCACCCAGTCGCGACGCCGCAACCGACTGGACGGCCTCGGTCTTGGATTCCTTCTTGGACGCAAGGCGCTTGCGTTCCAGCATGTTGAGGAAGTCGGTGTTGCCGCCGGTGTTGAGCTGATACGTCCGCTCCAGCTTCACACCGCGCTTCTTGAACAAGTCGGTCAGTACGCGGTGGACGATCGTCGCGCCAAGCTGGGCCTTGATGTCGTCCCCGATGATCGGCACCCCGGCTGCGCGGAACCGCTCGGCCCAGTCAGGATCGCTGGCAATGAACACGGGGATGTTGTTGACGAAGGAAACCCCGGCTTCCAGCGCGCATTCCGCGTAGAATTCGGTCGCCTTCTGCGATCCGACAGGGAGGTAGTTCATCAGCACGTCGGTTTCGGTTTCGCGCAGGATCGCGACGACTTCATCCTTGTTCGGCTCAGGCGCGTCGGCAACGCAAAACGTCCGATCGTCCGGAAACTCCGCCATGTGATCGGCCACGCCGTCAAGGATGCGGCCCATCCGCACTTCGGCGCCGCTTGGCTCGATCGTATCGCAGAACACGGTCGTGCAATTGGGCTTGGCGAAGATCGCCTCGGCAACGTCGCGGCCGACCTTGCGCCGGTCCACGTCCCAGGCGGCGACGAACCGGATGTCCCCCGGCTCGTACCCGCCGAGCTCGTAATGCATCAGGCCGGTCGTGTCGTTCGCGCCGCTGCGGTAGTGCGCCACGCCTTGGACAAGGGAACTGGAGCAGTTGCCGACCCCGACCAGGGCTACGTTGATCCCGCGTGTCTTTGGAGACAGCATGTCAGGCTCCTTCCTCGGGAAAGCTCACGCGCGGACCTCGATCTTGTTGGCATCGGTCCGGCTGGTTTGCGCCGGTGCGTAGCGATCGATCATCCAGGCGCAGAAATCCGCGAATTGCTGCGGGTCTTTGGCGCAGCTGGTATGATGCGCCTCGACCCCAAGATGTTCGGGCGTGAAGCAGAACGTGATCGTGGTGTCAAAATCGGCCACCGCCTCCATCATCCGGTCGAACCAGTCGACGGCGTTGGGACGGAAGCTGTCCGCCCAGCTGAGGCCGGTGCGCAGCTTCTTGGTGCCCAGCCGCTTCATCCAGGCGACCGCATCGTCCAGCCGCGGGTCCTCGAAGTGGAACCACTGCATCAGGCCCATCCGGTCCGCCACCTTGGCGTATTCGTCAAGCGCGGGCTTCGGGGTGCCATCGGCCCGGATCAACCCCATGTAGAAATGGCGGTAGTAGCTCGATCCTTCCGCCTCGCGGTGGCGTGTGGTCGCGCCCCATTCCTGCGGCAAGTCGAACAGGGAATACCAGAAGACCTGCGGAACGCGACCGATCAGCAGTTCGGCCGTCTTGTTGACGCCGAAGACCTGCACTTCTTCCGCGCCGAAAGACCCGACGCCGACTTCGGTCACCCACACCGGCTTGTCGGGCACGACCGCCTCGATCTCCGCGATCTTGTCCGGCCAGGCATGGATCGGCCAAAGATTCCAGTCCAGCGGGAAGCCGTGGACCGCGACGACATCGACTGCATCCAGCGCCCCGTGCCCGCGAACACGTTCAACCCAGTGCGGGTCGATCGGGCTCATGCCGCCCAGAACGCGGGTAACGGCGGGATTGATGGCCGCAATCGCGTTGCCCGTGCGGATCACCATATCGGAATAGCGCGACCAGTCGGGATCGAGCTCGGGGTTCCAGTGCGACTTGTTGTTCGGTTCGTTCCAGATCATCGCGGCTTCGATCACGCGCTTTCCCCCCCTTCGTTGCCTTTGGCCGGATAGACCGCCGCCGGACCGAATTCTTCGTAAGGGACAGGGGTCACGCGGCAAACGTAGACCTCCGGTTCCGGATTAGCCTCGATCGCAAAGCCCGCTGCCCGCAGCATTGCCTGGCTGCAGGCGGCGTTCGGCGCCCACCAGTTGGTCCAGTCGTCGGCAAAGGACCGCTCAATGAAATGCATCTTGGGGTAGGCCGGATTGTCGAAGTAATCGGGCGGCCGGTGCGTTCCCGGGACGTGGAAGGGATGATCGCTCGGCACTTGCAGCACGGCGTCCGTGCCTTGCTGCATCGTCTGGAACAGCATCATCTCACCCGCCACGTGTTCCCGGATCAGGTCGAGCGCGAGCAGCGGGTGGCGCAGATGGTACAGCACCCCCATGAAGATCACCCAGTCGAACTTCTCCCCCAGAGATCCGATGTCGTAGACCGAGAGGTTGCGGTACTCGATATCCGGAAAGCCGAAGGCCTCGGACGCAAGCCGCGCCTGATCGAGGTAGCGATCGTCGCTGTCGATCCCGAGCACACGGCCTGCGCCGCGCCGCTTCATCTCGATCGAGTAGAACCCGGCATTGCACCCGATGTCGAGCACCGACTTGCCCGTGAGATCATCCGGCAGTGCATCGGCGAAGCCGCGGAACTTGAAGGCCGGATAATCGCCGAGGAAATGATCCGGCGCGGTCTGGATGCCGTGTCCGAGATGGAAGTTCTGGAACCACGGGGCCAGCGCTTCAACTCGCGCGCGCAGGTCTTCTGCCTCGATACCCCGATGGTCGCGCGCCGTCGCGCTTGTCATTGTCATGCAACCCCCTCATTCAAACTCAATACCCGGGCGCCCCAGTCGCCCGCCGCGATGCGGCTTATCCTTGCCGGATCTATGTCGAAATTCAAAATCTGGTCGAGCGACAGGCCGAGCACGGCCGCGGCGATGGCGCGGATTATGTCGCAATGCGTTACCATCGCCACGGTTCCGCCGGGGAAACGGGCGGCGGTTTCGTAAAGATGCGCAACCGCGCGTTCTTGCGCTGCAACCATCGTTTCTCCGCCCGGCGGCGAAGCTTCGGACCGGCGAGTGTTCCACCGGCCCCACGCCGCATCACCTTCCAGGGAGGCAAAGCTGCGGCCGGTCCATGCGCCGAAGTCGACCTCATTGAGGGCATCCGTCACTTCGGTCCGCAGACCGCACGCGCCGGCGATCGCATCAGCTGTCTCACGGGCGCGCTGGACGGGGCTGGATTGGAGGGCATCGGGTGGGTTTTCCGCCAATCTTTCGGCAAGCGAGCGAGCCTGCCCGGCTCCTTCCGCGCTGAGGGCGATGCCTTCGGTGCGCCCTGAAAGCGTATTCCCGAGATGGCCGTGAGCGGCGTGACGGATCAACAGAATCGTGGCCGTCGCGATGATCGCTTCCCCTTTGTCGTTCTACCGTAACGTCCGTATGGTTGCGGCCTGCAGCCGATCCGCCGGCACGCCATCCGGCAGCTTCTACAAACCTCGGGAACGGTGTTGGTTCCCGGCCATTGATCTGGCCCGGGCGGCTCCGGGAACTTAGATCAAGAAGAAGCATTCCCTCTCCCAAAGGAGAGCATGGCTGCCTGCAAGATAGCCATAACAGAAGTTGTGCAAAGAGCAGTGGCGGGCGTGATTTTATCGGTCTTCTCAGACGGCCGGAACACAGTGGGGGTTCAATGACGGAAACGGTTCTCGTAACGGGCGGCGCAGGATTCATCGGCAAATCGGTGTGCAGGGAGCTCCTGCAGCGCGGCAACCGCGTTCGCGTGCTCGACAGTCTTCTGGAGCAAGTTCACGGCGACACGGGCGGAAAGCGGCCCGATACGCTTCCGGACGACGTGGAGTTCATCCATGCGGACGTCCGTTCCGGTGATGCGGTGGCCAGCGCATTGCGCGGAGTGGACAGCATGATCCACCTTGCTGCCGAAGTCGGGGTGGGCCAGTCGATGTATGAGGTGGAACGCTACACCTCGACCAATGACGTCGGCACGGCCGTCCTGTTCGAACGGCTGATCGACCACCCGGTGCGCCGGGTCGTCACCGCGTCTTCGATGAGCATCTATGGCGAAGGGCTGTACCGCGATGCGGACGGCAACCTGGTGGAGGACGCCGCGCGCGGCGGCTTGCGCGACGGGCAGGCGAACTGGGAGCCGGTGGATGCCAAGGGGCGCCCGCTGACCCCGGTTGCGACGCCGGAATGGAAGCGGCCGAACCTGTCTTCGATCTACGCCCTCAACAAGTACGTGCAGGAGCGCACGACCCACATCATGGGGCCGCCCTACGGGATCGAGAGCGCGTGCCTGCGCCTGTTCAACGTCTATGGCCCGGGCCAGGCGCTGTCCAACCCCTACACCGGGGTGCTGGCGATCTTCGCGTCGCGGCTGCTGAACGGGCAGCCGCCGATGATTTTCGAGGATGGCGAGCAGCGGCGCGATTTCGTTCACGTGCATGATGTCGCCCGCGCCTTTGCCGATGCACTGATCCTGCCGGAAGCGGTCGGCGGCACGTTCAACGTCGGTTCGGGCCATGATCGCTCGGTCAAGCAGGTGGCGCACGAACTGGCCAAGGCGATGGGAAGGGGCGCCATCGAACCGGAAATCGTCGGCAAGGCCCGCACGGGCGATATTCGCCACTGCTTCTGCGACACGACCCTATCGCGCGAAGCGTTGGGGTTCGAAGCGCGCGAAGACTTCGCCGAGGGTCTGGCGGACCTGGCTGAATGGGTATCCCGCCAGACCGCCGAGGACCGCGTCAGCACGGCGCGGAGCGAACTCGAGGCGCGCGGGCTGGTCGCATGAGCGGGTCTGGTCCAGAGACGATCCTCGTCACCGGCGGTGCAGGGTTCATCGGTTCCAATCTCGCTTTCCGGCTGGCAAGCGAGGGGCACCGCGTACGCGTGTTCGACGCGCTGAACCGTCCCGGAGTGGAAGCCAACCTCGACTGGCTAAGCCGCTGCCACGGCGATCTGATCGAGCCGGTGATTGCCGACGTGCGTGACGCCGATCGGCTGGCCGATGCGGTGCGCGGGGCGAGTGCGGTGTTCCACTTTGCCGCGCAAGTGGCGGTGACTACCAGCATGGCCGATCCGCGCAGTGATCTGGAGATCAACATAGGCGGCACCTTCAACCTGCTGGAAGCCGTGCGGGCCCGTGCGCCCCAGGCGCCGGTGATCTTCGCCTCGACCAACAAGGTCTACGGCGACTTGTCGGGAATCGACATGAAGCTGGCCGATTGCGGCTACGCCCCGGATGAGCCGGAGCTGGCCCGGCGCGGGGTGTCGGAGCATCAGCCGCTCGATTTCCACACGCCGTACGGCTGCTCCAAGGGTGCGGCCGACCAGTACGTGCTCGATTACGCGCGCAGTTATTCGATGCGGGCGGCCGTGATGCGGATGAGCTGCATCTATGGTGAGCGGCAGATGGGCACGGAAGACCAGGGTTGGGTCGCCCATTTCCTGATCCGCGCGCTGCAGGGCGAGACGATCACGCTCTACGGCGACGGCCAGCAAGTCCGCGACATCTGCGACGTTGCCGATACCTGCGAGGCTTACCGTTCCCTGTTGCGGAACATCGACCGGGTATCCGGGCGCGCGTTCAACTGGGGCGGGGGGCCGGATAACGCCGTCAGTTTGCTGACGTTGCTGGAGGAAATCGGGACCATCATCGGTCATGCGCCCAAGGTGGAGTTCTCCGACTGGCGACCGGGGGACCAGCGCTGGTTCGTTGCCGACACGCGGGCGGCGGACGAAGCGCTCGGGCTTGATACGCGCAAGCCTTGGCGGAAGGGCGTTCGCGACCTTGCTGGCTGGCTGCGGGAAGCGCGCGGACTTCAGGACGATTTCGCGCCGGTACAGGCGGTCCGCGCGGTGACGGCATGACAACGCGCGAGCGCCTGCGCATCCTGATGACCGCCGATGCGGTTGGCGGAGTGTGGCAGTACGCCACCGAGCTGTCCGGCGCGCTGGCCGAACTGGGGCACGAGGTGATCCTCGCGGTGTTCGGGCCCGATCCCACGCCCGAGCAGCGCAAGGAAGCACAGCAGATTCCCGGGCTGCGGCTGGTCCTGACGGGAATGCCGCTGGACTGGCTTTCCTCGGCGCCCGAACCGGTGCGCTACGCGGCGCGCGAGCTGGCGGATCTCGCGGCGCGGGAAGCCGTCGACATCGTTCACTGCAACACTCCCGCGCTCGCTGGGCTGGCGGAATTCACCGTTCCGGTCGTGGCGGTCACGCACGGCTGCATCGCCACCTGGTGGGAAGCGGCAAAGGAGGAGCCTCTTGCCCCCGAATACCTCTGGCATCGGGAAATGATGCGCCAGGGCCTGCTGTCTGCCGATGCGGTGGTCTCTCCCAGCGCCAGCTACGCTGCCATGATCCAGCGCGTTTACGAATTGCCGTCGCTGCCGCTGGCGGTGCACAACGGCCGGGCGCCGATCACGTCCGGGTGCCGGGAACGCAAGCCGCTGAAGGCTGCCTTCACCATCGGGCGGCAGTGGGACAAGGTGAAGAACGCGGCCCTGCTCGATGAAGTGGCGGCCTTGCTCGAAGTCCCGTTCCTTGCTGCCGGGCCGCTGCAGGGTCCGAACGGACAGGAAGTCGCGTTCAGCCATCTCCAGCCGCTCGGCCGCCTCGACACCACGGCGCTGAACACGCTGCTGGGATTGCGGCCGGTGTTCGTTTCGGCCGCGACTTTTGAGCCGTTCGGCCTCGCCGTGCTGGAAGCGGCGAGCGCCGGCTGTCCGCTGGTACTGTCGGACATCCCGACCTTCCGTGAATTGTGGGACGGGGCTGCGCTGTTCGCCGATCCAGAGGATGCCGATGCCTTTGCCGCGGCAATCGGGCGCTTGCTGAACGACCCCGATCTAAGGCGCGACCTGGGAGAGGCGGCGTCCGAGCGGGCGCGGCGTTTCACCCCCGATCGCATGGTTGGCGACATGGTGCCGATCTACCAGCAACTTCTGGGGCCGCAGGAGGTGGCGGCTTGAGGATCGTCTACTTTACGCACTCGCTCGCATCCTGCTGGAACCACGGCAACGCCCATTTCCTGCGGGGCGTGCTTGATGAACTGGCAGAGCGGGGCCACGATGTGCGCGCGTTCGAGCCGGAGAACGCCTGGAGCCTGTCCAACCTGCTGGCCGATCACGGCCCCGAAGGTCTTGCCGCCTATCGCGAGAAGTACCCGCGCTTGTCCTCGACCGTGTACGCCGCCGGTGCGGACCCGGCGGAGATGGTCGACGGAGCCGATCTTGTCATCGTCCACGAATGGAACGAGCCGGAACTGGTCGCGGCTGTGGGTGCCTTGCGCAAGAGCGGTGCACCGTTTCACTTGCTGTTCCACGACACCCACCACCGCGCAGTCAGCGCGCCGGAGGAAATGCAGCGCTTCGACTTGTCTGCCTATGACGGGGTGCTGGCCTTCGGCGAGACCTTGTCCGAAGTCTATCGGGGCTGGGGCTGGGAAGGCCGGGTATGGACTTGGCATGAAGCGGCCGACATTCGCCGGTTTCATCCCCCGGAAACGGATGCAGACCGTCAGGGCCTCGTCTGGATCGGCAACTGGGGCGATGGGGAGCGGACCGAGGAACTGGAGCGTTTCCTGTTCGCTCCCGCGCGAGCCGCAGGCCTGCCGCTGGACATCTATGGTGTCCGCTACCCGCAAGAGGCGAAGGACACGCTGGCCCGCTACGGCGCCACGTACCACGGTTGGGCCCCCAACGCCCGCGCGCCGGAGATTTTCGCCCAGGCCTTGGCGACCGTCCACGTGCCCCGCCGCTATTACACGACGATCCTTCCCGGAATCCCGACGATCCGTGTGTTCGAGGCGCTGGCCTGCGGCATTCCGCTGGTCGCCGCCCCATGGGAGGATGCCGAGCATCTCTTCCGGCCCGGCACGGACTATCTGGTGGCTCGGGACAGAGAGGAGATGGAACGGCACCTGAAGGCCCTTGCCGCCGATCCCGCCTTGCGCGTGTCGCTGGCGGCCAGCGGACTGGAAACGATCCGCGCCCGCCACACCTGCGCCCACCGTGTGGATGAACTGCTCGGCATCGCGGCGCAGGTGGCAGGACGAACAGACAAGGACATGAGGAAAACCGCGTGAAGATTGCTTTCTACGGATCGAGCCTGCTGTCCTCCTACTGGAACGGAGCGGCGACGTATTACCGCGGCATCCTGCGGGCACTCGCCGCGCGCGGGTATGAGATCACGTTTTACGAACCGGACGCGTTCGACCGCCAGCAGCACCGCGACATTGATCCGCCGGAATGGGCGCGTTCGGTCGTCTATGGCGCGACACCCGAGGCCCTGCGCCGGGTGCTGGCTGAAGCGGGCGCAGCCGACGTGGTGGTGAAGGCCAGCGGGGTCGGCGTGTTCGATCGCGAGTTGCTGGAAGGCGTCCTGCGCGAAAGCCGCGAGGATGCACTGGTGCTGCACTGGGACGTCGATGCCGCCGCCACGCTCGATGAAATGCGCGCCGACCCCGATCATCCCTTGCGCACTGCGCTGGACGATCTGGACATGGTGCTGACCTACGGGGGCGGCCCCCCGGTCGTGGAGGCTTATACCGGCTTCGGCGCCCGGCAGTGCGTGCCGGTCTACAACGCGCTCGATCCCGAAACCCACCACCCGGTCCCGGCCGATCCGGCGTTCGCCTGCGACCTCGGGTTTCTGGCCAACCGCTTGCCGGATCGGGAGCGGCGGGTGGAGGAATTCTTCCTGCGCCCCGCCGCGCTGCAGCCGGACAAGAGCTTCATGATCGGGGGCAATGGCTGGCACGACAAGCCGATGCCGGAGAACGTGCGCGCGATTGGCCACGTTGGCACGGCTTCGCACAACGCGTTCAACTGCACCCCGCGCGCGGTGCTGAACGTAGCGCGAGATTCGATGGCGGAAATCGGTTTTTCACCTGCGACCCGAGTGTTCGAAGCGGCCGGTGCGGGGGCGTGCCTGATCACCGACGCGTGGGAAGGGATCGAGATGTTCCTTGAACCGGACCGCGAAGTGCTGGTCGCCCGCGACGGGCAGGATGTCGCCGATCATCTCGCGGCGCTGACCGACGAGCGCGCTCGCGAAATCGGGCAGGCGGCGCTGAAGCGGGTGCTGGCCGAACACACCTATGACCTGCGGGCCGCCGAGGTCGACACGATCCTGCGCACGGCGCGCGCGCGCAGCCGGGAGATCGCCGCGTGAAGCTGGTCGTCCTCGGCCTCAGCTTGTCCTCATCGTGGGGGAACGGGCATGCGACCACGTTCCGGGCGCTGCTGTCCGCATTCGCCGCGCGGGGGCACGAGGTGCTGTTCCTGGAAAGAGACGTGCCGTGGTATGCGGAGCACCGCGACATGCCGTCGCCGGACTTCTGTCGCCTGGAATACTACGACAGCGTTTCCGCGCTCGACCGTTGGCGGGAGGAGATCGCGCGGGCCGACGCAGTCATGGTCGGGTCCTACGTTCCGGACGGCGTGGCCGTGGGCCGGTACGTCCAGCAACACGCGCGGGGGATCACCAGCTTTTACGATATCGACACCCCCGTCACGCTGGCCAAGCTGGCGCGGGACGACCACGAATATCTCTCACCCGACCTGATCCCCGGCTACGATCTCTACTTCTCGTTCACGGGCGGGCCGACGCTCGATCGGCTGGAGCGGGAGTTCGGATCTCCGGGGGCAAGAGCGCTGTACTGTTCGGTCGATACGGAGCGCTATCGGCCGCTCGATGTGCCGGCGCGCTGGGACTTGTCCTACCTCGGGACGTACAGCCCGGACCGGCAGCCCACTCTGGAGCGGTTGCTGCTTGAACCCGCTCGGCAGCGGCCGGACAGGCGCTTCATCGTTGCGGGGCCGCAGTATCCGGCAGATATCGACTGGCCGGCGAACGTCGAACGGATCGAGCATCTGCCGCCCGCCGACCACCCGGAATTCTACGCGGCATCGCGCTTCACGCTCAATGTTACCCGCGCCGACATGATCGAGGCGGGCTGGTCTCCCTCCGTGCGCCTGTTCGAGGCAGGCGCCTGCGGCACCCCCATCATTTCCGATCGCTGGGAAGGGCTGGACGAACTGTTCGAGCCCGGCCGGGAAATCATCCTCGCTGACAACAGCGCGGATGTTCTCTCTGCGCTCGAACGCGACGCCGGAGCCCTTGGGCAGGCGGCGCGGGATCGCGTGCTGGCTGGACACAGCGCGGCCTGCCGAGCTGCGCAACTGGAGAGCGATCTTCGCGAAGCGGTGCTCTCGGGCGAAGTGCCTGAAAGACCTACGGAACGGATGCTTGTGAGATAACGCCGAAAGGTTGTGCGCGCCTCGCCTTGTTCGCCTTAGGGTGTGACGTAGGCGGCGCCCGGCTGGAACAGGCGGCCACGGCGTTACTCCGACTGGGCAGGCCGATCCTCTCCATGACCGTTCATCAGCCGATAAGCGGTCCCCACGAGCGACAAGTGCGATAGTCCCTGCGGGAAGTTGCCGAGCTGCCGAGTGCTGTCCAGCGCCAGTTCCTCGCTCAGGAGGCCGAGGTCGTTGGCACGGTCCAGCAAGCCTTCGAAGATCGCGCGGGCATCGTCCTTGCGGCCTTGCATGCAATAGACGTCGGCGAGCCAGAAGCTTGCGGCGACGAATGCGCCCTCATCGCCTTCCAGCCCGTCTTCTATGTCGCCGGCGTAGCGGCGTACCAGCGGGCCGTGCTTCAACTCGCGCTCGATTGCCTCAACGGTTCCGACCACACGCGGATCGTCCGGCGGAAGAAAGCCGACCAGCGGAATCCGCAAGGCCGCCGCATCCATCTTCTTGCTGCCGAAGGCATAGACGAAGGCGTTAAGCTCCTTGTCGAAGCCTTTTTCCAGCACCTCCTCCGCCACTTCGCGGGCAAGATCGCGATAGCGGCGGCACCGTTCCTCGTCGTGGTCGCGGAACGCGGCGGCGGCCCGGTCGAACGCGGCCCAGCACATGACCTTGGAATACGTGTGGTGAAGCGGATTTGACCGGATTTCCCAGATGCCGGCATCCGGTTTCTGCCATTCCTTTTCCAGACAATCGGCCAGCATCCCGATCAGGGCCAGCGTCTCGGGACTGTCCGAGATCCCTTGCTCGATAGCCTGGTACAGCGCGTCGACCACTTCGCCATAAACATCGAGCTGGAGCTGTATTTCCGCACCATTGCCGAAACGAACGGGCTGCGCGCCGTTGAACCCACTTAGCCAGTCGGCCGTCCACTCCAGCGCGCGGTGATCGCCGGTGACGGTGTAGAACGGCTGCAGGTGAATGGGATCACCACCGGTGGCGCGGCGCAGCCAGTCGATCCACGCCTTGGCTTCCTGTTTCATGCCCATGCTGGTCAGCGCCAGCAGGGTGAAGGTGGCATCGCGCAGCCAGCAGTAACGATAATCCCAATTGCGGACCCCGCCGGGATTTTCCGGCAGGGACGAAGTGGGCGCGGCGATGATGCCGCCGGTCGGCCGGTGGATCAGGGCCTTCAGCGTGATCAGCGATCGGACGACGGTGTCGCGATACTCGCCGTGGTATTCGACTTCCTCCAGCCAGTCGGCCCAGAAGTCCTCCGTGTCGCGCAACGCGCGGATCGGATCGACCCGATCGGGCACTTTCTCGTGACTGGGAAACCATGTCAGGACAAGAGAGCGGCGCTCTCCTTCCGTGATCGTGAACTGGCTGGTGAAGCGGCGATCGGCGAATTCGATCCCGACATCGAAGTTGAGGCTGACTCCATCCGGGCCGCTGATGGCGACGGCGCGTTTCTCTCCCTTCTCGTACACGAGCGGATTGATCCGGCCGTAGTCGAACCGCAGCAGCAGCTGACTGGTTACCTCGGCTTCACCTTCAAGGCATTCGACGATCCGCACCACATCGGGCGCCTCACCCCGGATCGGCATGAAATCGATCAGGCGAACCCGGCCGGTCTCGCAGGCAATCTCGGTTTCAAGGATCAGGGTATCGCCGCGGTACCGACGACTGGTCTCGCCCGTGGCTCCGGCAACATCGATCTTCCAGCAGCCGTTCTCCTCGTCCCCCAGCAGCGCCGTGCAACAGGCTTCGGAATCGAAGCGGGGAAAGCAGAGCCACTCCAGCGTCCCTTGCCGGTTGATCAGCGCGGCCGTCTCGCAATCGCCGATCAAGGCATAGTCCGCGATGTCCTTTCGGCTCATCGGCGTGAACGAGTTCCGAGCCAGGCCAGACCCCCGACTGCCAGCGCCAGGGCTGTTCCGGCGATTACCTCAACCGGGTGGGTCGTCAGCCACAACTGGGAACTGCGGGTGCGGGCGGTGGAGTCGAACCGCCCATGAGCCCCGAAATCGCCGGGCACAGGTTCGTACAGGTTGTTGCGGCGGTCGGGCGAGACCGGCTCCTTGGCCTGCTGCCCCGAAACGCCCGTGGCGGCGAGATACCGGTCCACCAGCGGAGAGGCGATGCGATCACCCCACACGGCCTGGATGGTCGGCCAGCCGAGCAGCATCTCCTTGCGCTTGTGATGAGCGGCATAGTGGATCGCCTCGGCCGGAATCTCCGGTTGGTAGGGAGGGCTGGCGGGCTTTGGCTTGTTCGGCAGGTTGGTCTTGATCCAGTCGAATTGCGGGGTGTTGACCCCCGGCAGCTGAACCATGCTGACCTGAACGTTCGATTTCGCGTGGATCAACTCCGTGCGGATCGAGTCCTGGAATCCCTGGATCGCGTGCTTCGCCCCGCAGTAGGCGGACTGGAGCGGGATGCCGCGATAGGCGAGCGCGCTTCCCACCAGCACGATCGATCCCCGGTCGCGCGGGACCATGCGTTTCAGCGCCGCATAGGTGCCGTGGACCTGACCAAGGTAAGTGACCTTCGTTACCCGCTCATAATCCTCCATCGACATGTCGAGGAAGCGCGACAGAATCCCGGCGAACGCGGCGTTGATCCAGATGTCGATCGGACCGAACCGCTCCTCTATCCTGTGCGCCGCTTGTTCCACCGCGTCGGCATCGGCGACGTCGCATTGACAGATCAGCGCCTCGCCCCCGGCTTCCTCCACTTCGCGTTTAGTGCCTTCCAGTCCCTCGATACCCCGGGCGATCAGGGCAATCTTCGCCTTGTCCTGCGCAAACCGCCGGACGACGGCTCTGCCGACCCCCGCGGATGCTCCGGTAACGACGACGACGGGCGGATCGGACAGAGTGGTGTTGCGCATACCGTCTACAAAGCTTTCCGGAAGAAGCCGGTTCCGCGAAGCCGGTGCCGGGTGCCGAAATTCGGCGTCTCCGGAAACGGAGCCTCGCCCCCGGGCGTTGGCGGACTGCAACGGCAAATTACTGGAGGCATCGATGGAAGCGATCGGACGCACGCGCTGGGTAATTCCTGAAGGATACATTCCTGCAGAAAGCATGGTCAACGCGAACGAGGAACTGCTGAGCCACGAAGCGGCCTGCATCCTCAACACGGGCGATCAGGACGCGAGCGTCACGATCACGATCTTCTTCACCGACAGGGAACCCGCCGGCCCTTACCGCGAGACAGTCGGCGCGCGCCGGACGAAGCACGTGCGGTTCAACAACCTGAGCGATCCCGAACAAATGCCGCTGGGCATTCCCTATGCCAGCGTGATCGAAAGCGACGTGCCCATCGTGGTCCAGCACACCCGGCTGGACAGCCGCGCGGCGGAAATCGCCTTGCTTTCGACGATGGCCTACCCGGTGGAATAGTTCGCGCCCGTCAACCCGCGGCTGGCGTGCGGGCGCTGGCCGGCGTCGACTTCGAACAGGACGTCGGCCCGGCCCGGCATTTCCGCCAGCGTCCAGCGCGTCAGCCGTTCGTAGTGGGCGATGAAGCGCTCGATCGCCGCTGCGTCCATCAGCGCCGGGCCTTCGGGGCGGGGCCGGGCGAGTTTTTCTTCCTGCCGCAGTCGGTTTGCACGAACCACCTCGAAGCCGGTCACCTTCAGCATCACCAGCAGGTCGGTCCGTGCGAACAGACGGGCGTAGTCGGTGGAAAGCCTGTGATTGACGTGGCGCCGCCAATTGCCGGCCGGGTCTTCCTCAGCCTCCAGACGGTTGATCGGCCGGGCGAGGGCGTCTTCCGGCTGCGGCGCCGCCCCGACGCACCAGCCTTCGAACAGCACGACATCGACAGCACCCTTCACTTGCTCAGGAGAAGGGGAGCGGTCATCCCGCGCCTTGTCGAAGCGGGGCAGTGCCGCGCCGCGCCCGGACAGGAGCCGGTCCAGCACCTCCATCCCCAGCGCCACATCGTGCGTTCCGGGTACCCCCCTCGTGACGAACAGCGGATGGACACCGCGGGCCAGCCGCTCCCGCTCCGCCCGGGTGCAGTACAGATCGTCGAGCGAGAGAGTCACCGCGCGCAGGTCCTGTTCCGCCAGCAGTGCTTCCAGAAACCGGCAGGCGGTCGATTTCCCGCTTCCCTGCGCGCCGTTGACGCCGATCAGCAGCGGGCGCTTGTCCGCCGCGCGTCGGGCAATCGACGCCGCCAGCGGACGCCAGCACTGCTCCACCACCGTGCGGTAGCTTTCCGGCAGCGCTTCGGCTTCGATCAGCGCAGCGATCGGGTCCTTCATGCCACCCGGTCGGGCAGCGGCTGACCCTCGATCCAGGCTTCGATGTTGGCAATGGCGCGCAGGCCCATCGCGGTGCGTGTTTCCTGCGTTGCGCTGCCGAGATGGGGCAGGAGGACGACGTTCTCCAGTCCCGCCAGCTCGTCCGGAACCTTCGGCTCGTGCGGATAGACGTCCAGCCCCGCTCCGGCGAGGCGGCCTTCGCGCAAGGCATACGCCAGCGCCGCGTGATCGACCACCGATCCGCGCGCGGTGTTGATCAGGTAGGCTCCTGGCTTCATCGCCGCCAGCGCGGCCGCATCGATCAGGTTTTCGGTTTCCGGTCCGCCCGGCACGTGCAGGGACACGAAGTCGGCCACCGACAGAAGACTTGCGAGATCGGGATGGAACTCCGCCTCCAGTTCCCGAGCGATTGCCGGGTCCGCTTCGCGCCGCCCGAAATAGGCGATCCGCATTCCGAAGCCGCGCGCCCGCCGCGCCGTCGCTTGCGCAATTCGCCCGAAGCCGATCAGGCCCAGAACCTTGCCGCCAAGGGAGGAGCCGAGCAGGTGGGTCGGCCGCCAGCCGGTCCACTGCCCGGCGCGCACTTCCCGCTCCCCTTCGCCGGCCCGCCGGGCCGCCATCAGCATCAGGGTCAGCGCGAGGTCGGCGGTCGCATCGGTCAGCACGCCGGGCGTGTTGGTGACCGCGATCCCTTTTGCTTTCGCGGCCGCCAGATCGATGTGATCGAAGCCGACGCCGTAGTTGGCGATCAGCTTGACCCGGTTTCCGCCTGCAATCACCTCGCTGTCGATCCGGTCGGACACCGTCGGGCAGAGCACGTCGAATTCCGCCATTGCCGACGCGAGAGTCCGCTGATCGAGCGGGACATCCGCCTGATCCACCACAAGGTCGAACCGCTCCGCCATGGTTCGCTCGACTTCCTCCGGCCAGCGCCGGGTGAGAAGGACGCGCGGGCGGCCGGTCACGACTTGGTCAGTCCCTTGCCGATGGTTTCGGACTCGCTGCGGGTCGACTGCGGACCGCTGTTGCGCTTGTGGATGCCGCCCGCGCCCTGAACCTTCTGGAACGGTTCGGGCTGGTCCTCCCGCGGCTGGAGCCCGTAAAGCTGGTTCAGTCCCGGATGACGGCCGAGCCCGTCATACAAGTCACGGCACCGCTCGATCCAGTCGCGCAGGGGATCGTCCTCTGCCAGCGCGGGGATGCGGCAGACGGAGGCGGTAAACAGCACGGAGCCAAGGATGCGGTAATCGGCATAGTTCGGCGTTTCGCCGCCGAGCCACGGGAATTCACGCAAGGCCAGGCGCAACGGTTCCAGTTCGGCGGAGATCCCCGGAAGGCGATCCTCACGCCCGGCCTGCCGATCCTCCAGCTTCATCCCGATGATCGCTTCGCGCGTGCGGGTGACGTATTCGTGGTCTTGCGGCAGGGACAAGTCACGGTAATCGGCGCAGTAGCACCGCATCCACGGGGAAGTCGCGACGCGCCAGAACCAGGCATCGAGCACCCGCAGCTGAGCAGCGACGCTCGGGTGCGGGATCAGGGCGGGGCGGTCGGGGTACTTCTGGTCGAGATATTCGACGATCGTCCAGCTATCGAGCACCCATTCGCCGTCGTCGACAATCGCGGGCAGCCGCTCCGTCTGGCCGCCGGTCCGCTCAAGGACGCCGGTGAACCCGCCGGGGACAACGTCGATGTCGAACCCCTTGTGCTTCAGCGCGTACTTGGTCGCCCAGACGAACGGGCTGATGGTCGCGCCGGTGGAAAGCTGCAGGTCGTAAAGGGTGATTGTGTTGTTCCGGGCCATCGGCTCTCTCCTTTGATCTGGATTGCTATGGCTCCGGCGGGGAAAAGAAAAGCGCCTTAAGCCAGCTTGGCTTCTTCCAGCCTGACCAGCTGCCACAGCGTCTGGAGCAGCGGCGTGGCCACGCCCGCTTGCTCCGCCGCTTCCACGATCGCGCCATTGATCGCGTCCACCTCGGTTCGCCGCCCGGCGTTGAGATCCTGCAGCATCGAGGGTTCATGGTTCGCGTGATCGCTCATGGAGACTTCCGTCAGGTCAAGGATCGCCTGCGCATCCACCGCCACGCCGCTCGCCTCTGCCGTGGCGGCGCCTTCGGCCACCGCTTGCCGGATCATCGCGCGGCTTTCCGGGTTAGCGCCCAGGAATCCGGGAGTGCGGCGCGTGAGGGCGCAAAGCGGGTTCATTGCCGCGTTGAAGATCGCCTTGGACCAGATCGCGCTTCCGATCGCGGGATCGAGTCCCGACGGCAGGCCGCCGGCGGTGAGCCGCTCCGCCACTGTGCGGGCGAAACCTTCGTCGGTGGAGAACGCCGGGTACAGCTTCGTCCCGCCTTCGCCGTGGGATCGCACGCGCCCGGGCCCTACGAGGTCGGAGGGCAGGGTGCTGACGCCCGTCAGCACGTTCTCCCGCGCCACATGGCGCGCCACCCGCTCATCGTTGCCGAGCCCGTTCTGCAGGGTCAGCACCCGGGTTTCCGGGCCAATGATCGTCTTCACCCCCGCCAGTGCGGCATCGGTCTGGAAGGTCTTGGTGAACAGGAGGATCAGGTCGGCCGTGCCGCTGACCTCAGCCGGATGCACGGCAGCCAGCGGCAGATGCTCTGTCCCGGCGCGGGTTTCCAGTTCCAGTCCGTTCGCGCTGATCGCTTCGAGATGTTCGCGGTTCACGTCGACCAGCGTCACCGCGCAACCGGCGCGGTGGAACGCCCCCGCGTAAAGACATCCCATGGCGCCCGCGCCGACGATGAACACCTTCACTGGGCGGAATCCTCCAGGAATCCGCTGCCGAGCAAGGCCAGCAGCTTCACGTCGATGCCGTGGCCCCGGGCGCGGTATTCCCTGACGGTTTCGGCAATGCGATCGATCGGCACGCGAAGGACAATGATGTCCTCGGTATCCGTCCCGCCGCCATCCCCCACCTGTGTCAGCCCCGTCGCCTTCACCAGCGTGAAGCTTTCGGTCAGCATTCCGGGGGAGGAGAAGAATTCTCCCAGGTCTTCCAGGTTCGCGGCCCGGTATCCGGTTTCCTCTTCCAGCTCTCGCGCGGCGGTCGCAAGTGCGCCTTCGCCCTCGGCACCATCCTCGTCTCCGATCAGGCCGGCGGGCAATTCAAGGCTGAACCGGCCCATCGGCACGCGGTACTGATCGACAAGGATCACCTCGCCCGCGTCGATCGCCAGGATGGCCGCGGCGCGGATGTTGCGGGCCCGTCCCGCGTATTCCCAGCGGCCCCGGCTTTTCGCGAGGACGAACTCGCCGCCCCACTCGATCTTTTCGGGCGCCTCGGCGTCGGGGGGAAGGTCGCGTTCGGAATCGCTCGTTGGGGGGCGGTCGGTCACGCCTTCTCCTGTGTCTTGGGGTTACAATTCGACCAGCCGGTCGGGTAGCTCGTTCCGGTCGCCCTCGGCGCGCGGGAAATGCTCGGCCAGGACGGCGCCGACGTGTTCGACCGCCGCGATCATGCCTTCCGCGATGCGGCCCTGGCGCAGGTGCTCAACCATCGCGGCCATTGCATCGCCCCAGACTTCCGGATCGACCCTGGATGCGATCGCCTCATCCGCAACGATTTCGGCCCGGTGTTCCCGCATGGAAAGATAGATCACGATCCCGGTGCGCCCGGTAGTCTTCCGCTCGGCTCCGATGCGGAACAAGCTGATGGCGCGGTCTCGCACGCGGGCAGTCTTGATCGGACCGGGAATGACGGCGAATTTCAGCGGCTGCCACAACTGGATGGCCCAGACGGCGACGAATTTCAGGATCGCGACGCTCGCCGCCAGGCCGAAGATCGCCGACGGCGTCCAGACGTGGTTCCAGTCGCCCAGCATCGAGTCGACCAGATCGAGGTAAAATCCGGGAAACCACGCCAGCACCACCAGCGCCGTCAGCGCGATGAGGGCCGACCAGGCCAGCGCGATGTCGCTGTACCCGTCGGAACGATCCGCCACGACGGTCACGATTTCGCCGGAACTGAGCTGCTCTGCCCGGGCGACCGCATCGCTCACCAACCGGTGCTGGGCGGGATCGAGGTAGAGACCTGCCATTACCAGCTGCCGCCTGCGCCGCCGCCGTTGAAGCCGCCGCCTCCGCCGCCAAAGCCGCCGAAGCCCCCACCTCCACCGAAGCCGCCACCGCCGAAACCGCCGCCGCCAAATCCGCCCCCGAACCCGCCGCGCCGTCCGACATGGCTCGACAGTGCACTTGCACCCCACAACATGACCAGCGGGCTGATCCCGCCGCGGCGATAGCGCCGGCCGCGCCTTCCGCCGCCACCGCGCCCGAAGATGAGCATGAACATCACGATCAGGAAGATCCAGAAGAAGACGCTCGCGATGCTGGTCGAACCTGTCGCTTGCCCCTGCTGCCGTTCGGCCGCGGCCGCTGCTTCGGCAACCGCCTCTGCGCTGGCCGGGTCCATGTTGAGGACTTCGATAATCTGATTGACGCCGACAGCGATCCCGCCGGCGTAGTCACCCTGCCTGAACCGCGGGACGATGTCGTTCCGGATGATCCGTCCGACCATTGCGTCGGTCAGGTTGCCCTGAACGCCGCGTGCGGTGGTGATCCAGAGATCGCGTTCCTGCGGAGCGATCAGGAACAGGACGCCTTCTTCCGTCTCGGCCCCGCCGATGTCCCATGTTTCCGCCAGTTGCTGCGTATAGGTCGCTATCGGCAGCCCCTGCAGGTCGTTTACGGTGGCAACCACCACCGCGCGGCCGGTCTGCGCGTTGTACTGGGCCAGTTGCTGGCCGATCGCGGCTTCCTCGGCGGGCGGCAACAGGTTTGCGGCGTCCAGGATGGGGCCGCTGGGGCGTGCCGGATACTCGGCGGCGGTACCCGGAGCCGCCGCCAGGGCCAGGATGACGGCCAGCCAGAGGAAAAGCCGTTTCACCGGCGGGTCAGCGAGCCGCCGCCGCGGGCTGGCCTGCGCCGACGTTGTCGTTCGCCGCCGGAGCGGGCGCGCCGATATCGCCGAAGTCGACTTGCGGAGCGGCCTGCGTTTCCGGTTCGGCGGTGAAGGGCTGCAGCGGCTCCGCACCGTGGATCACCTTCGCACCAATGGCCGAAGGGAAGGTGCGGATGGTCGTGTTGTAGTCCTGCACCGCCTCGTTGTAGCGGGTGCGCGCGACATCGATCCGGTTCTCGGTCCCTTCCAGCTGGGTCATCAGGTCGGCAAAGCGGGCTTGGCTCTGGAGGTCGGGATAGCTTTCCACCACGGTGCGCAGCTGGCCCAGCGCCTGGGTCAGCTGGTTCTGCGCCTGCTGAAATTGCTGGAACTCCGCCGGGTCGGACAAGTCGTCGGTCGTGACGTTGATCGAGGTGGCCCGCGCCCGCGCGTTGGTGACGTTGGACAGGATCTGGTTTTCCGATCCGGCCGCCGCCCTCGCGGTCGCGACGAGGTTGGGGACAAGGTCGGCCCGCCGCTGATAGGCGCTCTGCACGTCGGCCCAGCGCGCTTTTGCTTCCTCTTCCTTGGTCGGCACTTCGTTGATCCCGCAGGAAGCGAGGCCGAGCGCGGCGATCACGAGCACCGCCAGGCGTCCCAGGCGAGTGACGGAAACAGTCGGCATTGTCGAAAACCTCCCAAGGCACAGTTCGCATCCAGTTAGCATGGGTGCGAAGGCTTGCAAACGTCCCGGCCCGCCCGGCCCGAGTCTTGTCGGCCGGGGAGGGGGATGGCAGGGGGCGCCGAGCCGGTGCCGGGGCAGGAGAGGAACGGATGGGCTTCATCGGAGAATTCAAGAAATTCGTCGCCCGCGGCAACGTGCTGGATCTCGCGGTCGGCGTGGTCATCGGTGCCGCTTTCGGACGGATCGTCACGGCGCTGACCGAAAGCATCATCATGCCGCTGATCGCCGCCATCGTTGGTGTGGTGGACTTCTCGAACTATTTCATCCGTTTGGGACCGGTCCCGGTATCCTACACGGGAGACCCGGAAAACTACGCGCAGCTGAAGCAGGCGGGCGTGCCGATGCTGGGCTATGGCGATTTCCTGACGCAGGTGGTCAACTTCCTGATCGTCGCCTTCGCGCTGTTCCTGCTGGTCAAGTCCGTCAACCGGGTGATGGACGAGATCGACGAGAAGAAAAAGTCGCTGGAGGACACTTCTGCCAACAGCAGCGTCCCGACCGATCCGCAGCTCGACGTGCTGAAGCAGATCCTGCTGGAATTGAGGAAGGACACGGGCGGGGCGAAATAGGGCGCCTTGGTCACTTCACATTCAGCAAGAACCGCCTATATCAGTCCCTGCCGGTTTCGACCGGCTATGGCGATAAAGTGTGGTGTGCAATAGGCACAGCGGACCCGGGGGCAGTACCCGGCGGCTCCACCACTTCTCTCCTCGGTGTCCTTTGCGGGATATCATGGGGGGAAATGACGGGGCCGAACCAGGATCGACGTGTGTTGAAAGGCATCGCTTTCGCCCGGGCTGAGTAACCCGTTCAAGGCTCAAAACACACAAGTGCCAACGATAACGAAGCACTCGCTATTGCAGCGTAATTGAGGGCCTAACGGCCTGACATTACAAAGCTAAAGCGCGGTTGGACCCACCGGGCAACAGAAGGGATACCAGGGGCCCGGGGCGAGCCTGGCAACAGAATCGCCCCACCGGACCTGCGAGGGCAGGCGCGATCTTCCTCCACCCACAGCGGTCTTCGCCCCCAAAACAAGGGCGCGCGAGCCTGGCAACAGAATCGCCCCACCGGACCTGCGAGGGCAGGCGCGATCTTCCTCCACCCACAGCGGTCTTCGCCCCCAGAACAAGCGCGCGAGCCTGGCACCAGAGCGGCCCCACCCTGCCTGCAGTGACAGGCGCGACCTTTCCGATCACGAACGTGCCTGGCCCCCTGAGTTGATGCGCGAACCGGACAACAGAACCGCTTCACACCACGCGCGGTGACAGGCGCATCAAGTCGTGCCCGACAACACCCGCGCGAGTGCGACGAATTCCTCGATCGTGACGGTTTCCGCGCGCCGGGTGGGATCGATTCCTACTTCGTCCATTGCCTCGGCCGCGCCGGGCGTTCCCTTCAGGCTCTGGCGCAGCATCTTGCGCCGCTGGCCGAACGCGGCTTGCGTCAGCCGTTCCAGCACCCTGGCCGAAACCCCTTCCGGCATGGCGGTCGGCTCGATGTGGACAATCGCGCTCATGACCTTGGGCGGAGGAGTGAAGGCGCTGCGGTGCACCTTCATCGCCAGCTTGGCGGTTGAGCGCCATTGCGCCAGCACCGCGAGACGGCCGTAGGCATCGCTTGCCGGCTTGGCGACGATCCGCTCGGCCACTTCCTGCTGGAACATCAGGGTGAGCGAGCGCCAGCGCGGGGGCCATTCCTGCCCGCCGAGCCAGCGCGTCAGCAGCACTGTCCCGACGTTGTAGGGCAAGTTGGCGACAACCGCGTAAGGTTCTCCCATCAATTCATCGTGATCGATCGTCAGGGCATCGCCTTCAACCACGCGCAGCTTGCCGGGGAAAGCCTGTTCCAGTTCGGCCAGCGCGGGCAGGCAGCGCCGGTCCATCTCGATCGCCATCACTCGCGCTCCCGCGCGCAGTAGCGCCCGTGTCAGCCCTCCGGGACCCGGTCCGACTTCCAGCACCGCCGTGTCAGCCAAGCTGCCGGGGATCGCGGCGATCCGGTCAAGCAATTGCTCGTCCAGCAGGAAGTTCTGCCCCAGAGCCTTTGTCGCCTTGAGACCATGCGCGGCAATTACCTCACGCAGCGGAGGGAGGGTCATCGCGCGCGCCGTGCCGCGGCTTGCCCGGCCAGCCGGATCGCGGCGACCGTCGCGCCGGGATGGGCCGTGCCGGTTCCGGCAATGCCGAAAGCGGTGCCGTGATCGGGCGACGTGCGAACGATCGGCAGACCAAGCGTCATGTTGACGCCTTCATCGAAATCGAGCGCCTTCAGCGGCACGAGCGCCTGATCGTGGTACATCGCAATCGCCACATCGTAGGTTTCCCGGGCGCGAGGGGCGAACAGCGTATCGGCTGGCCAAGGTCCGCTCACCTCGATGCCCTCCGCGCGCAGAGTCTCGATCGCGGGGCCGATGATCCGCTGCTCTTCATCGCCCATGCGGCCGTGTTCCCCGGCGTGGGGATTGAGCGCCGCAATGGCGATCCGGGGATGTGCGATCCCGAAATCGCGCTGAATGCCTCGCGCGACAATTCGCGTCCGTCGACAGATCAGCTCAACGCTCAACAAAGTCGGAACTTCCGCCAGCGCGACATGAACGGTGAGCGGAACGGTCCGCAGCTGCGGCCCTGCCAGCAGCATCACGGCATCCGTGGCCGGAACTCCGCAGGCGTGGGCGACGAATTCGGTCTGTCCGGGAAAATCGAACCCGACCTCCGCCAGACGGGACTTCGCAATGGGACCGGTGACGAGTGCGCCTGCGGCCTTTCCGGTTACCAGAGCTGTCGCTTGCCGAAGGGAGGCAAGGGCGAGCTTTGCGCCGCCGGCATCCGGTTTCCCGGGGCGGTAGGGGCCATCAAGCTCCCCCAGAACCGGGAGGGCCTTGTCGAACAGCGCCGCCGCTTCCGCCGCATCGGATACCGGGTGAACCGGAACGTCCAGCCCGCGCTGCTCAGCCGCTGCGCGCAGCAGGGAAACCCCTCCTGCCACGAAGAACGGCGGCAGACCGGACCGGACCCGGCGCACCCATGCCTCGCAGATCAGCTCCGGCCCGACGCCTGCCGGATCGCCAAGCGAGAGCGCGAGGGGCAGGTCCTCAGTTATATTCGATCACCGCATCGCGGCGCAGGTCGCGCAGGTAGCGCTGGGCCCGCCTGTTGATCCGGTCGTCCTCCAGCTGGGCCATCAGCGCGTCGAAGTTTGGCGTGGCGCTACCCGACTGGGGATCGTCGCGTCCGCACAGCAGCAGGACGCGGACGCCTTCTTCGATCGAGCCGAACGGCGGAGTGCTCTGCCCGACATTGAGCTGCAGCAGGGTCTGCTGCAGCGCTTCGGGCAGGTTGCGGACCGGCAGCTGGTCGCTGGAGACGACGCTTGCGCCCATCGCCGCTGCGGCCTGATCGGCATCGCCGCACCCGCGGATCTTCCCGACGGCATCGGAGAAGCTTGCAATCCGCTGGCGCGCCTGGTCTTCGGCCATTCCCTTGGGCAATTCGATCGAGATCTGCTTCAGGCTAAGTATCGCGTCGCGCGGATCGGCCACGCCGACCTGCCGCTTGTCGATCAGGTAGAGGATCGAGAACCCGCCAGGGATCTCCACCGGACCGACGAGCTGGCCGGGTTCCAGTGTCCGCGCGGAGTTTTCCAGCTGCGGATTCTGCAGCTGTTCCAGCCGGATCCAGCCGAGATCGCCACCGACCGCAGCCGTGGAGGCTTGGGAATATTGCCGCGCATAGGCAACGAAGCTGCCGCCCTGCTTCAGTTGCTCCACGATCTGCTGTGCGTTCTGGAACACGGTATCGCGCGTGGCAGGGGTGGCGGAAAGGTAGATTTCGCCCAGACGGTATTCATCGGTTCCGCGGGACGCCTTCAGCCGGTCCTGCAGTTCGTTCACCTCGCTTGCCGAGACATTGACGAACGGCTGGATGTTCCGCTGCAGCAGCCGGTTCCAGGAGAGCTCGCCCCGGATCTGCCGCTGGAGCGAGGCAGGGGAAGAACCGATGGAGCGGAGATAGGCGTTCATCTCCGAGGTATCTTGCTTGAACCGCTGCGAAGCGACGTTCCGGTAAGTCTGCTCCACTTCTTCATCGCTGACGGCCAGGTCCTGCGCCCCGGCTTCCTGGATCTGCAGCGTCTCGTCGATCAGGTTGCGCAGGACTTGCAGCCGGAGCCGCTGCAGTTCCTCTTCCGAAGGCGCCGCCTGATTGGCCGCAAGCACCAGCGCGACACGCTGTTCCACGTCGGTCCCGGTGATGACATCGCCGTTCACGCGGGCCGTGGCGCGCCGAAGATTGGGATTCTGCCCCAGAATCTGCACGTCGTTCGGGATGTTGAAGGGGTCATCGAGGGATGTTTGCTGGGTGTCCTGTGCATGGACTCCCCCGGCCAGCAGGCCGGCAAGGCTGCCCGCCAGCAGGACGGAACGACCGAAAACCTTCATTCGTTTGGAGCTGGTGATCACGCAATTGGTCCCGTACACGGCGCGTCGGCGCCCATTCATTCGCTGCGGCTTCGCCAGAAACGGCTGAACCGAAGCTGAGCGCATGGCTGCGCGGCCGATAGCGCCTTTGCGTCTTTCTGCCAATGTTCGCGTCGGCAGGGGCTCGGTGGCGGCGGGAAGAGGCGCTGCCTGTCTAGCGGAACCCCAGGTTGCGCAGCGCGAAATAAAGCTGGAAGCTGTTGCCCTGCTGCGCGTCGGCGACGCTGATGTAGTCGCGCCGCCAGGTCGCCCCGAATTCCAGGCAATCGTCGGCATAGCCGATTCCCAGCCGCGTCCTCAGCGGTTCGAACCCGGAGGACGTGAAGGTCGGGTCTTCCTCCCGGTCGGTAAGGTTGATGACCGCAGAACCAAAAACTGACCAGTACTGGGCGAAGGCCACGCGTCCGGCGGCACGCAGTTCCTCCCGGTCCTGCAGGTCCTCGAAGCTGGTATCGATATCGCGGTTTAGCCTCAGGTAGCCTACTTCCACGTAGGTGCGGTCCGTGCCGACCGCCGCGTCGACCTCGTTGCGGCGAACCGCGAACGTGTCCTTGTCGAGCCGGAAACGGTGGGTGAACCGCACGAAATCGCGATAGCGGACCTGCGTCCGTCCGACCCAGTCGGAAAATTGCTCGCTAAGCCCGGTTCCGTCAAAGAACAGGCTTGGCTTGTCGGTCAGGCGATAGGATTGGCCGACAGTGCTTTTGACTTGCCATCCGGGCCGCTGGAACAGCCAGTCGACGCCGTAGGTGGCGCGCGTCCCGCCCTCTACCCGGTCGTAGCCGGGGAAGCGGTTGAGCGCGAACAGGTTACTGTCCTCCAGCTCGATGGCTCGTGAATCCTCGTTGGGGATCGCCAGGTTGCGGATCGGCGGACTGGCCACCAGCTGGATGCGGGGCGTCAGCACCTGCGTTCCGCCCAGCAGGCTGCCGACCAGCGGCCATTCCACGTCTACTGCCCCGATCGCGATGCCGCGCGCCTGCCAGCCCGGCAGTCCGCGGTACTGCGGCGTGGCGAGCGTCGCGTTTTCATCCGAATGATAGACATCGCCGCGCAGCAGAGCGGTAAAGGTGAGTTCTTGCCCCCAGCGAGTGATCCGCCGCCGATCCCACTGCATCCGGGCGAAGGCGCGCTGGGTGTCCATGCCGTCCACCCGAGTCAGCGCCAGTGTGTTCAGCTGCAGTTCCGCGCGCCCGCCGAGCAGCGGGTCCTCAATCCGGCGGCGGTAATCGATCACCGGGAGGGCGATCGGCACCATCCCCTGCTCATCGTCCGTCAGCAGCACCTGGGTCGCCCACCCGGCGACCGAGAGGTAGGAATCCTCGTCGATCCGCTCGATGTTGAAGGTGGAGCGAATCCGGTCATCGCGGCTGATGTCGTAACGGCGGAGGAAGGTCCGGTCGCTCGCCAGACGGGCGGACGCGGTCACGGTCCAGTTGGGGTCGAGGATGAACTTCCCGTTGGCGAACAAATAGCCGCGCCATCCTTCTTCCGGCAGGCTGAGTTCGCTGTTGACGGGAATCCGGCTCCCGCGGGTGAGGTACCCGGTGATCTGATAGGCGCCGAGCTCGGTAAGCTCCCGGTACTGAGCCGACACCATCGGCTGCGCCTCGGTATAAACGAAACCGGACACGGTCAGGTCGCGGTCGGGGTCGAGCCGCCAGTAATAGCTGCCGTTTATTTCCAGCCCGTTCGAAGCGGTAAGCCCGATGCTGGGGATCAGCAGGCCCGAATTGGCTTGTCCGCCCAATGCCGCCGCAAACCCGGGCAGCGGCAGGATGCGCTGGCCGAACACTTCAAGGAACGCGCCCCTGAAGCGCACGCGTTCCGCAACCGGATCGTAGATCACCCGGTCGGCGGTGATCCGCCAGCTCGGGTCCTTCGGGCACCCTGCGGCGGTTTCGACCGCGCACGCCGAATAGACTGCGGTTTCCAGCACGACTTGCCCGGCATCGTTGCGCCGGCCTTCCTCCGCCGCGAGCCGCCCGCCTGCACGCATGGCGAGCAGCAGGTTGCTCATCGTGCCGGCCCTTAGCTCGTCGGTCAGTTCCAGCCGGTCCGTGAACAACTGGTTGCCGTCCTCGTCCACGAAACGCACGGTGCCGGTGGCGACGATCTGGCCGGTCTGGCGATCCCAGGTCACGGCATCGGCGCGAACCGACTGATCCCCCGATCGCAGCACGACATCGCCGGATGCAGTCACCACGTCGCTGTCGCTATCGAAGTCGAGCTGGTTCGCCTCGAAGGCGATGTCCCGCGTCCCGTCGGCGTCGGTGATCGCTTCGGTTCCGGGCGGCGCCACGATGGCATTGGGAAAGCCCGGCTGCTCGTCCCCGGTGAATACCGGATCGCGCGGCGCGGGCAGGCGAACGGGAGGATCGGCCGGCTCCACGCCCGGTGGTGCGCCCTGCTGGGCATAGCTTGCGACGGGCCAGCAGCCGATCGCCAGCGCGGCCAGGGCTGCGCCCAGACGGATGCGGCGCAAGCAGGGATTCGAAGCTTGCAGCGGGGACTGCCGGGTGGGGAGCATGGCTTGCCTATCGCACTGCCCGCGCCTAACTGCAACGGCAGCAATTCCCGCGCGAAAGGGCGCCCGTCGCGGCGCCTGTCCTTTTCACCGGAGACACCATGCAGATCAGCTTTCGTTCCGCCCCCGATACCGCATCCTTCCGGCTTGTTGCCCGGATTGCCGAGCAGGACCAGCTGCCCGGCGGCCTTGAACCGGCCGCCGCGCAGGGCGCCAGCGCCGCTCGCTTTACCGGCAAGGCCGGGCAGGTGTTCGAAACTTTCGTTGAGCGGGACGGAACGGTCGTGCGGCTGGCGCTGGTCGGCGTCGGCAAGCCGGGAGAGGACCGCTCCGCCTCCCTTGAGAAAGCGGGTGCGGCGCTGACCGCAAAGTACCTGACCTCGGGTGAGGACGCGCTCGCACTCGACCTGACGGGTGCTAACCTGCAGCCGGAAGACGTCGCCTCGCTGCTTCTAGGGCTTCGGCTGCGCGGCTGGCGGCATGACGCCTATCGCACCCGGCTGACGGACGAACAGAAGATCAGCCTGAAGCAGATCACCGTGATCGGCGCGCCTGAAGGCAGCGAACAAGTCTGGGCAACCGAACAAGCGGTCGCCGCCGGGGTGGAGTTCACCCGCACGCTCGTCGCCGAACCGGCCAACATCATCTATCCGGAAAGCTTCGTCGAACGCTGCCAGCAGCAGTTCGAAGGCACCGGCGCGCAGCTGGTCGTGCTGGGTGAGGATGAAATGCGGGAACTGGGCATGGGCGCGCTGCTGGGCGTCAGCCAGGGTTCGGTGCGCGAGGCGCGGCTGCTTGCGATCAAGTGGATGGGCGGGGCCCAGGATAACAAGCCGACCGTATTCGTCGGCAAGGGCGTGACGTTCGACACTGGCGGCATATCCATCAAGCCAGCTGGCGGGATGGAAGACATGAAGTGGGACATGGGCGGGGCTGGTGCCGTTGCCGGCGCAATGCTCACCCTGGCTACCCGCAAGGCGAAGGCCAACGTCATCGGCGTGTGCGGACTGGTGGAGAACATGCCGGACGGCAACGCCCAGCGTCCCGGCGACGTCGTCACCACGATGTCGGGCCAGACGGTGGAAGTGATCAACACCGATGCCGAAGGGCGGCTGGTGCTGTGCGATGCGATCACCTGGGTGCAGCAGGAATTCACGCCCGCAGCGATCGTCGATCTCGCCACCCTGACCGGCGCGATGATCATCGCGCTCGGCCATGAACACGGCGGTCTGTTCTCGAACAACGACGGTCTGGCCGACAAGCTGACCGCGGCCGGCAAGGCGAGCGGGGACAAGCTGTGGCGCTTCCCGCTCAGCCCGGCTTACGACAAGCTGATCGACAGCCCGATCGCCGACATGAAGAACGTCGGTCCGCGCTGGGCCGGGTCGATCACGGCCGCGCAGTATATCCAGCGCTTTGTCGAGAACGGCACGCCGTGGGCCCATCTCGACATCGCGGGCATGGTCTGGGCGGACAAGCCGGGCGCGACGTGGGACAAGGGCGCGACCGGTTTCGGCGTGCGGCTGGTCGACCGCTTCGTGCGCGACAACCTGGAGGCGTAGGCGCTGGAACGAGTCGGCTTCTATCTGTCGGGCGAAAAACCTGTCGAACAGGTCGTTCCGCTGATCGCCCGTGCGGCGAAGCGGGCAGGGGAACGGCTGCTGGTCGTCGCCCGGCAGGAAGAACGGCTCGATTCGCTGGACAAGGCGCTGTGGGAACAGTGCCCGGAGGACTTCCTGGCGCACGGCAGGGCGGGACAGCCGCACTCCGCGCGCCAGCCGCTGCTGCTGTCCGACAAGTGCGAGGCGGAAAACGGTGCGCGGCTGATCGCGCTGGCCGATGGGGAATGGCGGGACGAGGCCGAAGGGTTCGACCGGGTGCTGCTGTTCTTTGAGGACGCGGGGCGCGAGGCAGCCAGGGAGACCTGGCGCCGTTTCAGCGACCGGCAGGATATCCGCCGCGAATTCTATGAATTCCAGGACGGCAAGTGGGTGCACAAGGCCTGAAACCGGCGCGTTGGCCGCGTTGCCGGGGCTTCAGCCTTGCGCGCTTCCGGCTGTGCGGCTAGCGCGCGCCCGTTGCCAATCTCGCAAGGAACGTCCCCATGGCGGTTACCCGCACCTTCTCGATCATCAAGCCCGACGCCACGCGTCGCAACCTGACCGGCGCCGTCACCAAGATGCTGGAAGACGCCGGCCTGCGTGTCGTCGCGTCGAAGCGCATCCAAATGACTCGCGAACAAGCGGAAGGCTTCTACGCCGTCCACAAGGAACGCCCCTTCTTCGGTGAACTGGTCGAGTTCATGATCAGCGGCCCAGTCGTCGTCCAGGTCCTGGAAGGCGAGGACGCGGTGAAGCGCAATCGCGACGTGATGGGCGCCACCAACCCGGCCGATGCTGCCGAAGGCACGATCCGCAAGAGCTATGCCGAAAGCATCGAGGCGAACTCGGTCCACGGTTCGGACAGCGAAGAAAACGCGAAGATCGAAATCGACTACTTCTTCAAGCCGGAAGAGATCGTCGGCTGATCGCTCTTTCCCGGTAGTAGGCAAAGGGCCGTCCTTCGGGGCGGCCCTATTCATTTGTCTGCCTCTGATGGGCCGGACGATCAGCCGGCGCTGGACCGGTGCGTGATGTAATCGGCCACCGCGCGGGGGTAGAGCTGATATTCGGCCAGCCGCACCCGGTCGCCCAGCATCTGGGCGCTTTCGCCCGCGATGATCGGAACGGGGAACTGGGCCAGGATCGGCCCTTCGTCCAGCCCGGCGGTGACGAGATGCACGCTGCACCCGGCGTGGCTTTCGCCTGCGTCGATTGCCCGCTGGTGGGTGTCCAGCCCCTTGTACTTGGGCAGCAGGGAAGGGTGCGTGTTGAACATCCGGCCCTCCCACTTCGCCACGAAGCCGGGGGAGAGGATGCGCATGTATCCGCACAAGGCGACATGGTCCGCGCCTGCTTCGCGCAAGGCGGCGTCCATCACCGCATCGTGATCCTCCCGGGCCATGCCCCTGTGGCTGCGAGCGAACGTCGGAACCCCTTCGGCCTCGGCAATCCGTAGCCCGCGCGCATCGGGCAGGTTGCTGGCCGCCAGCACGATCTCATAAGGGCAGCCTGGCAAGCGCGAGGCATAAAGCAGCGCCGCCATCGTCGTCCCCTGGCCGGACAGCATGACCGCGAGCCGCGCCTTTTTGGCCATTACCAAGTCTTCCTTCTCGTCTTTGCCGGGAACGCGCGGGCTGGTGAGCCGTCATCTGTCTCGCGCGGGAGTCCCCCGCGTCTAACGGGCTCTATTCATGCCCGCAACTCGGATGGGAATGCATGCAGCCAGTCCTTCAGCCTCCGCCCGAGGACAAGCCCTACCTTCGGCGGCTCGGCTGGACGATCGCCGTTGCGGCGCTGCTGCTGGTAATCTGGCGCGCAACCGATCTGCTGCTGCTGGCCTTCGGATCGGTGCTCGGCGCGGTGATCTTTCGTACCGTGGCGGGCTTGCTGCGGCGCGCGGGCTTGCGCAACGAACCGATTGCCCTCGCCTTTTCCATCGTGCTGGTTCTGGCCGCGTTCGGGGCGATTGCCTGGCTGATCACGGTTCAGTTCGGAGACCAGGTGTTCAGCCTGCTGTCGGACTTGCCCCAGGTGATCCAGTCGCTGCAAGCGCAGCTGGCGGGTTCTCCAGTCGGGGCCGCGCTGGTCAGCGCCCTTGAAGCGGCGGCCGGGGGATCCACGTTCGCCGACGTGCTGGGCGACCTGATAACGGGCGCCGGGCAGATCCTGCTCAACTTCCTGATCGTCCTGATCGGGGCGATCTTCCTGGCGGTCCATCCCGAACCCTATCTTGCCGGGATCGTCCTGTTGACGCCGCCCAAGGCCCGCGCAGCGATGCGGCGCGCTCTGAACGAAATCTCGCTCGCCCTGCGGCTGTGGTTGCAGGCCCAGTTGATCCAGATGGCCAGCATGGGCCTGCTGGTCGCCGCGGGGTTGTGGTTCGTCGGACTCGACAGCTGGGCCGCGCTGGGTTTGTTGGCCGGGATTTCCGAATTCGTGCCGTATGTCGGACCCGCGATCGCGATGCTGCCCGCCTTGGCGATCGCGGCGACGCAAGGCGGCAACCTGCTGTGGGAGACGCTGCTGGTCTACCTGGTCGTCCGGCTGGTGCAGACGAACCTTGTCACCCCGAACGTCACCGGTCAGGTGATCAGCATTCCCCCGGCGTTGACGCTGTTCGTGATCCTGGGAGTCGGGGCAGTATTCGGCATCTACGGCCTGTTCTTTTCCGCCGCCCTGCTGGTCGTCGCGTTCGTCGGGGTGCGGGAGCTTTACCTGCGGGATACCCTGGGCGAGGATATCGAGGGAGTGCCGCGCAAGGAAACCGAAGATCAGGCGCCGTGAACGGCTTCCCATGCCGTGGGGGATGACCAGTTGCCCGCCGCTCCGCGCACGGTGCAGCCCCGTTCCCCGGCAACGATTTCACCGATGCGGAATACGGTCTCGCCCGCTTGCGCCAGTTCGGCGGAGACCTCTTCGGCAAGATCGGGGATCACGGCCAGGACCATGCCGATCCCGCAGTTGAATGTCCGCGCCATTTCCTGCGGGGCGATGTCTCCCTGTTCCTGCAGGAAGGCCATGAGGCCGGGCTGGCTCCAGGTGTCGGCATCGATCACGGCGTGCGCGCCCGCAGGCAGAACCCGGGGCACGTTTTCCAGCAGGCCGCCGCCGGTGATATGAGCCAGCGCGTCGATCTTCCCCGCCCGAATCGTCGGCAGCAGCGAACGGACGTAGATCCGGGTCGGCTCCATCAGCGCATCGATCAGCCGGCGCCCGGAATCGAACGGTGCGGCTTCCTCCAGCTGCCAGTTCTTGTCCGAAGCCAGCCGGCGGACCAGCGAATAGCCGTTGGAGTGCACGCCGGAACTGGCGATGCCCAGCAGCACGTGGCCGGGCGCAACCCGCTCTCCGGTCAACTGCTGCCCGCGCTCCACCGCGCCGACGCAGAAGCCGGCCAGATCGTAATCACCCGCAGCGTACATCCCGGGCATTTCAGCCGTTTCGCCGCCGATCAGCGCGCAGTTGGCGATCTGGCAGCCTCGAGCGATCCCGGCGATCACGCGCTCCGCCACGCGATTTTCCAGCTTTCCGGTGGCGAAGTAATCGAGGAAAAACAGCGGCTCCGCCCCTTGCACGATCAGGTCGTTGACGCACATCGCCACCAGATCGATGCCGACGGTGTCGTGTCCGTCATGTTCTATGGCGAGCTTGAGCTTGGTTCCGACTCCGTCGTTGGCAGCGACCAGCAGGGGATCGGCGTACCCGGCGGCCTTCGGGTCGAAGAACCCGCCGAACCCGCCGATCTCGCCGTCCGCGCCAGCACGGCGAGTCGCCTTGACGAGAGGGCCGATTGCCTTGACCAGCGCGTTGCCGGCATCGATCGAGACCCCCGCCTGAGCGTAGGTGTAGGGGCCGGAAGTGCGGTTTTCAGAAGCCATAAGAACGCCCTTTAGTCTTTCGTGCTTGGATTTCCACTCGCCATTGGGCAAAAGGCCGGCGATTTCTCTGATGAACAGCTCCATGATCCCTCTCCGCCGCCCGGCTAGTCCGCTTTCGGGCCTCGCCCTCCTTATCGTCCTGGCATTCCTGCTGATCGCGGGCGTGGTCTGGGCACAGGTGGCGGGTGACCGCGGTATTCCGCCGATCGCCAGCAGCACCGACATCCAGGTGACCGGTATTCACGTGAACGTCGAAGGGGACAGCCCCCAGGACGCGCGCGAAAAGGGCTGGCGTGAAGCCCAGATCCTGGCGTGGAAGAAGGCCGGTGGACCTGACCTGCCTGATGAGCGAATCGAATCGATGGCGGCGGCCGTCGTGGTTGAACAGGAGCAGATCGGTCCGCGCCGCTACATTGCCGATCTGGGCGTGATCTTTGACCATACCCGGGCCGGCGGACTGCTGGGCGGGGAAGGCGAGATTCGCCGCTCTCCCCCATTGCTGACCTTGCCGGAACTGTACGCCGGCGGGACGCAGACCATGTTCGAGGAACGCAACCCGTGGCAGCGCGCCTGGGCGGAATTCCAGGCCGGGCGCAGCGCGATCGATTATGTCCGCCCAACCGGGGCTGGTGGCGAATCGCTGTTGCTGACGGCGGGACAGACCGACCGGCGCAGCCGCTTGTGGTGGAATGAAATCCTCGACCAGTTCGGCGCGGCTGACGTGATCATGCCGGTCGCCCACTTGCGCTGGGAATGGCCGGGCGGCCCCGTCACGGGTGAATTTACCGCCCGCTATGGCCCGGATCATCGGTACCTCGGGTCGTTCACCCTTCAGGCTCCCAACCAGCGGCAGGTTGGCCCGATGCTGGAGCAGGCAGTGCGGCGGCTCGATGCGATCTATGCGCGGGCGTTCCAGGATGGCCGTCTCGAACCGGATCCGACGCTGGCGACTATCGAGCAGGTGAAGCTTGATCCGGAAATCCAGGCCTTGATCGAACAAGGCCGCAGGGCGGAGGAAGCGCCCGTGCGCGCTGCTCCGCGACCGGCTCCTGCGTCAACTCCGGCGCCCCAGCCGACACCGTCCACGCCCGAACCGCAGGCCACCGGCTTCACCATTCAGTTCGCCACGCCAGATTCCGCGTCGGTTGAGGCGGCGCTGGCCTCGATCCGCGGGGCCCCGGGCGTCCAAGGCGTGGCCACGACCAATGTTGCGGTCGGCGGCACGTCGACGATGCGGGTGACCTTTGGTGGCGACTTGTCCGGCCTGATCGCGGCGCTGCGCTCTCGCGGGTGGAGCGTGGGCCAGACCGGAAACGGCCTCTACGCCACTCGCTGATGTCGTCTCAGATCGCCTTGCCGATCACGCGCGGGCCGGAGGCGGACCCGGCGCGGATCGTGGTCGGCAGCGCGAACGCCCACATCGCCGAAGCCTTGGCGCAGCCGGATCGCTGGCCTTTTCGCACCGCGGTCCTCACTGGTCCTGCGCGCTCCGGCAAATCGCTGCTCGCTCGCTGGTTTGCGCTAAGCGGAAAGGGGGAGGCGGCGGACGATGCCCTGCCTTGCGCCGAGGTCGCGGAAGCCGACTTGTTCCATCGCTGGAATCGGGCGCAGGAAAGCGGGACGCCGCTGCTGATCGTCGCGAGCGAGGGGCCGTCTGCGATTGCACTGCCGGATCTCCGGTCTCGGCTGGGGGCGGCGCTGCACCTCGAGATCGGCTTGCCTGACGATGCGATGGCGCAGGACCTGGTCCTGGCGATGGCGGAACAGCGCGGGTTGACGTTGGGAGAGGAAGCCGCGACCTATCTCGTGCCGCGCGCGGAACGGTCCTTCGCGCAACTGGAAAAGCTGGTCGATGCGGTCGACCGGCTCAGCCTGGAACGAAAAGCGCCTCCCACGCTTGCGATCTGGAGAGCTGCGCTTGAAGCCGTCGAGGGCCCCCGGGCACCAACCTTGCTTTGATCCGGCTTTGGTGAAAGACTGACAGGGCATGTGGAACCAGCTGATCAGCTATCTGGATTCAGTTCGTGCGCGTGATCCCGCGCCGCGATCCCGCTGGGAAATCCTGCTGTACCCCGGTGTCTGGGCCCTGTTCCTCCACCGGATCGCGCACTGGCTGTTCAACGGCCATCTCTATTTTCTTGCCCGGGTGGTGAACCACGTGTCGCGCTGGTTGACCGCGATCGACATCCATCCGGGTGCGCGGATCGGGAAGAACTTCTTCCTCGATCACGGCTTTACGGTGATCGGGGAAACGGCCGAGATCGGCGACAACGTGACCATTTATCAATGCGTCACACTGGGCGGCAGCAATCCGACGAACGGCCGGCCCGGAAAGCGGCACCCGACGTTGCGTGACAACGTCATCATCGGATCGGGCGCGCAGATCATCGGACCGATCGTCGTTGGGGAACGGGCGCGGGTCGGTGCCAACGCTGTGGTGACGGACGACGTACCGGAAGGCGCGACGATGATCGGCCTGAAGGCGCGATCCACCCTGGTTCCTGCGGAAACCTGGCTGCGCGAGTTCATCCCCTACGGCACCCCGTGCGACGAGCCGTGCGAACCCGGCAGCGGCGAAAAGGTCGAAGCGCTCCAGCGCGAAGTCGAAGCCTTGCGAGCCGAGCTCCACGCCTTGCGAGCCGAACTTGTGGCCGCACCCAAGAAGTGCGGCACGGATCAGTGACGGGTCCCAACGTCGTCGCATTCCCCCGGGCCGCACCGCAGCAGGTCGGGTTCGAGCGCATCGAGTTGCTGCGAATCCTCGATCTTTACGGACGAATGGTCGCGGCCGGAGAATGGCGCGACTACGCGATGGATTTCACGCGGGATTGCGCCAGCTTTGCCGCGTTTCGCCGCACGGCCGAAGTGCCGCAGATGCGGGTCGAGAAACGCCCCGCGCTGCGCAACCGACAGGGCATGTGGACCTTGTTCGGGGAACAGGGGCAGGTGCTGAAGCGGGGGCATGAACTGGCCGGGGTACTCGCCCCGGTCGAACGGCGCCTGGTGAAAGTGGTGGACAGCTAGCCCTTGCCGCCCGGCAGGGCGCCAAGGATGATGTCGCTTTGTTCGAAGCCGGTCTCCGGCACGACGGTGTCCTGCCGCCGCGCGATCGCCGGCCACTGGCTGGCAAATCCCTCCACCGTCATTTCCTCGTCAGCCAAAGTCACGGGCCGATTCATGGTGATCCAGGCCGAATGGAAGGCGCCTGCACCCGCGCCGACGATTGCGCCGCTGGGCGCATCCTCGCTGACCAGGAACAAGGCGGCGGGCACGACCTTTTCCGGCGTGAACCGGTCAAAGGCTTCGTCCGGCAAGATGTCTTCGGTCATCCGCGTGGCGGCGAGCGGGGCCAGTGCGTTGACGCGGATGTCGTACTTCGCGCCTTCGAGATGCAGCGTCTTGGCCAATCCCACGAGGCCGAGCTTGGCGGCCGCGTAGTTTGCCTGCCCGAAGTTGCCGAACAGACCGCTGGAACTGGTCGTCACCAGCACCCGCCCGTATCCCTGTTCCCGCATCAACGGCCAGACCGCGCGGGCGGCGTTGGCGGAGCCGACAAGGTGGGTGCGCAGGACAAATTCGAAATCCGCCATGTCCATCTTGGCAAAGCTCTTGTCCCGCAGCACCCCGGCGTTATTGACCAGCACGTGCACCGCGCCCCACCGCTCCCGCGCGGCGGCGACCATCGCCTCCATCTGGTCTAACTCGGTGACGGAGGCGCCGCTCGCCATCGCTTGGCCGCCGGCGCGCGCGATTTCCTCAACGACGGCGGCAGCGGTATCCGATGCACCGGTCCCGTCGCGCGAGGTGCCGAGATCGTTCACCACCACCCGCGCCCCGCGCCGCGCCAGTTCCAGCGCATAGGCGCGGCCCAGCCCGGCTCCGGCCCCGGTTACGATGGCGACGCGGTCACGGAAGGAAATCGTCATCAAGGGTTCTCCTGGGTCAGCCGAGGCGACGAAGCGCCGGCAGAAGATCGTCGAAACGGTCGACCACTGCGTCCGCGCCAAGATCCTGCGCCGGGACGTCGTTGTATCCGAAGCTGAGCGCGATCACCGGTATGCCCGCGGCCTTCGCCGCCAGCACGTCGTAAGTCGAATCGCCCACAAAGGCGAACGTGCCGCCGCCGCAGCGCGCTTGCGCTTCGGCGATCATGTCGCCTTTCGGCTTCGCCCTGTCCGGGCCAAGCGTATCGCCGCCAAGCACGACGTCGAAGCGGTCGAGCATATCGAGGCCGGTCAGCAGCTTGCGGGCCAGATGCTCGATCTTGTTGGTTGCGACTGCCAGGCGGCAGCCGTGCGCGGCCAGCGCGTCGAGAGCTTCAAGGCAGCCGGGGTAGGGCACCGTGTGATCGGCGATGTGCGCTTCGTAATAGAACAGCATGGTGTCGTAGAGCTGCTCGAACGTCTCTTCATCGAGCGGGCCGCCGGTCAATTCCGTTGCGCGCAGCAGCATCTTGCGGGTCCCGCCGCCGATCAGCCGGCGCGTGGCATCCTGCGAGATCGTGGCTCGGCCTGCCAACGCCAGCGCGTGATTGATTGCCGGGGCGAGGTCGCGGTTGCTGTCGACCAGCGTGCCGTCGAGATCGAAGCCGATTGCGGTGAAGGGAAACCGATCCATGGCCATGCCCGATGCCCGAGCCGTATGGAAACCGCAACCGATTGGTGGCAAAGCCTCCGACATGAACGACACAGCCCGACCGATCGCCGCCGTGATTCTTGCTGCCGGCAAGGGCACCCGCATGCGCAGCGCACGCCACAAGGTCCTGCACCCGATTGCGGGGCGCCCGATGGTCGAGCACCTGCTCCAGAGCGCCGGAGAACTGGCGCCCGAACGCACGATCATGATCGTCGGCGACGGGCGCGACCAGCTGGAGGCGCAGCTGGGAAAGCGCGCTGAGCTGGTCCTGCAGGAACCGCAGCTCGGCACCGGCCACGCGGTCCAGCAAGCGGAAGGCGCGCTTGCCGGCTTCGCGGGCGACGTGCTGATCCTTTATGGCGACGTGCCCTTCGTCACGGCCTCAACCATGCGCGCAATGATTGACCGCCTGCACGCCGAAGACGCACCAGCAGTCGTCGTGCTCGGCTTCGAGCCGGAAGACGCCCTGCAGTACGGACGGATCATCGCGGATGACGGACGCATCCGGCGGATGGTGGAATACAAGGATGCCTCGGAAGAAGAACGTGCCTGCCGGCTGTGCAATTCCGGGCTGATGGCGGTAAAGGCGGAACGGCTGTTTGACCTGCTGGGCAAGGTGGGCACCGATAACGCGCAAGGCGAATACTACCTGGTCGACATCGTCAACGTCGCCCACGCCGAAGGAGCGCTGTCGGCGGTCGTCACCACTGACAACGGGAACGAGGTCGCCGGGATCAACTCCCGCATGGAACTGGCCGATGCCGAAACGCGCTGGCAGCAGGCCCGCCGCAAGCAGGCGATGGTGGATGGCGCCAGCCTGGTCGCTCCGGACACGGTGTTCTTTTCCTGGGACACGCAGATCGGCCGCGACGTGACGATAGAGCCCAACGTCGTGTTCGGGCCGGGCGTCACGGTGGCGGATAACGCTACGATCCGTGCGTTCTCCCACCTTGAAGGGGCGACCGTCGGCGAAAGCGTCGAAGTCGGCCCCTATGCTCGGCTGCGGCCGGGTGCGGTGCTGGAGGAAGGCGCCAAGGTCGGCAACTTCGTCGAGGTCAAGAAGGCGACCATCGGAAAGGGCGCCAAGGCCAGTCACCTCAGCTATATCGGTGATGCGAGCGTCGGGGCGGGCGCCAACATCGGGGCCGGGACGATCACCTGCAACTACGATGGCTATTTCAAGCACCGCACGGAAATCGGCCCGCGGGCGTTCATCGGATCGAACAGCGCGCTGATCGCTCCGGTCAAGATCGGCGCGGATTCGATCGTTGCGGCAGGCAGCGCCGTCAGCCGCGACGTCGCCGATGGAGAACTGCGAATGGTCCGGGCGGAACAGCTGGTGAAGCCTGGCTGGGCCGACCGTTTTCACGACGCGATGAAGCGGAAGAAGGCGGCCAAGGACTAAGGCGGCGGCGCTGCGGACGGTCCCCATTTGCTCCGCCGCCTTGCGCAGGGCGAGCGGCGGCTCATATACCTGTTACCATTCGGGAATTCCTGTGGCTGCGGCTGCGTGAAGTTCCCTGCATCAGATTTGAGGAAGAACGTTCATGTGCGGCATCATCGGCATCGTCGGCAGGGAAGAAGTTGCGGAGCGGCTGCTCGATGGGCTCAAGCGGATGGAGTACCGCGGCTATGACAGCGCCGGGATCTGTACGCTCCACGATGGAGACCTGGTCCGCTGCCGGGCAGAGGGCAAGCTGTCCAACCTGACGCGGGAACTGGCTACCAGTCCGACCCCCGGCGAAGTCGGCATCGCCCATACCCGCTGGGCCACCCACGGCGCCCCGACCGAATGCAACGCGCACCCGCATGCCACCGATGAAGTGGCGCTGGTCCACAACGGCATCATCGAGAACTTTCGTTCCTTGCGCGATGGGCTGACCAAGCGCGGCCGCACGTTCGAAAGCGAGACGGACAGCGAGGTCGTGGCTCACTTGATCTCCGAACAAGTCGAAGCCGGAAAATCACCTGAAGATGCGGTGAAGGCGGTCCTCCCGCAGCTGCGCGGCGCCTTTGCGCTGGCGATTGCCTTTCGTGACCATCCCGACATGCTGATCGGTTCGCGGCGCGGGTCTCCACTGGTAGTGGGCTTCGGCGACGGAGAGATCTATCTTGGCTCCGACGCACTGGCGCTCGCCCCGCTGACGCAGAAGATCGCCTATCTCGACGAAGGCGACTGGGTCGTCGTCACGCGCGACAGCGCCACCATCTACGACAAGGACAACAACCGAGTAGAGCGGGAAATCTCCACCTCCGGCGCTTCGGCTGCGGCGATCGAGAAGGGCAACTATCGCCACTTCATGCAGAAGGAGATCTTCGAACAGCCGACCGTGGTGGCGCAGACGCTCAATTCCTACGTCCGCCCGCTGGAGCAGCAGGTCGCCTTGCCGCAGATGGACTTCGATATCTCGGCAATCAGCCGGGTGACGATCGTCGCGTGCGGCACCAGCTACTACGCCGGACTGGTGGCGAAGTACTGGTTTGAGCAATTCGCCCGCCTCCCGGTCGACATCGATGTCGCCAGCGAGTTCCGCTACCGCGAGCCGGTGCTTGAACCCGGTGGGCTGGCGCTGTTCATTTCCCAGAGCGGCGAAACGGCCGACACCTTGGCCGCACTCCGTCACTGCAAGGAGGAAGGGCAGACCATTGCCGTCGTCGTCAACGTGCCCACCAGCACGATGGCGCGGGAAGCCGATCTGCTGCTGCCGACCCACGCCGGGCCGGAGATCGGGGTCGCCTCTACCAAGGCGTTCACGTGCCAGCTTGCGGTGCTCGCCGCTCTGGCCGCACACTTCGCGGTGAAGCGCGGACGGCTGGATCGGGAGCAGGAAGCCGAGATCGTCAGCCACTTGCTTGAAGCGCCGGCTTGCCTGAACGCGGCGCTCAACCACGATGCGGAAATCGCCGCGATGGCGCACTTGATCGCCCCGGCGCGCGATGTGCTCTACCTCGGGCGCGGGGCGGATTATCCGCTGGCGCTGGAAGGCGCACTGAAGCTGAAGGAAATCAGCTACATCCATGCCGAAGGCTATGCCGCTGGCGAGATGAAGCATGGACCGATCGCGCTGATCGACGAAGCCGTGCCGGTCGTCGTACTCGCACCATCAGGCCCGCTGTTCGAAAAAACCGTTTCCAACATGCAGGAAGTGCGGGCCCGAGGCGGCAAGATCGTGCTGATTTCCGACCGAGAGGGGCTGGAAGAAGCGGGCGAGGGATGTCTGGCGACGATCGAGATGCCGCGAGTCCACCCGCTGATCGCTCCCCTGGTCTACGCCGTGCCGGTGCAACTGCTCGCCTATCATACGGCTTGCGTGAAGGGCACGGATGTCGATCAACCGCGTAATCTGGCGAAGTCTGTCACCGTGGAATAAGCTCAGGACTGCGGTCACCAAGGCTGAATGAAATCGTGGCGACCCAACAGGGTCGTGCCGGTTTCGGGAGGAGCGTACCGACGGTTGAACGCGTAGAGGTGCAGGCCCTGAGCTGGCCGACACGTCAGCGATGCCTCCGTGTCCGCCCCTCAGCTGCCTGCGCAGGCGCCGCTCACCCGACCGGCGCGGGGCGCGACCCTGTGGGTATCGTGAGGCCGAGCGTCGCAACCGCCTTTCTCAGCTCGCCCCTCGCGACCGGCTTGCGGATAATGGCACTGCCGCAATCGGGTGTCTCAACCTCCTCCGGGTTGCTGACGATGTAGACGGTCGGAACCGGTCGCTCCGCGCAGATGCATTTCACGGCCTCCACGCCGGTGCCGCGCATCAGGCGGACGCTTGCGGTGATGAGGTCCGGCCACTGCCGCCTTGAGGCGGTTATGGCGCCGTCCTAGGTCGCTGCCGTGTCGAACGAGGTCAACCCGAGATCGCGAAGCTCTTCCTCCAGCATCATCGCTATCAGGGGCTGGGGCTCGATTATGAGAGCGTGCATCCCGCTCCTCCGCGTACGTCCTTGCCGCGCCCGCTCCGGATGGTTGCTGGACTCCCGGGGACCAGCGCGCCGCCCGGCGGCGTGCTCAAGTAGCGGCTGGGACGCATGATCCCGCCCTTGCGATCTCCAGATATTCGCTCCTGAAATCGGCGACTTCGGTCATGCGGTCCCAGTCGCAGGTCAAAGGCACGCCCTTGCGAACGTCGCCGATCACGCCGTCCTTCCTGAGATCCCGAAGCACCCGGTTGATGTGGACGGCTGTCAGTCCGGTCGCTTCGGCCAGCTGCTCCTGCGTCAGGGCGATCTGATAGCCTCTCTTTATCCCCGTGGCGGCCCTTTCCTGCTTCACCGCAAGTTCGCACAGCAGGTGCGCGACACGGCTGCGGGCGTCACGGGCGCCGAGGTTCACCGTCCACTCCCGCTGGATCGATGCCTCCAGCAGCGTCTCCAGCCAGATGGCGCGGGCGGCATCGGGATGCCCTGCAACAAGTTCGTCTATGGCAGCCCCTGCTACGAAGGCCGCCTTCACCGGAGAGAGCGTCTGCGCATCGTGATCCGTGCGCGCGACGAAGCCGTTCTGGAGGCCGACGCCGTCCCCCCTCATGTGAATCGCGACGATCTGGCGCTTGCCGTTCCCGGCGATCTTCGCCGTCGCGACATAGCCGGAAAGAACGATGCAGCAGTCCGGCGCGGCTTCGCCTTCCAGATAGAGGTATTCGCCTTTTTGCAGTTCGCTGACCGTGTGCGGCAGAGCAAGTATTGCGGCGCGAGCGTCCGCGGAAAGAGGCGAGTGCCGCTCCAGCTTGTCAACGAAGAGCGAAAGGGGGGTAGCTGCAGTCAAGGATCACCATCGGGAGCGCCGTGTAAGTCGGGGGGGGGGGGCAGGCTGTTGCAGAGAGATGCGCGCCGACCTGCGGATGAGCTAAGCCAGGTTCATCACGCGGAGAAGACTATGTGCGGCAGCGTACATTCAGGTAGTCCGCTGCCGTTTACTCCGCTTTACCTTCTGCTCGCGCGCCGGTTCGCACTTCGGGGCCGCATCTTCGAGGCAGTCCACGGCGCGGCGGAGATGTTCCTGAAAGGTTCCTTGCAGCAGGGGTTTCGTTCTGTGGCTGGCAACCTATATGACCGAAATCGCCTGCCATTTTCAGGGCTCAGGCGGCTGAGAGATAATCCATGCTCCCGCCCCAACTTGGAAGCGGCTGCATGTCTCCTTCTCAAGCGACTACGTCCAATTTGCTCCTGCGTTCGCTCTCCAGCGACGACTATGCCCTTCTCGAGCCGCATTTCGTGCGAACCGAGCTTGCGGTGGGCGATATCTTTTTCGATCGGCATCGGCCGATCGAACAGGTTCACTTTATCGAGAACGGCGTGGGCTCCATCGTCTCTGACGGGGACGGGGATCAGATCGAGACCGGAATTTTCGGGCGCGACGGGATGACTGGCATTCCCGTGATCCTGCATGCCGGCGAAACGCCGCAAAGGTCATTCCTGCAGATCGGGAAGGGCATCGCCTGGACGCTGTCTTCCGAGCAGTTGCTCCGCGCCTTCGACTCCAGCGTGACCTTGCGCACCGTTCTGCTGCGCTACGTCCAGGCCATGAACGTTCAGGCCGGGTCGACCGCGGCATCCAACGCGCACTATGCCCTTCCTGAGCGGCTCGCGCGCTGGCTCCTCATGTGTCACGACCGCATCGATGGGGACCAGATGGAGCTGACCCACCAGTTCATGTCCATCATGCTTGCGGTCCGCCGTTCAGGCGTGACCGTTACCCTGCACACGCTTGAGGGTACAGGGGCGATCCGGGCCTCGCGCGGCCTCATTCACATCGCCGATCGGGCCCGCCTCGAAGAGATCGCTGGGGAGAGCTACGGCGAACCTGAAAGGGAGTACCGGCGGCTTATCGGCCCGTTCGGGAAGGGAGCGCACGGTGCGGCTGCCGTGAGGTGACGCCGGGCGATCCGGAACGTCTGCACTTGCATGCGCGCGTTCGGAAAGCAGCCATTCCGCTGGGAGCGGTGAGACACTGCGGGGCAAGGTGTGCGCCATCCGATTTGGGGGGGGGGGCGTCAGCCTGCTGCCCGACGGTAGCGACCGATCCGTAGAATCCCGGAAAGCCACCAGCGCGCCGTTCATGCATACGGCCCAGGGCAGATTCTGGGGTGCTGTTTGATGGTTGGACGAGATATCGGGATTAGAAGCCTGGGTGATATCCAGGATCTGATTGACGTGATTCCGAACCCGGTGTTTGTGAAAGACCGGAATCACTCCATCGTTCTGATCAATAAAGGTGCCTGCTCCTTCTTCGGGTACTCCAGGGATGTACTTCTAAAGCTTGGCGATCACGCTCTCTTCCCTGAGGATCAGGTTAAAGTATTCCATGAGGCTGATGACCGGGTTTTTAACTCCGGTGAAATCGACGAGGTCGAGGAGCAGATAACCGATGCTTCCCGCAATGTACGCACCGTCATCACTCGCAAGCAGAGAATCACGCTTGATGGGCAGGACTTCATTGTCGCAGCCATCACCGATGTAACCGCCTACAGAGAGGCAGAAGCGCACAGCCGCTATCTTGCCTTCCATGACGTGCTGACCGGACTGCCAAATCGCGCACTGCTCAATGAACGTATCGACCAGGTTTTGCTGCGGATGCCCCGGGACACGACGGGATCTGCTCTGATCTATGTGGATCTGGACCGTTTCAAGGAGGTCAACGATACATACGGCCATCAGGCCGGAGATGAACTGGTTCGCCAGTTTGCAGCCCGACTAGGCGCGATAGTCCGCGCATCCGACACGGCGGCCCGGCTGGGGGGCGACGAATTCGCCATTCTTCTTCAGGGCACCAGCGACAGCTTTCGAGCGGCCGATGTGTGCCAGCGCATCCTCGCTGAGGCAGCACTTCCGTTCGAACTTGAAGATGGGCAGGCGCATGTCAGTGCATCCATCGGCATGGTCGAATGGACGAGCGACCGGGTCAGCCGGGTTGAGCTGCACCAACGCGCCGACATGGCGCTTTACCAGGCAAAGCGGGAAGGGCGCGCCTGCTTCCGGATCTTCAGTGAGGCGCTGAATGCCGATATGCAAAAGAGACGGCTACTTGAGAGCGAACTGCGGCAAGCGCTCGCGTCGGGGCAAGAGCTGGAAATGGAATATCAGCCTTTGTTCGCGACGCGGGGTGAGCACCTTGTCGCGTTCGAGGCACTGGTGCGATGGAAGCACCCGCGCCTTGGAGTGCTGCAGCCAGCTGATTTCTTCGACGTTGCTGAAGAGTCGGGTCTGATCTTGCCGCTTGGCGAATGGGTGCTCGACCGTGCCTGCCAGACGTTGTTCGACTGGCCACAGGTCGCGCTTGCCATCCATCTCTCGCCCTCTCAGCTCGGCAGCGACCGGGTGGTTGAGCGGGTCCTGGCAATTCTGGAACGAACCGGGTTCGAGGCGGAAAGGCTGCAGCTCGAAGTGACCGAGCACACGATTCTCGACCTGCGAGCGGTTGAGAAACTCAAGCAGCTTCGAGCGACCGGCATCAAGATCGTGCTGAAAGACTTCGGCACGGGGTATTCGAGCCTGTCATATCTTCAGAAGCTGAACATCGACAAGGTCAAGATCGACCGCTCCTTTGTGCAGGATCTCGCAAACCTGCAGGAGTCGAAGGCGATCATCAAAGCCGTTGCGAGGCTGGGCCGTTCGCTGGGGGTGGCTGTAACTGCAGAAGGCGTCGAAACCGAAGCGCAACGCGCGTTCCTCCGCTCGCTTGGATGCGCGGAACTGCAAGGTCACCTTCTTTCCCGTCCGTTGGAAGAGGAAGCAGCCCTGGCGCTTCTCCAGCAGTTGAGCGCCGATCGAGCCGCCTAGGCTGCTGCGCGGAAGATCTTGGGCTCGCGGGCTGTGCCGAATGAACGCTGGTTTCGAGCGATCCGGCCGGAGTGCCTGCGGTCGTGGACATATCCCGTTTCGAGACTTGCTACCTCCTGCGACCTTCCTAAGCTGCCTGCAAATGGGAGAGAGCGTATGAAGAAGAACATCGGGCGCGTGCTGCGGCACGCGGTGCTGCCGCTTGCGGCTGGGCTCCTGC
>NZ_RSEK01000006.1 GCF_003958635.1 Altericroceibacterium xinjiangense | reverse complement strand
CCCGCGGCTCGCCATCCGCAGGCCGTCGACAGCTCGACCAGCCACATCGGATTTCGCTGCGTGGTGCGGGAGACGGCGGGATCGCAGGGCAGGTAGGTCTCAGAATGGCCGATTTCTCAGTTGACTGGCGGTCTCGGTTGGGAGCGCAGCGGCAGTGTGGATTGACAGCGCTGCCACTTCTGGTCTTTGCCTGCACGCGGGAGCCGAGCGTTAGCGCCGACAGGATCGATGACCCTGCACGACGATGGATCAGCCGGAAAAACCGGCCCGGGCATGATTTCCCGGTACAATGAAGTGGAGAGGCACGTGGTGCGTTCGATGATGAAGAGCCTTGCGGCAGGTGCCGCGCTGCTGGCGCTGGGCGCTTGTGCGCAGGGTGCGGAGCCAGCGATTGGGGCGGGGCCGCTCGCGCCGCAGCCGGAGCTTGGCGCGCGCGCAAAGCCGCTGGTTTCAGCGGACGGCCTGCGCTTCCGCGACCTCAATCGCGACGGAGTGCTGAACCCATACGAGGACTGGCGCCTGTCAGCGGAGCAGCGTGCCGGGGATCTCGTGACCCACATGACTGTGGCTGAGAAAGTCGGCACGCTGATGCATTCGACCCTGCCGGGCGCCGGCGGCGTTCTCGGGCGGGCGGACGGTTATGACCTCGAAGCCCTCGGAGACCTCGTGCGCGACAAGCACGTCACCAGCTTCATTACCCGGCTGACGCTGGCCCCCGCCGACCTTGCCGAGCAGAACAACGCGGTGCAGGAACTGGCGGAAACCAGCCGCCTAGGCATTCCGCTGACGATCAGCACCGATCCGCGCAGCCACTTCCAGTATGTCCTGGGAGCGGCGGAAAGCGGCACCGGCACCACGCAGTGGCCGGAACTGCTCGGTTTCGCGGCCCTGCGCGATCCGGAGCTTGTCCGGCGCTTCGGCGACATCGCGCGCAAGGAATATCGCGCGGTTGGCATTCACATGGCGCTGTCTCCTCAACTCGATCTCGCAACCGAGCCTCGCTGGGGACGCACCAGCGGCACCTTCGGCAGCGATGCAGCCCTGACCAGCGTGCTGGGCGGGGCCTATGTCGCAGGGCTTCAGGGCGGCGCGGACGGCCTGGAGGAGAACGGCGTCGCAACCGTGATCAAGCACTGGGTCGGCTACGGAGCGGAGCCGGAAGGATTCGATGCGCACAATTACTACGGCCGCTTCGCGCGCCCCGGCAGCGCGCTCGGGATGCACGTTGCTGCGTTCGAAGGCGCGCTGGAAGCAGAGGCCGCCGGGCTGATGCCGGCTTATCCCATCCTCGCCGGCGCGACCCTGGAAGGGGAGCCGATCGAGGAAGTCAGCCCCGGTTTCAGCCGCCAGCTCCTGACCGACGTCCTGCGCAAGCGGCTCGGCTACGAAGGGATCGTCCTGTCCGACTGGGCAATAACTCGCGACTGCAATGAGCGTTGCCGCGCGCCGACAGCCGAAGCGCCGCAGCGACCGCAGGATATCTCGACGGCCTGGGGCGTGGAGAACCTGACCGTGCGGGAACGCTACGTGAAGGGGCTTCAGGCCGGGCTCGACCAGTTCGGCGGGGTCGATGAAGTCGCTCCGCTGATCGCCGCCGTGGACGAGGGCGAGATCACGGAGAGCCGCCTCGACGAATCCGTTCGCCGCGTATTGCTTCCCAAGTTCCAGCTTGGCTTGTTCGAAAACCCTTACGTCGATCCGCAGCGCGCCAGCGCGGTGATCGCCACGCCGGAAGATCTCGCGCTGGCGGCGCAAGTTCAGCGGGAAGCGCAAGTCCTGTTGCAGGACAGCGGCGGCACGCTGCCATTCGGGCCGGGCAGGAAGGTGTGGCTGTTCGGAATGGCGCCTGAAGCCGCACAAGCGGCAGGGCTGGCCGTGGTCGATGATCCGGCGCAAGCCGACTTCGCCATCGTGCGGGCGGAAACCGCGTCCGAGATGCTGCACCCGAACCACTTCTTCGGCAGCCGCTACAAGGAAGGCAGGCTCGACTTCCGCGACGGCGATCCGGCTTACGAGGCGTTGAAGCAGGCGAGCGCGCATGTTCCGACCGCGCTGGCGATCTTCCTTGATCGGCCCGCGATCCTGACCGGCGTACAGGACAAGGCGGCGGTGATCCTGGGTAACTTCGGGGCCAGCGATGCAGCGGTGCTCGACGTGCTGCTTGGCAAGGCTGCCGCGCGCGGCACCCTGCCGTTCGAACTGCCCCGCTCGATGGAGGCGGTCGAGCGGCAGGATCCCGGATTGCCCGACGACAGCGTCGATCCGCTTTACCCGCGCGGCGCGGGCATCGTGAGCAGGTAGTCAGGCGGAGCCATCGTCCAGCTTCCGGCTTTCCACCCGCACTGCCGCTGAAAGCTTCGGTTGCGGCTAGCAACGGGCGCAGCGGTTCGGGAAGATCCCCGCTGCCAGCACTGGCGGCGCGGTCATGCCGCCTGGCCGTTGCGGGTAATCCTTCGAAACCTCTTTGTCGGGCAGGATTTCTGCCGCTATCCGCAGCTTTGCTGGACGCTGTACGGCCAGTCTTGCGAAGGGAAGTATCGAATGCACGACTCCGTGCGCCCACGAGTTACGATGGCGGATGTTGCCGAGCGCGCCGGAGTTTCGCTCAAGACCGTTTCGCGCGTGGTGAACGGCGAGGCGCACGTTTCGGAACGATTGCGCAAGAGCGTGCAGGAAGCCGTCCAGGCGCTCGGCTTCGTGCCGGATGTCGCTGCCCGGTCGCTGGCAGGCGCGCGTTCCTTCACGGTGGGGGTCCTGTTCGATAATCCGTCCCCTAACTACACCATGAAAGTTCAGGCCGGCGCCTACCAGGCATGCCGCGACGCCGGCTATCATCTGAGGATCGACGAAATCAATTCGCAGGTGCCGGATGAAGACCTCGCCGCCCAGCTTCTTGCAGTCCTGCAGAAGGGGCGATGCGATGGGTTCGTGCTGACTCCCCCGTTGGCCGACGATGCGCGTGTGCTGGACGTGCTGGAACGGGAGGGGAGGACGTATGTCCGGATCGCCCCCGTATTCGATCCCGCCCGGTCGAGCACGGTCGAGACGGACGATTTTGCAGCCGCGGGCGAAGTCGCGCGCCTGTTCCACCGGTTGGGGCACAGGCGCATCGCGCTTGTCAACGGCCCGGAAAACCACGGGCGTGCAGCCCACCGTCGGGAGGGGTTTCTCCAGACGATGCGCTCGCTCGTCCCTGAGTCCGTCATCTGGGAAGATAGCGGCGACTTCACGTTCTACAGCGGCATGATGGCCGGCAAGCGCCTGCTCGGCAGCTACGCGCCGCCGCTCGCGGTCTTCGCTGCCAACGACGACATGGCGGCGGGCGTGATGAACGCTGCGCAGCAGATGGGCTACCGAGTTCCGCAGGATGTTTCGGTCTGCGGCTTTGACGACGGGATTATCGCGACGACCGTGTGGCCTTACCTGACGACCATCCATCAGCCGATCGCGGAGCTTGCGTCCAGCGCGGTGAAGATGCTGATCGAAGGTGTCGGCGGGAAGCGGGTAACGGCACGGATCGGCTCCCATCTCGTTGAACGGGACTCGGTGCAGGCGCCCGGATAAAAAAAGCCCGGCTCATTGAGCCGGGCTTGGAAGTTTTGGGAGAGGATGCCTGAAAGGCCCGTTCTATTTGCCTGCTAGCCACCGGCCACTCAATCGCCAAAAATGCACGTTCTGTTGCGCTTTTTGCAATGCAGGACGATGCGGGACTTGCAAGCGGCCTCGCAACAATGCCTTGCAGCCGGCAGAGAGCCGCCAGTTCCGGCTGCGGGTGGCGCAGGGCGCACCCAGTCGTTAAGGGCCATACGCAGAGATACGTGTTCGAGGATTATGTGGCCGCGGTAAGCAGACTTGGCAGAGAAGCGGCACTTGAGGTTCTGCCACGCGGAGCGTCTGGCGCACGGGCCCTCCGCACAGTCTTGCGGATGCGCACCGAGGCAGCACACCAGCGGCTGCACGAACTGGAGGCGGCGCGCAGAATTCTGGACGGGACGGTGACCCTTTCCCAGTACCGTGGACTTCTCCTGGGCTTTCTCCGATTCCACCACCTGGCGCGCCCGATCTTGGAAACCGGCCACCGTGAACTTGCGGCGGCGGGCTTCCGCTTCGCCCTGCGCGATCCGTTGCCACGGATCGAAGCGGACCTTGCGGCTACGGGCAACCTTGTCTCCCGATCCGGGTTGCCGCCACTGCAAGCCCGCTCTCCGGCCGAGGCAGTCGGGTGGGTCTGGGCGATCGAAGGCTCCGCACTGGGTGGGCAGGTCCTTCATCGCGCTCTCGACAGCCTTTTCGGCGACGCGCCGGATGGCCGGACGTACTTCCAGGCCGATGGAGAGCGCGGGCGCTGGAAGCGCTTCTGCGACGCCCTTGAAGACTACGGCAGCCGCGACGCCAACTCCGAAGCTGTTGTCAGCGGGGCGACAGCCGCGTTCGACTGCATCGAGCAATGCCTGACGACAGGGAGCGGCAACGCATGAGTTCCCGCGCACCCACTCAGACGGCAGAAGACCGGCTGGACCTCGATGCCTGCGCGCGAGAGCCGATCCACATTCCAGGGGCGATCCAGCCCGACGGTCTGCTCTTCGTCATCGAGCCGGAAAATCGGACCGTCGTGCAGCGCGCGATCAGCGATATCCGCATCCTGCGCGAACACGACGATCCGCTCGGCGAGCGGGTCGACGCGGTGCTCGGCGGCAGCTTGCGTTCGCTTTCCGGCGAGCTTGACGACAATCTGAAGGCGCCCACTTACCTTGGTGTCGTAACGATTCAGTCAGGCGGTTCGCCGGTGCCGTACCATGCCACAGCGCACGGGGCAGACGGCATGATCGTGCTGGAACTGGAAGAGGCCGGAGCCGAAGAGCCGGGGTCGGTCGAGGCGATTTATCCCGTGATCCGAGGTTTCTTCGGAGAACTCGAGCGCTCTGGCGATGTCATCGCTCTTTGCGAACTCGCCGCCAGGGAAGTGCGCCGCCTCACTGGCTGGGACCGCGTACTGGTCTACCGCTTCGATCGCGACTGGAACGGCACTGTCATTGCGGAGGACGGGAACGACGTCCTGCCGTCCTATCTCGACTTGCGGTTCCCCGCCTCGGACATTCCCGCCCAGGCGCGGGATCTCTATCGCCGGAATAGGCTGCGGCTGATTTCCAGCGCGGATTACGACCCGGTGCCGATCGAGCCCGTTCTGAACCCGCTGACCGGGCGCCCGATCGATCTCAGCCTTGCGGCGCTCCGCAGCGTCGCGCCGGTGCACCTGCAGTACATGCGCAACATGGGGACCGGCGCCTCCATGTCGATTTCCCTGCTGCGGGATGGACAGCTCTGGGGGCTGATTTCGTGTCACAACCGCGATCCCCTTCGCGTTCCCTATCATGTGCGCACGGCCTGCGATTTCATCGGCCAGATCCTGTCGCTCCAGATCGATGCGAAGGAGCATGCCACCCGGGCCGAGCTGCGCGTCGCCCGTCGTTCGATCCAGGCGCGGCTCCTGACGCGGATGTCTGCCGCGGACGACTTTCTTTCCGAACTCACCGCCGATGCCGAAGAACTTGTGGCGTTGACAGACTCGGCGGGAGCGGCGGTGCTCCACGCGGGCCAATGCCTGCTTATCGGCAGCACGCCTCCGCGGGAACAGGTCCTGAAGCTGGCGGCAATGCTGGGCGCTTCGGGCCGTCCCGATGAATTCCACACCGACAGCCTTGCAGCCGTCATGCCTTGGGCGGAAACAATCAAGGACACGGCCAGCGGGGTGCTGGCGGTTTCGATTTCGCAGCTCCACGATTCCTACATCATCTGGTTCAGGCCGGAAGTGATCCAGACCGTGCAATGGGGCGGCGATCCGAACAAGCCGACTGCCCCCAACCTCAGCCCCCGGACTTCGTTCGACGCGTGGAAACAGACGGTGCGACTGCGTTCGGCGTCGTGGAGGGGGATCGACGTGGAAGCGGCGATGGAGCTTCGGGCGGCGATCGTCGATATCGTGCTGCGCAGTGCCGAGGAGATGGCCGACCTCAACCAGCAGCTGATCCGCAGCAACAAGGAACTGGAGGCTTTCTCCTATTCCGTCAGCCATGACCTGCGGGCGCCGTTCCGACACATCATCGGCTACGCCGAGCTGCTGACCGCATCCGCGAGCGAAAAACTGGATGAGCAGGAGCGGCGCTACGCTGCGACGATCATGGAATCGGCCCGCTCCGCCGGCACGCTGGTGGACAGTCTGCTCAGTTTTTCCCAGATGGGCCGCGCTACCGTCAACCGGATACCCGTCGAGTTGAACCGGCTGGTGAGCGAGGCAAAGCAGCAGCTGGAGATGGAGCAGCAAGGGCGCCGCGTGGAGTGGACCATCGCGCCCCTGCCGACGGTCGATGCGGATCCGATCATGCTCCGCCTGGTTTTCCAGAACCTGTTTTCCAACGCGCTCAAGTTCACGAGAGACCGCGACACCGCCCGGATCGAGGTGGGGTGTGAGCGGCAGGGTCATGAATATGTCTTCTTCGTTCGCGACAACGGCTGCGGCTTCGATATGGCTTATGCGGGCAAGCTCTTCGGTGTATTCCAGAGGCTTCACCATGCCGACGAGTTCGAAGGCACCGGGATCGGGCTGGCCAACGTGCGCCGTATCCTTGAGCGGCATGAGGGCCGAACTTGGGCCGAGGGCGTTTTGGGGGAGGGCGCAACCATTTATTTCACGCTGCCGGTCAGGCAAGGAGAAGCAAATCATGGCGGATCTGAAACCGATACTGCTGGTTGAAGACAGCGCCCAGGATGCCGAGCTGACGCTGGCCGCCCTGAAGAAATGCCAGTTGTGCAACGACGTCGTCCTCGTCCGCGACGGGTCGGAGGCGCTGGATTACCTCCATTGCCGGGGAGCGTACGCCGGGCGCGAAAAAGTCTTGCCCGCCGTGGTTCTGCTGGACCTGAAGATGCCGAAAATCGATGGGCTCGAGGTGCTGGAACGGATTCGCGCCGATGCAACGCTCCGTCACACGCCGGTCGTGATGCTGACGTCCTCCCGCGAGGAACGGGACCTGCTTCGAAGCTATGAGCTCGGCGTCAATTCGTTCGTGGTGAAGCCGGTCGACTTCAAGGAGTTCTTCGACGCAATCCGGGAGCTAGGGATGTTCTGGGCCGTCCTGAACGAGCCGCCGCCCGCCAGCACGGGACAGCGGGACGAGTCTGCCTGATGGATGCGCTTGTCGGCCTGGGAGAGGTGCGGGACCTCCGCGTGCTGTTGCTGGAAGACAGCCGCCTCGACGCCGACCTGATCGAAGCGCAGCTCCACCAAGCTGGGCTTTCGCCCAGCATTGAGCGGGTCTGGACTCGCGAGCATTTCGAGGAGGCGCTGGAGCGGAAGGATTTCGACGTGATCCTGGCCGATCACGTCCTGCCTCGGTTCGATGGCGATGCGGCCCTGGAACTCGCCGCCGTACGTGCGCCCGAAATCCCGTTCATCTTCGTTTCCGGCACGCTGGACGAGGAGCTGGCGGTTCAGGCGATGAAGTGCGGTGCCACCGACTTCGTCGTGAAGCAGCGGCTGCACCGGCTGGCGGACGTCGTCAAGCGCGCCATGGGCGAGCTTCGGGAAAGGACGGAGCGCCGGCGGGCCGAGGAGGAGCTGCGCCGCGCCAACCAGCGGCTCGATGCGATACTCGACAATACCCAGATGGCGGTGTTCCTGTTGAACGACCGTCAGCGCTGCATCTACGCCAACGCTGCGGCAGAGCAACTGACGGGGTACCGACAGGGCGAGCTTCAAGGGCGCCCGCTGCAGGACATCGTCCAGCGCCCGTCCGCCGACGCCGGGCTCGAATTCCCGATGGCACGCGCGTTCCTGGAAGGGTCCCGAGTCGAGGGTGAGGCGGTTTTCCTTCACAGGGACGGACACGCCTATCCGGTGGCGTTCGCGGCCAGTCCGCTGCGCGAGCAGGACGGCAAGCCAGCCGGAACGGTCGTCGAAGCGCGCAATATCGCGGACGAAAAGGCGCGCGACGCGGCCTTGCGCATAAGCGAGGATCGCCTCCGGCTTGCGACCGAGGCTGCGGATATCGGTACCTGGGACCTGAACCCGCTGACCCGCGAACGCCGGTGGGACACCCGATGCAAGGAGCTGTTCGGTCTCAAGCCTACCTCCGAAGTCTCGTTCGACACGTTCCTGGCCGGCATCCATCCGGACGATCGCGTGGCGACCGAAGCGGCCGTCCAGCGCGCGCTGTCCCCCCACGGTCCAGGGGAGTACCAGGTCGAGTATCGCACGATCGGACTCGAGGACGGGGTGGAGCGCTGGGTCGCGGCAATTGGGCGGGCTTTTTTCGAAGGCGAGGGCGACGATCAGCGGGCGGCGCGGTTCATCGGCACCATGATCGACATTTCGGAGCCAAAGCGCATCGAACAGGCGTTGCGCGAGGAAGGGCGGCGGCTGGAAACGCTGAACCGGACGGGCGCGGCGCTCGCTGGTGAGCTCGATCTCGAACGGCTGGTGCAGATGGTGACCGACGCCGGCGTGGAACTGACCGGGGCCAGCTTCGGTGCATTCTTCTACAGCGTGCCGGATGAGGAAGGGGAGAGCTTCATGCTTCATGCCCTTTCCGGCGTCACATCGTCCGAATTCGATGTCGGCATGCCGCACGCAACGGCTTTGTTGCATCCGACCTTTGCGGGCGATGGACCGGTTCGCTCAGCCGACATCACGAATGATCCGCGCTACGGGCGGACCGCTCCGCATTTCGGCATGCCTAAGGGGCACTTGCCGGTCCGCAGCTATCTGGCGGTGCCGGTGAAGGGGCGGTTGGGTGAAGTCATGGGCGGCTTGTTCTTTGGGCACCGGGAACCCGGTCAGTTCAGCGAACGGCATGAGCAGCTGATGACGGGCATTGCCGCCCAGGCCGCGATTGCACTGGATAACGCGCACCTTTTCGAAACGGCGCAGCGCGAACTTGCTGAACGCACCCGGATCGAGACTGCGGTACGCGATCTGAACGAGACGCTGGAACAGCGCGTGGCGGAGGAAGTCGCCCGCCGATCCGAGATGGAAGACGCGCTGCGGCAGGCGCAGAAGATGGAAACGCTAGGCCAGCTTACCGGCGGGGTCGCGCACGATTTCAACAACCTGCTTCAGGTGGTGATCGGCAATCTCGATCTGCTTCGGCGGAAACTGCCCGAAGATGCGGAGCGGCTGAAACGCGCGGCCGACAACGCAATGAACGGTGCGGAACGGGCGGCGGTCCTGACCCAGCGCCTGCTCGCGTTCTCCCGGCGGCAGCCGCTTGCGCCGGAGACGATCAGCGCCAACGACCTCGTGACCGGGATGTCGGAACTGCTGTTCCACTCTCTGGGCGAAACCATCGAGTATGAAACCGTTCTCGCGCCGGATCTGTGGCAGATCGAAGCCGATCCGAACCAGCTTGAAAACGCGCTCCTCAATCTGGCGGTGAACGCCCGCGATGCCACGCCGGAAGGCGGCAAGCTGACGATCGAGACGGCCAACGCCCGCCTGGATGACGAGCAGGCGGGCGCCCCACCGGGGGAATATGTCGCCATATCCGTGTCGGATACCGGCAGCGGCATGGATCCGGAGATGTTGAACAGGGTGTTCGAGCCGTTCTTCACCACAAAGGAAGTGGGAAAGGGCACCGGTCTGGGTCTGTCGATGGTGTACGGCTTCGTCCAGCAGTCCGGCGGCCATGTGAGAATCGACTCCGAGCCCGGCGAAGGCACGACGGTGCGGATCTACCTGCCCCGTTACGAGGGCGAGGGTGCCGCAAGGACTGAGCGCCGCGAGGTTCCGGTGCCGGAGCGTGCGCAGGAGGAGACGATCCTGGTCTGTGAGGATGACCAGGACGTGCGCGCCTACTCCGTCGAAATCCTGCGCGAGCTCGGGTACCGAGTGCTCGAGGCGCACGATGGCCCCTCCGCCCTGCACCTGCTGGACGGGAGCGAGGAGCAAGTGGACTTGTTGTTCACGGATATCGTGTTGCCGAGCGGGATGACCGGCGCTGTGCTGGCGGATCGGGCGCGGCATGTGCGGCCCGATCTGAAGGTGCTGTTCACGACTGGATACGCGCGGAACGCGATCATGCGGCGCAACCGGCTCGATCCGGGCGTCGAGTTGATCGCCAAGCCGTTTGCCTATGCCGATCTCGCCGCGAGAGTCCGGCATCTGCTGGACGGACCGAAGTAGACCGTCTCATTGGGCGGCCGGCTTCGGGTGCATCCCTGGCGCTTCTGATCGGTTCAAGCGGGATTCAGGCGCCAAGGTCTCTGTGTCGGTGGAACTTCGCTATTGCGCATCATTCGCATCTGCGCAATGAGCGGGCGGGGAGGAACTCCGGTCACCATCATGAAGTCCCAGTTCAACGAAATCCGCGCGACCGACGTGCCCCGGCAGGAACGAATCCGGCAGAAGCGCGGCATTCCAGCGTTCTGGAAGCGCCAGTTCCACACCTGGCACTGGATGAGCAGCGCGATCTGTCTTGTCGGGATGCTGCTTTTCGCGATTACCGGGATCACCTTGAATCATGCCGCCTCGATCGAGAGCGAGGCCGTCATCACCTCCGAAGAGCGAACTCTCCCGGCTGCCAGCCTTGAACAGCTTCGCCAGTTTCCGGCGGATGCGGAAACTGGCACGGCGCTTCCCGCGGAGTTGTCCGACTGGCTTTCGGACGAGTTGGGCATCGATGCGACCGGCCGGGCTTCCGAGTGGAGCGAGCAGGAGTTGTACGTTCCTCTGCCGCGTGCCGGGGGCGATGGCTGGGTCTCGATCGACCGCGAGACCGGCGAGGTTCTGTACGAAGACACGGACCGCGGCTGGATCGCCTATCTCAATGACCTGCACAAGGGCCGGGACACCGGAGTCGCATGGAGCTGGTTCATCGACATTTTCGCCGCGGCGACGATCGTGTTCAGCCTGACCGGCTTCCTCCTCCTGCAGATTCATGCGGGCCGGCGCCCTTCCACCTGGCCGATCGTCGGGGCGGGGGTGATCATTCCGCTCTTCCTCCTGATTTTCCTGGTGCACTGAACGCGAAAGGACGCTTCATGCAGAAAACCCTGCTCTTTGCCGCCACTGGCCTGATTGCCACCCCCGCAGCCGCTGGTGAAATGCAGCTCAACGTCGAAATCCCGCGGCTGCGCGTGTCGGAATACCACAATCCCTACGTCGCCCTCTGGATCGAAGACGGGAGCGGCAAGGTCGTTTCCAACTTGGGCGCTTGGTACGACGTCGACCTGAAGGGCGAGGACGGCAGCAAGTGGCTGTCGGACCTGCGCACATGGTGGCGCCGCTCCGGCCGGTCGCTCAAGATGCCGGTGAACGGCGTCAGCGCGCCGACCAAGGCGCCGGGCCAGCATCCCCTCCGCTTTACCGAAGGGTCGCGCCAGCTGAAGAAGCTCGCCCCCGGGTCCTACAAGCTGCAGGTCGAAGCCGTGCGCGAAGTCGGTGGGCGTGAGCTCGTGACCATTCCCTTCCAGTGGCCCCCGCGCGGAACGCAAACCGCCAGCGCCAGCGGATCCAAGGAACTCGGCGATATTCGCCTGACCATCAAACCCTGACCAAACGGGAGACGTTTCATGTTTGCCAAGCCCAGCCTTATCGCCATCGGCCTTGCGGTCGGCCTCGCCGCCGTCCTGCCCGGGAAGGCCGAAGCCCACCGCCGCTGGCTGCTGCCCTCCGCCACCGTGCTTTCGGGAGATAGCGCGACGGTCAGCGTCGATGCCGCGGCGTCCAACGAATTGTTCAGCTTCGATCACCGGCCCATGCCGCTGAACGATCTTCAGGTCATCGGTCCCGACGGACAGCCACTTCAGCCAAAGATCATCGGTTCGGGCGAGCATCGCAGCGTGTTCGACGTTTCGCTTCAGCAGCCGGGGACCTACCGCCTGGCTATCGTCAACGGCGGAATGATGGGGTTCTATGAACTGAACGGGGAACCGCGCCGCTGGCGAGGTACCCGGGCGCAGCTGAACCAGATCCCGCCTGAAGCGACCAATGTCCGGGTGTCGGAAAACAACGGCCGGACCGAGACGTTCGTGACGCTGGGCGCCCCCACCGAAACCGCGCTTCGGCCGAGCGGCAGCGGGCTGGAGATGATCCCCGTCACTCACCCGAACGATCTGGTGGCCGGCGAACCGGCCCAGATGCGCTTTGTCATCGATGGACAGCCCGCTGCGGGGCTGGAGGTCGAGTTCGTCGAAGGCGGCACGCGCTACCGGGATGAGGCGGGAATCCAGACGCTCACCACCGCAGCCGATGGCACCGTCACGCTGACGGCGCCGGAGGCGGGGATGTACTACATCGAAGCGTCCCATGCCGAAGAGGGCCCGTCCGACATCGGACGGCGCGCGTCCTACACTGCCGTGCTGGAATTCCTGCCGCTTTGATCGGCGGAACGCCCCATCCGGATGGGGCGGAAGTGGCCGAGCTGCTGCTTCCGCCCGATCTATTGCCCGACGCAGTCCGCCCGCTTTCCAACGGGCGGACTGTGCGCATGGGCGGATCGACGATGGGAACGGATTGGTCGCTGAGCGCGGTGATCGAGCCGCAGACCGGCGAGAGGCACGTCCGTTCCATCCTGGAAGGCGTGTTCGCCCGCGTTATCGCGCAGATGAGCCAGTGGGACCCGGACTCGGAGCTTAGCCGCTTCAACGGGGCGGAACCGGGCACTCGTCACGCTGTGTCGCCGCAGTTTCGGATCGTGCTGGATTGCGCGCTGCAAATTGCGGAGGCGAGCGAAGGGGCCTTCGATCCGACGCTTGGGCACCTGAGCGAGGCCTGGGGCTTCGGCGTCGCCCCGGCACCTGCGGCTGTGCCCGCTGCTGCCAGTTCGGCAAATGCGGGCTGGCGGCGGATCGAATGGGACCATGGGGACGCGGTCCTGATCCAGCCGGGCGGATTGCAGCTCGACTTGTCCGGGATCGCCAAGGGGTTCGCGGTCGACATGGGCGTGGCGGCGCTGGAGCGGATCGGGATTGGCCATGCGCTGCTGGAGATCGGCGGCGAATTGCGCGGCATCGGCGTACAGGCGGATGGATTGCCGTGGTGGGTGGACGTGGAAGCACCGCCCGGTCTGGAAACCGCTTCGGCCCGGATCGGACTCTGCGGCTGGTCCGTGGCCACATCGGGCAATTTTCACCGCCGCCGCGAAGCGGAAGGGCGCAGTTGGTCCCACACGCTCGATCCACGAACCGGCGTTCCGCTGGGCGATACGGTCCTGTCCGCTACCGTCCTGCATCCGGGCTGCATGCAAGCGGATGCGCTGGCGACGGCCATCATGGTGCTCGGGCCCGAGCGAGGCATGGGCTTTGCTTCCCGTCACGGCATCCCCGCGCGTCTTGCGATGCAAAGCGGAACGACGACCAGCCCTGCCTGGCAGCGCTGGCTGAATTAAGGACGACTTGGAATGATGCTCAGGATCGAAGGCGTGCTGGATGCCGTTGGCGTGCGCACGCTGCGCGATATCATCGATGCGGGCCCGTGGATCGACGGGAATGAGACCTCCGGACACCAGTCCCGCCTGACGAAGCGCAACCGTCAACTGAAGCAGGGCTGCGATGAAGCGGCGCGGGCGGGGCGCCTGGTGCTCGATGCGCTGGGGCAGACGCCGGATTTCATCGCGGCTGCGCTGCCGCTGAAGGTGTTCCCGCCGCTGTTCAACCGGTACCGGGGAGGGGAGGAATTCGGCGCCCATGTCGATAACAGCATCCGCCAGCTGGCGGGGTCCGAGTTTCGCATTCGCAGCGACCTGTCCTGCACGCTGTTTCTGGAACCCCCGGAAGCCTACGAAGGCGGGGAGCTCATCGTCGAGGACTTGTTTGGCGAACATTCGGTGAAGCTCGCCGCTGGGGACATGGTCCTGTATCCCGCGTCCAGCCTGCACCGGGTGACGCCCGTCACCCACGGCGCGCGCACTGCTTGCTTCTTCTGGTTGCAAAGCATGGTGCGCGATCATGGAAAGCGTGAGGAACTCTATCGTCTGGACCGCAGCATCCGCACGCTGAGCATGGAACGCGGGGCTGGCGATGCGGTCGTGATGGAGCTGACCAACCTTTATCACAACCTGATGCGGCGCTGGGCTGATGCCTGAAGGACACAGCACCAGGAAGGACCTGCGCCCTTCTTGCAAATAGTTCGCATTAGAGTTGACTTGTTGCGAGCCAATCGCGATTAGGCCCCCAAACCGGTAAACGGAAAGGGAGGCACATGAGGAAATTGGATAAGTCTGGCGCGAGCCGTGCTGCTGCGGGAAGCTTCGTAGCACTGGGTTGCGTCGGCTTTCTCGCCAGCGCGCCCGCGATGGCCCAAAGCACGACCGAGCCGACGCGGCTCGAAGGCGTCACCGTGACGGACACGGCGGTGGACGAGGATTATCGGGTAGAGGAACTCTCCTCCCCCAAGTACACCGCGCCGGTGCTCAACACGCCTCGGATCATCAACGTGATCACCGAGGAAGTGCTTGAGGACACCGCCGCCTTCTCCCTGGAAGAAGCCTTCCGTGCCGTCCCGGGCATCACGCTGGGCGCGGGCGAGGGTGGGACTGCGAGCGCCGACATTCCGCTGATCCGCGGCGTTGATGCGACGGGTGACGTTTTCGTCGATGGCGTCCGCGATGTCGGCTCCCAGTCGCGCGAAGTCTTCGCTCTGGAGTCGATCGAAATTTCCAAGGGGCCGAACAGCATTCTGGGCGGCCGCGGATCGGCTGCCGGTGCGATCAACCTCGTCACCAAAGTCGCGCGTCAGGGCAATTTTGCGACTGCCCAGCTTACCGCAGGCACCTCCGACCTGCTCCGCGGCACTGCGGACGTGAACCGGCAGCTAAGCGATAGCCTCGCCGTGCGGTTCGTCGGCATGATCCACGATTCCGAAGTGCCGGGTCGCGACTATGTCTACAGCGACCGCTGGGGCGTGGCGCCGTCGATCACCTTCGGTGCGGGCGGCCCGGCCACTGCGTCGCTGGACTACTACCACCTCGAAACCGACGCGCTGCCCGATTACGGCATTCCGCTGACGTCGCCGTTTCAGCTTGATCCGGAGGTCAGGGACCTGCGGCGCCCGGCGGATGTCGATTACGACAACTTCTACGGTCTCGTTGCCCGCGACTTCCAGGAAACCAACACCGATGCCGTGACGCTGCGCCTCAGGACGGAGCTTGGACGAGGGTTCGCCCTCTCGAACACGACCCGGTACAGCTGGAACACCAACAATTACATCGTCACCAACCCTGACGACAGTGCCGGAAACGTCGCCGACGGTCTTGTCTGGCGGAACGTGAAAAGCCGGAATTCCGAGTTCGAAGGCGTCGTCAGCAACACCAATCTTGCGGGGGATTTCGCTACCGGCATGCTGCGGCACAGCGTCGCGCTCGGGTTCGAATACAGCGACTCTGAAAACTTCAACCGCAACTACAGCGTCGACACAGGCGGCAGGACCTGCACGCCAGCCCAGCTTGCGAGCTTCAACTGCACCGATCTTCTTGCGCCCAATCCGACTGATCCGTGGACTGGCTCAATCACCCCCAGCGCCGTGCCAGCCATCGCGACCGCCGAGGAGTACAGCCTCTACTTGTTCGACACGGTCACCGTCACGCCGCAGCTGCTGCTGAACGGCGGCATCCGCTGGACGGATTTCTCCGCCACCGGCTCGGGCATATCCCGGGGAGACAGCTACGACGTAGCGAACGGCGGGGATTTCTGGTCGTGGCAAGGCGGCGTCATCTACAAGCCGACACCGGACGCAAGCCTGTACGCTTCCTACGCGGATTCGAACACCCCGCCGGGTACTACCGTCGGCGAAGGATCGGAGAACATCGGGGACAACAATGACTTGTATGAGCCGCAGAAAACCGAAAACTGGGAAGTTGGCGGCAAGGTGGAGCTGTATGAGGGCGCGATGCTGTTCTCGATGGCGGCGTTCCGCGTGGATCGGAACAATATCCTGGAAAGACTACCCGGCACGGACGCGGCGTCGAACGTCTTCGCTGCCGCCCGGCTGCAAGGTGTTGAGCTGAGTGCCTCTGGCCGTCTCGGGCCGGTGACGATGCTGGTCGGCTACACGTACGTGAACAGCGAACTGCGCGATCGATCCGTCAATCAGGGCAACTTCCTGCCGAACACGCCGGAGCACAACCTCGCTGCGACGATCGACTGGCAGGCTACGCCCCGGTTCAGCATTGGCGGCGGCGCCTACGGGGCATCTGAGCGCTACGCCGATGCGGCGAACCTGATCCGGGCCGATGGGTACGTGCGGTTCGATGCGCATGCGCAGTACGAACTGAACGACCGCTTCGGCCTGCGGGTGAACGTCAACAACCTGACCGATGAGCGGTACATCGCGAAGCTGCGCTATCCGCACTTCGCCGTGCCCGCCGCTGGCCGCCAGGCGCTGGCCACGCTCATCGCCCGCTACTGAAGCGGCGGCCAAGGCCCGGCTTCGGGTTGGAAATGAATTTGACTGGAAGTGCCGATTAACGGAGAAGATGATGAGTGTAATGCAACTCAATATCGCCGCCGCCGAACCGCACTTTCCGCCGCCCGAAGCCGTGGCGGTCATTGCTCCTCCTCCCGTCGACAGGCGGGGGGAGGAAGCGGTGTCGCGATCCTATGAACACGGCCGCCCCCGGTGGGCCGTGCTCACCGTTATTCTCGCGCTTCATGCCATCGGCATCGGGACGCTGCTGACCCTTCGCTTCGAAGGCGAGGTTCGGCAGCAGCTGGAAAGCGTGGCCACTTTCGAGATTACCGAGCCGCCCGCGCCGCCGATGCCTGAACCGGACATTCCGCCGTCTGTCGAGCCAGTGGCAGACGTGGCGCCTATCCCGCCCGCGCCGCAGCCGGTCGTTGCCCCCGCGCCGGAGATCCAGCTGGTCACGCGCGCTCCGCAAATCACGGTCGCTCCCGTCGCCTTGCCGGTGGAGACGGTGGCACTCGCCCTCCCGGTCGCGGCGGCACCGCAGCAGGCTGCCCCTGCACCGGCACCGCCTGCCCCGATCACTCCGCCCGACTTCAAGGCGAGCCAGCTGAACAATCCGGGGCCGTCCTACCCCTATCTCTCCCGCAAGGGGCGGGAAGAAGGCGTGGTGGTGCTTCGCGTACTGGTCAGCGTCGATGGCCGGGCGGTGAAGCTGGAAATGGACAACTCCAGCGGGCATGATCGACTGGACAAAGCCGCGCTCGAAACCGTCCGCAAGTGGCGCTTCGTGCCGGCAAAACAAGCCGGCAAGCCCCGGGAGGCCTGGGTGCTGGTGCCGGTGACCTTCTCTCTCGGCTAGGACGGTTCCCCTAGCGAACGGCGTAATACGTGAAGATCGAGTGGTCGGGATCGGATCGCCGCTCCCCAGCGCCGACGAACAGCGTCCGGCCAAGCCATTCCTGCGGCCCGGCCGGAACGATGAACGTGGGCGTGAAGCGGAAGTACGCCGGTTGCGGCGTTCCGTTGACGATCTTTGCCTCGCCCTTTGACGCGGGGACCAGATAGCCGTTGTTGTTGATGTAGATCTTCGTCCCGTCGTCCGCCTCAAGCAGGTAGTGCGACTTGATGACGATCGTCCCGTCGCCGCGCACGTCGGCAAAGTCGGCCCCGCTGTCCGGCACCACGCGCCCGCTCAGCTTGGGGCCGTAGATTTCCCCGCCCGAACACGGCGTGTAGCCTTGGCTGCCGCCACCGGGGCGCGGCCCGAACACGCAGCGTTCGGGCCGGAAGAACACCCGCGTCTCGAACACGTATTCCAGCCGCGCGCTGACTTGGCCCCCATGGCTTGCATCGTCCATTGCCTTGTCCGTCATTTTCAAAGCACCGTGAAGTAGTGGATCCGATTGGCCCGCGGCACCTTTTCGGCAACGCCGACGAAGACGTGCTTGCCCAGCCAGTCATGCGGGCCTTCGGGCACGTCGAACTTGGGGCTCACGCGCATGTAGTATTCGTCCGCCTCGACCGGTTCGTTCCGCGCCATCCGCTCCATCGCGTCGCCTTCGGCCCAGCGATAGCCCCGGCTCTGGAGGTAGATTGGCGTTCCATCGTCAGCTTCGAGGAAATAGCGCGCATCGAAGTCGATCACCCCGTTCGGCCGCACGAGCGGGAAGTCGCCGCCGCTCATCGGAATGACGCGTCCCTTGATGCGCGGCCCCTCAAAGGTGCCTTGCGCGGCCCAGATCCCGGCGCGGGTGGTGCCCATGCTGGATGGCTCGATCCACACCGGCTTCGTCAAGTCGATGCTGACGGTGAACGCGAATTCGAAGCGCGGGGCGAAGGGGTGGGGGCTCGCCTGCCCGGTGTCCTGTTCCATGGCTCAGCCGTTCCCTTTGGCCGGCACGACCGGCAACGTGCGGTATCGAGCGCCGAGAATCTGCGCGATCTTTCCTTCGCGCAGATAGTAGAACCCGATGCTCTCGATGTTCAGCGTCTCGCCCTTCATCAGCGGCCCGGCAATGAAGTCGGGCCAGTCCTGAAGCGCGAGGAATTCGGTCCGCACGTGCACCGCCAGCGCATCCTCATCCACCGCGACGCGCAGGATCTCCAGCGTCTCGCGGACTTTCGACTTCACGTCGCGATAGAAGTCGAGGATGTTCTCGCGCCCGACGATCTGCTTCTTGTCGCCAAGATTGAAGACGACATCGTCGTGGTAATAGCGGCCGAACCCCTCGAAATCATTGGCGTTGAACCGCGCGACGTAGTCCTCGTAGTCGGTCCTGTTCATGTCCCCTCCCTGAAAGACCGCGGATCAGACCGCAGCGGGTTCCTTGGCCACTTCCATCGACGTTCTGGAGCCTGCGACCCCGAGGAACGAAATCAGCACCGCGACACAAAACGGCAGGAATGCGGCGAGCCCCAGCGTCAGCTGGAGCGAAAAGTTCTGCGCGATCGCGAAGCCGCCGTAGACCGGGGCGATGACGCCGCCGATGCGTCCGGCACCCCCGGCCCAGCCAAGGGCCGTGCTGCGCATGCGCGGCGGATATATCTGAGTGATCAGCGTGTTGAGCCCACCTTGCCCGCCGGTCTGGACGAAGTTCCAGGCGATCAGCACCGCGATGAACAGGGTGGATTCAAATGGTACCCAGGACATCGCCACCAGCGCAGCGGCGAGCGCGAGGTAGTACACCGGGATCACTCGCGTCGCGCTGAACCGGTCCATCAGGTATCCGATGGACAGCATCCCGGCGACGCCGCCGAGATAGGCGATCATGGCCGAAATGGCGAAACGCTGGATCGGAATGCCCTGCATTTCCTGAAAGAAGGTAGGCAGCCAGGAAGCGAGCAGCGCGATGTTGGTCATCGACAGGAGACAGGCGGCCCAAAGGATCGCGGTCATCCAGGCACGGCCGCCGGTGAAGATGTCGGTCAGCCTGGCCTTTTGCGGTCTTGCGCCGCTGGTGCCCAGGACGAACACCTCGTCTCCGGTCAATTGCACGGAAGCGTCCATTCGCCGGATCGTCTTGGCGATGGCCGGATCGCGCGGGTTTCTTTCCGCGCGGAACTTGATCGATTCGGGCACGAACAGCAGCAGCAGCGGAATGCACAGCAGCGGCACGATCCCGCCGATCCAGAAGCCGCTTTCCCACCCATAGCCATCGATCAGCCAGGCAGCGACGGCCCCGCTTGCGGCGCTGCCGCTGGAATAGCCGACCAGCGAGAGGGCAATGAAGGTCGACCGGCGCCGGTCCGGCGTCATCTCCGACACCAGCGCGAGCGCCATCGGCAGGCCTGCGGACATGAACAGCCCGGCCGCGCCGCGCATGATCGCAAGCTGGTTCAGGTTCTGGGCCTGGACGCTGAGAAGGGTAATCGTGCCGAAGAAGGCGCAGGACCAGATCAGCATCCTGCGGCGGCCGAAGCGGTCCGCCAGCGGCGAGACGAGGAAGGCGCCGGCGGCCAGCCCGATCTGCTGGCACACGAACAGGAAGGCCATCGCTTCGGGGGCTTCCCCGAAGTCGGCGGCGATCGCGGGGGCGATCTTCCCGACCATGAAGATGTCGAAGCCGTCGATGAATGCGACAAGCCCGCAGATCAGCAGGACAGCAACCTGGGTGCTGCCGATCCGCTGGCGATCGATGAACGCCTCGACGTCGAAACGCGTCATGAGCAGGTCCTCTCCGCCGCCCGGGCCATGCTTGCCTTCGGTTCCGGCGGACGCAACCTAGCAGGATGAATGTTGATTATTCAAGGACAGCCGTGTTCGCGTGCGATGAAACGGCTGGGCCATCTGGCTTGAGGTCGCGTTCGGCCACGACAGCTTCGGCGATGGATTCGAGGCTCCGGTTGATGTCGGCTCTTTTTTCCGGCCCCAGAAACCCGGTGATTGCGCCGAAGTATTCCCGTCGCTGGTCGCGGATCTGAAGGAACAGGGCGTGGCCCTTTTCCGTCGGACTGACCAGTTTCGCCTTCCGGCTTCTTTGCGCGAAATCGCGGGTCACCAGGCCGTCTGCGATCAGAGTCTTTACCGCCCGGCTGATTTCTGCCGGATCGATTTCCGCCGACTCGCCGATCATGCTGCCGGTCGCTGGCCCCTGGATGCAGACGAAGGCAAGGACACGCCACTGCGCCACCGAGATGCCGAATTCCGCCTGCAGCTTCCTCGAACTGACGCGCTCAACCATTTTCGCCAGGAACAGCAGGCGCTGCACAAGGTGATCTTCTTCGAAAGAATGCCAGATGCCGGGTAGGTTCATGGCCCGATCCGTTAAAGGTCCTGCGGTTCATTGACAACTCAATCGAGTTGATGGAACTTGTCCAGGATTGCCCCACTCCGGATGTGTTTCAGGAACCGTGGGCATACAGACAAGCGGCACCCCGCCCGTTTCCGACGGAACACTGCGGTGGGGGAAGACCGCAAGAGCGGATAAACCGCGATACAGGGGAGAGAAGCATGGGATCGATTCCCGATGTGCATGTGCGGCGGCTGTTCATGCGGTCAGGCACCAGTTTCCTGGCGCTGGCGCTCGCAGGGGCCATGGCTTCGGCCGCCCAGGCGCAAGCGGTTGTGGGGCCGGCGACGAACCCGGTGCCCGAAGATCCGTCTCCCTTGGTGAATGAGCGGGGAATCGACACGGCCGCGACCGGTGAGCCGATTGTCGTCACCGGCTCGCGCATCGCACGGTCGGGCTTCGATGCGCCGACCCCGCTGACACTGGTCGGGCAGGAGCAGATCGCACGCCAGGGCGCGAGCAATATTGCGCAGGTGCTGAACGACATCCCGGCCTTCCGCCCACAAGCGACCGCGGCGACCACCGCGATCTTCATGAACAACATCGGCGCCAGCAGCGCTGACTTGCGCGGGCTCGGGGCGAACCGCACGCTCGTGCTGATCGACGGGCGCAGGGTCGTGCCCGCGACCGTTTCCGGCAGCGGCTTCGCGCCGGCGAACACGGTCGATCTCAACATGATCCCGACTTCGCTTGTCGAACGCGTGGAAGTCGTCACCGGCGGTGCATCCGCCGCCTACGGTTCGGACGCTGTCGCAGGCGTCGTCAACCTGATCATCGATACCAATCTTGAGGGCATCCGCGGGCAGGTGCAGTACGGGCTGGCCGAGGAAGGCGATGACGAGGAACTCGTTCTCTCGCTGGCGGGGGGATCGGGGTTTGCCGACGGACGCGGCCGGTTCGTGATGGGCGTGGAACTGGTGGACGACAAGGGAACCGGCAATTGCTATTCGCGTGACTGGTGTGCGCTCAGCTACAACACCGTCAGCAATCCTGTTGTGAATCCCGCCCGGCCGGAACTGGGCCGCGTCTCGGCGGGAGACCCCGCCACCCTCATCCTGCCGAACACGCGGGTGGCCACAGCGACGTTCAACGGCCAGATTATCGGCGGTCCGCTGCGCGGGATCGAGTTCAACCCTGACGGGACGATCTTCCGCCACGATTACGGCACCTACTTCGGTGCGGGCATCTTCCAGAGCGGGGGCGGCGATCCCCAGCTCGCCTTCTATCAGTGGTACCCGATTTCCTCGCCAAGCCGCCGGGTGAACTCGTTCGCCCATGCCGAATACGATGTGTCGGACGCGCTGACAGTCTTTGCCGAAGGGTCTTACGGCCGGGTAGAAGCGAGCACGCTCGGCGCGCAGCGGCGCGACCTCGCGCCCCGGATTATTACCCGGGACAACGCCTTCCTTCCCACTGCCGTCGCGGCCGGGATGGACCAGTTCGGCCTTCCGGTCATCCCGGTCGCCCGCATCTGGAATGATATCGGGCCGCAGCGCGGGCAGGTGGAGCGGGCAACCTACCGCGGGGTGGTGGGTGCGAAAGGCGATGTCTGGCGCGACTGGACCTTCGATGCCTACTACCAGTTCGGCCGGACCGATTATTCGCAGCTCGGCTTCAACACTACCATCAATTCCCGGATGAACTTCGCGATCGACGCGGTGAGGGATCCTGTCACCGGCGCCCCTGTTTGCCGGGCGGTGCTCAACGGCAATCCCGCGGCCGCGGGATGCGAGCCGCTGAACATCTTTGGCGCAGGCAGCCCGTCGCAAGCTGCCATCGACTATGTCACCGGCACCGTAATGCAGACCACGGAGCTGACCCAGCACGTCGCGTCCGCAGCCGTGCAGGGCGAAGTGGTGGACTTGTGGGCCGGTCCACTGGCCGTCGCCACCGGCATCGAATACCGCAAGGACATCGCGGAAGGCACGGCCGACCCGATCTCCCGGGCGCTGGACTTCTACACCGGGCCCGGCTCTCCGATCGATGGTCAGGTAGAGGTGTGGGAGGGATTCGCCGAAGCGGTCCTGCCGCTCACCTCTACGGCGGAGCTGAACGGCGCGGTTCGCCTGACGGACTACAGCACCAGCGGTTCGGTCACGACCTGGAAGGTCGGCGCGGACTGGGCGCCGTTCGACTGGGTGCGCCTGCGGGCCACACGCTCCCGCGACATCCGTGCGCCCAATATCTTCGAGTTGTTCGGCCCGACGCAGACGTCTTTCCAGTCGATCCTCGATCCGCAGACGGGCGCGCAGGTCCTTTCGTCCGTGCTGCTCGCCGGGAATGCCGATCTCCAGGCGGAAGTCGCCGACACCTGGACCGCGGGCGTCGTGCTGCAGCCCCGCATCGGTCCCGGCGCGTTCCGCTTGTCGGTCGACTACTACGACATCGAGCTTGAAGGGGCGGTCTCCACCCTCGGCGCTCAGGTCATCGTGGATCGCTGTTTCGAAGGAGCCACGGACTTGTGTTCCTTCGTCGATCGCGATGCGAGCGGCACGATCAGCACGGTTCGCAACTACAACCTCAACCTCAACACGCTGATCACGCGGGGCTGGGACATAGAGGCCTATTATTCGCTGCCGCTGTCCAGCATCTGGAGCAATTCCGACGACAACGTTTCGCTGCGGGTCCTCAGCACGATTGTCGATGATCTGACCACCGTGGATTCGAGCGGAGTAGCGGTGGACCGGGCCAACATGGTCGGCTCCCCTGTATCGCAGCCTTCGGGCGTGCCGCGTTACATCATCAACGGCTACGTGACGTATTCGAGCGAGCCGTTCGAGGCGCAAGTGCAAGTCCGGCACATCTCCGGCGGACGCTACAACACCTCGCTGATCGGCCCCGATGAGGAAGGTTACGATCCGCTGCTGCCCAACAGCATCAACGACAACTCGGTCGGCGCATGGACATACGTGAACCTCAACGCGAGCTACGATCTGTGGAGGGATGCCGACCGCAGCCTTCAGCTTTACGGCGTGGTATCGAACTTGTTCGACAAGGATCCGCCGGTGAACATTCCGTCCAGCTTCGGCCCGACGAACAACGTGCTCTATGACGTGGTTGGCCGGACCTACAGGATTGGCGTCCGGGTGCGGTACTGAGGGGAAGGAAGGCTTGGGTCAGAGCGCCTGAGCCGCGGCCCAGCCGCTGGCCCAGGCCCACTGGAAATTGTACCCGCCCAGCCAGCCGGTCACATCGACGGCTTCGCCGATGGCATGGAGGCCGGGCACGCGTCTGGCCTCCATCGTCTTTGAGGACAATTCCGCCGTGCTGATCCCGCCAGCGGTGACTTCTGCCTTGGCGAAGCCTTCGCTGCCGTTGGGGCAAAAGCGCCAGTCGGAAAGCCTCTGTTCCGCGATCCGCAAGTCCGCATCCCGCAAGCCGGAGAGGGGCCCTGCAAGGCCGATCCGATCATCCAGCGTATCCGCCAGCCGATCGGGCAGCGCCGCGCGCAGCAATTGGCGCAGACTCGTGCGCGGCTCCACGCGCTTGCTCTCAAGCAGCCAGCCTTCGGAACGGTCCGGCAGGAAGTCGATCCCGATTTCCTCCCCATTGCGCCAATAGGAGGAAATCTGGAGGATCGCGGGACCGGACAAGCCGCGATGCGTGAACAAGGCGGCTTCGCGGAAGGCCGTCCGGCCGCAACGCGCGACCACGTCCGCGGCCACTCCGGAAAGGTCGCGGAACAGGACGTCCTCTCCGCCAAGCGTCAGCGGTACGAGGGCGGGCCTCGGCTCCACGACTTTCAGGCCGAATTTGCGGGCAAGGTCGTAAGCAAATCCTGTCGCGCCCATCTTCGGGATCGACGGGCCGCCGGTCGCGATCACCAGCGCGGGCGCAGTGGCGGAGCGGCCGGACGTTGACACTGCGAAGCTGCTTTCCGTTTTCGAAACGTCCGAAATCGCTTCCCCACAAGCGAGCGTGACGTCGCCCCGCGCGCATTCGTCCAGCAACATGTCCACGATCTGGCGGGCGGACCCATCGCAGAACAGCTGGCCCAGCGTCTTTTCGTGCCAGGCGATCCCGTGCCTTTCCACCAGCGCAAGAAAGTCCTGAGGCGTGTAGCGGCTGAGCGCCGACTTCGCGAAATGGGGGTTGGCGGAAAGGTATTTGTCCGGCGCGGTGTTGATGTTGGTGAAGTTGCACCGGCCGCCGCCCGAAATCAGGATCTTCTTGCCCGGCCGATCGGCCTGCTCAATCACCAGCACGCGGCGCCCCCGGCGGCCTGCCTCCGCGGCACACAGGAGGCCTGCGGCTCCGGCTCCAAGAATGATTGCGTCGTAGCGTTCCATGGTTCAGCGCTCAGGCCGCCCATCTGCCGGTTTGCGGCCGATGGTCAGTCGGTTTCTCCGCTTTCCGGCTCTGCCTTTCCGCTGGGCGGAAATGACCAATCGCCTTGCGCGTCGAAATAGGCTTCCAGTTCGCGCCAGTGGCGATCCCAGCCGGGCCCGCGGCGCGAGGGCGGAACCTCGGCTTCGACCTGAAGGCGTGCCCGGGTGATCGGGTTGGATGAAGGAGCACGCTTTTCCATCGTGCGAGCTACGGCTGCCTGTCGTTGCGCGGAGGAGCGACCCAGATGCTTACCGGGGAAATGAACTTGCCCGGCGCAGGCTTGCCCACTTCGATCCGCTGGGCGGACACCAGTTCCCCCGTTTCCAGGTTGAAGCTGGCGCCGACACGCGGCATTCGGCCGAACTTCATCTTCTGCACGGGCTCGCCAGTGGCGGCGTTAATGATGGTCGCGAAAACGGTCATGACCGGCCGTTAGCTGCATTCTATCGCACGTGTCGACATGCAATCGGCGGCCGCCCGTTCGGTAGCGGTCTACCGCTCGCCCCGCCAGGCAAGGCGCCGGGTCAGCGGGCCTTACTTTCCCGCTCCGTCCAGCATCGGCGACGTTCCCCTCCACCGCGCTTTCAGCGCAACGGCGGCTCGTCGAAGCTGCGCAGCTTGCGGCTGTGCAGGGCGTCGCCTTCCTTTCGGAGCAAGTCCACCGCCTCCACCGCGATGCGCAAGTGCTGGCTCACGGCGCGCTGGTAGAATGCGTTGGCCTGTCCGGGCAGCTTGAGCTCGCCATGCAACGGCTTGTCGGACACGCACAGCAGGGTGCCGTATGGAACCCGAAAGCGGTATCCCTGGGCCGCGACGGTGGCGGATTCCATGTCGATCGCAACCGCGCGGCTCTGATTGAACCGCAAGGCGGAGCGAGTGAACTGCAGCTCCCAGTTGCGGTCGTCGGTGGTGACGACCGTCCCGGTCCGCAGGCGCTGCTTGACGCTGTCTTCGTCTTCCCCGGTGATGGCCAAGGTCGAATCGAACAGCGCCTGCTGCACTTCGGCGATTGCCGGCAGCGGGATTTCCACGGGCAGGACGTCATCAAGGACGTTGTCATCGCGCAGATACGCGTGGGCAAGGACGTAGTCGCCAATCGTCTGGCTGGGACGGAGTCCGCCGCAATGGCCAATCATCATCCACACCTCCGGCCGCAGCACCGCGACGTGATCGCAGATGGTCTTCGCATTAGAGGGACCGACGCCGATGTTGACCAGCGAAATGCCGTTCCGCCCTTCGCGCATCAGGTGATAGGCGGGCATCTGGTGCTTGCGCCAGCTTCCCGCGGCGATCTGCTCTTCCGCGTCATCGAGCCCGTTGCGGTCGAACATCGCCCCCGGCGCGGACAAGCCGGTATAGCCGCCCTCGCCGGTGCGCAGCGCGCCCACCGCGTAGCGGACGAATTCGTCGATGTAGCGGGTATAGTTGGTGAACAGCACGAAGTTCTGGAAATGCCCGGCAGGGGTGCCGGTGTAGTGCCTCAGCCGCGCCAGGCTGAAGTCCGCCCGCGGGCCGTCGAACAGCGACAGGGGCCGGTCCATGCCGGGGCCGGGCACCCAGGTTCCGTCGGCGACTTCGTCTCCGATGTTGACCAGTTCGTTGGAGGGAAACCAGCGTGAAAGCTCTGTCGGGCTGACATTCCCCAGATCAAGTCCGGCGCCGTCGAGGACATAGGCGTAAGGAATCTCGACCGCGGACCGCGCGACCGTGATCTCCACGTCGTAATCGGCCACCATGTGTTCCAGCTGGTTCCGCAGGTAATCCTGGAACAGCTCGGGCTGGGCGATCGTGGAGGAATACGTGCCCGGCTGGTTCAGCCGCGCAAAGGCCCGCCTCGGCGCGGATCGGGCCGGACGGCCGTCATAACGCACCCGCAGTTCCGGATAGCCGAAGCAGCGGTCCTGCCGGTCTTGCGCCGAAGGGCGCTTCCCATGGCGAACATAGCCGTCGAGCGCGCTTCTGAGGTTATCGACCGAACTTTGGTAAATCTCGGTCAGTTCATCGAGAATTTGGGAGATGTTAGCCGAATCTGTCATCCCGCCATCTTGCACTCTGCCGCGTTGCGCGAAAGCCCGAAGGACTGGCGTTGGTCGCGGAAAAAACCGGGCCAGCGGTTTTCCCGCCAGCCCGGCCCCCATCGGATCAGAAGTCGTAGCTGATGCCGACCTTCAGCCGCCAGACGGACGAGCTGAAGTTGATCTGGTTATCTTCGGCGATCGACTCGGCACCGTTGAACCGGGTGATGATGTACCGCCCTTCCGCATCCACGCCGCTCGCGGTAGCCACATCCTGTAGGCCGACGTAGTTGCGGCGGTGCTGCACGTTCCAGTCGTCGTCGAGGAAGTTCAGGAAGTTATCCATCGTTGCGTACAGCCTCAGGCGGTCGTCGCGAACGCCGAACATGCTCATAGGACCCGGGATCTCTTGCGCCAGCGAAAGATCGAGGTCGAAGTACCAGTCGTTGGAGCAGGTGTTCCGCTCGATCGTCTGGCCGAGGTAATCCTCGGCGCAGCTGTACGAGCTGGCCCAATCGGTTAGATCCTGCACTGCAGTCATGTTCGACAGCGGCGAGATGTTCGGGTCGGTCACCCCGGTCGGCAGATAGACCAGTGCGTTGTCGTTGCCCGACGCGCTGTCATTGAACACACCGCCGCCGGCGAACGTCAGGCTGTACGGGCGGCCGGACCGCGCGACGAACGTGAAGCTGAGGCGGGTACCGTAATCCGCCACGAACTCGTTGTCGAAGCTCGCGCCAACGGTGATGTTGTGCTTGCTCGAGTAGAAGCCACGGCTCACATCCGGATTTTGCCGGTCGAAGGCAGCCGTGCCGTCATAGTTCGATCCCGCGGTTGAGTTGAACAGGTTCCGCCGGTCCTGCGCGTCGGTGTAGGAGTAGCCGAAGCTGAAGAAGGTGTTGCCGGCGTCGGTGAACACGCCGCCGCGGAAGTTCTTCGACAGGATCAGCGAGGCGATGTGGCTGTCATACCCGCCCGAGTTGGTCAGCATCAGCTCATCGTCGCGGCCGGTGTTGAAGCATGCCGCCGTGACGCCTTCGTAAACCGGACCGGGATTGAGATCGACCAGCGTCGCGTCGCATCCGGTAACGTTCGGGTCGATCGCCGCGTAGATCGGGCGTCCGTCGACGGTGTAGCCGGCCAGCCCCTCCCTGATATCGACGGTCTGCGACAAATCCACGATCGTGAACGGATTGCGGTAGTGGCTGTAGATGTAGTCGAGGTTGAGATTCCACCCGCTGAAGAACCCGCTGGGGGCGAAATCGAGCCCGGTGATCACGCCGATGTTGGCGCGCACGACGGACGGCATCGTGATGTCCGGGCTGATCGACTGGGTGTCGCCGAGGCCGCGGGCCGCGAAATCCGAACCGGACTGCTGAACACACGCCGGAACCCCGGTGAAGGTCCCGCCGACCAGCACGTCGACCGGACCATCCGGGCAGGCCGCATCCGTCAAGCTGCCTTGTGCATTGCCGATGCCGTTGCCCTGGAAGGCATTGCCGAACCAGACCAGTGGATCACCGCCCGAGAACACGCCGACACCGGCGCGCAGCTGGATCCCGCTCAGGACGGAGAAATTGTCCATGTCGTAGGTGAAGGCGACGCGCGGCATCACCAGGGGATCGAGATCGCTGAACCCGGTCGTGTTCGGGAAACCGTAGCGGTCGAAGAAGTTCTGGTTGAGGTCGGGATAACCGCCGTCGTAGGTGTCCAGCCGGACGCCGGCGGTGACGCCGAGGCGATCGTTCACTTGCCATTCGTCCTGCACGAACAGCGAAAACACTTCGCGCTGGAAGGCCGCAGCCGCATCGCGGATGTCGCCGGAATACGAGAAGTTGCCGAACGCGCCGGCGACGCTTCCGTTCACGATGTTGGCGGGCGTGTTGAAGGTACCCGACCCAGTCGAAAGCAGGCCTTCGCGCAAGTCGTCGATGTTCTCGAACACCAGCGTGCCGGTGGCGTTCTGCACGAACAGGTTGAACAAGTCGGCCCGGTTGTATTCCACGCCTGCCTTGATGAGGTGGGCGCCGAAATCGAAGTTCATCGCAAACCGCGCCTGATCGACGGTGGTCTGCAGATCGTTGGCCGAACGCGAGAATCCGGGGCCGACTTCAACTGCACCCGGCCTGCCGGTGCCGTTGTCGACGCCGACGATGATGCGCGGGATCGGGTTGTCCGATTGCGCCTCACCCCCACCGATCGGGTCCTGAAGGTCCTGCACTTCGGAGCGGGAATAGCGCAACTCGGTCGAGAAGACGTCGCTCCACTGCGAATACAGGCGGCCGGAATAGTAGTTCGATTCCGTGCCGCTGTAGCGGAAGGTGTTTTCCCCGACGATGGTGCCGGCAAAAGAGCCGGTGGACGCCATGTCATCGCCGAATACGGTCGATTCCTCCAGCCGCTGGTAGGTCGCTTCCAGTCGGTGATTGTCGGTAATCTGCAAGTCGCCGCGGATGAAGTAGCGGTCGCTCTGGAACGGACGGCTCCGCACCAGCGGGCCGGAATCGACCCCGTAGCTGTCCCGAAGGATATCGGTGATCTCGTTGAACTGATCGAGCGTCACGCCCTCGATCCCGATCGGGAAGCCGGCGCCGGTCGGGCCTTCGTCCTGCGAAAACGCGGCTTCGGCGTGCTCGTAGGCGCCGAACACGAACAGGCGATCCTTGATGATCGGACCGCCGAGATTGACGCCCCAGCGCTTCTCCGGCTCGATCGGGGCGACTGCGATCCCTTCCACGGTTTCACCGCGAAGGTCGTTGTTGGAATATTCGAAGAACCCGCCGCCGTGGAAGGTGTTCGTGCCCGACTTGGTGACCACATTGATCGCGCAGCCGGTGAAGTTACCGTAGTCCACGTCGAACGGCGCGAACTCGACCGAAGTTTCGCGGATGGCGTCGTACGGGATCGGGGTCGAGCTGCGCGAGGAGAAGCCGGTGTCGTTCAGGCCGTAGATGTCGCCCTGGCTGATCGCATCCACCGTGAAGGAGTTGCCGCGATCATTGCCGCCGAGGCAGGAAATGCGGTCCTGGCCCGATCCGCCATCGTCACGGTCAAGGCTGACGCGCGGATCGATGCGAATCACGTCACGAACGTCTCGGTTGAAGGTCGGGGCGGCTTCCAGCACGTCGGCGTTGAAGGTCATGCCCGGACCAACGGCCAGCTGGGTGACAGAAACGCGCGCGCCGCTGACGACGATTTCGCCAACGCCAGAAGAAAGAGTGAACCTCAGGCTGGTATCGCCCTGAAGCGTCGTGGTGATGCCGGAAATCGTCTGGCCTTCGAACCCCGGAGCGTTGGCCTGGATCGTGTAAGGGCCGCCGGTGACGAGGTTGGAAGCGTTGAAGGTGCCTTCCGGACCGGTGCTCAGCGTGCGCGAGGTGTCGGTACGGGTGTCGGTGACAGTGACTGTGGCGCCCCTGATCGGCGTTCCCATGTCGTCCAGTACCGTGCCCTGGATTCCGCTGGTGATCTGCTGGGCGGCAAGTGGAGCCGGCAGGATCGTGGCAGCCGCGATGGGCGCGACGCTTGCCGCTAGGAAGTACTTGAGCTTCATGGAGTCCTCGTATTTCGGGTGCACGCCCCTCAAGGGCGACCGGGGTCCCCTAGAGGGCAGGTAGATTACAGTCCGGTTACAACCGTGACCGCATTTGCCCCGAGTTACGGCTTTCTGCGCCCCCCAATTCTGAACTTTGGTTCATTTTCCCCGACATGTTGCTGCAGCGCAACAGCGCGAACCGCCAGCCTCGTTGCAGTGCAGCGGAGTCAGGCCAGGTTGATTTCACGCAGCCGCTGCTGGAGGTAGTCGTGCGCGGTAATCGGGGGCTCCGCGTTCTCATCCGCGCATTGCGGCAGCGGTTCGATCAGGAAATCGGGCCGAAAGTGGAGGAAGAACGGCATCGAATAACGGGAACGGCGTGCTGCCGGTCCGCTGGGATTGACCACCCGGTGGGTGGTTGAGCGCAAGTGCCCGTTGGTCAACCGTTGCAGCATGTCGCCAATGTTGACCGCCAGCGCGCCTTCGGGCGGGGAAACGGGCAGCCAGCTGCCGTCCTTCGCGAGCAGCTCCAGACCCGCCTCTTCCGCGCCCAGCAGCAGGGTGATGGTGTTGATGTCCTCGTGCGCCGCAGCCCGGATCGCGCCTTCGGCGCCAGGCGATACCGGCGGGTAGTGCAGCAGGCGCATGACGGAGTTTCCGTCCTCGACGGTTGCGGCGAAGAAGTCCCGCTCAAGCTCGAGATGCAGCGCGATTGCCGAAAGGATGCGCAGCCCGGTGCGATCGAAAGCCGCGAACAGTTCCTCGAACGTGGAGCGGAATTCGGTCAGTTCTTCCGGCCAGACGTTCGGCGCCATGTAGGCTTCCAGCGAATGTCCCGGCGGCAGGGTGCGCCCGACGTGCCAGAATTCCTTCAGGTCATGCACTTCGGCGCCCTTGGCTCGCTCGATCCCGAAGGGGGTGTAGCCCCGCGCTCCGCCGAGGCCCGGCTGGTGGTACCGGCGCTTCGTCTCTTCCGGCAGATCGAAGAAGGCGCGCGACATCTTCTCGGCCCGGACGATCAGGTCCGCCGGGATGCCGTGGTCGCGAACGATGGCAAAGCCGTATTCGGCAAAGGATCGGCCAAGCTCGCCGCTCAAATCCTCGAGCGGGCGAGCAAGGGAGACAGAGGCGATATCAGTCATGGCGTGTCCTAGAAGGAAAGGAAGAGGCCGGCGAGCGCGGCGCTCATGAGGTTGGCGAGCGATCCGGCCGCAAGGGCACGCAGGCCGAGCCGGGCGATCACCGGCCGCTGGTTGGGTGCCAGCCCGCCGGTTACCGCCATCTGAATCGCGATCGAGCTGAAGTTGGCGAATCCGCAGAGCGCGAACACGGTGACGGCGCGGCTGCGCTCGCTCAACGTGCCCGGTTCAAGCGCGCCGAGATCGATGAACGCGACGAATTCATTCAGCACGATCTTGGTGCCGAACAGTCCCCCGGCGACGACTGCTTCGTTCCAGGGGATGCCCAGCAGAAGCATCACCGGCGCAAAGATCATGCCGAGGATTCCCTGGAAGGAGAGCTCCGGAAATCCGAACAACCCGCCCGCCCAGCCGAGCAGGCCGTTGGCGAGGGCAACCAGCGCCACGAAAGCCAGCACCATCGCGCCGACCGCAACTGCAAGACGCACGCCGGTCTGCGCGCCTTGCGCCGCAGCCTCGATGATGTTTGCGGGGGACTGTCCTTCCTCGAAGGTTTCCGCGCTCGCTACTTCGTGCGGCTTTCCGCCTTCGGTGATTGCGGCCGGGCCTTCGGAGCTGATCCGCGCGGCAGGCAGGGCAACGGTGCCTTCCGCCGCCGCGCTCGGTTCGGTTTCATCGGGCACGATGATCTTGGCCATGACGATCCCGCCGGGAGCGGCCATGAAGGCCGAAGCGAGCAGGAATGGCAGGTAGGCCGTCCCGAGCAGCCCGGCGTAGGCGGCCAGAATCGTGCCTGCCACCCCGGCCATTCCGACCGTCATCAGGGTAAACAAGCGGGAAGGGGACAAGCCCGCAAGGTAGGGGCGGACCACCAGCGGGCTTTCCGACTGACCAACGAAGATGTTCGCCGCCGCGCCCAGCGCCTCCACCCGGCTGACTCCGGTCACCCAGCCGATCGCCCCGCCGACCCAGCGAACCACCCGCTGCATTACCCCGAGGTGATAAAAGATGGACACCAGCGCGGCAAAGAACACGATCACCGGCAGGGCGCCGAGGGCGAAGCTACCCGACAGCGGATTGTCGGCCGCCGCCCCGAACAGGAATTCGGTGCCCGCGTTGGCATAGGACAGCAGCGCGGCCACGCCGTCAGCCATGGTCTGGATCACCAGGCGGCCCCCGGACGTCCGCAGCACGACGAGCGCGATCAGCGCCTGAAGCGCGAGGGCGGACACGACGATCCGCAAGCTGATCCGCCGCCGGGCCGTGGACAAGCCGACGGCCACGAGCAGAATGACGGCGATCCCAAGCAGGTTCACAAGGGCGGTGGGCATCAGGGTCCGGGGAGAAAGGGGCCAGGAAAGAAATCGCCATTGCGCAAGGACTCCCTCGCGTCAAAGACTCGCTGCACGATCACTGTCTTTCCTTTCCTTGCGCGACGCAATAGCAGGCGCCATGCGCTCATCCTCCCCCGTGACGATTCCGTCGCCTCTGTTGCTTTACAGCGTGCTCTACGGAGGGATGACCTGCATCGCCGGGATTCTCGGGGCCAAGCAAGTCGCGCTGGGACCGCTCGCGGTGGAAGCGGGCATTTTCCCGTTTCTGCTGCTCGTGGCGATTTCCAGCGCCGTCGCCCGGTTGTACGGAAGGGCCTTCGCGGACCGGCTGGTGCAATTCGGCTTCGTGCCGCTGGTCACCGCAATCCTGCTGACGTGGCTGGTCATCCAGCTGCCGACCGACGAAGGGATGTACGAGCCGGCCAAGGCCGCCTTTCCGATCGTCCTAGGCCAGAGTTGGCGGCTGATGGCCGCGGGGATCGTCGCCTACGGCGTATCGATGACGCTGAACGTCCACTTGTTCTCCCGCTTCAGCCGCCGATGGAAGTTCGTCGGCTTGTCCGGTGCAATTGCCGCGATGCTGAGCCAGATCGTTGATACGCTGATCTTCATCACCGTCGCGTTCTACGGGACGCGCCCGATCGCCGCGCTAATCGCCGGGCAGGCCTTGGCCAAAGTGGTGCTTTCGCTGCTGCTGGTGCCGGCAGTGATCGCCTTGCTGGTCCGCTTCGGGCAGCGGTTCCACGGCCGTTCCATGGTAATCACGGCCGATACTCGCGAAGCCTCTTAATTGTTGCCCAGCCTGCGGATCCGCCCCGGCTGCGGTACCGCTGCGCCGGGCTTCAAAAGCCCTTCCAGCGCTTCGAGATCCAGCCCTGCGTCCACCCTGTCCGTTGCTTGTTTCAGCACGGTGAAGTTGTCGCCTCCGCTCGCCAGGAAGGAATTGACGGCGATACGGTAGCGCCTGCCGGGGGTCACCGGTCCTCCGTTCAGGCGCATCTCCACGACCCGTTCGCCCGCCGGGCGCGACAGATCGTAAGCGAAGGAGAAACCTTCGCTGGGGAAGAGCATCGTCGGTTCCTGCGTTGTGTTGGAGCCGCTGGCGAACTGCTGTTCCAGCAACGCCTTCAGTTGGGCCCCGGTCAGCGTCAGCACCGTCACCGTATTGCCGAACGGCTGCATCGCGAAGATCTGGCCGTACGTGATCGCGCCGTTTTCTCCCGGTGTCAGACCCGTGCGCGCGCCGCCCTGGTTGAAGAAGGCAATCTCGGCTCCCTTCGCCCGTCCGGCCGCGAGATGAGCGTCCGCGATCAGCAACCCGGCAAGGTCTTCGCCTGCGGCATTCGGCTGCCGCGTTACCGGGCCTGAGAGCGTTCCCACCACGCGGGCCGCTTCGGTCCGCGATGCCGAGACATAGCGTTGCACCAGCGCGGCTGTCGCTGCATCGGGAGCGAACGCGGGCAGCAACGGCACGACCGCGGACGACGCCTCGCGGACGATGACATTGTCCGCATCCGCAGCGATCAGCGTGCCGTCGGGCTGGAACGCAAGCCGGATGTCGCTGATCCGGGTTCCGTACCGCCCGGCGCTGGTCAGCAGCAGCGGCGGTCCTCCGCCTTTTCGCGCCAGCTTGCAGACATAGGCCTGATGCGTGTGGCCGGACACGACGAGGTCGATTTCCGGGTCCAGCTTGTCCAGGATCGGCAGGATATCGCCCGTCAGGCCGGGGCAGCTCGGATCGCTATCGGTCTCCATCCGTCCGCCTTGGTGGATCAGCAGCACGACGGCATCGGCCCCGGCGGCTTTCAGGCGAGGGACCAGCGCGTTGGCGGTTGCTGCTTCGTCGCCGAAAGTCAGCCCCTCGACTCCTCCGGGAGTAACCAGCGTCGCGGTGTCCTTCAGGGTCATCCCGATAAGCCCGACTTGTACCGGGCCAAAATCCTTGATCGCCCAGCCGGGGAACAGGGTTTCGCCGCTCTCGGTCTGCACGTTCGCCGCTAGGAAGGCGAACGCGGCGCCGTCGAACGGCTCCAGCCGGCAGGGCTGGCGCGGGGTGTGCACGGTGCATCCGCCTTGCTGCATGCGGACAAGCTCATCGGCGCCCTTGTCGAATTCGTGGTTGCCGACCGCGTTGTATTCGACCCCGACAAGCTCCATCGCCTGGACCGTCGGCTCGTCAAGGAACAGCGCGGAAGACAGCGGCGAGGCGCCGATCATGTCGCCGGCGGACACCGTCATCGAATAGCGCGCGCCCGCCCGCAAGGCCGCAGCTGCCCCGGCCAGAACGGCGACTCCGCCTGCGGGCACCTGCACGCGTGTTCCGTCCCCTGCATCCGCCTCGACCGAGATTCCGGGAGCCTCCAGATTGCCGTGGAAGTCGTTGATCGCGAGGATCTGCACTTCAATCGGGGGCGGCGGGACCGGTTCGAGCCGGGCGAGGGGCGTTGCGCAGCCGGCAAGCGCCAGCAGGGCTGCGGTACAGAAAAGCGGAAATTTCATTCGCCCGCCGTGGTCGTCCCTTGGGCGGAGAAAACCCCATCCAGGTAAGCGGCGAGGCGGATGCCGGCCTGAGCCAGCCGCTGCTTCACGACAGGGGTGTGGCGGTAGATATAATCGTAGGACAGGCTCGGCTCAGCCGGGTAGATCGTGTCGCGGATCGCGGTGCTCTCCCCAATCCACACCATCGGGTCGGAATTCCACCAGGCGATCACCTGCTGCGGCGTCATCCGGCGCTGGAGCCGGTCGGCCATTTCGGAGAAGGCCAGCTGCTCCTCATCCACCAGCTTGCTGTCCCATACGGTATGCAGATTGGTCGGTTGGCCGAACCAGGCCACCTTCACGTCGTTGCCGCCGCGATCCGTCCCGTTGCCGGTGTGCAGCGGCTGGTGGAGATCGGCCACGATATGGACGATGAACCGCAGGGCGAGCTGCTTTTGCTCAAGGCTGCTGGCCGGATCGCGCAGGATTGCGCGGAACCGGTCCAGCGCGGTCACGGCGTCGCCTTCGGCCGGAGCATGATCGTAATGCGCGCCTTCGACGGTCACGTAATGCCAGGGAGTGGCCGTGGCCCAGAACGGATCGGGGCTGGACCGCATTTCGTCCGGCCAGGTGGACGCTTCCTCAAGCGTTTCGGTGCCGAGGATAGTGCGGATGTGGGCGCGGGTCGCGCCGCTTACCGTATCCTCAGCGATTGCGGCCGCCACGCGGTGGCCGGTCTTGCCCCAAGCCAGTGCCGGAGACGGCGCAAGCAACGCTGCCAGGGAAAGCAGCGGAAGAATAACCCGTGATTTCATGTCTGTTCCGGAACAACGAACCCGGCGACGCCCTGCCGGAAGCGTGGGTCAGTTTGATTACACTTCCCACGGGTTTGCACTACACACAGGGGCCGTCTGCCTGCATGGGGGGTGAGATATCGCCGCAGGCTGCTTCGGACCGATCGTCCCGCAGGCACGGCAGCAGAACGGAACCAGCCATGGACCAGAACGACTCCTCACCAGAAACACCCGACGCACGCAAGGACTCCGATCTCATCGCCGCCGCGCGCGGTGCAGCGGTTCATTCCTACGCCCCGTATTCCCGCTTCAAGGTCGGCGCCGCCCTGCGCTTCGCTGATGGAACGATCGTGACTGGGACCAACGTGGAGAACGCCAGCTACGGGCTGACGCTGTGCGCCGAAACGGTGGCGGTCGGGCAGGCGATGGCGCAGGGACGCCGCGGCGGGCTGGTCGCCGTCGCGGTGACGGCAAGCGGCGCTGATGTCGTCACGCCGTGCGGCCGCTGCCGTCAGGTGCTGATGGAACTCGCCGGGCTGGGAGGGACGGACCCACTGATCCATTGCTGCGGGGAAAGCGAAGTCCGCACCGCCCGCTTGTCCGAACTGCTGCCCGCCGCCTTCGGTCCCGCGCGGCTCGCCTGACGGTAATCGGAAGCGCTAGAGGCGATCGACGCGCCAGCCGCGCCCCAGCTTCTCGGCCACCTGCTTAAGGTCTTTCTCGATCGAATCCTGGTAAAGCGGCATCAGCCGTTCCGAAAGGTGGAGGACTACCGCGTCATCCTCCACCCGCAGGCGCGTCTCTCCGAAAGAGCGGACCGTACCGGCCGCAAGTTTGCGGCAAAGCCGGGTTGCCAGCCCCCAGATTAGCCCTTCCTTCAGCTGTTCGGGCGAAGCGAGGTCCTGCAGTTCGCCTGGCAGCTTCGAACTTCCGCACGCGCCGAGAAGAGCCGCGCCGAGAACGGCGCGATCCGGCGCGCCGACACCGATCCACCGCTTGTGCAGCGCCCAGTCCAGCGCGTGCCGCCGACGGATGTTCGGTTCGAGCCGCGCCAGCGCGAGCGCGAGCATGATCGCCGCCAGCCGCAGGCGGTGCGGTCCGTCCCCCGCCGCGGCGGCGATATCGGCAGTCCAGCCGGCCACCACCGTGGCCGTGACCAGCGTTGCTCCGGATGGGGAGGTGAAGTCCGCGGCACCAGCGAGCAGCGGGTCCTGTGCCCGAGTGATCGGGGTCATCGCCTGATACAGCAGCCCTTCGCGCAATCCCCAGGCTGACACGGTCAACCGGCTTGGTTGCAGTTCGTCGATCAGCACCCCGAGCAGCGCGGCGGCATCGGGCAACATCGCCGCCCGGGACGAGGAGATGCCGGGAATGCGTTCCAGCTCGCCGGGTTTGCCTGTGGACAGGGCCGCGCAAACTTCGGCCGCCTGTGCGGGGTCGAGGACGTATCCGTGAGGATCCTCAAGCGGCGATCCGGCCGCGACCATCGCGTAGCGTGCAAAGGACCGGAGCGTGCCGCCGACAAGGAACAGGTTTTCGCCCTTTTCGGCTGCGTAGTCTGCCTGAGCGATCATCCTGCGAACGCTCTTGTCGAACTTCGCCGCCCCTTGAGCGCGCATTCCGGGAAGGCGCAGCGTACCCAAAGGCAGGCTGAGCCCATGGCTTGGCGCATCCTGTGCGATCTCCACCAGTTCCAGGCTCCCGCCGCCCAGATCGGCTACGATTCCACTTGCGCCGGGGAACGCCCCCAGCACCCCGAATGCGCTGGTTTCCGCTTCTTCCCTCCCGCTCAGCAGGCGGGGAGCAAGGCCGAGCGCCGCCACGCGCTCCAGAAACTCCGCCCCATTGTCAGCGTCGCGTACAGCAGCGGTGGCGACGGTCTGCACGTCCTCCACCTGCATTTCTGTCACCAGCAGGGCGAACCGCGCCAGTCCGCCCAGCGCCAGACTGCACGCCTCTTCCGGCATCGAGCCGGTCTTCGCCAGCTGTCGCCCGAGCCGCGCGGTCACTTTCTCATTCAGCAGAATGGTGGGCGCGCGGCGCGGTCCGCCGTAGACGACCAGGCGTACCGTGTTCGACCCGATGTCGATCACTGCACGCGCATCTGTCGACTTCGACCGGTTCGTGTCCACTCCGTTCATTACCTCTCCCGTCCGCGGCGCAAGGAAAGCCGGGGAACCTCTCCTCCGCTTTCCAGTGCTCCGCCGCGGCCGGAAAGCGAAGGGTTGGTCATGAAATAGCGGTGGAGATTGAACTCCCGCCCTTCCGGCACCCCCCGTTCATACTGACCATCGGCCCGAAGTTTCCAGCTGCGCTGGGTATCCAGCAGGTTGGCGAGCATGACCTGGTGTAACACTTGGTCGTGGACCGTCGGGTTGCGCAGCGGGACCAGCGTTTCGACTCGCCGTTCCAGGTTCCGGGACATGCCGTCGGCCGAAGAGATGAACACGGTCGCTCTCCTGCTCGGCAGGTTGGATCCGTTAGCGAAAGCCCAGATGCGGCTATGCTCAAGAAACCGGCCGATGATGGACTTGACCCGGATCGTGTCCGACAACCCGGGCACGCCGGGCCTCAGGCAGCAGATCCCCCGGATGACGAGATCGATCGGCACTCCAGCCTGACTGGCCGCATAGAGCCGCTCAATCAGTCCCTCGTCCGTCAGGGCGTTCATCTTGGCCCAGATGCCGGAGGGCTTTCCCTTGGCTGCGTTGGCGATCTCCCGCTCGATGCAGGCGTAAAGTCTGTCCCGCAGGCTGATCGGCGCAATCGAGAGCAGCTCTGTCCGACGCGGTTCGACGTAACCGGTGATATAGTTGAACAACCGCGCCGCATCGCGCCCGGCCTTGGGGTCGGCGGTGAAGAAGCTGAGGTCGGTGTAGATCTTGGTCGTGACCGGGTGGTAGTTGCCTGTCCCGAAGTGGCAGTAGGTACGGTAGCTGTTGCCTTCCCGCCGTACGACCATCGAGACTTTCGCATGGGTCTTCCACTCGACGAAGCCGTAGATCACCTGCACTCCGGCGCGTTCCAGCTGGGAAGCCCACATCAGGTTCTGTTCTTCGTCGAAACGGGCCTTGAGCTCGACCACCGCAGTTACCGACTTGCCCGCTTCGGCCGCCGCGATCAGCGCGGCGATTACCGGGGACTGATGACCCGCCCGGTAAAGCGTCTGCTTGATGGCGACCACATCGGGATCGGCCGCTGCCTGCAGGAGAAAATCGACCACCACCTCGAAGCTCTCGTAGGGGTGCTGGATGACGATGTCCTTCTCCCGGATCGCGGCGAAGCAATCGCCGTCATGTTCCAGGATCCGCTCGGGATAGCGGGGGCTGTAGGCATCGAACTTCAGTTCCGGCCGATCTTCCTCGATGATGTCGGCCAGGCCGACGATCCCGATGAACCCTTCGTTTTTCCGGATGATAGCGTTTTTCAGACCCAGCTGGTTGCGCAGCAAGGCCTCGGCCTCAAGGTCGAAGTCGGCTTCCAGTTCGAGATGGATGACCTTGCCCCGGCGGCGGCGCTGGATCGCGCTGCGGAAGTGGCGAACCAGATCCTCAGCGTCTTCCTCGATCTCGATGTCGCTGTCTCGAAGTACGCGGAATATTCCGCTGCCTTCCACCCGGAAGCCGGGGAAAATCAGCGCGGCATAGCGGCAGAGGAGGTCTTCGATGGCGATATAGAGCGTTTCCGGCCCGGGAACGCGAACCAGCCGCGGCAAGGTCGGCGGGATCAGGATCATCTCCATCACCTGCGCCCCATCGCTTCGCCGGGAGAGCGAGAACATCAATCCCATGCCGCGATTGGACACGAACGGGAAGGGGTGGGCCGGATCGATCGCCTGGGGGGTTATCACCGGGATGATGTGCGACTGGAGGTATTCCTTCAGCCATCGCGCCGCGCCGGGTTTCAGCTGGTGGCCTGAAGCCAGGATGATCCCGGCCTGGTCGAGCTCCTTCTGCAGGGATTTCCAGATCGTCTGCTGCGAACGTTCGAGCCGCTTCACTTCTTCCCGAACGGCTGCAAGCTGCTGCGTCGGAGTGCGTCCGTCGATGGACGTTTGCTCAATTCCGCGGCGGACCTGTCCGGCAAGCCCGGCCACGCGAACCATCAGGAACTCGTCCAGGTTGCTGCCGGAAATCGTCAGAAAGCGGAGACGCTCCAGCAGCGGGTATTCGGTGTTGCACGCTTCGTCGAGCACGCGCCGGTTGAACGCGAGCCAACTGAGTTCGCGGTTGAAGAAGCGCGCGTCGGCGCCCTCCGCCCGGGGCTGAGGCAAGTTCGGGGAAGTATCCATCGCGCGTTTTCCGTCCAGCCCCTGCATGGGCGCGCCATATGACAGTTCTGTGAAACCGGGCGTCATTCGCCGAGAATTGGCGTGAGCAGCGCATCGGCGATAGCCCCCGCGGCCATCCCTACGACCGCGCCGGCCAGCACATCGCCCGGGAAATGGGCGCGGCGGAAGATTTGCAGAAAGCCGAGCGTGGCCGCAACCCCGTACGCGGCGGCACCGTGCCTCGGGTACTCCTGCGTGAAGCCGTGAGCCACTGCGACAGAGCCGGCCGTGTGCCCGGAAGGAAAAGACTGCAAGGCTGCCTCGTGCGAATGGCCGGAAGCCATGAGGTAGCGCTTGTCGTCGAGCAAAGCCATCGGACGGCTGCGGTCGATGTTGTTCTTGCCCACGGTCTTGACGGCTGTCGCCAGGGTATGCGCCGCCAGCATCCGCAGCGCTGCGCGGCGCAAGCGCGCGTGTCCGCCAAACACGCCGATTGCAAAGCATCCTGCCGCAAAGGCGCGCAGCGGAGGTTCGTCGGCGAGATTGCCGATCTTGCCAGTCCAGTAGCCCAGTTTGCTGCGGATCGCCGGTTCCATTTTCCGCAGGATCGCGATGTCGGCTCTTTCAGGGGGCGACAACTGGGACCGCCTCGCTTCGGACAGGAACGGGATGGGGCGCATTCTTCGGATCTGCCTTTCTAGCGAACCAACGCGCCGGCCCGGATTCGGTTCAGGAGCTTTGGTGAACCGGCGTCGGGCAGGGGCAGGAGCGGTCCGATGCAGGGCCGGCATAGGGGAGCGGCGCGTTCAGCAGGCGCCGCGCGGTTTCCACGGCCCAGGCTAAGGCTCCCGGCAAGCCGTGCGGCAAGGATCGCGTGGCGCATGCCGGTGGTTTTCCGCAAGCGCTCGCCATCAAGGCAAGGATAGCGCGCTCGTCCGGGCCGATGGTTTGGCTGCAGCAGCATTCCGCTTCCAGCGGCCGGCCGAGGCAGCCTTCGGTTAACTGGAACACGCTGTGCAGCGCAATTGCAGCCTCTGGCGTGACGCCAAGCTCAGCCGAGAGGTCGATTAGATTAGGGATTTCCCGTTCTCCTGCCTCCACGGCTGCATGCCGCCGCCGGAGCATTCGCAGTACGATGAAATCGCACCAGAGGAGTTCGCTTTTGATGACCGACATCTCCATGGTTGCATCTCCCTTGCTGATGATCGGACAATATCGCTATTGATAGTCATTCGCAACAAGTTGTTTTGCGGTTTTCGGCGCTTGCTTTATCCTGAGGCATGTCGAGCGGAAGCGCAGAGGGAGAGGCTGCCGAGTGGAACATGGTGGTGGAACAAGAGGCCTCAACGCGGCCCGTGGAACTTTTCCGGGCGCATTCGGTCGATGCACGAACAAGGCTGCCCTCATTCGTTGATCAAAATCGCGGCAAGCCTGCCCGTCGCACGCTGCATAAACAGGAGAAGACTGCATGAGCCGCTCGATCGAGGACATCATGCTTACGGCGCCGGTCATTCCGGTGTTGGTGGTCGAGGACGCCGCGCAGGCGGTGCCACTGGCCGAAGCCCTCGTCGCGGGTGGGCTTCGGGCGATCGAGGTCACCTTGCGCACGTGCGCGGCGCTGGAGGTGATCCGGGCAATGAAGCAGGTCGATGGCGCGATCGTAGGGGCCGGTACGGTGACGAACCAGCACGAGCTAGCCGATGCGCTGGAGGCCGGGGCGGAATTCATCGTCTCGCCCGGACTGACCGAGCCGCTGGCCAAGGCGGCGATCCAGGAAGGCGTGCCGTTCCTGCCCGGCGTGGCGACAGCCGGAGACATCATGCGCGGCCTTGATCTCGGGCTGAAGCACTTCAAGTTTTTCCCGGCCGAGGCCGCAGGCGGAATTCCGGTGCTGAAGGCGCTGGCCGCTCCGTTTGCCAGCGTGCGGTTCTGCCCCACCGGTGGGATCAGCGCCAAAACCGCGCCGGACTGGCTCGCGCTCGACGCCGTCCTGTGTGTTGGCGGCAGCTGGGTGGCCGGGAAAGGACCGCCCGACCGCGAGACGATTCAACAAGCGGCGCGGGAGGCGAGCGAATTCCGGGCCGCGAAAGCATGACGCGCGGCGCATGCCGTATTGGTTCCGACTTGCGGGGCAAGCGTCGCGCGGGCAGACTTTGCAAACCCTAAGCCGGAGGTTCAATGGTCAGGTGCATTCCCGCCGCAGGCGTCGCGCTGTTTCGGAGCAGGCCGTGGCGGCCGGCCTTTGGCTCCGCGCAGGGCGCAAAGCTGTGAGGACGGTCGGCGATCTTCTCGACCGGTTGGAGACGCTCCACGGCCGAACCCGTGAGACTCCGCTGTTCAACCCGGTCTTCCAGCTGTCGCTCGAACTTTCGCGCCTGATCGAAAGCGGGAAAATGCCGCTGGAAGCCTGTTCGGCACTGATCGCGGAACTGGAATGCGATACGTTGAACAGCCGCGCCCGGCGGCTGCGCGACCTCGTCTCTCCCGCAGCACCGGATAGCGACGCGCAGCGCCTTACGCGTTTGCTGGCGGACGAACCCGATGATTTCGCCGCCTTCCGCGAACGCTGGGAACGGCCGCTGCTGCACGCGGTATTCACCGCTCACCCTACTTTTCTGCTATCACCGGCTGAAGGGGAGGCCGTGGCGCAAAGCGCGTCGGGCGGGGCAGACATCGATGCGGGCGCTTGCGGCGATTCCGCCGCGCAGCAGCAGGTCACGCTGGAATATGAGCATGCTCAGGCGATGAACGCCATCGCCAGCGCGGCGGCGGCACGTGACCGGATCGTGTCCGGCCTGCTGGAAAAGGCGAGCGCGGCATTCCCGGAGCAGTGGCATGATTTCGCTCCCCTGCCGTTCCGGTTCGCGACCTGGGTCGGGTATGACATGGATGGGCGCACCGACATCGCATGGCACGATTCCATCGGCTTCCGCCTGAGGGAAAAGGCCCAGCGCCTGCACGGCTATGCCGCCGCGCTGGAGGAAGTCGACCCCGCGCACCCATTGCTGGGCGAGTTGCGGCCCGCGGCCACTTATGCCGATGAGCGCGCGCAGGACTTCGCCGCCGGTCTTTCGGCTTCCGCAGCCGTGTCAGCTGCGGCGAACCGGCTGACCGCCGATCACCCGCACAAGCTGCTGTCGCTTGCCCCCTTGATCGAGTCTCTGGAAGCAGAAGCGCGCCAGTGCGACCGGGCGCGCGCCATCCGCCTCAAGACGCTGACGGCGGCAATGCGGGCCGATGGCCTGGGGATGGGCTGGATCCATTTCCGCGTGAACGCCAAGCAGCTGCACAACGCGATCCGCCGCCGGATTGACCCCGAAAATGGGCTCGACTTGTCAAGCAAGAGCGCACTTGCGCGGCTGCGACAGGCCTTGGCCGAAGCAAAGCCGCTGCGGACCAACTTCGCAGCGCTCGCGATCGAGAGCAGCACCGCCATTCGCCAGTTCCTCGCGATTGCGCAGATCCTGCGGCACATCGATGCCGATGCGCCGATCCGGATGCTGATCGCGGAGTGTGAGCAGCCGGCGACGATACTCGCCGCGCTCTACTTCGCGCGCTTGTTCGGGGTAGAGGACAAGGTCGATGTCTCTCCGCTGTTCGAGACGGAGACTGCGCTCGAACATGGAGGGCGGCTGCTGGACGCCCTTCTCGCGGAAGAGGTGTTCCGGGACTATGCCCGCCGGCGCGGACGCGTAAGCATCCAGACCGGGTTTTCCGACGCGGGGCGCTTCATCGGACAGATCCCCGCCAGTCTTGCGATCGAACGATTGCAGGGACGACTGGCCGGGGCGATGGCCGAGAATGGAATGACCGATGTCGCCGCGCTGGTCTTCAACACCCACGGTGAGAGCATGGGGCGAGGCGCGCATCCCGCCAGCTTCGCCGACCGGCTCGCCTGGCCGCTGAGCCCTTGGGCGCGCAGGCGCTTCGTGCGCGCGGACATCGCACTGGAGCCGGAAGTGAGCTTCCAGGGCGGCGACGGGTACCTGTTCTTCGCCACCCCTGAGCTGGCGCTGGCAACCTTGATGCGTGTGGCGGAAGTTCGCCCTGCATCGGCCGATCCTGACGCTCCCCCCGATCCCTTCTATCGCCGGACCGAGCTGAGCCTCGACTTCTATCGCGCGGTGAAGGAGCACCAGCAGCAGCACCTCGAAAGCCCGACTTATGCCCGCGCGGTCACGGCTTTCGGGCTCGGCCTGCTCAACCCGACCGGAAGCCGGATCTCGCGCCGCCAATCGGACGTGACGGCCGAGCGGGAGATGAACTTGCGGCAGATCCGGGCCATTCCGCACAACGCAATCCTCCAGCAGCTCGGGTACCCCGTGAACGTGGTGGCCGGGATCGGCAGCGCAGCCGATGGACGATACGAGGAGCTGGCCCAGCTCTTGTCGGAAAGCGAGCGCGGCCGGCAGGTGGTCCGGCTGGTGCGGGCGAGCAACGCGCTCGCGAGCATCAAGACGGTTGCCGCCTACGGCGAACTGTTCAATGCCGCCTACTGGGCGAGTCGCCCTTATCGTGGCACGGAAACGCATCTCGCCGCCGCGTGCGAGGCGCTGGCGGAACACCTGGTGGACGATGACCGCACCGGGGTGTTCCGGCGGCTGGCGTCCCGGCTGCGGGTCGATGCGCTGAAGCTGCACCGCTTGCTGGCGCTGCTTCCGGACGAGAATCCGATGTCCGACAGGGAGCATGTCCGCCGTGCGATCGGCGTGCTGCAGGCGCTGCGTCTGGCGCTGTTGCAGCACATCTTCCTGCGCGCGGTGGCGATCCCCGCGTTCAGCCGCGCGAACGACATCAGCCGGGAAGACGTGCTGGAGATGGTCTTCACCCTCAGGATTGACGAGGCGCTCGCCGAACTTCGACGGGCCTATCCGATCCGGTTTCGCGGGATCGAGGATTTTGCGCTCGATGAGCCGACCGACTACCCGGAGCAGGGCGAGGCGGGATACGCCGCCATCCGGCGCGAGTACATCGATCCCATCGATGCGGCTTACGCGCTGACGCTGCGGATAACGACGGCGATCGCCAACCAGTTCGGCGCCCATGGCTGAGGGCGCGCGGCAAGCATGAGGCGATTGCGCCTCCGTGCGGACTGCCGCATGATCATGACCAGCGTGCCGGTTCTGAAACTCGGTTCCCGTCATCTCGAAGTACAGGAGCAGTCCCGATGAAGTTCGAACGCATCAACCCGCTGACCGGGGAAGCAGCATCCAGTGCCGAAGCGATGAAGGCGTCCGATGTTCCGGCGATCGCTGCCCGCGCTGCGCAGGCGTTCCCGACCTGGTCGGCCATGGGTCCGAACGCACGGCGGGCGGTGCTGATGAAAGCGGCCGAGCGGCTGGAGGCAAAGAAGGACGCCTTCGTCGAGGCAATGATGGGGGAAATCGGCGCGACCGCTGGCTGGGCGCTGTTCAACCTCAATCTTGCTGCCGGAATGGTGCGGGAAGCGGCGGCGATCACCACGCAGATTTCCGGTGAGGTGATCCCGTCCGACAAGCCCGGCACGCTGGCGATGTCCTTGCGGGAACCGGTGGGCGTGATCCTCGGCATCGCGCCGTGGAACGCTCCGATCATCCTTGGTGTGCGTGCAATCGCAGTACCGCTTGCTTGCGGAAACAGCGTGATCCTGAAGGCATCGGAAAACTGCCCGCGCACACACTCGCTGATCGTCGAGGCGTTCGAGGAAGCAGGCTTCCCGAACGGCACAGTCAACATCGTCACCAACGCGCCGGAGGATGCGGCGGATGTAGTCGGTGCACTGATCGATGCGCCCGAAGTCCGGCGGATCAACTTCACCGGATCGACCCACGTCGGAAAGATCATCGCCAAACGCGCGGCCGAACACCTGAAGCCTGTGCTGCTGGAACTGGGCGGCAAGGCGCCGTTCGTGGTGCTGGAAGACGCCGATCTCGACGAAGCGGTGAAGGCCGCTGCCTTCGGTGCGTTCATGAACCAGGGCCAGATCTGCATGTCGACCGAGCGGATCATCGTGGTCGATGCCGTGGCCGACGAGTTCGCGGCGAAGTTCAAGGCGAAGGTCGGCTCCATGCCGGTCGGCGATCCGCGGGAAGGCAACACGCCGCTCGGCGCGGTGGTCGATGCGCGCACGGTCCAGTGCGTGAAGAGCCTGATCGAAGACGCGCTGGGCCACGGCGCCACGCAGCTTGTCGGCGGCGAGACGACCCAGAACGTGCTGATGCCGGCGCACGTGATCGATCATGTCACGCCGGAGATGAAGCTGTTCCGTGACGAAAGCTTCGGCCCCGTGGTCGCGATCACCCGCGCACGCGATGCCGAGCACGCGGTGGAGCTGGCCAATGACACCGAATACGGCTTGTCAGCCTCTGTCTTCACGCGGGACACGGCGAAGGGGCTCGAAATCGCTCGGCGCATCCAGTCGGGCATTTGCCACGTCAACGGCCCGACGGTGCACGATGAAGCGCAGATGCCGTTCGGGGGAATGAAGGCATCGGGCTACGGCCGCTTCGGCGGGAAGGCGGGCATCGATGCCTTCACCGAACTCCGGTGGATCACCATCGAGACGCAACCCGGCCATTACCCGATCTGAAAGGCGCCCATGAATACGCAAGTCTGCATTATCGGGGCAGGGCCCGCGGGGCTTTTGCTTGGCCACTTGTTGCGGGCAGAAGGAGTCGACTGCGTTGTCCTTGAGCGGCGCAGCCCCGATTACGTGCTTGGCCGCATCCGCGCCGGGGTGCTGGAGCAAGTTACCGTCACGCTGATGGAGCGGCTGGGCCTCGATGCCCGGCTGAAGGCTGAAGGACTGGTCGAGGAAGGCTTCAACCTGGCTGACGGAGAGCGACTGGTGCGCATTCCGCTGACCGAGCTTACCGGCAAGAACGTGGTGGTCTACGGCCAGACCGAGTTGACGCGGGACCTGATGGAAGCGCGCGAGGAGCGCGGGCTGGAAGTAATCTATGGGGCGGAGGATGCCGCGCTTCATGACGTCGAAACGGACGCGCCTTACGTCACTTACCGCAAGGACGGCGCCGAGCGGCGAGTGGACTGCCGGTTCGTCGCCGGGTGCGACGGGTTCCACGGCCCTTCGCGTCAGGCGATCCCCATCGATGCAGGGCAGGAGTATGAGCGGGTGTACCCGTTCGGCTGGCTCGGCATCCTGGCCGACGTGCCGCCTTGCAGTTCCGAACTGATCTACGCCAACCACGAACGCGGTTTCGCGCTTGCGTCCATGCGGTCCGCAACCCGCAGCCGCTACTACATCGACGTGCCGCTGACTGAGCGGGTCGAGGACTGGCCCGATGAGCGGATCTGGGATGAACTGGCGATCCGGCTCGGGCCCGAGGCAGCGGCCAACATTACGCGCGGCCCATCGATCGAGAAGTCGATCGCGCCCCTGCGATCCTACGTCTTTGCGCCGATGCGCCACGAGAGCCTGCTGCTGTGCGGCGATGCGGCACACATCGTACCGCCAACCGGGGCCAAGGGGCTGAATCTGGCGGCGTCCGATGTCCACTACGCGGCAGAGGCGCTGATCGGCTTTTTTTGCAAGAACAGCGCCGATGCAATCGCCCATTATTCGGACAAGGCGCTCGCGCGGGTGTGGAAGGCGGAGCGGTTTTCCTGGTCGCTCACGCGCCTGATGCACCGCTTTCCGGAGGATGGCCCGTTCGAGCGGATGATGCAGGTGGCCGAGCTGGACTACATCGCGTCCAGCCGCGCAGCGCAGACCGCAATCGCGGAGAACTATGTCGGCCTGCCGGTGTAGAAGATGATTTGGAAGGAGCCGCTGGAACACCCGGCCAGCGGCTCCTTGTAATCGTCAGGCGTACCTGCGGATCAGGGCATCGCTGCCGGATCGAAGTCGAACTGCTGTGCAAACCGTTCGCGCGAATCCTCTTCTTCCGCCGGGACCCTGCCGGCGGCAATATCTGCCCGGTGAGCGCGGGAAGCGCTGACGTAGTTACGCAGCTGCACGTTGCCTTCATGGCAGGCGTATTCGTAGAACTTGTAGTCCTGGTTGCGGGTCCAATCGAGCCGAGCGGTCCAGGGGGCGGTGAACACCTCCGGATCTTCATAGGTGATTTCGTACACGATCGTGTCCGGCCCGGTCATCGTCAGGCGCTCCACGGTTTTCGCCTGCGCGCTCGTCGGGATGGTGTTGAACGGCGGCACGTTCTGCGTCGCCATGTTCACCGGGGAGGCGGCGCGCTTGCCGTGCTCACGCGTGGCGCTGTCGCCGGACTTGATGTTGTCCGTCTCGATCACCAGCGTCTTGCCTTCCCAATGGCCGCGGCTGTTGCCCATCCAGGCTTCGACATTGCCCGGCCAGGCGGGTGAATCGCCCAGCGGGATCACCCGCGTCCCCAGCATTTCCAGATCGATCACGACATAGCCGGGTGCCTGCCACACCCGGATCCCGTTGTTGTAGCGGAACGGGAACATCGAGGCTGGAAAGCCGCGGCTGATGCAGCGATCCCAACTGTCGAAATCGTCGACCCAGTCATAGTGCTGGCCTGGAACCCAGCCGGACCGTCCGGCCTTGTACAGGGCCTCTGCCTCGGGCGTCAGGGCCGGCAGCTGGCCATCCGCCGGACTGACCAGCATGGACGTGCGGCGGCCGAAGGGGTTTGTCCTCAGCCAATCGACCAATCCCTGCGTTCCGCCCGAATTCAGGCCGCCCTCAGGATCGTAGGCCTGGTCGGATTTCTCCGCCGCAGCAACCCGCTTGGCGAACTCCGCATCCGTCACGTAGACGCGGTTGCCGAAAGCGTCGGGCCGCTGGAACAGGATCCGCGCGGAAGGGATGTTCTCGATCGGCCAGATGCCCCGGAAATCGTAGTCACCCCATTCTGTCTTCTTGGGGGTGTAGTCGGTCGGAACGGGCGGCACGACCGTAAGATCGGCGGCGGGCTGCTGCGCGGCCGCGGTGGTCGGCCCGGCAACGAACGCTGCGGCGGCCGCGACGGCCGAAGCCGCGGTAAATATACGAGATGTGAGACGGCGGTGCGTCATCATGTTGGCTCCTCTCCCAAACGCTTTTGCCCGATTGTCTATGGACTTTTCCGCGGTGAGGCTAGCGGTTTCAATCTTCGGAATCCGGGTCGGCTGAGGGAACGTTGGAGCGGAGGCTACGTTTGCCCCGAATGGTTCAGATGGTCTGGTACAAAAACGCCATCATCTATTCCGTCAATGTCGAGAGCTACATGGACGGGAATGGCGATGGAATCGGCGACTTCAAGGGGTTGGCGCGTCGTCTCGATCACATCCACGGCATAGGCGTAGGGGCCATCTGGCTGCTGCCCTTCCAGTCCAGCCCGAGGCAGGACCACGGGTACGACGTTTCCGACTACTACAGTGTCGATCCGCGATTCGGGACGCTGGGAGACTTCGTCGAATTCACCGATCAATGCGCGCAGCGCGGCATCCGGGTGATGATGGACCTCGTGTTCAATCACACGTCGGACCAGCACCCCTGGTTCCAGGAAAGCCGCTCCAGTCCCGACAATCCCAAGCGGGACTGGTACATGTGGTCCAAGGAAAAGCCGGAAAACATCCATGAGGGCATGGTGTTTCCCGGCAAGCAGGAAGCCGTCTGGACGTACGACAAGAAGGCGCGCGCCTGGTATTTCCACCGATTCCACAAATTTCAGCCCGATCTCAACATGAAGAACCCCGAGGTGCAGGCGGAAATCCTGAGAATCATGGGCTTCTGGCTGCGGCTGGGCGTGTCTGGCTTCCGGCTCGACGCGGTGCCCTTCATCATCGCGACGGACGAGCATGAGGAGGCAGGCGGCACCGAGCGGGAGTTCGCACTGCTGCGCAAGATGCGCGAGTTCTCCCAGTTCCGTGACGGAGATTCGGTCCTGCTGGCCGAAGCCAACGTGAAACCGGAGGCCAGCATCGAGTATTTCGGCCCATCGGCCGAGCGCCTGCACATGATGTTCAACTTTTGGGTCAATCCGCGCATCTTCTATGCCTTTGCCACTGGGGATGCGGGGCCGCTCAAGGAAGGGCTCGAAAAGACGCGCGAGATTCCGCAAAGCAGCCAGTGGGCCCAGTTCCTGCGCAACCACGATGAGCTCGATCTCAGCCGGCTGACCGAGGAGCAGCGGCAGAAGGTCTATGACGAAATGGCTCCGGATGAGGGGATGCGCGTGTTTGACCGGGGCATCCGCCGCCGTCTGGGGCCGATGCTGAAGGGTGATCAGCGGCGGATCAAGGCTGCGAACAGCCTCTTGATGAGCCTGCCCGGAACCCCCGTGCTGCGGTACGGCGACGAAATCGGGATGGGCGAGAATCTGGACCTGGAAGGGCGCACCGCCATCCGCACGCCCATGCAGTGGGACGAGCACGGCCAAGGCGGTTTCACCACCGCCGAAGAAGCCTGTATCCCGCTGATCGAGCACGGGCCTTACGGCTTCCACGAAGTCAACGTCTCGCAGCAGCGGCGGGACCCGGAATCTCTTCTCAACTGGTTCGAGCGCATCATTCGCCTGCGCCAGGAACTGCCGGAAATCGGCTATGGCGCCTTCCGGATCATCGAGACCGAGCCGGAAATCCTGGCGATGTGCCACGAATGGGAGGGTTCCGCGATCCTGACGGTGCACAACTTTGACGGGCAGCCGCGGCAGGTGGAATTCAGGATCAATGAAGACGAACAGGAAAAGCCGCCGCTCATCAACCTGCTGTCGAACGATCACGTACAGCCGCAAGCCGACGGCATGTACCGCTTCGTGATCGATCCGTATGGCTACAACTGGTTCCGCTGCGGTGCGACCAGCGTCGGGCTGGCGCGCAAGGATTGACGGATCCCGGCCGGCGCTGGTCTTAACGCGAAGGGGGTGCCGATCCGGAGGACTTCAGCCGATCTTCCAAGGCGTACAGTAGCGGCTTCTGGCTGGTCAGCATCATCGTTTCCGCCTTCCTGAGCGGAAACCAGCGTGCGATCTCCACTTCAGGAAATTCAGCCCAGGCTCCGCTTTTGGGCGGCCACTCCATGCGGTAGGTGTTGCTGCGGACCGTCTCGTGATCGAGATCCTGTTCCAGTGCAAACGCCTCCACCAGCTTCCCGCCAGCCTGCCGGACAGTCGCCAGCGGTTCCGGCGTGTCCGCAAGCGGTGTCCCGAGTTCCTCTTCCGCTTCGCGCATCGCTGCGACCAGCGGGCTCTCGCCTTCTTCGATCAGGCCCTTCGGGATCTGCCAGGCCCCCACGTCGCGACTTGTCCAGTACGGGCCCCCCGGCTTGATCAGCAGCACTTCGACGTCCGGGCCACGTCGCCGGAAAAGCAGCACCCCGGCGCTCCGTTCCTTGCCTTTTGCCCGGCCGCCCATTCCTTGTCTCAGCCAAGCCAGGCCAGCGCCTGGCGCAGCCGCTCCGCTCCGCGTTCGGCGAACCAGTCTCCGTGGGCAAAGATCACGCGTTCGGGTGCAAGGCCGGACAAGCGGCGCACACTCGCCTTGGCTTGCGCACCTCCCAGCTTGATCGCGGCGCGTGCGTGAGCAGGAGTGGTGGCGCTGGTAGCCATCGCGGCCTCCATCACCATTCCGCTTACGGCCGGCAGCTTCTCCGGTTCAAGATTGTCGATCAGGTCGGTCAGCAGCAAGGTGCGGGAAGGCGTGTGGAAGAACCAGGCTTCCCGGAAGCCCTTGCCCTCGATGATGCCTTGCTCGATTTCGTCCGACCATGCCCCCGGGGGTACGGGTCCAAGGTCGCGGTCCAGCCGCACGCCGGATCGGCGGACCTGAAAGCGATTGCGCAAGCCCGGAACTGCCCAGGTGATCGCTTCCGGATAAGCCTGTTCCCAATCCTGCAAAAAGGTCCAGTGTCCGATGCTGGGGGCGACCAGGTGGCGAACAGGGCCAAGTTCCTCGATCTGCCGCGCCATTTCGGGCGAATACTGCGTCGGGGAATGAAGCAGGAGATCGCCCGATGCGAGCCGGATCACCGTCATCCGCACCGGCAAGGACAAGCCCATCGGGTGGATCGGGCCGCTGTCGACGATCCAGACGTTGTCGGCCACTGGTTTCAGCGTGTCGGTCGGTGGGTACGTAACGAGCGGGTCGGTTCCCCCCGGTCCCTGCCGACGGGACAGGGCATACGCGGCCAGCGCGCCAGCGCCTAATGCGGCGGTTGCGGTCAGAAGCTTCGTTCCGGTTTTCATGCGATCCTCGCGAACACGATCAAGGGAGTTAAAAAAGCAGCGAACAGGCGGCGAGTCCGTTCCCGCGGTGAGGACCGATAGGCGCAAAGCTCCGCGCTATTGCGAGTGATTTGCATTGACCGGAATCGGGGCGGCGAATAGGGCGCAGCCCATGAAGAGCGCTGCGATCCGCCGCTGGTATATCGTGCACAAGTGGAGCAGCCTGATTCCCACGCTGTTCCTGCTGATGCTGTGCGTCACCGGGCTGCCGCTGATCTTCCATGATGAGATCGATGTCCTGGCGGGAGAGGACTATGAAGCGCGGCTCGCCGGCATCCCTTCGGCCGAAGGGGGCGTTCCGCTGGACACGATGCTGTCGCGCGCCCTGGCCGATCGGCCAAGGGAAGTGCCGTTGTTCATGGCATTCAGCCCGGACAGTCCGCTGCTTACCATCACCACCGGGCCAAGCCCCGATGCGCCGGGCAGCGCGATGACCCTTCTGTTCTTTGATCGGGCAAGCGGCACGCCGCTCGGCCCGGCGCCGACCGGCGGGTTCATGGATTTCATCCTCCAGCTGCACACCGACGTGTTTCTCGGTCTGCCGGGAATGCTGCTGCTGGGCGCGATGGGGCTGCTGTTTGTCGTGGCGCTGGTTTCCGGTGCGGTGCTCTACGCCCCGTTCATGCGCCGCCTCGACTTTGGAACGCTGCGGCTGGGGCGCAGCAAGCGCACCGGCTGGCTGGACCAGCACAATCTGCTCGGCATCGTGGCGCTCGCCTGGATGCTGGTGATCGGGCTGACCGGGGCAATCAACGCCTTCGCCGATCCGCTGACCGACAACTGGCGCAACACGGAACTCGCGGCGATGACATCGGCCTATGCGGGAGCGGCGCCGCTTTCCCCGGATCGCTACGGATCGCTGGACATGGCAATGGCGGCGGCGCAGGCGGCCTTGCCGGGGCGTTCACCCCAGTTCATCGCCTTTCCCGGCGGCAGCTACAGCTCCGCGCATCACTACGCCGTGTTCTTCCAAGGCGATACGCCGCTGACCCAGCATCTGCTGACACCGGCGCTGATCGATGCGCAAACCGGCGCGCTGACCGATGCGCGCGCGATGCCGCCGATCAACCAGGCCCTGATGATGTCGAAGCCGTTGCACTTCGGCGATTACGCGGGCCTGCCGCTGAAGATCATCTGGGCCGCCCTGACGCTGGCGACCGTCTGGATCCTGTGGACTGGCGTCCTGCTGTGGCTGCGCCGCCGACCCGGTGCGGTCGAGCGCCGGGTTGCGGAGATCGCCAGCGGGGCAAGCGGCGAGCTTGCATGATGAAGCCGCGTCGCCCTGCACGCTCCTTGGGGCAGGCTTTCGCGTGGCCGCTGGTTCTGGCGATCTCCACCGTTGCCGGGCTGCTGCTCGGCCTGACCGGAGACGGCTTGCCCGATTTCGCCGCATGGGTCCTGCTCGCCAGCGCGCCGGCCGCGCTGGTGGTTGCCTGGGGCCGCCGCCAAGACAACAAGAAGTGAGAGACACGACAAATGTTTAGCCAAAAGGCTGCCCGGACTGCATTCCTGCCGGCATTCGTGATCGCCGCCGCACTCGCGCAGCCCGCTTTCGCGCAGGAGGTGACCAGCGAGATCATCGTGACGGCACAGGCCCGCAACGCGACCGAAGTCATCAACGGCGGGAGCGCGGGCGTGCTGGGTGATAAACCGGCGGAAGACCTGCCGTTCGCGATCCGCAGCTACAGCGAGGCGCTGATCCTCAACCAGCAGCCGCTGACCCTGGGCGAAGTGCTGCAGAACGATCCGACCATTCGCACGACCTACGGCTTCGGAAACGCGGCCGAACAGTTCATCATCCGCGGCTTCACGCTGTACGGAGACGACGTGGGGCTGAACGGCTTGTACGGCATAACCCCGCGCCAGTTGATCGCGCCGGAACTGTTCGAAAGCGTGCAAGTGCTGAACGGCGCCAACGCCTTCCTCTACGGCGCGGCTCCCGGCGGATCGGGAGTGGGCGGCAGCGTGAACCTCGTGCTCAAGCGGGCGGGCCTTCTTCCGCTCACGCGCGCGACGGTGGGTTACACTGAAGAGGCGCACTTTGGTGTCAGCTTCGACGTGGCCCGCCGGTTCGGGCCTGATGGCCAGTGGGGTGTGCGGATCAACGGGGCCTATCGAGACGGCGAAGTGGCGATAGACGGGGAGGACCGGAGCACGAAGGTGCTGGGTACTGCATTCGACTGGCGCGGAGAGCGGGCGCGGGTTGCGGTCGATCTTGCGTGGCAAAGCGTCCAGGTCGACAACCTGCGGCCGAAAGTGACGCTTGGCTCCAATGCAATCCCCCGTGTTCCGGAAGCGGACGCGAACTACGCGTCCGACTTCACCTATACCGATCTGCGCGATGTGTTCGGAACGGTCAGCGCAGAGTACGATCTCGCACCCGATACGCTGCTCTATGCCCGGGCCGGCGCGCGAGACGGGAGCGAGGAAGGGATCTACGGCGGGATCACGGTGCTGGATGCCGCAACCGGGGCTGCTACCGGCAACGCCCTTTACGTCCCGCGGACCGACAACAACGAAGCGCTGGAAGCGGGGCTGCGGTCGAAGTTCGGTGCCGCCATCACGCATGAGATCAACGTCGGCGGCAATGCGGTGTGGCAGGTGAACCGCAACGCGTTCGACTTCCGGTACGGACCGGGTTACGCGGGGTTTGCCACGAACCTGTACGATCCTGTGCAGGTCGAGCTGCCGAGTTCTACAATCGTCGGGGGCGACCTGGACGATCCTTTCCCGATCGCGCGCACCCGGCTGATGAGCGCCTTTGCCTCCGATACGATTGGTTTTCTGCAGGATCGGGTGCTGCTGATAGCCGGTCTGCGGCTGCAGGCCATCCGGGTGAAGAGCTACAGCGCCTACAACGGCGGCCAGCTCGATATGACGTATAACGAAGACGCGCTGACGCCGGTTGTGGGTATTGTTGCGAAGCCCGTTTCGAACGTTTCGCTTTATGCCAACCGGATTGAGGCGCTGCAGCAAGGGCCGACCACGCCCATCGATCCCGCTCTGAGCAACCCCGGGGAAATGCTGGCCCCTCGTCGTTCCGTTCAGTACGAAGTGGGCGGCAAGATGGATCTGGGCCGGATGTTCGCCGCACTGGCGCTCTTCAACATTGAACGTCCGGGTGAAGGTATCCTGCCTGATGGTTCCTACGGATATGTGGGGGACCAGCGGCACCGCGGGCTGGAGTTCACGCTCAACGGCGCCATTGCGCCCGGACTGCGTCTGATATCCGGCCTGACGGTGATCGATGCCGAGTTCGAGGGCGGAAACGCGGTAGCGGGCGTGCCGGAGTTCGCGGCGAACGCGAACCTTGAATGGGACATGCCCTTCGCGCCGGGGCTGACCCTGACGGGACGAGTGATCCACACTGGGGAGCAGTGGGCGAACGCGGCGAACACGCTGGAGCTGGACGACTGGACCCGGTTCGATCTGGGCGGGCGCTATGTCTTCGTGGCCGGGGACACGCCGGTCACGCTGCGGCTGACGGTCGATAACATAGCGAACGAACGATACTGGGCATCGGCTTTCGACACCTTCAGCGCCGCGCTGCTTCAGGGCCAGCCCCGTACGGTCAAGGCTTCGATCTCCGCGGACTTCTGATCCACGGGGGGTTTGTACCAGGGTAAGGGGGCATTGCAGTGCACGGCTCCCGCTCCTACTCTCCTGCTTATGGCACGGCGTATCGGCATGGCTCCCACGGCGGAGGAAATGGAAGCGATGGCGCGGGCCGCGCTTGCGCGCCTGCCGGACGAGTTTGCCCGTCATCTGGGCGCCGTGGTGCTACAAGTGGAGGAATTCGCCGACGAGGAAACCCTCGGTGAACTCGGGATCGAGGATCCGTTCGAGCTGACGGGAGTGTACCAGGGGCTCCCCCTCCACGTGAAGAGCATCGAACACACCGAGACGATGCCCGACCGCATCCGCTTGTTCCGCGCGCCCATTCTCGATGAATGGATGGCGCGCGGCGACGTGAGCCTGGAACAGCTCGTCAGCCACGTCGTGATCCACGAAGTCGGCCATCACTTCGGCCTGTCGGACGACACGATGCACGCGCTGGAGGACGAGGCAGACTGAGCGGAGCCGGAAAGGGATCGCAGGGTTTGAGGTGGCGCGAAGACTAGGCTAGACCCGGTCGGTTGCATATGAAACCATGTGCGCCGCAACGGAGGTCCTGTGATGCAATTCGTGCCTTCCGATCATGTCCGCGCTGCCTTTTCAGCGACGATGTCGGCGATGTACCGGACCGAAGTGCCGTTGTACGGCGATCTGCTGGACATCGTGGCGGGCATCAACGCAGCGGTGCTGGAACGCGACGATGGGTTGCGCCAGTCCCTCGCTTCGGCCGATGAACTGGACCGGCTCGACAGCGAACGCCATGGGGCCATCCGGGTCGGCACGGCGGAGGAATTGCGGCTGCTTCGCCGAGCGTTCGCCCTGATGGGCATGAAGCCGGTCGGCTATTACGACCTCACGGTAGCGGGGGTGCCGGTCCATTCCACGGCGTTCCGCCCGGTAGAACTGGAGGCCCTGCAGCACAGCCCGTTCCGGGTATTCACATCCCTGCTGCGGCTGGACCTGATCGAGGATGCCGATCTTCGCCGCGAAGCCGGGGAGCTGCTCGGCGCGCGCCGCATTGCCTCATCCCGTGCGGTGGATCTGGTGGAAACCGGAGAGCGGCAAGGCGGGCTCGATCCGGCGCAAGCGGACGAATTCGTGGCCGAAGCGGTCGACATCTTCCGCTGGCACAGCGAGGCGAACGTGCCGCTCGATACATATGGTCGCTTAAAGCAGGCTCATCCCCTGATCGCAGACGTCGTCTCGTTCAAGGGGCCGCATATCAACCACCTGACCCCGCGCGTGCTCGATATCGATGCCGCGCACGCGGAAATGCAGCGCCGGGGAATGGAAGCCAAGGCGGTGATCGAGGGCCCACCCCGGCGCGCGGTGCCGATCCTGCTGCGGCAGACGAGCTTCAAGGCGCTGGAGGAAAGCGTGCAGTTCCCGGGCGCAATTTCGCTTAGCGACGGCACGCACACCGCTCGTTTCGGAGAAATCGAACAGCGCGGCGTGGCGCTGACTCCAGCGGGGCGCGCGCTCTACGATTCCTGCCTGGATGAAGCGCGGGGCCAAGGCGGATCGCAAGCCCTCGATTACCCGGACCGCTTGTCCGCCGCGTTCGCGCGTTTCCCGGACGATCTCCAGGCCCTGCGGCAGCAGAAGCTCGCCCATTTCCGCTATACGGTAACAGCCGAGGGGAGAGACAACGGCAAGGGGGATGCCGGACGGGATCCGGAACGCTGGATCGCCGAAGGCTGGGCCGAAGCGTATCCGCTGGTGTACGAGGATTTCCTGCCCGTCAGCGCCGCCGGGATCTTCCAGTCCAATCTTGGCGGGCAGGAGCAAGGCGCCTACGCTGGCAAGTCTTCCCAGGACGCGTTCGAGCGCGCACTTGGCACTCCGGTGCTCGACCCATTCATGCTGTATGAAGCAATCGAGCAGGCTTCGCTTGAAGCCGCCGCGAAGGCCGTGGGGGCAGCCGTCCAATGAACCAGCTATTCTCCGCCGAACAGGACGTGATCGATTTCGTCGATGCCGCCGCCATGCTGGGCCAGGTGGAACGCTGGAGCGCAATCAATTCGGGCACGCGCAACCTTGATGGGCTGGATCGGCAAGCCAGCGAACTGGCGGAGGCGTTTTCCGCCTTGCCGGGAGATGTGCGGCTGGAGAACCCCGCGCCCGTGACCGCGATTGCGCCCGGCGGGCAGGAAGTGGACTTGCAGCACGGGCGGCACCTCGTCCTGTCGGTCCGTCCCGAAGCCGGGCGGCGATTTTTGCTGACCGGGCACATGGACACCGTCTTTGGGCCCAATCACCCGTTTCAGCAGCAGCGATGGCTGGACGATGAAACGCTGAACGGCCCGGGCGTCGCGGACATGAAGGGCGGGATCGCCGTGATGCTTGCCGCGCTTCTGGCGTTTGAGCGCAGCCCCGCAGCTTCGTCGGTCGGCTATGACGTGATGATCAATTCGGATGAGGAGACGGGATCGCTGTCTTCCGCTTCGCTGATCGCGCAGCTGGCGGCCGGGAAAGCCGCCGCCCTGACGTATGAACCTTCCGCGCTGCCGGACGGCACGCTCGCCCACGCGCGGGGCGGCAGCGGGAACTGGAGCGTGACGATCACCGGCCGCTCCGCCCATGCCGGTCGCAACCCGCAGGACGGGCGCAACGCGGTAGTCGCCGCCGCCGCGCTGGCGCTGGAACTGAAGGCGCTCGAAGGACCGGACATCACCATCAACCCGGCTCGGATCGATGGCGGCAGCGCGACCAATGTCGTGCCCGACCACGCCGTGCTGCGGTTCAACATCCGCCCAAAGTCCAACGAAGCGGCGGAAGCCTTCATTCAGCATCTCAATGGTTTGGTGCGCAATCTTGAGGCGGTGCACGAAGTAAAGGCGACCCTGCACGGGGGGCTCAGCCGTCCGCCCAAGCCGGTGGATTCGGCGGCGGACAAGCTGTTCGCGCTGGTGAAAGGCGCGGGGGCGGCGCTGGGCCAGACGATCGGCTGGCGCGACACCGGGGGAGTGTGCGACGGCAACAACATCGCCGCGTGCGGTGTGCCCGTGGTGGACACCATGGGGGTGCGCGGCGGATCGATTCATTCGCCGGACGAGTTCCTGATCGTGCCCTCGCTCGCCGAGCGGGCGGCGCTATCCGCCGTGGTGCTCCACCGTCTTGCATCGGGAGAAACGGCATGACCTTCCGTATTCGCGCCGCCACGTCCGGCGATCTTGAAGCGTTGTATGAAATGGCCAAGCTGACCGGCGGAGGCTTTACTAACCTGCCGCCCGATCGCAATTCCCTCGGGGCCAAGCTCGCCAAGGCCGAAGCCGCGTTCGCTCGAGACGAGCAATCGCTGTCCGATGAGCTGTACGTGATGGTGCTGGAAAACGTCGCCACCGGGGAAGTGCGCGGCACGTGCCAGCTGATGAGCCAGGTCGGCCAGCAGTGGCCGTTCTATTCCTATCGCAAGACCACCCACACCCAGCATTCGCGAGAGCTGGAGCGGACCGTCCGGGCCGAACTGCTGTTCCTCGTCACCGATCTGGAAGGCTGCAGCGAAGTGGGCGGATTGTTCCTCCACCCCGCGGAACGGGCCGGCGGCCTGGGCCTGCTGCTTGCACGCAGCCGCTATCTGTTCATCGCAATGCACCGGGCTCGCTTTGCCGATCGGGTCCTAGCCGAACTGCGAGGGATCATCGATGAGCGCGGCGGCTCCCCGTTCTGGGACGGGGTAGCGGGCCGGTTCTTCGGGATGAGCTTCCAGGAAGCCGACTATTTCAACGCGATCAACGGCAACCAGTTCATCGCCGACCTGATGCCCAAATATCCGGTCTATGCCGCGATGCTGACCGACAGCGCGCGCACCGCCATCGGAATGCCGCACCCGACCGGGCGCGCGGCGATGCGGATGCTGGAGAACGAAGGATTTTCCTACGAAGGCTATGTCGATATCTTCGATGGCGGCCCGACGATGATCGCGCGCACGGACAACGTGGCCAGTATCGCCAGCGCCCGGGCGGCCCGAACCGGGCGGATCGATCTGGAAAGGGGCGAGCAGGCGCTGATTGCCAGTGGAACCCTTGGCCGCTTCCGGTGCTGTTACGGAGCGCGCGCCTTCGCGGAAGATGGGACGGTGTCGATCGACGCCAGCGCGGCGGACATGCTCGGCGCGGAGCCGGGGGACGAGGTATGGAGCGTGAGCCGGTAATCCCATGGCACTGACGGAAATCAACTTCGACGGCATCGTCGGCCCGAGCCACAACTACGCAGGTCTCAGCCTCGGTAACCTGGCCGCGACGGCGCATGCGGGGAATGTCTCCTCTCCGCGCGCCGCCGCCTTGCAGGGGATCGCCAAGATGCGGGCGAACAAGGCGCTGGGGCTGGTGCAGGGATTTTTCCTTCCGCTGCCCCGGCCCAACGCGCGCTATCTGACGCACCTCGCCGCCGATGCCGCCACTGATCGGGGGCTTATTGCCGGGGCATGGTCTGCCTCCAGCATGTGGACCGCAAATGCGGCGACCGTTTCGCCGGCGCCCGATACGGCGGACGGCAAGTGCCACCTGACGGTCGCGAATCTCGTCACGATGCCGCACCGCGCGCACGAATGGCCGGACACGCTGCGCCAGCTGCAGGTCGCTTTTTCCGACAAGGCGCATTTTGCCGTCCACGATCCGGTGCCGCCGAGCTTCGGCGACGAAGGCGCGGCCAACCACATGCGGCTGACGGCCGGACACGGGCAGCCGGGGCTCGAAGTATTCGTTTACGGACGCAGTGGCGGCCGCTTTCCGGCACGGCAGCATGAACAGGCGAGCCGGATCGTCGCCCGTCAGCACAGGCTTGATCCGGAACGGGTCCTGTTCATCGAACAGAACCCGGACGCAATCGCGGCCGGCGCGTTCCACAACGATGTCGTCTCGGTCGCAAACGAGCGGGTGCTGTTCACGCACGAACAGGCCTTCGCCGATCCCGCAGCCGCCTACGAGGCAATCCGCGCGAGGTTTCCGGCGGTCGAGATCGTGGAAGTCCCAGCCAGCGCGGTCAGCCTCGAAGAAGCGATCCGCACCTACTTGTTCAACGCCCAGTTGCTGAGCCTGCCCGAAGGCGAGATGGCGCTGGTGATCCCAACGGAGGCGGACGAATCCTCGGCGGTGCGCGGCTGGCTTGACCGGATGCTTGCCTCGAACGGGCCGATCCGGCGCGTGATCCCGGTGGACGTCAAGCAATCGATGGCCAACGGCGGCGGCCCTGCGTGCCTGCGCCTGCGCGTCGTCGCCGATCCCGCCACCGTCGATCCGCGCTTCCTGCTGGATGACGAAAAGGCCGACCGGATCGAACGGGTGATTGCCCGCCATTGGCCCGAGCAGATCGACCCGGCCGACCTCGGCAGCCCATCGCTGGAAAAGACCGTGCAGGATGCGCGCAGCCATTTGCTGGACGCGCTGGACCTTGCCAAACTTGCTGGATCGGAGAGCGCATGACCACCTTCCAATCGACGAACCCGGCGACCGGTGAGGTCGTATGGGAAGGCCCCGGTACCGGAGCAGACGAATGCGCGGCGCTGGTCGCCCGCTCCCGCGCCGCATGGCAGGACTGGCGCCGCACCGCGCTGGAAGACCGGATCGCCATCACGCGGCGGTTTGCTGAAATCCTTGAGCGCGATGCGGAAAGCCTGGCAGAGGATCTTGCTCGGGAAACCGGGAAGGTCCGCCGGGAATCCCTGGCCGAGATCGGCAGCATGCGGGGCAAGGTCGCCATCTCCATCGCCGCGCAGGCGGAGCGGGCCGGAACCCGCAGCGAGCCGACCGCCTTCGGCCAGGCGGTGCTGCGCCACCGCCCGCACGGAGTGATCGCGGTCTATGGGCCTTACAACTTCCCCGGACACTTGCCCAACGGCCACATCGTCCCTGCCTTGCTGGCGGGCAATTGCGTGGTGTTCAAGCCGTCCGAGGAAGCGCCCCTGATCGCGGAGCGGACGCGGGCTGCCTGGCGAGAGGCGGGATTGCCCGAAGACGTCCTGCTGCTGGCGCAGGGCGGGGCGGAAACCGGCGCGGCGCTGGCGGAACAACGGATCGACGGTTTGTTTTTCACCGGATCGGCCAGCGTCGGCGCGCATCTGCGCCGCGCGATGGCGGAACGGCCGGACGTCATCCTTGCGCTGGAACTGGGCGGCAACAACCCGTTGATCGCGTGGGATGCAGATCCGCAGGCGGCCGCGTCCATCGCGGTGAACTCCGCGTTCGTAACTACCGGCCAGCGCTGTTCCTGCGCCCGCCGCTTCATCGTGCCGGACGATGCATCGGGCGCGGCGATGATCGAGGCGACGGTTGCGCTGGCGAGCGACCTGAAAGTTGGCGCTTGGGATGAGCAGCCGGAGCCGTTCATGGGGCCGTTGATATCGGCCAAGGCGGCGGACCGCGCGCTGGCGCAGGTCGAACAGCTGCTGGCGCGCGGCGCGAAGCCGCTCAAGCCGTTCGAGCGGATTTCCGGACGTTCCGCCGCCTTCGTCACACCTGCCGTGCTGGACGTGACCGGCTGCGATGTGCCGGATGAGGAAATCTTTGCGCCCGTGCTGCAAGTCCGCCGCGTGTCCGATTTCGACACCGCACTCGCGGTTGCGAACGATACCCGCTTCGGGCTTGCGGCCGGACTGGTCAGTGCGGATGCGGCGTTGTGGGACCGCTTCTTCGACACCGTCCGCGCCGGCGTGGTCAATTTCAACCGTCCGACCGCCGGTGCATCCGGCGCGATGCCGTTCGGCGGAATCGGCGATTCCGGCAATCACCACCCGAGCGCTTACTATGCGGCGGATTACTGCGCCTACCCTGTGGCCAGCCTGGAAGCGCCGAAGCCGGGAGGCTGATGCCAGTGCGACTGGAACAGGCCGCGAGCGGCGCGGTTGCCGGTAAGACATCTGCTTCGCAGCAGCCTTACCCCGTATCAGGACAAAAAGAATGACCGGACCCAAGCTTTTCGCCCCGTTTCAGGTGGGCGGCCTGACGCTCGCCAACCGCATCGTGATCGCCCCAATGTGCCAGTATTCGGCGGTCGACGGGCAGATGACCGATTGGCACACGATCCATCTTGGCCAGCTTGCCTTGTCGGGCGCGGCGCTGCTGACGATCGAGGCGACAGCGGTGGTGCCGGAAGGACGCATTACCTACGCCGATGTCGGCTTGTGGGATGATGCCACTGAAGCCGCGATGGCTGAGACGCTCCGGAAGGTCCGTCAGTATTCGGACATGCCGCTGGCGATCCAGCTGGCCCACGCCGGGCGCAAGGCTTCGACCGAAGTGCCGTGGAAGGGCGGACAGCAGCTTGCCCCGAGCGATCCCAATGGCTGGCAGACGGTCGCTCCGTCCGCCTTGCCGTTCGAGGAAGGGGAGAACCCTCCTGTCGCTCTCGACCGGGAAGCGCTGGCTGACTTGTGCCGGGCCTTCGCGGAAGCGGCGCGGCGGGCAGCCCGGCTGGGGATCGAAGGCGTGCAGATCCACGCGGCGCACGGTTACCTGCTCCATGAGTTCCTCTCCCCGCTCTCCAACCGGCGAGAGGACGAATACGGCGGCAGCCTTGAGAACCGCATCCGCTTTCCGCTGGAAGTGTTCCGTGCCGTGCGGGAGGCTTTTCCCGCTGACCAGCCCGTTACCGTCCGCGTATCCGGCACCGACTGGGTTCCGGGTGGCTGGGACATTGAGCAGACCATTGCGTTTGCCAAGGCGCTGGAAGCAGAAGGCTGCGCGGGAATTCACATTTCGAGCGGCGGGCTCGACCCCCGGCAGGACATTCCGGTGGGGCCAAACTACCAGGTCCCGCTGGCGCGCGCGGTCAAGCAGGCGGTGGACATGCCGGTCATCGCCGTTGGCTTGATCACGGAGTATGAGCAGGCCGAGGCGATCGTCGCCACCGGCGATGCGGACATGATCGCACTGGCCCGGGGCATGCTCTACAATCCGCGCTGGCCCTGGCACGCTGCCGCCCATCTGGGAGCGCAAGTGCAGGCCCCGCCGCAGTACCTGCGGTCCCAGCCGCATCGCTACCGCGACTTGTTTGATCTGGAGCGGGACTGAAGGCCTGCGTCAGGCGTAGGCGGCGATCACATCCAGAAAGGCTTGCCCGTAAGCTTCGCGCTTGCGGGTGCCGATGCCGCTGATGCGGCCAAGCTCACCCTCCGTCATCGGGCGGGTTTCCGCCATGTCGCGCAAGGTGCTGTCGTGGAAGATCACGTAAGGCGGCACTCCGGCCTCCCGCGCCAGATCGCGGCGGCACGCCCGCAGCGCCTCGAATAGCGGATCGCCGATCGGGTTGGCGTCCGATCCGCCGCGCTTGCGCCGCGCGCGGGCAGGGGGAAGCACCAGCGCCACGGTTTCTTCTCCCCTTAGCAGGGACCGTGCGGCGGGGCCGAGCGCCAGCCCGCCGTGTTCGTTGGTCTGCAAGGCGTCGCGGACCATCAGGGCGCGGGCGACCGGCTTGATCAGGGCCGCTTCCTCGCCTTCCACGATCCCATAAACCGACAGCGCATCATGCCCCCGCTGGCTGATCCGCTCATTCGGTTTTCCCGTCAGCACGGCCTCGATATGGCCAAGCCCGAAGCTCTGGCCCGTGCGATAGACTGCCGACAGCAGCTTGCGTGCCGTCTCGGTCGCGTCGGTGCAGGCCGGCGGGGACAAGCAATTGTCGCAATTTCCGCACGACGCCGGCGGGTCTTCGCCGAAATGGCGGAGCAGGACAGCCCGGCGGCACCCGGCCGTTTCCACCAGTGCGCCCAGGGAGGAGATGCGCACCCGCTCCCCCGGCTGACGGGCAGGCTCCACTTCCGCGATGCGCTGGCGGGCGCGGGCGAAGTCTTCGGCTCCCCACAAGAGCGTGGCCACGGCGGGATCGCCGTCCCGGCCGGCGCGGCCGCTTTCCTGGTAATAGCTTTCGATCGACTTCGGTAGGCCTGCATGGACCACGAAGCGCACGTCCGGCTTGTCGATCCCCATGCCGAAGGCGACGGTGGCAACCATGACCATTTCCTCGCTGGCGAGGAAGGCGGACTGGTTGGCAGCGCGCACGGCCGGATCGAGCCCGGCGTGGTACGGCAGGACCGGGCGTCCCTTGTCGCCCAGGCTCTCTGCCAGCCGCTCCGTCATCGCGCGGGTCTGGGCATAGACGATGCCGGGGCCGGGATTGGCGGCAAGGATATCCGCGACTTGCCGGGTCAGGCTCGCGCGAGGCTGCACGGCATAGCGGATGTTCGGCCGGTCGAACCCGGAGACGATCAGCCCTTCTTCCGGAATGCCGAGCTGGGTCAGGATGTCCGACCGGGTGTGCGCATCCGCCGTCGCGGTAAGGGCGAGGCGAGGGACGCCGGGGAAGGCATCGAGCAAGGGACGCAGCAGGCGGTAGTCGGGGCGGAAATCGTGCCCCCATTCCGATACGCAGTGTGCCTCGTCAATCGCGAACAGGCTGATGCTGGCCCGCTCCAGCAAGCTGCGAAACCCGTCGCGGCTGGCGCGTTCCGGAGCGACGTAAAGCAGGTCCAGCTCACCCGCGACCAGGCGGTCCTGCGTCTCGCGCCAATCCTCGTCCGCGGACGTCAGGCTGGCAGCGCGAATGCCCACCGCCTGGGCGGAGCGGAGCTGGTCGTGCATCAGCGCGATCAGCGGGGACACGACGACGCAGCACCCCGGAAGCGCGACCGCGGGAAGCTGGTAGCACAGGGATTTGCCCGCGCCGGTCGGCATGATCGCCAGCGTCCCTTCGCCTGCCATCACCCGGCGGACGACGTCTTCCTGCACCCCGCGAAAGGATTCGAAGCCGAAGATGTCGTGGAGGAGGTTGGCGATTTCAGGAGGCATTTCGAACAGGCTATAGGAATGCCGTGCGGGTCTGCCTAGACGCAGCTGTCTGAAAAGAAGGGCCTGCCGCCCGGACCTTGCGCCCGGAGGGTAGACGGCAGAGCGAAACGGTGAGACATCCGCAGGGTAACCTACCGGGAGACAGGATATGGAAGTCAAGGCCGCCGTTTGCAGCGGAAACACCGAACCGTTCACGATCCGGAACGTGACGCTGGACGATCTCCGGCCCGACGAACTGCGGATCCGCATGGTCGCTTCCGGGATCTGCCACACCGACATGGCGGTGCGCGACCAGCAGCTGCCCGTGCCTCTGCCCGTGGTGCTTGGCCATGAGGGCGCCGGAATCGTCGAGGAAGTCGGCAGCAACGTCACCTCCGCGCAGCCGGGCGACCGCGTGGTGATGAGCTTCAACAGCTGCGGGCACTGCCCCAGCTGCGATGCGGAAGCGCCGACGTATTGCTACGATTTCTTTCCGCACAACTGGTCCGGCACGCGCGCTGACGGCAGCCCGACGCTGTTCGCCGACGGGGAGCCGATGAACGGCAACTTCTTCGGCCAGTCCAGCTTTGCCACGTACGCCATCGCGCACGATCGCAACGTGGTGAAGGTACCGGACAGCGCATCCGACATTCCGCTGGAACGGCTTGCTCCGATCGGCTGCGGTTTGATGACGGGCGCCGGGGCCGTGCTGCGGTCGATGAAGGTGCGCGCGGGGATGCCGATCGCGGTGTTCGGCGCGGGTACGGTGGGAATGGCTGCAATCATGGCGGCGAAGATCGCCGAGGCCAATCCGATCATCGCGGTGGACGTCAATGACGAACGGCTGGCCCTGGCAAAGGAACTGGGCGCGACCCACGCCTTCAACGGGCGCGACGATGCCCCGGGGAAGATCCGCGAAGTGTGCCCTCAGGGCCTTGGTTACGCGTTCGATACCACCGGCATCAACACGGTGATCGAACAAGCCTGGAGCCTGCTTGCGCCGAAGGGCGTGGTCGGCATGGTCGGCGCGTCAGATCCGGCAGATGAGCTTAACTTCAATGAAGCGATGTTCATGGGCGGCGGACGCACGGTGATGGGCATCCTCGGCGGCGATAGCGACGTCGGCCCCTTCATGCTGGAGCTGATCGGCTACCATCTGGAAGGCCGGTTTCCGTTCGAAAAGCTGATCGGCTACTTCGATTTCGGCCAGATCAATGAGGCCATCGAAGCGAGCGAAAGCGGCAAGGTGGTGAAGCCGGTTCTGCGGATCGGCAACGAAAGCTGAGCTCGATCACCCGGGCCGGTCAGCATCGGGCTGCCGGTCCGGGTGGGCAGCGGCCACTTCGGGCACGCGTTCGGCTCGTGTCGCGGCGGCGCACAAGGCGGGGTAGGCGTCCAGCGAAACATTGAACCGCCGCGCGGAGTAGACTTGCGGCACCAGATGGCAATCCGCCAGCGTCAGCGTGTCTCCGAAGGCATATTCCCCGCCGTGCTGGCGGATCGAGACTTCCAGAGCGGCAAACCCGTCCGCGATCCAGCGGGCGATCCAGCGGGACTTGCCCGCATCGTCCACACCCATGTCCTGCGTCAGCGCCTGCAGCACCCGCAGGTTGTTGAGCGGGTGGATGTCGCAAGCAACCGTCATCGCCATCGCACGGACGATCGCGCGGTCGTCCGCGCTTTCCGGCAGCAGCGGAGGATCGGGATAGGTTTCCTCCAGCCATTCGAGGATCGCGCTGCTTTGGGTAAGGGCCGTGGTCCCAGCGACGAGCGCCGGGACCAGCCCTTGCGGATTCAGGGCGCGGAAATCGTCCGAACGCTGATCCCCGGTGCGGAGGTCCCGCGGGACCTGCCGGTACTCGACGTTCTTTAGGTTCAGCGCGATCCGCGTGCGGTAGCTGGTTCCGGACCGCCAGTACCCATGCAGGACGAGATCGCGCGTCTCGCTCATGGTGCAGGCGCGATCCGGGCGCGGCATTCGCCAAAGCCGATCCGCACATGACCGGGTGCTTCGGCGAAGGCGGTGATGATGACTTCGTCGCCATCCTCAAGGAACGTGCGCGTTTCCCCGTTGCCGAGGTCAACTGCTTCCTTCCCGCCGCCGCTCAGTTCCAGCAAGCTGCCCCGGCTATCCTCTTCGGTGCCGGACAAGGTCCCAGTGCCGAGCAAGTCACCCGGGCGCAGGTTGCAGCCATTGGACGTGTGGTGGGCAAGCAGCTGGGCCGCCGTCCAGTACATCGCCGTCATCGGGCCCTGGCTGAGGCGATGGGGCGCCTGGCCCTGCTCGCGCATTTTCGGGGTCAGGATGTGGACTTCCATCGTCAGGCCAAAGGCGCCGCGTTCCTGGTCTTGCGGGTCGAGCAGGTAGGGCAGGGGTTCCGGATCGCCGCCCGATCGCGCCGGTTGCGCCTTCCGGTATGGCGCCAGCGCGTCGAGCGTCAGGATCCACGGGGACACCGTCGAATGGAAGCTTTTGGCGAGGAAGGGCCCAAGCGGCTGGTATTCCCACGCCTGAATGTCGCGGGCCGACCAGTCGTTGAGGATGGAAATGCCGGCAATGTGTTCCGAAGCTTCGGAAATCGGCACCGGGCGGCCAAGATCGTTACCCCGGCCCACCCAGATCGCCATTTCCAGCTCGTAATCCAGCCGCTTGGTCGGGGCGAAGCTGGGCGCGTCCGTGTCCGGTGCCTTGGTCTGGCCGTTCGGCCGGATTACCTCGCCGCCGGACGCGCGGACCGAGGAGGCACGCCCATGGTAGCCGATCGGCACGTGCTTGTAGTTCGGCAGCAACGGGTTGTCGGGCCGGAAGATGCTGCCGACGTTCACCGCGTGGTTAATCCCGGCATAGAAGTCCGTGTAGTCGCCGATTTCAACCGGTAAGTGCAGCGTACAATCCGCCGCTTTGTGGAGGTGGGGCCGAACGCTGGTTTCCTTGGCGGGATCGGTCAGGAGATCGAACAAGGCAAGCCGCAGCGCGTGCAGCGCTGCGTTGCCGGAACCGAGCAGCGGGTTCAGCACCGGGCCGCCTGCCACGTGCGCTGCCTCCGCCGCATCGCCGTCCAGCAGGGGCGCGATGGCGGCGATATCGAGAACCATGTTCCCGATGGCAACGCCTCCACGGGGTAGACCACCGGGAGGGGAGAACACGCCGAGCGGCAGGTTCTGAACCGGGAAATCCGGGTGCTTGTTGGCGGATTCGACCCAGCTTTGCGCATGGGGATCATGGGTGTGGTCGGTCAAGCTTCCGGCTCCTTGTGTAGCCAATCGGCGTGGCGGGGGGCTTTCTTGGTCCGGGACCATTCCTCCAGCATCGCCGGGGCGACGCGGGACAATTCCGCGTACTGGTCAGGCGTGCCGATGTCGCAGGCCAGTTCGATCCGGTGGCCGTTCGGATCGAAGAAGTAGATCGAGCGGAACACTCCATGGAAAGTCGGGCCAAGCACGTCGATGCCTTGCGCCTCGATATGCTCCCTGGCTGCGAGAAGCGCATCCATGTCCGGCACGCGAAGGGCAATATGCTGCACCCACGCGGGCGTGTTCTGGTCCCGTCCCATTTCCGGCTTGCTTGGCAATTCGAAGAACGCGATCACGTTGCCGCCGCCGCATTCCAGGAACACGTGCATGTAGGGATCGGGCTCTCCGGTCGAAGGGACGCGGTCTTCGGCAAAGGCGGTGGTGAAGGTCATGCCGAGCACCCGCTCATACCATTCGACCGTCTCCTGTGCGTCCTTGCAGCGATAGGCGACGTGATGAATGCCGCTGGTCTTGAACTTTGCCGTCACGCCTGGCCTTCCTTTTCCCGCAAGTCCTTCTCCAACGCACCGCGCCGCATCTGGTCCCGCTCCATCGATTCGAACAAGGCCTTGAAGTTGCCTTCGCCGAAGCCTTCATCCTTCTTGCGCTGGATGAATTCGAAGAAGATCGGACCGATCAGCGGTTCGGAGAAGATCTGCAGCAACAGCCGGGGATCGCCTTCCTCGGTCGATCCATCGAGCAGGATGCCGCGCTGCTGCAACTCGCCGGCGGGCTCTCCGTGGCCGGGCAGACGCTCATCCAGCATCTCGTAATAGGTCTGCGGCGGCGCGGTCATGAACGGGGTGCCGAGCGCTTTCAGCTTGTCCCATACGGCGATCAGATCATCGGTCAGGAAGGCAATGTGCTGGATGCCTTCACCATTGTATTCCTTCAGGAATTCCTCGATCTGTCCGCCGCCTGCATCGCCTTCCTCGTTCAAGGGAATGCGGATCAGGCCGTCCGGCGCAGTCATCGCACGGGAGGTGAGGCCGGTGTATTCGCCCTTGATGTCGAAGTACCGGATCTCTTTGAAGTTGAAGAGCTTTTCGTAGTACTTCGCCCAGTGCTCCATCTGCCCCTTGTGGACGTTGTGGGTCAGGTGATCGATGATCTTGAGCCCCGCGCCCTTGGGATGGCGGTCCACGTTCGGCAGGTACTCGAAATCGATGTCGTAGATCGACACCTCGTCATAACGGTCGATCAGGTAGATGATCGCCCCGCCGATCCCCCGGATGGCGGGGAGGCGCAGTTCCATCGGTCCGGTATCGACCTGCACGGGCTCGGCCCCGCGGGAAAGCACTTCGTCGTAAGCCTTGCGGGCATCCCGCACCCTAAACGCGAGCCCGCAGGCCGACGGACCGTGCTTGGCAGCAAATTCCGCGGCCGGGGATCCGGGTTCGTAGTTGGTGATCAGGTTCACGTCTCCCTGGCGCCACAGCTCCACATCCTTGGAGCGGTGACGGGCAATGCGGGTGAAGCCCGTCGCCTGGAAGACCTGTTCCAGCACGCCTTTCTCCGGAGCGGAAAACTCGACGAACTCGAAGCCGCACAAGCCGATGGGATTTTCGTGCAGATCAGCCATTCTCTCTCTCCAGACCAGTGGCGGCTGCAAGGCCGCAGATAGTTTCGATGGAAACTACATTGCTCCTGCGCGAGCTCCTTTGCAAGGGCGGAAGGGTGTCATTGGGGGGAGCCGTTCGATCAGCGGGACCGGGAATAAGCTTGCGTGCCGCGATGGATCACCCGATCATCCGGCAGCACCGCGTCCGGCGCGATTTCTTCCGCGCCGATCAGTTCATCGTACAGCGGGGCAAAGTCGGTGTTCAGCGTCCGGTCCAGCAGATCGTCGAAGCTGTCGATCACGAAGTAGGTCTGCTGGAAATCGTCGATCTTGTACTGCGTCCGCATGATCCGCTTGAGATCGAACCGGATCCTGTTGGGTGAAGGATCGTCGAGCGCGAAGATGGATTCGCTGCGCGAGGATACGATTCCCGCGCCGTACAGCCTCAACCCTTCCGCCGACTGGATGAGACCGAATTCCACCGTGTACCAGTAAAGCCGGGCCAGGAGGTCGATCGCTCCGCGCCCGCCCGCGCGCTGGCCGCCGATGCCGTAGGCCTGCATGTAATCGGCGAATACCGGGTTGGCGAGCAGGGGCACGTGTCCGAACACGTCATGGAAGACGTCCGGCTCCTGCAGGTAATCGAGCTGGTCCGGTTTGCGGATGAAGCTTCCGGCAACGAAGCGCCGCTCCGCCAAATGGTCGAAGAACACCGCATCCGGGACAAGGCCGGGCACCGCGACCACTTGCCAGCCGGTCGCCTTCATCAGCCGGTCGGACAATTCCTCGAAATCGGGAATGCCGGGCTTCGACAGGCGCAGGATGTCCAGCCCTTCGAGGAACTCCGGCGCGACGCGGCCGGGCAGCAGCTTCGCCTGCCGTTCGAACAGGGTGTCCCAGACGGCATGCTCTTCCGGGGTGTAAGCGTTCCAGTTCTGGGGAATCGTCCAGTCGCTGGCGGCCCCTTCCGGGAGAACGAGAGTATCTGCGTCGGCCATCCTTTTTCTCCTCAGAAAAAATGCGCCAGTTCCAAAACTTATCCCTCAGCGCATCGCAGGATCAGGCCTGCTTGCTTGAGGTGCGGGGCATCGAGCATGCGGCCGTCCAGCGCGATGGCGCCGGTTCCGGGGTTGGCTTCGAACAAGTCCACGATCCGGCGCGCGCGTTCGATTTCCTCGGCGGACGGGGTGAAGGCCTGGTTGATGACCGGGACTTGCGCCGGGTGGATCGCCATCATCCCGGTAAAGCCGTCCCGCCGCGCCCGGGCAGCATAAGCGGCGAGGCCATCGGTATCGCGAAAATCGGGATAGACCGTCTCGATCGCCGGAACCCCCGCCGCGTGGGCGGCAAACAACGCTAGGCTGCGGACGAGTTCGTACGGCGCGGTGTACCGGCCATCCTCCTCCCGAGAGGAGATCGCGCCGATCGCGGCGGGCAGGTCTTCTGCGCCCCACGTCAATCCGGCAAGCAGGCTGCCTTTTTCGGCGTAGCTGCCGAGTTGGAAGATCGCGGCAGGGGTTTCCGTGGCGATGGGGAGGATCGGGGCCGAGATGCCTCGGCTCTCCATCTGTTGGCGCAAGTCCGCCACGCTCCCCGCGCCTTCCGCCTTGGGCAGGACGATGGCGGCAGGGGCAAGACCGGTGAGCGCATCGAGATCGTGCGCGTTGCCGGCACCGTCCAGCGGGTTCACGCGAACCATCACCTGCACGGAACCGTGATCCTGCTGGAGGAAGGCAGCAACCGCCTGCCGGGCCTGACTCTTGTTGTCGGACGTCACCGAATCCTCAAGATCCAGGATCAGCGCATCCGCGCCCGAGCCGAGTGCCTTTTCCATTCGGTCCGGCCGATCCCCGGGGACGAACAGGAGGGAGCGCAGCCTCACGCGCCGCTCCGCTTCAGCAGGGCGGTACGCAGACACTCGCAGACGATCTCGTCCCGCTGGTTCAGCAGGCGGTGGCGCCAAGTGACGATCCCTGCCTCCGGACGGGACTTGCTGTCCCGCAGGTCGGTGACTTCGCTTGTCGCCCGCAGGGTGTCTCCGATAAATACCGGCTTCGGCATCGTCAGCTTGTCGTAGCCGAGATTGGCAATCAGCGTGCCGAGCGTCGTGTCGCCGACGGTCAGCCCCACCATCAGGGAAAACGTAAAAGTCCCGTTGACGAGGATTTGCCCGAACTCGCTCGCCTTCGCCGCTTCCGCATCGAGGTGAAGCGGCTGCGGGTTGTGGGTCATGGTGGAAAACAGGAGGTTGTCGGTCTCGGTGACCGTGCGGCGGATGTCGTGCTCGATCCGGTCGCCGATTGACCATTCGTCGTAAAAGCGGCCCGCCATCAGCTTTCCTCCGGTTGGATCAGGGCGAGCAAGGCGCCTTCGGTCACTTGCCCACCGGTTTTCGCGGACAGATCGGCCACTGTTCCGTCGAACGGAGCGAGCAGTGCCTGCTCCATCTTCATCGCCTCAAGCACGAGCAGCTTCTGGCCCTTTGTCACCGCGTCTCCGGCCGCGACGTCGACCGAGATGATCCGGCCCGGCATCGGGGCGAGGATCGCTCCATCCGAAATGCCGCCCGATGTCGCGTGATCGGCGGACGGTTCCGCGACGGACCACGCCTCTCCCTTGTGGAACAGCACGCGTTCCCCGCCGACCGCAATGGTCCTTGCTTCCGGAGCAGGATCTTCCAGCGTGACGACGTGCGGCACCGCGCCGACTTCTACCACCACGCGCAGGTCGCGCGGTTGGTTGGGGCGCAAACCGGAAAGCGCCGTCCACGGATCGGAGCCTGGAGGCGGCAGCAGGGACTGCGCGGCGGCTTGCAGGACCTCCTGCGAAGGCTCACCGCCCGGGATCAGCCGGTCGGCGTGACGTTCGATGAAACCGGTGTCGATGTTTCCGGCGACGAAGTCCAGATCGGACGCCGCGCGGGCGAGGAAGGCCGCGTTGGTCTTCACCGGCCAGACTTCCACGTCCTCGCACGCCGATGCCAGCGCCCGCGCAGCCGCCGTGCGGGTGGGCGCATGGACAACCAGCTTGGCAATCATCGGATCGTACCAGGTGGTGACCTCATTCCCTTGCTCGACGCCGCTTTCGACGCGAATGGTCCCCGGCAACGAAAGATGGCGCAGCGGACCGGTAGAGGGGAGAAACCCGGCGGAAGGATTTTCAGCGTAGAGCCGCGCTTCCATCGCCCAGCCGTGGATCGCGAGGCCTTCCTGCCGTTTCGGCAGCGGTTCGCCCGAGGCGACGCGCAATTGCCATTCGACCAGATCCTGCCCGGTGATTTCCTCCGTGACGGGATGTTCAACCTGGAGCCGGGTGTTCATCTCCATGAACCAGATGCGGTCCGCCCGCAGGCCTTCGCTGGCGTCGGCAATGAACTCGATCGTGCCTGCGCCGACGTAGCCTACTGCCTTGGCGGCCTTCACAGCGGCTTCGCAGACAGCGGCGCGGGTCTCCGGGTCCATTCCCAACGCGGGCGCTTCCTCGATCACCTTCTGGTGCCGCCGCTGGAGCGAACAATCCCGTTCGAACAAGTGGACGACGTTGCCGTGAGTGTCGCCGAACAGCTGCACCTCGATATGGCGCGGAGACAGGACGTATTTCTCGATCAGCACATCGTCGTTGCCGAACGAACTGGCCGCTTCGCGCCGGCAGCTGGCCAGCAAGTCGCGGAACTGTTCCGCATGATCCACCCGCCGCATGCCCTTGCCGCCGCCGCCCGCGACCGCCTTGATCAGCACGGGATAGCCCACTCGCCCGGCTTCGGCTTCCAGCCGTTCGGGGCTCTGGTCATCCCCGTAATAGCCGGGCGTCACGGGAACGCCTGCGCTCTCCATCAGGCGCTTGGCTGCGTCCTTCAGGCCCATCGCGCGGATCGCGGATGGCGGCGCGCCGACCCAGACAAGGCCGGCCGCGCTCACCGCTTCGGCGAACTCGGCGTTTTCGGACAGGAAGCCGTAGCCGGGATGGATCGCCTGCGCTCCCGTCCGGCGCGCTGCATTGAGGATCTTCTGCTGGTCAAGGTAGCTTTCGCGCGCCGGGGCAGTGCCGATGCAGACGGCCTCATCCGCTTCGCGCACGAACGGCATGGCCGCATCCGCATCGGAATGGACAGCAATGGTGCGAATCCCCAGCCGCCGCGCGGTGCGGATGATCCGGCAGGCAATTTCCCCGCGATTGGCGATGAGAAGGCTTTCGATCATCGGATCACATCCTGAACACGCCGAACTGCGCCCGGTCGGGAATCGGGGCGTTCAGGGTTGCGGAGAAGGCAAGGCCAAGCACGTCCCGGGTCTGCACCGGGTCGATGATCCCATCGTCCCACAGCCGCGCGGTGGCGTAATAGGGATTGCCTTCATCCTCGTACTTCTGGCGGATCGGGGCCTTGAACGCCTCGGCTTCTTCTGGCGTCCAGTTGTCTGCATCGCGGTGCACGGTGGCGAGCACGCTGGCGGCTTGTTCCCCGCCCATCACGCTGATCCGCGAATTGGGCCAGGTGAACAGGAACCGGGGCGAATAGGCCCGGCCCGCCATCCCGTAATTCCCGGCGCCGAAGCTGCCGCCGATCAGGACGGTGATTTTCGGCACTTGTGCGGTGGCGACCGCGGTGACCAGCTTGGCCCCGTGGCGGGCGATCCCTTCCGCCTCGTACTTCCCACCGACCATGAAGCCGGAGATGTTCTGCAGGAACAGCAGCGGGATCCCGCGCTGGCAGGCGAGCTCTATGAAGTGGGTACCTTTCACCGCGCTTTCGGAAAACAGCACGCCGTTGTTCGCCAAGATCGCCACCGGCATGCCCCAGATATGTGCGAAACCGCAGACCAAGGTCGTGCCGTAGAGCCGCTTGAACTCGTGGAATTCCGATCCGTCGACAATCCGGGCAATCACTTCGCGCACGTCATAGGGCGCGCGTACATCAGTCGGGATCAGGCCGTAGAGGTCCTGCGGATCGAGCAGGGGCGGGCGCGATTCCTGAAGGTCAAGCCGCGCGTGGGACGGCGGGGGCAGGGTGCCGACTATGTCGCGCACGATTGCCAGCGCGTGCGCGTCGTTTTCGGCCAGGTGATCGACCACGCCGGATTGCCGCGCGTGCAGATCGCCGCCGCCCAGAGCCTCTGCGCTGATCTCCTCCCCGGTTGCCGCCTTCACCAGCGGCGGACCAGCCAGGAAGATGGTCGCCTGATCGCGGACGATCACGCTCTCGTCGCTCATCGCCGGGACATAGGCGCCCCCGGCGGTGCAGCTGCCCATCACGCAGGCGATCTGGGCGATTCCTTCCGCCGACATCTGCGCCTGGTTGAAGAAGATGCGGCCGAAATGATCCCGGTCGGGAAACACGTCTGCCTGGTACGGCAGGTTCGCGCCGCCGCTGTCGACCAGATAGACACAAGGGAGCCGGTTTTCCCGCGCGATTTCCTGCCCGCGCAAGTGCTTCTTGACGGTCATCGGGAAGTACGCGCCGCCCTTCACGGTCGCATCGTTGGCGGCGATCATCACCTCGCGCCCGCGTACCCGGCCGATCCCGGCGACGATCCCCGCGCCCGGTGCCTCGTCGCCGTACATCCCGTTCGCGGCAAGCTGGCCGATTTCGAGGAACGGCGATCCGGGATCGAGCAGCCGGTGGATCCGGTCGCGGGGGAGCAGTTTTCCGCGATCCAGCTGCCGTTGCCGGTGGCGTTCTCCGCCTCCCATGGCGGCGGCGGCGACTCGGTCGCGCAGGTCCTCCGCAAGCGCGCGGTTGTGCCGTGCGTTGGTCTGGAAAGCCTCGCTTTCCGGATCGATCAGGGTGGACAGGCGGCTCATCCCGCCACCAGCTCCCGCCCGATCAGCATCCGGCGGATTTCGTTCGTTCCGGCCCCGATATCGAGCAGCTTGGCATCCCGCATGTAGCGTTCCACCGGCCAGTCCTTCGTGTAGCCCGCTCCGCCCAGCGCCTGCACGGCTTCGTTTGCGACCTTCACCGCGTTCTCGCTCGCCAGCAGGATCGCGCCGGCTGCATCGAACCGCGTGGCCTGCCCGGCATCGCAGGCCCGCGCGACGGAATAGACGTAAGCGCGCGAGGAATTGAGCGCCACATACATGTCGGCGATCTTGGCCTGCATTAGCTGGAAGCTGCCGATCGGCTGACCGAACTGTTTGCGGTCCCGAACGTAAGGCAGGACCACGTCCAGACAGGCCTGCATGATTCCCAGCTGGATGCCGGACAGGACGACGCGTTCGTAATCCAGCCCGCTCATCAGCACTTTCACACCGCCGTTCAGCGGCCCCATCATGTTCTCTTCCGGCACGAAGCAGTCGTCGAACACAAGCTCGGAGGTGGGGGATCCGCGCATCCCGACCTTGTCGATCTTCTGGCCGATGGAAAATCCGTCCATGTCCTGTTCGATCAGGAAGGCAGTGATGCCTTTCGCGCCCGCATCGGGATCGGTCTTGGCATAGACGACCAGCACATCGGCATAAGGCGCGTTGGTGATCCAGAACTTGGTGCCGTTCAGGCGATATCCGCCGTCTACCTTTTCCGCCCGGAGCTTCATGGACACGACGTCGCTGCCCGCGGCGACCTCGCTCATCGCGAGCGCGCCGACATATTCGCCGGAGATCAGCTTCGGCAGGTACTTGCCCTTCTGATCCTCATTCCCCCAGCGGCGAATCTGGTTGACGCACAAGTTGGAATGCGCGCCGTAGCTGAGGCCGACGGAGGCAGAGGCGCGGGCGATCTCTTCCTGCGCCACGACATGCTCAAGGTAGCCGAGGCCAAGTCCGCCCCATTCCTCTTCCACGGTAACACCGTGCAGGCCAAGCTCCCCCATCTGGGGCCACAGCTCGATCGGAAAGCGATCGTTCTCGTCGATCTCGGCTGCGATCGGCGCGATCTTCTCGGCCGCGAAGCGCGCCGTCGTATCCCGGACCATGTCGGCAGTTTCGCCCAGGGCGAAGTTCAGGCCAGTTTCAAGCACTCGATCCTCCAAAAGCTCTGTGCGGCTCTTTCTTCCATCTTCGCAGGCGGGAGCGGGTCTGTGAAGTGGTTACGTTCGAAACCTTATTCGAATGCGAAACAGGAGCCCGAAACAATTTCATCAACGCTGACGCTCCGGTCTGGCTCCTGCGTCCAGATGGGCTAAGCTTTCAAAAAACAGTTGGTGAGGAGAGAGGGTGTGGGGATCAAGACGGCGAGTCTTTCGCTGGGTGTCGCGTCAGTCCTGTTCATGCTGGCGGGATGTGCAAACACGGCGCCGCAAGCGGGCGCCGTGACGGAGGAACGGCTGCTCGCCGCCGAAGACGATCCAGACAACTGGCTTGGCCACGGACGCACGTATGCAGAGCAGCGCTTCAGCCCCTTGAGCGACATCAACGAAGGCAACATCGGCCGCCTCAGCCTTGCCTGGGCGGTCGAACTCGACACCAATCGCGGACAGGAAGCGACGCCGATCATTGTCGACGGGGTCATGTACATCACCACCGCGTGGTCGAAGGTGATGGCAATCGATGCTGCGAGCGGCGAGACGCTGTGGACGTTCGATCCGAAGGTGATCGGCGCGAAAGGTGCGGATGCCTGCTGCGATGTGGTCAACCGCGGCGCGGCGGTATGGGAGGGCAAGGTCTTCGTCGGCACGATCGACGGGCGGCTGATCGCGATCGATGCCGGCACGGGGGAAAAGCTGTGGGACGTGGTCACCGTTGACCAGTCGAAACCGTACACCATCACCGGTGCGCCGCGCGTGGTGCGGGACAAGGTGATCATCGGCAACAGCGGCGCCGAACTGGGCGTGCGCGGTTATCTCAGCGCCTATGACACCGATACCGGCAAGCTGGCCTGGCGGTTCTACACGGTGCCGGGAAATCCCGCCGATGGCCCTGACAACGCCGCGTCCGATGAAGCTTTCGCGCGGTTCGCGGGCAAGACCTGGAACGGCAACTGGTGGGAAATGGGCGGCGGGGGGACCGTGTGGGATTCGATCGTCTACGATCCAGAATTCGACCAGCTGCTTGTCGGCGTCGGCAACGGATCGCCCTGGAACCACCGCGCGCGTTCGGCGGGGAAGGGGGACAACCTGTTCCTGTCCTCGATCCTCGCGCTTGATCCCGATACCGGGGCCTACAAGTGGCACTATCAGGTAAACCCGGCCGAGACATGGGATTTCACGGCCACTCAGCAGATCACGCTGGCGGACCTAAAGATCGAAGGGAAGCCCCGCAAGGTGCTGATGCAGGCACCGAAGAACGGGTTTTTCTATGTGATCGATCGCAGCAACGGGAAGCTGATCAGCGCCGAACCCTACACGGAGCAGAACTGGGCCGAAAAGATCGATCTGATTACCGGGCGCCCGGTGGAAGTGCCGGAAGCGCGGTTCGCCGACAAGCCTTACACGGTCTATCCCTCGGGTATCGGCGGCCATGCCTGGATGCCGATGAGCTATTCGCCCAGGACCGGCCTGGTTTATATCCCGACGATGCACGTCCCGCTCTCCCTTGCGGATGATGTGAACTATGAACGCCACCCGGGGCGCTGGAACACCGGCGTCTCCTTCCTTGCACCGCCGGAAGGATCGATTGCCGGCGATACGCCGCTGGAACGGCGGCAGGCGCTGGCGGCGACGAACCGCGGGACGCTGGTCGCCTGGGACCCGGTGAAGCAGGAAGCCGCGTGGAAAGTCGATTACGACTGGCCTTGGAACGGCGGCACGCTGGCGACCGGGGGCAACCTGGTGTTCCAGGGTGACGGACGCGGGATCTTCCATGCCTATACCGCCGATACAGGCAAGGAAGTATGGCGGTTCGATGCCCAGCGCGGCGTACTTGCGGGCCCGGTCACCTACCGGGTGGATGGAGAACAGTATGTCGCCGTAATCGCCGGGTACGGCGGATCGATGGGCATGGCGACCGAGACCGACTGGATGCGCCGTCCGCCGCCCAGGGGCGTGATGCTGGCGTTCAAGCTGGAAGGGGACGCAAAGCTCGCCCCGCTACCTGCAGCCGCGCCGCGCCCTTACGTTACCAGCGATGAGACGTTCACCGCAGAGCAGATCGCGGATGGGCAGCGGTGGTACCTGACCTACTGTTCGATCTGCCACGGCGGCCCTGTGAACCCGGACTTGTTCCGCTCTCCCGTGGCCACCAGCCAGCAGGCGTGGCACGCTGTGGTGATCGAGGGCGCGCTGGCGGACAACGGAATGATCAGCTTCGCCCCGTGGCTGTCTCCGGAACAGGCTGAAAACGTCCGCGCCTACGTTCTGTCCGAAGCGAGAAGGAAGCAGGCGGGGTCGTGATCCCCATTCACGGAGGCTATCCGCGAGGAGCGGTGGTTGCGAGCCTGGCGACGAAGGCGGAGCGGGAATCCCGTTCCGCCGCGTCAGCCGCAGAGTTGCCTAGGATGGCCTGCCTCGGTTTCTGACCGTCCGCGCAAAGCGCGTGGTCCTGAACCCGTCAGCCGCTTGGGTCCTCTTGTTACCAGACCAGCAACGGCGGCAAGGCGTCGTAGATGACGCCCGTGGTCGCAATCCCGATCGCCAGCAGGCCCAGCGTGCTGTGATCTTCGCCCCGTTTCCATAGCCAGAAGAGGGCTGCCAGGGCGATCAGCGTGGCCCCGGCGGCGACCCATCGTGCGGCCGACTGGTTCGGAAAGATCAGCTCTCCGGAATACGCGGCCCCGAAATGGATCAGCCAGATCCCGAAGGCGTACACCAGCGTGCGCCAGTTCTGCGGCTGGTCGATCGGGCCGTCCATCCGCTCAACCCCCCAGGAACAAGCGGGGGAGGAGCGTGAGCGCCGTCCCCTGGATGGCGGAATAGGCGATGAACCGGGCAACGATGTCCATCGTCACGTTCGTGGGGGTCGTCAGCAGGCCCCGCGCTTCCCGGAAGCCGAGATACGCGGCCATGATCAGGCTGATGATCACGACCTGCCCCTGCAGCACCATCAGCATGAACACGATCGCTCCCATCCCCGATTCCGTGGGCCGAAGTCCGATGTCCTGCCAGCCGGTCATGTCGAGGTACAGCGATCCTGCCAGGATCACCGCGGCAATGGCCTGGAACACCCACGGCGCGTCGTGCGCGTATCCGCCCGCTCGCCGCTTCAGAATCCAGCGCCCGATCCAGGTGCAGGCGAGGGCCACCCCATTGGCGCCGACGATCAGCGCCGTCTCGCCCAGCGAGGGGGGATCGATCCAGACTTCGGGGTTGATGCCGTAAAGATAGAGGTAGGCAAAGACCGCCATGAACGCGATCATCCCCAGCACCACCATCAGTACATTGAGCGCCCACCAGCCGTGGCCCTTGGGACCGGTGATGGCGACGGGCACCATGATGCCGCCGCCGATGTCGACTTCCTTCTTATCGGGAAGCGGCCGGTCGGTTTCCCATAGCCACCGCAGCACGGAAAACACGGCAATAACCCCGCAGAATATTCCGAACATGTAGGCTTGGACGGTCAGCGACAGGAAGAACCCGGCCGTGAACACGGCGGCGGCTAGCGGCCAGGGTGACGGCCCCGGCATCAGCTGAACGTATTGCGGTTCCGCCCGAATCGGTGACGTGATCAGCGTCTCGCGCGTTCCGGTGGGTGCGTTCGGCAGGAAGTAGCGGCCCTCCTCCACCTCATCGCAGATGTTCGGATTGTCCCACAGCGGCTGGCGCGAATGGACAACCGGGATCGAGCGCGTCGAATAAAGCCCCGACGGCAGCCACTCCAGGGTGCCGCCGCGATAGACGTTCCCTGCGCTTTCTTCCGTGGAGAAGCGGAAGTTGCGGGCGAGGTCGAACAGGAACAGCAGGATTCCGGCGCCCAGGATGAAGGATCCGATGGTGGACGTCAGGTTGAGCACATCGAACCCGCGCCCCGGCAGGTACGTGTAGACCCGGCGCGGCATGCCCATGAACCCGGTCAGGTGCATGGGCAGGAACGTCACGTGCATGCCGGTGAACATCAGCCAGAAGATCCACTTCCCCAGCTTGTCGGACAAGGCCTTGGAACTCGTCATGGGTGCCCAGGTGTAGAAGGCGGCGAACATCGGGAACACCATCCCGCCGATCAGCACGTAGTGCAGGTGGGCGACGATGAAGTAGGTATCGTGGACCTGCAGGTCGAAGGGCACGAGGCCGACCATCACCCCGGTCAGCCCGCCCATCGTGAACGTCACGATGCTGCCGATCACGAAGTGCGCCGGAGTAGTGCTTTGGACTTTCCCGCTGGCGAGCGTGGCGATCCAGCAGAACACCTGAATGCCCGCAGGCAGGCTTACCGCCATGCTCGCGGCGGAGAAGTAGCCGGTGGAGACCGCCGGCATGTCCGTGGCGAACATGTGGTGCGCCCAGACGCCGAAGCTGATGAAGCCGGTCGCCACCAGCGCCAGTACGTTCAGACGGTAGCCGATCAGCTCCGTCCGGGCGATGGATGTCACCATCACGCTCATCAACCCGGCGGCGGGCAGGAAGATGATGTAGACTTCCGGGTGACCGAAGAACCAGAACAAGTGCTGCCACAGCATCGGGTCGCCGCCGCGCGTGGGATCGAAGAACGGCCAGTTGAACGCCCGTTCGATCTCCAGCAGCATCGTGCACAGGATCACCGCCGGAAAGGCGAGCACGATCATCACCGCGAACACCAGCATCGCCCACGCGAACATCGGCATTCGGTCCAGCGTCATGTTCGGCGCGCGGGTGCGCAGCACGCCCACGATGATCTCGACCGCACCGGCGATGGCCGAAATCTCGATGAAGCCGATGCCGAGCAGCCAGAAATCGGCGTTCAGGCCGGGGCTGTACGTCTCGCTTGTCAGCGGGGGGTACATGAACCAGCCGCCATCCGGCGCAAGGCCCACGAAAAGGGAGCAGAAGAACGCCAGCCCGCCGACGAAATAGGCCCAGAACGCGTAAGCCGACAAGCGCGGGAAGGGCAGGTCCCGTGCCGCCAGCATCTGCGGCAGCAGCATGACCCCGATCGCTTCCACCGCAGGGACGGCGAACAGGAACATCATCACCGTGCCGTGCATGGTGAAGAACTGGTTGTACGTGTCCTGCGGCAGAAACTCCTGCATCGGCGCGGCCAGCTGCACCCGCATGCCCAGCGCGAGTATCCCGGCGAGCAGGAAGAACAGGAAGCTGGTCGCGACGTACCAGAAGCCGATGTAGTTGTTGTTGACCGCCGTAAGCAGGCCCCACCCCTTGGGAGCGGCCCAGATGCGGTTCAGCTCCTCAACGTCCTCATCCGGCTGTTTTTCGGTAGGGAAGCGATCGTAGAGCGCGGGATCGAACCCGGTTTCCGAGTTCATTTCTGCTGTTCCAGCCACATGGCCATGGCGGCGATGTCTTCGGCCGGCAAACGATCGTAGCTTGGCATTCGGATGCCGGGCTTGATCGCCTGGCTATCGCCGATCCAGCCCATCATCGTGCCGAGGTGGTTGGGCAGGATGCCCGCGCCCAAGGTCCGCCGCGAACCGACGTGGGTCAGGTCCGGCCCGGCCAGCCCGTTCGCTTCCGTGCCGGCGACGCGGTGACACGCCGCGCACCCGACCGACATGAACAAGGCCCGCCCACGTGCGGCCTCACCGACGATCGGTGTCGGCGGAATGCGCGGGGGCACGTCATCGTCGACGACGGGCAGCGCACCCGCGACGTCAACGCTTCCGAAGGGCTCGATGGCTTCGCCCAGCGCAATGTTCCGCTGCACCGCCCACTGCTTCCATTCCTCCGGCTCGTGAGCCACGGTGACGAAGCCCATCAGCGCATGGGGCCCGCCGCAGTATTCCGCGCAGACGCCCCCGAAGACGCCGGGACGGTCAGCCTCGATCCGCAGCAATGTCACACGTCCGGGGATCATGTCCTTCTTGCCGGACAGGTGCGGGACCCAGAAGCTATGGATCACGTCGGCCGATGTCAGTTCGAGTACCACCGGGACATTCGTAGGAATGTGGATCTCATTCGCGCCGTCCATCACTACGCGCCCCTGGTTGTCGAGGTACTGGACCCGAAACCACCACATCTCCCCGACGACCCGGATGCGCATTTCCTTGCCGGTGATCGGCTCCGACAAGGAACCGGTCATCATCAGGCCCCAGACCAGCAGCACGCTCAGCACCACGCCTGGAAAGGCGATCCCGCCGATCCAGACCGTCTTCTCCCCGCCGAGCTTGCGCTTCAGGCTGTCCGGCCCTTTCACGGCAATCCAGAGGGCAATGACCACTATGAGCGTGACCACAAGGGCCATTGCCAGCAGCACCCAGGCAAGGATCGTCACCCGCTCGGAATAGGGTCCGGCGGGATCGAGAACTGGCGGCGGCCAGCCCCACAGCGCGTCAATCATTGTCGATCCCGTAGAGATAGGCCGCGATGTCGGCCGCTTGTTCCTCGGTCAGCGGCATCGGCGGCATGGTGGAGCCGGGCTTCACGGCCGGCGCGTTGCGGATGAAGGCGGCAAGCGTGCCCGGGCGGTTCGGCAGATGCCCGGCGATCAGCCCGACATCGTCGAAGCCCGCCAGCGAAGGACCGAGCCGGCCCTTGGGCCAGTCCAGCCCCGGGATCTCGTGACAGGCGCCGCAGCCGACCTTGTCGATCAGGGCGAGCCCGCGGCTTGCCGCCGCGCTGTCCGGCATGCGCCGCGTGGTCGGCGGCTCCTTGCAGGCGGAGACGAGCGCAAGCGCCGTTAATGCCCCTGCGCGCGCCAACCCGGGTAGCCCCAACCCGCGTCCTGGCACTTGTCGGGTGATCCGTGATTTCATGCCGCCCCTGTTGAACCTCAGGGGAACCGGTTAGCACCCGTAAATGTTCCCGTAACCGATGCAATCGACCGCTCTGCGCAAAATCTCGCGCCTTTTCGCCGCAGGCGGGCTCGCGCTCGCGGCTTCGTCCTGTTCGCCGAACCCGGAGCCGAGCCGTTTCGACGACACGGGGCAGCTGGTGGCGCTTTCCGGCGGCAACGCGGGCGCGCAATCGGCCTGCCACACCTGTCACGGCCTGGACGGGGCGGGAGACGGCAATCTCACGCCCCGGCTCGCAGGGCTGGAGGCAGGCTATCTCGCGCGGCAGATGATCTTCTTTTCGGACGGGTTGAGGCATCACGCCGCGATGAGCTGGATCGCATCCCAGCTGACATCGGAGCAACGGATGATCGTTGCCGACTATTACGCCGGGATGGAGTGGCAGCCGGCCGATCTCCAGCCGGCGGTGAACTATGTGTGCGACGGGAATGCGGCCCGGTTGTACCAGCTCGGCGATCCCGCGCGCGGGATAGAGGCTTGTGCCACCTGTCATGGGGAAGACGGGCGCGGGGTCGGGTTCGGGAACCCGGACATTTACGGCCAGCCCGCTCCCTACGTCGCGACGCAGCTCAGGCACTGGAGGGAGGGGGAGCGGTACGGCGACCCGATGGGCGTGATGCTGCGGGAAGCGCAGCGGCTGGAGGAAGACGAGATCAAGCCTCTTGCGGATTATGTTGCATCGCTCCGGGGGATGTCTCGTCGTCCGGGATATCGGGAAGGATGCCCCGAACCACGTCGTCCCGATTCCAGAAATGGTGCTTGAGCGCCGCGCCGACGTGCAGCGGCAGGAACAGCGACAAGGCCCAGACACCCGCGACATGCACGCTCTCGGCAAAGGTCATTACCCAGTACTGCCAGGCGGGTGACAAGTCGTAGAACGGCATCGGCGGCACGGCGACGATGCCCGCCAGCGAAAGCGGCTGCGCCGGCTGGATTGCTGACCACATCGCCCAGCCGCTGAGCGGCAGGATCGCGAACAGGGTATAGAACGCGTACTGCGTCCCGTGCGCCACGGTGTGCTGCCATTCGGGAGCCCCGGAATCGTTCACCGGGTCCGGGATGAACAGGCGCCACAGGCCGCGCCAAATGGCCAGGAACAGGATCGTTAGCCCGATCGCGGCATGAACCCAATACGCGGAAAGCTTTTCCCCGCCGACGAAGAACCGTTCCATGATCCACCCGAGGCCAAGCTGGAACAGCACCAGCGCGGCCATGATCCAGTGGAACCAGATACCGACGGGGGAATACTTCTTTTCCTTCGTATAGCTGACCGCCCATTCCCGGATGTGGTCGAGCAGCTTCACGCCCGGACTCCATCACCGATGGAGCGGTAAAGGATCGCCATGGCCGCGAGCAGGTAGATCGCGCTTGCCGGAGCCCACATCACGATGCCCGCAAGCTGCTGGTCCTCCAGCGGAGAAAAGCCCCAGGCCTGCGTGGTCAGCCAGTGCGGGGCATAGAACGCGCGCTGGGAAAAGACGAACAAGGCGCCGAGCACGCCCATGGCGATCATCGTCCCGAGCAAGGAAGCCGCTGCGGCCGTAGCGGGGGCGCGCAGGACTTTTGCCCACCACAGCGCCGCGGTTCCGGCGATCGCCGCCTGCATTGCCCAGAATACCACGTTGGAATCCATCGCGGCGGCATACAGCGGCGGCGCATGCCAGCCCCAGAACGTCAGCGCGTGAACGGCGGTCCAGACTGCCAGCGAGCCGGGAAACTCACGCTGATGCAAGCGCAGCGCGGCCATCGCCAGCGGGCCGAGCAGCACGGCAAGCATCACGTCATGGACCACGCGAACGGTAAACAGCGCCGAACCCATGGCGCAGAACGGGCTGACGAACAGGAACGCAGCCACCGCCAGGAAACCATATCCGGCGCGCCGGTCCATGGAAGAAGATCGCCAGAGCACCGCCGCAGCCAGCGCCATGGCGCCGAGCAACAGAGGGTCGAAGTTCCACCGCCCCCACCATTCGGCAGGAACCGGGCCTACGCCGCAATAGGGAAGCCACTGGCCGGTGCTGGTCATCGCCCTCTCACGTTTCGCTGCCTTAACGCGTGAGCGGAGATAAGTTTCACGCCCCGCGCAGCAGATCCGATGCCTTTTCGGCGATCATGACAGTCGGAGCGTTGGTGTTGCCCCGGATGATGTCGGGCATCACCGATGCATCGACCACCCGCAAGCCGGGCACTCCGCGCACCCGCAGCTGCGCATCGACCACGGCCTGCTTTCCGGTGCCCATTGCGCAGGTGCTGGTCGGGTGCCCGCCGCTCATCACGCTGGCGCGCAGCCAGCCATCGATCGCCTCGTCCGATGTCGCGTCGGCGCCGGGCGCCAGTTCCGCGCTGACGTGCTCGCTGACCGGGGCTGTGGCGAAGAAGCGGCGCATGAACCGGACCATCTCGCGCATCCGCACCCGGTCGGATTCCTCGGCCAGGAAGTTCAGCAGGATGCGCGGGTTTTCGGCCGGGTCGGCGGAACGGAGCGACACGCGGCCCCGGCTTTCGGGGTTGAGCAGCAAGGTTCCGGCTGACAGCTGGTGGCCCACGCCTTTGCGTACGCCAGGAAACCACGGGCGCGCAGCGTAGGACGTATGGCTGACCTGGAACTGGATGTCGGGCCGGTCTTCCTTGTCGCTGGAGCGGTAGAAGCCTTGCACGGTCAGCGGGCTTTGCGCGGGATGGCCTTTCCCGGTCAACCACCACCGGGCGACGGAGAACGCCAGCCGGTCAAGCCGCAGGTCGCGCTCAAACGTGTGGTTCTTCGATGCCTGCCAGAAGGTGAGGGCGATCGGGTGGTCCTGCAGGTTCGCGCCGACGCCGGGGAGATCGACCAGCGGATCGATGCCGATTTCCTTCAGGTGGCTCGCCGGGCCAATGCCAGACAGCATCAACAGCTGGGGCGAATGGAACGCGCCCGCGCTCAGGATCACTTCCCGCCGCGCGCGCAGCTGGCGCAAGGGGCCTTCCTGCCGGTATTCGACGCCGGATGCCCGGCCATCCTCGATCAGCACGCGGGTGGCTTGCGCGCTGGTGACGACCCGCAGGTTCGGCCGGTTCTTTGCCGGTTCCAGATAAGCGCGCGCGGTGCTGTCCCGGCGGCCGTTGCGGATCGTGCAATCGGGAATGCCGAAGCCTTCGGGCTCCGCCACGTTGAAATCGTCGGTTTCCTGATAGCCGAGTTCCTGCGCCGCCTCGATGAAGGCCGGATAGAGTTCCGGATGAGTCTTCATCGGGGTGACGGCGAGCGGTCCTTCGCCGCCATGTTCCGGCCCGGCGCCGCGCCAGTTGCGTTCCGCTCGCTTGAAATAGGGCAAGACGTCTGCGTAGCCCCAGCCGGGCAGACCGCTGGCTGCCCAGGAATCGTAATCGGCGGCCATGCCCCGGATGTACATCGTTCCGTTGATCGAGCTGCACCCGCCCAGCAGCTTTCCGCGTGGCAGGGGCTGGACGCGGCCATCAAGGTGCGGCTCCGCCTCGCTTTCCGTGCCCCAGCCGAAACGGGGGCTGGACGATGCGGTCATCCACGCGAGCGGCATTTCGATCAGCGGGTGGCGATCCGACCCGCCTGCTTCCAGCAGCACGACCTGCACGGTGGGGTCCTCGCTCAGCCGGTTGGCCAGCACGCAACCGGCGCTGCCCGCACCAACGATGATGTAATCGCAATCCGACATGGTTCCTCCGGTGCTCCCTATTGCGGAAATCGGCGCTCTCCGCAAACCGATCCTCGATGACGGGGGAGCTTGCGCTTCCGCTTGCCGGAAGATCGGCCGCCGGATCAACGTGGCTCTCCAGTGTTCGTCCCGTCCACTTTCCGCTACGGACGCCGGCTGGCGGAGGCGAACAGTGGAATTTGCGGAGCATCGCTATCGGAGCGCGGACGGAAAGCTGGACCTTTTCGCCCGGGATTACCCGGGGGAAGGGCCAGCCCTGCTACTGATGCACGGGCTCACCCGCAACAGCGCGGATTTCGAGCCGCTGGCGGCTTGCCTTTCCGGGCGGTACCGCCTGATCGTGCCTGATCAGCGCGGGCGCGGCTTGTCGCAGCCGGATTCCGATCGGGCGAATTACCGCCCGGACATCTATGTCCAGGACATGTTCGTCCTGCTCGATGGGTTGGCGATCGACCGGGCGGGGCTGATCGGCACGTCGATGGGCGGGCTGATGGCGATGATCATGGCGTCGATGCAGCCGGACCGTATCCCGGCCATCGTGCTCAACGACATCGGTCCTGAAATCGACCCCGCGGGGCTGAGGCGGATCGCGGGCTATGTCGGACCGGGTGAACCCTTCGCCACCTGGGCCGAAGCGGCGGCCCGGTGCAAGGCGATCAACCAGGATGCCTTTCCCGACTTCACCGGGCGGGACTGGAACGACTTTGCCCAGCGCACGTGCCGGGAAGGGGAGGATGGCCGGATCGCCTTCGCCTATGATCCGGCGATTGCCGCAGGGTTCCAGAACGAGGGCGGCGTGGCGCCCCCCGATTTATGGCCGCTGTGGGATGCGCTGGCCGCCGTTCCTGTCCTGCTCCTGCGCGGTGAGTTGTCCGATCTCCTGAGCGCTGGCACCGCCCGGCAAATGGCTCGTCGCCATCCGGGCCCGTTTTCCCGGGTGGACGTCCCGCGCCGGGGGCATGCCCCGCTGCTGGATGAGCCGGAGGCTTTCGCGGCGCTCGAGACTTTCCTCGCCAGGTACGTCGGCGAATGAGTGCCCCGGAACAAAGCGCCGCAAAACCGGGCGTCGTGCTGACGATGCTGCTGATCGTCTACGTGTTCAACTTCATAGACCGGCAGATCCTCGCCATTCTAGCCGCGCCGATCCAGCGCGACCTTGAGCTGAGCGACAGCCAGATGGGGCTGCTTGGGGGCTTTGCTTTCGCGCTGCTCTATTCCACCCTGGCCGTACCGCTTGCCGCGCTGGCGGACCGCACCAGTCGGTCCTGGGTGATAACCGTCTCGCTGGTGGTGTGGAGCGGGTTCACCGCGGCCTGTGGGCTGGCGCAGAGCTTCGGGCAGATATTCCTCGCCCGGCTGGGTGTGGGCGTCGGGGAAGCGGGCGGAGTTGCCCCGTCCTATGCCGTCATCGGGGACTATTTCCCCAGCAAGCGGCGCGCGTTTGCCTTGTCGATCTACTCGCTCGGGATTCCGATCGGTTCGGCGGCAGGGGTGCTGGCGGGCGGCTATATCGCCAGCGCGATCAGCTGGAGACTGGCGTTCTTCGTTGTCGGATTGGGCGGCTTGCTCGTCGCGCCGCTGTTCAAGCTGCTGGTCCGGGACCGGCCGCGCGCAGCTGTAGGCGACACTCCATCCGAAAGGCCGTCCTTTGGCGAGACGGCCCGGCTTCTGGCGGGCAAGCGCGCCTTCTGGCTGCTGTCATTCGGCGCGGCCTCGTCCTCGATGATCGGTTACGGCATCGCGTTCTGGCTGCCGAGCCTGCTGCAGCGCAGTTTCGGTTTTGACTTGATCCAGGCCTCCCAATTCTACGGCGCGCTCCTGCTGCTGGGCGGTATCGCCGGCGTGCTCGGCGGCGGCTGGGTGGCTGACCGGTTGGGGGGTAGGAACCGGGCCTGGTACGGGTATGTCCCCGCGCTGGCCTACGTGATCGGCACTCCGCTGTTCGCCGCCGGGATCAGCAGTTCCAGCGCGAAGGTCGCGTTCCTCCTATTCCTGGTGCCGCAGGGGTTGTCCTATGTCTGGCTGGGGCCGGTGCTCTCCGCGATCCAGCACCTCGTTTCACCTCCGGCGCGGGCGACGGCCTCGGCCTTGTTCCTGCTGATCAACAACCTGATCGGCCTCGGCGGCGGGATTTACGCGCTGGGTGCCTTTTCGGAATTCCTCACGCCCGTCTATGGAGCTGAGGCCCTGCGGTATTCGATGCTCTACGCGCTTGCGCTCTACGGCGTTGCCGCGCTGCTGATGGCCTTGGCTGGCCCTCACCTGCGGCGCGAATGGGTGGCGGAACAAGCTGCCTGAGAGAAGCCCCCCGCCGAAGCGGGGGGCAGGTAGGGACGCGTATCCGGCCAAGAGGAAAGCCGGCTGCCCAAATTACGCATCTGGAAGTCTGCCGTTCCACCGCTCAGCGGTGCCCGCATGCAACTCGTCGCTTCGGGAAAGGGAACGATGGCGGCTATTCCGCATTTGCTGTGGAACTGGACTTCTTCGTCAGCCGACAGGTGCGGAGTCACGTTCCGGAGGCGAACACTTGCGGGATCGCAGGCCGCAGCCGCCGCAGACATGGGCCGGACGATCCGGCGCTAAGAGGAGAACCCAAATGGCCAATATACCGGTTGAACGGAAATCAAGCTTGGCATGGCTCTGGATCCTGCTGGCTCTCATTTTGCTGGCCCTGCTGCTGTGGTGGATCTTCGCCGATGATGACGAAGTGGAAACGGTTGCCCCAATGGCTGCTGAAACCGCGGTGATGACCCCGGTCGACAACACGCCAATGGCCGGTACGACCGAACCTGTCGACACCGTAGGGCCGGCCGGCACTGCGCTGACCGCGGAAACCGCCGCTCAGGCAAACCAGAACGCCCTGCAGCGGCTGACAGCCAATCCTGACGCAACCCCGCGGGTCTACTTCGCCTTCGATTCGGCCGAACTGACCGACGGCGCCAAGGCAGTGCTCGATCAGCTGGTGCAGGTAAATCCGGGCGCGAGAACCGAAGGCATCACGTTGGCCGGGTTTGCGGACCGCGCTGGTCCGGTGCCGTACAATCAGGAGCTCTCCGGCGAGCGTGCCGAGGCTGTGAAGCAGTACCTCAGCACCAAGGGCATCGCCGCCGACGTGATCGAAACCGAAGCGGAAGGCGAACGGCCGCCCCTCGTTGAAACTGGCGACGGCGTGCGCGAACCGCTCAACCGCCGCGTGCGGATCGAGATGGGCGACAGCGCCTAATCATTGAGAAGTTGCTAATCGAAGGGCCGCGGATTTCCGCGGCCCTTCACGTTTCCGGCCCAGCCGACCATCCAAGGCCAAGCGCCTTCTCGACCTGTACGAAGGCGATCGTCAGCGCAGTCTTGCCGCTGACCAGCGCCTGCTCCGCGGCAAGATGCTGCCGTTCCGCTTCGATCACCTCTGTCTGCGCCACGACACCCGCCTGATAGCGTTGCCCCATCAATTCGACGATCCGGGCGGTGCTCTCTTCCGCCCGTGCGAGGCTGGCGACGACCTCACGGCGATACCGGAAGGCCGCCAGCGCATCCTCGACATCGCGCAAGGCTGCAAGAACGACCGCCCGGTATGCCGCTTCCGCTTCGTCGCGCGCTGCTTCTGCCTGATTTACCCGCGCCTTTGCTTGCCCGAAGTCCAGCAGGTTCCACTCCAGCATCGGCGCCGCGATCGTGGTGAAATCGTCCAGTTGGCCAAGGTCCGTCAGGCGAGTTCCGCCAATCCCGAGGATGCCCATGAAGCTGAGCCGCGGCAGGCGCGCTGCCTCGGTGGCGCCGATCCGGTCGGTCGCGGCGGCAAGCTGCCGCTCCGCAGCGCGGATGTCGGGGCGGCGGCGTAGCAGAGCCGCGGGATCGCCGACGGCGACGCTCGCCGGGGGCAGGGGAATCGCCGCGTTCCCGCTCACCAGCGCATCGATCGATCCCGGGATCTGACCCGTCAGGATCGCCAGCGCGTTCTGGAACGCGGCGGCTTCGGCGTAAGAGGGGAGCAGTTGCGCTTCGGCGTTTCGTATCTCGGCCTGCTGCTGTTCGATATGAATTTGCGAAGCCGTGCCCCGTTCGAAACGCTGCCGGATGAACTCGAGCACCTGGCGCCTTGCGTCCAGTTGCCGTTCCCCCAGGGCTATGCGCAGCTGCGCTTCCCGCAGCTGCAGATAGGACTGGGCTACGGCGGCCGTCAGGGTAACCTGCGCATCGGCGACACTGGCCTCTGCCGCTTCGAACCGGGCCCGTTCCGCCTGGTTCAGTCGCCGTCCGCCACCGAACAAGTCGATTTCCCAGCTGGCGTTGAGGCCAAGGTTGAAGAACGTGACGGCGCTCGCGCCGTCCGATGGCGCCTCCTCGCTTCCGAGGTCAAGGCCGGGCAGTCGCAGGTGCGCCGCGGTGCCCGTCGCGCTGACGGTCGGGTAATCATTTCGGCGCTCTATCCGCAGGGCGGCGCGGGCTTGTTCGACGCGGGCACGTGCGACCGCGAGGTCGGGGCTGGCGGCAAGCGCCTGCTGTTCCAGCTGGTTCAGCACCGGATCGTCAAGCGCCCGCCACCAGCGGGCCAGTTGCGGCTCCTCCTCCGGCATGGTCGGCGTAGCGCGAACGAAGCTGCCGTTCTCGTCGCCAATGGGAGGCAGGACCCGCGGAGGGCCCGCGTAGTCCGGTCCCACCGTACAGGCGCCGAGGAGGAGCAGAGAAGAAAGGGGGATGAGCTTGCGCATGGCGCTCCTCAATGCATCGGGGCCGCTGAGATGCCTTTCGGCAGCGGCTTCAGGAACAGGACGAGCGGGGTCACGGCGACGGTGCCTACCGCCAGAAGCCAGAACAGGTCGTTGTAGGTCATCACCAGCGCTTCCCGCATGATAGTGCCGGAAATCGCCCGCAGCGCAGCTTCGGCGCTGCCGAGCATTTCCGTCATCCCGGCAAGATGGTCCTGCACGGCCAGGTTGTTGGCCTGCAGCAGTTCCTCGATCCTGCGAGTGTGAAGCCACATGCGCTGCTCCTGTATCGTGGCGAGGCTTGCCAGCGCGAGCGAGCCGCCAATGTTGCGGGCAGCGTTGAACAGGCCCGCCGCATCGCCGGCGTTTTCGCGCGGAACGGACGAGATCGCTGCCTGGTTGAGAAACACGAAAGCAAGGATCATCCCGGTGCCCCGCAGAACCTGGGATACGACGAAATCGCCGCCGTCCGCGGCCGCGGTAAGGGTCGTCTCGACATAGCAGCTCATCGCCAGGATCAGCATCCCGGCCGCAACGGCGACCCGCAGATCGAGGTACCGCATCAGCAGCGGCGTGAACGGCATCAGCATCATGCTGGGAATGCCGGACAGCATCACCACCTTGCCAGCCTGGAGCGCGTTGTAGTCGGCAATCGCGGCCAGGAACTGCGGGATCACGAAAGAGGTGCCGTAGAGGACCATGCCCATCATCAGGGCCATGACCATCACGCTGCCGAACGAGCGATCAAACATCAGCGATAGCCGGATCACCGGCCTCGCGGAGGTCACCTGTCCGATTGCCAGCAATACGAACCCGAAGGCGCTCATGGCGGCCAGCTGGACGATGAACGCGGAGGAAAACCACTGTTCCCGGTTGCCTTCTTCCAGCATCACGGTCAGCCCGCCAAGCCCGAGCGCCAGGCCCAGGATGCCGAGCCAGTCGGCGTCCGCCAGCAGTTCCGGCTTCATCTTCCGGTGGGGCAGGCCGACCAGCAGCAGCGTCACGAGGATCACGCAGATCGGCACGTTGATGAGAAAAGCGTAATGCCAGCTGAATTCCTCGGTCAGCCAGCCGCCCAGCAACGGCCCGATCACCGGGCCCGCGATGGCGGTGACCCCGAAGGCGGCCGAGCCGATGGGCTGCTGGCTTGGGGGCAGGCGAGTGGCGATGATGGTCATGGCCGTGGGGATCATCGCCCCGCCGGTGAAGCCTTGACCCGTGCGGCCGATTACCATCATCGTCAGGGTGCTGGCGGTTCCGCAGACCACTGAAAATCCGGTAAAGAGAATTGCGGCGATCAGCAGGAGCGTTCGCAGGCCGAGCACCCGCTCAAGCCAGGCGGACAGCGGGATGATGATGATTTCGGCGACGAGGTAGGACGTCGCGATCCACGTCGCTTCGGTGGCGGTCGCGCCGATTTCCCCCTGAATCGTGGGCAGGGCCGAGTTGACGATGGAGATGTCGAGCGTCGCCATCATCGCGCCCAGCGTGCCGGCGGCGACGGCCAGCCACGCGCCGAGATCGGCTTTCTCCTGCGCGCCGCCGGCAGCGGCGGCCGTCGGTGCGGCGCTGGCCATTACTCGGCTGCCTGCTCGATCCGTTCCAGGCTCCCCTTGGCGGAAAGGGTGTTCACGGTCGTCGTCACCGACATCCCGGGCAGCAGCAGCGCGCGCACGGCGGCCGGAGCCTGAATCGAGATGCGCACGGGGATCCGCTGGACGATCTTGGTGAAGTTGCCGGTCGCGTTTTCCGGCGGAAGGAGAGAGAACTGCGCCCCGGTGCCGGGGGCAAAGCTGTCCACCCGGCCGGCAAGTTCGATCCCCTCCAGCGCATCGACTTCGATCGTGACAGGCTGGCCGACGCGCATCAGGCCGACTTGCGTCTCCTTGAAGTTCGCCTCGACATAAAGCTGGCTGACCGGGACGGTCGACATCAGCCGGGTGCCCGGCTGGACGAACTGGCCGGCGCGCACGCTCTTGTTGCCGATCCGGCCGGCGATGGTCGCCCGGATAACCGTGGAGCCGAGGTTGACGTTCGCTTGCGACAGCTGCGCCTCACCAGCCTCACCCTGGGCGAGTGTCTGGCCGACTTGCGCCTCCAGCGTGCCGACGCGGCGGCGGGCTGCTTCCAGCGCCGCCCGCGCCGCGGCGACTTGCGCCTGCGTCTGCTGTAACCGCGCCCGCCGCTGGGTCAGCGCCTCGCGCGGTTCCGCCCCGGTGGCGACGAGTGGTTCGTACCGGTTCACTTCGGTGCGCGCGAGTTCAAGATCGCTTTGGGCGGCGTCCAGCTGGGCTTGCGCCTCCTGCACGGCGGCGCCTTGTTCCGCGATCTGGGCGCGTACGCCCTCCGCATTTGCCCGGGCGATGTCGATCTGCGCCTGCGCCTGCGCGGCCTGGGCGCGATAGTCGCGGGGGTCGATCCGCACCAGCGGATCGCCGGGCTTCACCGCCTGGTTGTCCGCAACGAACACCTGTTCGACATAGCCGGCGATCTTTGGCGAGACGACGACTGCATCGGCCTGGATGTAGGCATCGTCGGTGCTTTCGAGGTATTTCCCGACTTGCTGATACTCCACGAACCAGGCGATGCCGAGGGCGACAAGCCCTAGCAGGATGGCGAGCAGCACCAGCCGCACTCCTCGTCTGCGACGCGGGGAGCGGCGCGAAGCCTTTTCGGGTTCCACGTTCTGTTCGACAGCCGTTGTCTGGGCGTCCACCCTTCGCTCCTTGTTTCGACTCACCCACGGGATCGGGCTGCCACTTGGGCCCGATCAGCGGGTGATGCAATAGCTTATATTGAGGTTCCTCACTAAATGTCCGACACAGAAAACCTGGTGGCCGCGTACGCGGAACTCTACCTGCGCTTCGTGCGGGTAATGGACCGCCGCATGGCTGCCGAGGGCGCCTCGCTCGCCCGCACGCGCCTGTTGCTGTTCCTGCAGCGGAAAGGCCCCATGCGGGCGACGGCTATCGCCGAGTTCTTCGACCAGTCGCCCCGTACCGTGACCGAGGCAATCGACACGCTTGAACGGGATGGTCTTGTCCGCCGCAAGCCCGATCCGTCCGATCGCCGGGCCAAGCTGGTCAGCGTCACGCCCGCCGGGCTGGAGGCCGTCCGCAAGACCGAACCCTTGCGCAGCCAGATGGTCGAACGAACCTTCGGCGTGCTCAATGCGGAAGAGAAGGCCTGGTTGGCCGAGATTCTGGAAAGGCTGTCCGCCACGCTGCCCGGCAGCGGCGAAGGGCCGGAGGGCTGAAGATCAGGTGAGGAAAGAGAAGAACCGGTCCTCCGGATCGTACCGTTCTCGCAGCGCGCGCAGCCGGTCGAGGCATGCGGGGGCAAAGCAATCCTCCACTCGCTCGGGTCCGGCCGTCAGGTCCGTTTCCCCGACGTAGCGGCCTTTCCGATGCGGTGCGAGCGCTGCGTCGGCGCCGCTGACCCAGGCAAGGTGCGCCTCATCGTCAGCCGGATCGTCCCACAAGGCGTAGATTCCGGCCGAAGCGCCGCAGCCGACCGACAGGGCGCAGCCGAACAAGCCCGGATCGGGCGCATCGCAGCCATCTCCGCCCGGGGAGAAGATGGAGATCGTCGCGATCGAGGGACCTTCCGCCACCGGCTGCGCGGCGCGCAGCAGTTCTCCCGGCGAGGCGTCAGTCCACAGGTAGTCCCCCGCCATGCGCTTCCCCGATGGCATCGCGGAAAGCTGCGGCAAGTCGGCAAAGCCCATCGGCTTTTCCTCGAACGCCCCGGCTCGATCGACGGCAGCCGGACGGTCCCGGAAAGGAGTGAGCCGGTTGCGCACCTCGGCATCGTCGTCGCCCGTCGCCACCACTTGCAGATGCACCCCGGGTCCGGAAACCTGCGGCACCGATCCCGCGATGCACGTTATCTCGACCTTGGAATCGGCGGCGAGGGTGGCGGTGTCCAGCCAGTCCGCGATTGCCGGAACGCGCTCGAGCGGGAAGGTCGCGCTCAGCACGTGGACGCATTTCGGCAGCGGGTACAGCTTCAGCCGGTAGCGGGTCACCACGGCAAAGAAGCCGGAGCCTGCGCCCCTTGCCGCCCAGAACACGTCCGGATGACTGTCCTCGTTCGCGCGCAGGATCTCGCCCGCAGCGGTGACGACCTCGATTTCCGTCACGCTGAGACACGCCGGACCCCATTCGCCGAAGTTCCAGCCGAACCCGCCGCCCAGCAGGTACCCGCTCAACGCAACGTCCGGACAGTGCCCGACGGGAAAGGCAAGTCCATGGTCCGACAGCGCCTCGAGCAGCGCGCCGCCCTTGGCACCTGCACCGACCCAAGCCTGCCGTTTCTCCGCATCGATCGAAATTCCGTCAAGCGGGCCGAGGTCGATCAGCACGCCGCCATCGCGCAAGGCCGACGCCTGATAGTCGTGTCCGCTGCCGCGCACCGAAACCTTCAAGCCGTTCAGACGGGCGAACTCCACTGCTTCAACCACGTCCCGGGTCGATCGCGCCTCCACGATCCGCTCGGGAGAACGAGCATCGTGCAGCCGCTGATTCCAGATCAGCGCTTCGCGCGCTCGCTCGTAAGCCACTGAATTTTTCGCGAAACCGACCATGTCGGGAGCTTACGAGCGAGCCAGCGTGCCGTTCCCCGCAAGTGGTTGAACAAGGAAGCGGAGCGGTCCGGACGCGCTCGCCAATCAGGCGCGGGACGGCCGCATCCGCCCCTCCGTCAGGAGACAGTTTGGTGCCGTCCGGATCAATCCGGGCCTTCCGCGTGTTGACCCTGTGCACGCGCCTCGGACAAGCCGGGGCGGGGCTGGAAGGAAGCAATGAGTTCAAGCGGCACCATCGACCCCTCCCACTTCGATCCTCCGAAGGACGCGGAAGAGTTTTATCGCGAAGCGCTGCGGCTGATGGTGGAATGGGAAATCCCGTTCCTGCTTGGCGGAACCTATGCGCTGACCTGCTACACCGGAATCCGGCGTCCGACCAAGGACATGGACGTGTTCTGCAAGGCAGGCGACGCGCCGCGCCTGCTCTCCCGGTTCCAGGATGCCGGATACCGCATCTCGGTGGAAGACGAGCGCTGGATCGGCAAGGTCTGGCAGGACGATCTGTTCTTCGACGTGATCTACAGCTTCTCCTCGGCCAACCTGCCGGTGAGGGACAGCTGGTTCGAGGAGGAATATACCGCCGACGTCTACGGCGTGGATGTCCGGATCGTGTCGCCCACGGAGTTCATCATTTCCAAGCTGCTGCTGCAGGACCGCTACCGCTACGACGCGGCGGACATCGCCCACGTGATGCTGAAGAAGCATGAGGAAGTAGATTGGCAGCGGCTGCTGTCCGCGATGGAGTTGTACTGGGAAGTGCTGCTGATCCAGCTGCTCAACTTCCGGTTCGTCTATCCCAGTGAGCGGGACTGTATCCCGCAGTGGCTGATGGATGAACTGCTTGAGCGAGTGCAGATGCAGAGCAAGCTTCCACCCACCAAGATGAGAGTGTGCCGGGGGCGGCTGTTCTCCCCGCGCGATTACCTCGTCGATATCACCGATTGGGGCTTTGCCGACGTCGTCGGCAAGGGACTGGAGGAACCGCATGAACGAGAAGAACACTGAAACCCTGACTCTCGCCGCGATCGGCGACCTGCACGTGACGGAAAACTGCAAAGGCCGCTATCGTGAGCTGTTTGAGGACATGTCCGCGAACGCGGACATCGTCGCCCTGTGCGGCGATCTGACCAACGTCGGGAAGATAAGCGAAGCGGAGATTCTGGCTGAAGATCTTGCCGCCTGCTCCCTCCCCATGGTCGGCGTGCTCGGCAACCACGACTACGAATGCGGTATTCCCGAGGAGGTCACCCGCATCTTCGAGCAGGCGGGCGTGACGATGCTGGACGAAATGGCGACCGTGGTCGAAGGAATCGGCTTTGCCGGAGTGAAGGGCTTCATCGGCGGATTCGGCCGCAACGAACTCGGTGCCTTCGGGGAAGAGCCGATCAAGACCTTCGTCGATGAGGCACGGAACGAGGCGCGCAAGCTGGAAAACGGCTTGCGCTCGCTGCGGACCGAGAAGACCGTAGCGGTGCTGCATTACTCGCCGATCCACGATACGGTCGTGGGAGAACCGGCCGAAATCATGCCTTTCCTGGGCTCATCCCGGTTGGCGGCGGCGGTGGACCGCTTTGCCAACGTCAAGGCCGTTGTCCACGGCCATGCCCATCGGGGCGCATACTCAGGCACCACGCCCGGCGGAGTGCCGGTATTCAACTGCGCTCAGTTCGTGGTGGAGCCCAAGTTCGGGAGGCCTTACGCCCTGATCGAAATCTGAACGGACACTGGAACCTGCGGCCGCGTAAATCGTCGCACAGCTATGTCTCTGGAACCGACACGAGCGCCAAACGAGGCGCAGAGCATTGCCCTGACCGCCCGGAAGACGGCAGTCGTTCTCCTGCTGGTTGGGCTTGCGCTGCTGACGTACGCGCTTGCAGACGTGTTGGTGCTGATTTTCGGGGCAATCCTCGTCGCGGTGATCCTGCGGGCGATCGGGGACCCGATCAGCCACTACACCCGTCTCCCGCACAAGGTGTCCGTGCTGATTGCGGTCCTGCTGATCGCGTTGTTCATTGCGGCGGCTTCGTGGTTGGTCGGATCCCGGATCAATGCGCAGTTTTCCGACATGTGGCAGGCGCTGCCGCAGGGATGGGACCAGATACAGCAGCGGCTGAGCGGATCGTGGCTGGGCAACCAGGTCGCGTCCTCATTGCAGGAAGCGCGGCCGGATGTCCGGGATATTGCTGCACGGCTGGGCGTGATCGTTGCCTCTATCGGCGGGGTTCTGACCGATCTTCTGCTGGTGCTGTTTGCCGGTCTTTATCTTGCGCTTGCGCCCGGACTGTTCCGCGAGGGGCTGGCGAAGCTGTTCCCGAAGCGGCGGGAGGACGAAGTGAAATCGGCGCTGGACAACAGCGGCCGGGCGCTTCGCAAGTGGCTGCTCGCCCAGTTGATCTCCATGACTATCGTCGGCACGCTGACCGGTCTTGGTTTATGGCTCGCAGGGGTGCCCTATCCGATTGCCCTGGGCCTGGTTTCCGCGGTGATGGAATTCATTCCGATCGTAGGGCCGTTCCTGGCGGCGGTGCCCGGTATCCTTCTGGCCTTGCTGGACAGCACCGGGACGGCGCTGTGGGCCGCCGGTGTTTATCTCGCCGTGCAGCAACTCGAAAGCGATGTCATCACGCCCTACGTCATCAACGAGGCAGTCTCGATTCCCCCGGCGCTCACGTTGATGGGCGTGCTGATCCTGGGCGCCTTGTTCGGCGTTATGGGCGTAATCCTGGCCGCACCTATGCTGGTGGTCGCGATCGTGCTGACAAGCCAGCTCTATGTCAGAGATTCGCTGCATCACGACGTCCGGATTCCGGGCGCGGGCAAAGACGAGGACGATTGATCCCCGTCGAGTGAGCAGGCGGGGCACACGGCAGACGCGCCAGCGGAGTGGGACGGACGGCGCCCTGTCCGGCTGCAACTCCCGTTTATGCTGCGGCTCCTGTTTATGCTGCTCTATCGAGGTCCGGGCTGAGGCCTTCGCGGTGCAGTTCCCTGGCCAGTTCGCTTACGATCCGGTCGAGCGCCTCCGGCGAATCCGCCTCACACCGGGCGGCCAGCTTGTCCTCCGTCCCTGCATTGCGCAGCAGCCACCAGCCGCCGGGAACCCGGACGCGCAACCCATCGGTGCGATCGGCAGCTGTATGCCGCTGACCGATTGCGGACAGAACCGCCTCCTTCCGGGTCGCCGGGCAAGCAAAGCGCATTTCTGGGGTTGCGAACCGCTGCGGCAGGCCTTCGCGGAACTGCTCCAGCGTCTCGCCGGAACGAGCCAGCGCCCGCAAGGTCCGTACGGCGTTGTAGATCGCATCGTCGGCATGATGCCATCGGTCGCCGAAGAAGATGTGGCCGCTCATCTCTCCGGAAAACGGAGAGCGTTCCGCCAGCATACGGTCCCGGATCAGGACATAGCCCGATGGCGCCATCACGGGCTTTCCCCCGGCTTGCGCGATGCCATCGAACAGCACATCGCTGGATTTGACATCGGCAATGATGGTGCTCCCGGGATGATCGCGCAGGGTGTCGCGGGCCAGCAGCAGCATCAGCTGATCGGCCCAGACGATGTGTCCGCTGCCATCCACCACCCCGATCCGGTCTCCGTCGCCATCGAAGGCGAAGCCGAGGTCCAGCTGCTCCTCGATGACCTTGTGGCGTAGCATCGCCATGTTCTCGGGTACCGAGGGATCGGGATGATGATGCGGGAAATGCCCGTCGATCCGTGCACACAGCGCATGCTGCCCGGGCCCGAGCCGCTTTGTAAGCCGGGAAACGATGTCTCCCGTTGCGCCGTTCCCGCTGTCCCAGGCGGCAGGCGGCAGGGCGATCCCCTCCAGCTCCGCGCACAAGGCATCGAGATAGGCCTCGCTGGCATCGACCGGTTCAAGATGGCCGCCGGGCGCTTCGGCGGGATCGATCGTCCACAAGGCGCCCAGCGCCTGTCCGTGAACCGGATGCCCGCTCAGGTGGAACTTGAACCCGTTCTGGTCGGCCGGGTTGTGCGATCCCGTGACCATCACCCCGCCATCAAGGCCAAGAGTGCGAATGGCGAAGGAGAGAAGCGGTGTAGGCCCAGGCGGCAGGTGGCTGATTTCCATCCCGCCTTGCAGCAAGGCTGCGATCAGTGCGCCTTCCAGTTCGGGGGAGCTCAGCCGTCCATCGCGGGAGACGGCGATCCGCCGCGCTCCTTTTTCACGCGCAAGAGCGGCGAACGCGCGGCCGACCGCGCGGGCATCGTCCACGGTCAAGGTCGTCCCGACCACGCCGCGCAAGTCGTAGCTGCGGCGGAGCTTCGGATTGATCGCCGGTTCAGCCACGGGTTGCCTTGCCGGATACAAGTTTACCCAAGGCGGTGCCCAGCGACGTGCGCACGATCGTTTGCTCCACCGTCATGTCCATCGGCTGCCTTTCGAAGTCGTGGCCAGATAGCGCCCGTGTTCCCGCCGCACCGGCGGTGCAGCGGGAAGGGAGTTTACCGAAATGAGGTGCGCTGGAACAGCCCGCGGCGAGACAAGGCTGCACGGGTCGCTGATCGGCAGGGCGGATGAAGCCCGGGAGGCGGTGTCAGCGGTGGTCCTGCGCAACTACGTTGGCTGTGATACTGCCCGCTCGTATCAGTCCTGTTCGTCGTCGTCGTCGCGGCTGACGAACTTGTTGAACCGGCTCACCTCGCCATCGGCGGTTTCGTCCTGGTGCAGGAAGGCGAGGTTATTGTCCTCGAAGGTCTCGAAGAAGGTATCCCAGTCGATCGGTTCGAGATTCTCGTCATCCTCGCCGCCGGGCTCCTCGAAGTTGATCCGCAGAATGCCGCCGCCTTGCTTGTGACCGGAGGCATCGACACGGGAGGGCGTGCCGCCCCGTTCCTCAACCCACTCGCGGATGAAATCGTGATCGGTCGTCTTGGTCGCGCTCGCCATGAATGTCTTGCTCCTCAGGTGCGGAGGGTGATCGTTTCTGACCAACGGATAGCGGCGGTGTGGTTTCCCGCCGTCAGCTGAAGATCAGCGCCAGCACGAGGATCAGGACCACGAGCACAAGGCAGCCGATGCCGGCCTTGGCGACGTTGAAGCCGGTCGCTCGCGCGCTCACCACGTCATTGGGGGATTGGCTGCCATGGACCAGACCGCTGCCGCAGGAAGGGCAGGCCGGGTCTTCCGGACCAAGATTTAGCCCGCAGTCAGGGCACGTCCGGTGTTCGCTCATGGCATGTCAACGTGCCGGCGCTGGGAAGGTTTCCCGTGCTCAAAGAAGGGGAAAGCTCATGCGGAACCGGGCGCTCCGGTGTCGGTCGGCCGCAAGCTGTCCACGTGGTCACCATAAGCTTCCAGACACTCGCGATAGCGCTCCCGCAGCTCCGCATCGCGGAACAGCTGCGCCATCTGCCACATGACGCCGGGGATCCACCGGGTGATCGAGTGATCTTCGACGTCGTTCTTGTTGAACGCGCCCCAGTTCCAGTCCCGGTCCCACTCCCGGGTAATTCCACCGCCGCGCGCGTGCTTGACGAGGTAATCCTCCCGCGTGCGGGTGTTGTAGTGGTTAACTTGCGCCAGATCCCAGCGAGCCGGCTGAAGCTGAAGGAACTCCCGCGCTTCCCGGTACGGAGTACCAACCGGCTGCCCCGCGCCGTCCACGGGTTCCAGCCGGAGCAGATCGTCTTCGCGCGCTCCCATCGGCCCGTGCGGGCTGAGGACCATTTCGTAGCTGCCCAACCGGGTGAAGAGTGTCTTGAACGATCCGTTGGATGCGTCCTCCCGCTCTGCCGACTGGGTAAAGCGTCCCAGCACCAGATCGGGTGACCAGGCCCGCCGGCCGGAGCTGCCGAAGATGCGCCAGTTGAGGAGGAACGCGGTCGCCTTAGGGACGGCGTCGATCAGATCGGGCACGCGTCCGTTGCCGGTGTGGACGTTGAGGAATTCATCGGCGTCGAGCACCATCGCCCAGTCGCCTTCGGCCTGCGGCAGGACCGCCTCGGCGGCCTTGTAGGCGACCAGTTGCGGCTTTTCATCGGGCCCGGGGGTGCAGCGCAAGTGGCGCAGCATTCCCATTTCTTCCAACCGGTCGAGCAGTTCGGGTGAGCGATCGACGCAGTCGTTGCTGCACACGATCACATCGGTGAACCCGATCAGCCGGTGATAGACCAGCCATTCGAGGACGAACGGCCCTTCGTTGCGCATCGCCGCAACCAGCGTGATCCGGCGGGAGGGTGTATCTTCGGTCACGAGCTTGCCCCTGCGGCTATCAGCGGGGCATCATCGGCACTCTCTGCCTGTTCCATTCCCAGTCGGTACCGTGTTTCCGCCGATAGCGGGCGACCCTGTTCCGCGACGGTCCGGGCAAAGCGCCGCCGCCACAGCGCAAACGGCCCCTGATGTTCCGAGTGGTTCTCCCCGCTGTTGACGAGGTAAGCGCCCTCGAGCGGCAGCATTGCCAGCGTCTCGCCAATTTCTCTGGCCCGGGCATCCCATTCATGGTGAGAGCCGAGCCGGTCATGCGGGACCGGCTGCCCAGGTTCCAGCCGCGCCACGGTGGAGGAGCCGCACAGCCGGTGGAACGGCCCGTCGAATGCATCCGGGTGCGGCAGCGGCAGGGCGTGGCCGCTGCGATGGTCGATCGCGAAACCGTCTTGCACCAGTCCGCCGATGATCCCGGGTCCGATCAACTTGCGGCTGATCTCCACGGTGCGCCGGTCGACCAGGTCATCCGCGTCGCAGTACATCAGCAGTCCGCCGCCTTGCTCCAGCACGTGCTCCCGGATCAGCCACTTCTTCATTCCGCCATCGTCGTTGGCACCGCTGGGTTCCGCGACCGGCCAATCGGCTTCAAGGAAATGGAACCGGGCATCGTTGGCGGCGAGAGCTTGCCAGCCTGCGGGAGCATCATGGCCCGCAACCACGATGCGAAAGTCCGCATCCGTCTGCGCAAGCAGCGAATGCAACGTCTGGTCGAACAGCCGGTTCACCTGGCCCCAGTCACGCGCGGCTTCGCGCGCGATTAGCGGGATTCCGAAGAAAAACGGCGCAGGATGTATCGAGCCGGTCAAGAAATCTCCCTGTCCAAGGTCCTTTGGGCGTGAACCGCGGCCCTAGCGGGAGAGTTCCCGAAGCGGCAAGGGCGGGTCGTAATTGACACTGCCCGGCGGGTAGTTGAGTTTGTTTCGAACAGAACAATGAGTCGGGTACGGCTATAAAGCCGACGCGGCCCGCCGAACAACGGTAGAGACAAGGGAGAGTCTCAATGGAAGTCACCTTCCCCCAAATTGCGCTGTACGAAGGCTGGGGCAAGCCGATGCGGTCCGAATGCACCGTGGAGGGGCTGGAGCTGATCGAGGGCAAGGTACCTGAAGAGCTGAACGGCACATGGTACCGCGCCGGGGCCGATCGCCAGTATCCCCCGATGAACGGGGAAGACATCTTCATCGACGGCGAAGGCATGATGTTCCAGTTCCGGTTCGAGGACGGGCACGTCAGCTACCGAAACCGCTGGGTCCGCACGCCCCGCTTCGAACTGCAACGCCAGCATCGCCGCGGATTGTTCGGCCAGTATCGCAACCGCTACACCGCCGCGCCGGAAGCGGAAGGCGTCAGCCCCGGTACGGCCAACACCTCGATGCTGTGGCACGGGGGACGGCTGATGGTGCTGAAGGAGGACGATCTCCCGTTCGAGATCGACCCCGACACGCTCGACACCATCGAGAAGACCGATCTGGGCGGACAAGTAAGCGCCGCCAGCCTTTCCGCCCACCCGAAAGTGGACTGGGTCACCGGCGAACTGATCACCTATTCCTTCCAGGCCAAGGGAGAGGCGACTCGCGATTTTGCGATCTACATCTTCGATCCCGAAGGGCGGAAGAAGCACGAAGTCTGGTTCGAGGCGCCATGGGCTGGCGTGGTGCACGACTTCGCAGTGACTGAAACCCACATCATCGTGCCGTTCTTCCCGCTCTGCACTCCGGACGTCGAAGGGCTGAAGCAGGGGCGCACCTTCTACGAATGGCATGACGACAAGCCGACCCGCGTCGCGGTGATCCCGCGCTACGGCAAGGCAGAGGACATCCGCTGGTTCGAAGGACCGACGACCAGCGCCGGGCACATGATGAACGCAGTGACCGACGGCACGACCATCCATCTCGACGTGTGCCTCTACGACGGAAACTGCTTTCCCTTCTTCAAGTCCCCGGACGGGCGTGATTTTCCGGCTGTTCCGCCGATCCTGACCCGGATGACATTCGACCTTTCGCGCAACGACGATGGCTATGAGACGGGGACCATCATGCCCGTCCCGTGCGAGATGCCGCGCACCGATGATCGCTGGCAGGGGCGCGACTACAGCCACGGCTGGGTGCTGGTCCGCGATCCCCGGACGGACACCTCCACCATCGGCCACGTCAACGTGAAAACGGGTGCGCTGGAAACCTGGAAGCACGGCCAGAAAATCGTCGCGCAGGAGCCGCAGTTCGTCCCCCGTGCGCCGGATTCGCGTGAAGGAGACGGATGGATCCTCTCGATCCTCAACCGGGTGGATGCCGGCCACAGCGAGATTGCTGTCTTCGACGCGCTGGACATTGCAAAGGGCCCGGTCGCCCGGCTGCACTTGCCCGTCCGCATACGGGCCAGCTTCCACGGGGTCTGGGTCCCCGACGAGGTGCGCGAGAGCGGCCGCTACGAAATGGAGGCCGTGGCGTGAGCGCATGCTGGCCCGAGGGGGTGCCGGCGCGGATGCCGGCGCAGGACCGCTGCGACATAGAGGAAACCTTCGCCCGCTACGCCTGGGGCATCGATCTTGCCGACGAGGACATGGTCCGTTCCGCCTTTGCGAAGGACGGAAGCTTCGATCACTTGTGGCAGGGCGAAGTACGCGGACACGACGCGATTATCGAGAACCTGAAGGAGCTGTGGTACGACCGGCAGCACTGGTGGCTGGGCCGACAGCACTTGTTCCAGCACTTCCTGATGACGCCCACGCAGGAAGGGGCGCGGGTCCGGTCCATGTTCCAGATTCTGCAGTTCAACGTCGATTACGGGACCAACTTCGTCTTCGGCATCGGCACACGGGATGACCGGCTGGTGAAGGAGGACGGCGTCTGGGTGTTCAAGCGCTTGTTCGTCAACGCCTGGCGATCCCTGGAAGACGTGCCGTTCAAGGGCGAGGTGCGGATACAGGGCCGCCCGAAGATGAGCCCTCCAAGGCATGAGCTGGAGGACGAGGAATGAGGATCACGGCCGCCGTTTCCCACGCCGGATCGCCTGCGCCGAAGCTGGAGGAGGTTGAACTCGCCGATCCGCGGGAGGATGAGATCCTTGTCCGGATTACCGCCACCGGCATCTGTCACACAGACCTTCATGCCCATGCCGGAATTGGCTGGCCCGGGCCCAAGCCTTCCGTGCTCGGCCATGAAGGAGCGGGCGTGGTCGAAAAGGTGGGCAGCGCCGTGACCCACGTGAAGCCGGGCGACAAGGTCGTGCTGTCGGGGGCATCGTGCGGCCAGTGCAGCCCATGCCTGGCTGGCACTCCGACCTACTGCCGTGAGGCGATGCCGCGCAGCTTCGGCTGCCGCCGATCGGACGGGACCAGCGCGCTGATGCAGGATGGGGAGCCGGTCGGCAGCCACTTCTTCGCCCAGTCGAGCTTTGCCACTTACGCCATCGCCCAGGCCCGCGGCGCGGTGCCGGTGCCGGACGACGTCCCGCTCGATATCCTCGCTCCGCTGGGCTGCGGGATCATTACCGGGGCTGGTGCGGTGATGGAAGGGTTGCAGGTCCGCCCGGGGCAAAGCCTGGTCGTGTTCGGCGCGGGCAGCGTCGGACTGGCGGCGGTGATGGCCGCGCGGATCGCCGGAGCGACCACCATCGTCGCGGTCGACGTGCTGGCCGACCGGTGCAAGCTGGCGCTGGAACTCGGCGCAACCCATTCGGTGGATGCGAGCGCGAACGATCCGGTCGAGGAAATCCGCAGGATCCTTCCGGGCGGGGCAGACTTCAGTTTCAACACGACCGTGTCCGCGGCTGTCTTCACGCAGGGCCTGAAGGTTCTGGGCAATCGCGGCGTCGCCGGGTTCGTCACGCGTCCGCGCGGGGAATGGACCCCGGACATGATGGACATGCTCGCCGGCGGCAAGACGCTGACCGGCATTCTTGGCGGCAGCGCCAATCCCCGCTTGTTCATCCCCAAGCTGATCGACTTCTGGCGTCAAGGCCGCTTCCCGCTGGAAAAGCTGATTGCCCGCTACAGTTTCAAGGATTTCGATCAGGCGTGGGATGATTGCGAGGCGGCCCGTGTGGTCAAGCCGGTGCTGGTGATGGAGGAAAGCTGATGGACCGCAAGTCGCTTTACGACCGGATTGCCCTGTGGGGCTCCGCCTTCACACCCGACATGCTGGGCGGAACGATGGAGCTTTATGCTCCCTTGGTAATGCGCCCGGAGGAAGAGCGGGTGCTGCGGGACATCGCCTACGGCTCGGATGAACGGCATCGGCTCGACGTCTTCCGCCCCGGGACGGACAACGCGCCCGTGCTGGTGTTCGTCCACGGCGGCGGCTTCGTGCGCGGCGACAAGGGCGGGCGGGACGACCCGTTCTACAACAATGTCGGCGCGTGGGCAGCCCGCAGCGGGTTTGTCGGCGTGACGATGACCTACCGCTTGGCCCCGACGCACCAGTGGCCTGCGGGTGGAGAGGACGTGCTGTCGGCGGTCCGCTGGTTGAAGGCGAACATAGCGGAACACGGCGGCGATCCAGACCGGGTCTTCGTGATGGGCCAGTCGGCCGGCGCGGCCCACGTGGCCGAGGCGGTGCGGCGTTCCTCCCCGGGCGATTTCTCCGGGGCGCTGATGATCTCCGGCATCTACGATGTGGTGGCGGCGGGGCGCAGCGAATTGCACGATGCCTACTACGGCACCGACGAAAACCGGTTCGCGCAGCAATCGACCATGCCTGCGCTCGGGGAAACGCAGATCCCGTGCCTGTTCAGCATCAGCGAGTACGATCCGCCCGAATTCCAGAGCCAAGCGGCAATGGTGGTCGAAGCGCGGCTGCAAGCCACACGGCATTGGCCGGAAATGCACTGGCTGGCGGGGCACAACCACTTGTCCAGCGTCAGTCAGATGGGGACCGAACATGACACGTTGGGCCCGCTGATTGCCGATTTCATTGAGCGGCACGGTCCGTAATAGAGACGCCCGCAAGCCGGGTGCGATCGTCACCTGAGTGAGTGCGCGAAGCTGCCAATCCATTCCGATGAAGGACGCAAGATGAAATCCTATTCCCTGTTCACTCCGGCGCGGTTCGGCCTTGCCGGCTTGATGCTCGTGTCCGCCGCCGCCTATGCCGCTGCACCGGGCTGGACTCTCGATCCCGGCCAGAACCAGCTGACGTTCGAAGGCACCCAGGCGGGCGCGCCGTTCACCGGCAGGTTCGACACATGGGACGCGAACATCGTGTTCGACCCGCAGGCGCTGGACCAGAGCCGGGTCGCGGTGACGATCGACACGGCCAGTGCCGCCACCGGCGATCCGACGAAGGACGGCGCACTGCCGGAAGCAGACTGGTTCAACAGCGAACGCTATCCGCAGGCAACGTTCACCAGCACTGCCATCCGGGAGGTGTCTCCCGGCAACTATATCGCGGACGGCACCTTGTCGCTGAAAGGGCAGGATGTGCCGGTCAGCCTGCCGTTCACCGTCGCAATCGAGGGCAACCGCGCCGTTGCAAACGGATCGCTGACGTTCGACCGGACGCAGCTGGGGCTGGGTATGCAGGCGGACCCGGGGGCAAAATGGGTCGGACGCGACGTGGACCTGAAGTTCACGGCCGAAGCGACGAGGAAGTAATCACCCGGCGGGGTGCAACGCCTCGTATTCTCCGGCGATCTGGGCGAGGACGGAAAGCGCCAGCATCGCCGGCTCGCGGCTGTGCGGCGTTACCCCGATCGGGCTAAGAATTCGGGAAAGCTGATCGGGCGCGATCCCGTGGGAGGACAAGCGGGCCAGCCGCTCTTCCCGGGTGTGCCGCCCGCCTTGCGCGCCGATATAGAATGCCGGGGTGTCCAGCGCCCATTCCAAAATGGCTTGCTCCCACTCGTGGTCGTGGAACAGCAGCACGATCGCGGTCCAAGGATCCGCTGCGATCCCTTGAGGCCGCTGGCCCAGCGACACGTCTCGCGTGTGAGTCTCCGCTTCCAGCCCTGTCGCCGTCGACAGCGCAGCCAGCGCTTCCGGTTCAGGCCCTTCGCCAAACAGCTGCAAGCGAAGTGCCGGGATGAACCGACGTTCCCGCAGCAACGGAGCTTCGACCGGAAGGCGCAGGGCGGCAGGTTGACGGGTATCCAGTCGCTCGGCCACATCGCGGCACAAGGCGCGATCCGGTTCGGGGTCGATCAGAATGTCGAGCCCGCTGCCGCAGGGCAGGCGAAAATCGATCAGCGGGGAATTGCGCCCGAACCGCTTGACCGGACGGGTGCCTTCAGCCCGTGCCTCGGCGATTTCGGTTACCAGCTGGCGTTCCAGACAACCATCGGCCAGACTGCCGGTGACCGAACCGTCAGGATGAACCGCCAGCTGCGCGCCCATCCGGCGGGAGAAGCTGCCTTCCATCCCCACGATGGTGCACAGGCCGACTTCGGGTGCGCAGGCAGCACGCAAGGCTGCACGGTCATCCGCCCAGCGGATTGCCGTGGCTGTTCTGTCGATGGGCTGGCTCACGGGCGCGACGCTTACACCGGGCAAGCGGCCGCTGGCCAGCAGGAAGGTATCGTTCACGTCACCGCGATGCTGACGGGAGACTGGGCGAACAGGGTCGCGGCGTCCTGCCGGGCATTGTCGCCTCCGTCGGCAAAAGTGATGCAGGTGTCGCTCCACCACGCCGGCTCCGGCACCGAGCTTTCGCTACCAAGCAGCGCCGGCGCGCAGTGGACGGTCACCGCACAGCGCAGGATCCGACCCTGCGCTACCCGGCTGAAGGCCAGCGCGTTGTCCGCCCTCGGGCCCGCGATTTCGGCAGGAATGTACGTGCCGTCCGCGAACACGTCCGGGTGCTTCTGCCGCAGGGTCAGCAAATCGTGTATCAGCTGCAGCTTGGGATGGCTGCCGTCTCGCAGGGCCTGTTCGCGCAAGGCATAGTCCACCGGGCGGCGGTTATCGGGATCAACCAGACTGAAATCGACCATCTCGGTACCCTGGTAGGTATCCGGAACCCCCGGGACCGTGCAGCGCAGCGCAGCTTGCGCCAGACTGTTGGCGATCCGCGCGGCTTCGGTATGCTCGACGAAGGCAGTGACCTGGGTCAGGAACTCGCGGTGCCCGGGTTCGAACAAGCCCATCAGGAAGTCGCGGCAGCGGGTTTCATACTCAGTGTCCGGTTCCGCCCATGTGGAGCGGACCTTTGCCTCGCGCAGCGCCTTTTCCTGCCAGGCAGCTAGCCGTTCCGCATAGTCCCGCAGGCCTTCCCGATCATCGACACCCAACTCTTCCGGCCAGGCCCCGAACAAGGTCTGGTACAGCATGTAACGATCCGCCGCATCCACCCCGGAGTCGGCTCCGTTCGCCGCTCCGTCCCACTGGGTCACGCGCTGACGCCAGATTTCCGGGACCACGCTGAGGATCGCCAGCCGGGCGCGGACATCCTCTCCGCGCTTGTGATCGTGGGTCGCGGTGGCGAGCATCGAGTGGGGGAAATAGCGCGCGCGGTCCCGGCACCGTTCGTGAAACGCCTCCGGCGACATTGCGAACAGCCCCGGATCGAACCCGACGTTGTTGCGCGAAAGCAGCCGGCCGTAACGGTAGAATGCGGTGTCCTCCACCGCCTTGGCGGCAATCGGAGAGGACAACTGCTGGAACCGGCGCACCGCCTCGGCGGCAAGCGCGGCGTCGCCCCGACCTTCACCCGCAAGCCAGGTCAGTACGGCATCGGCAACGAAGGTCTCCCCTGGCGGAGTAAAGCGGCGCGCAGTCTTGCGGACTTTTTCCCGCACCGTGCGATCGGTATCGGGCGCGGCCTTGCCGGTGCCGTAAGTGCGGTACACCGGAAACACCCAGATCATGTGGGAAATTGCCCGGCGCAGCATGGCCGGGGTAAAGCCCTTCGTCTCCGGTGCCGAAAGCGCCAGAGCATGGAAGGCCTCCACGCATCCAGCCAGCTGCCCTTCGAACGCCCAGGACAGCATCTGCTGCCGGGCAAGCAGTTCCTCTTCCTCGAACGGCAGCGTGCGGCCCGAAAACTCCTCCCACAACGCGGTCAGCGGAGCTTCCCCGCCTCGGTCGTGCAGCAGGCCGGAGATGTCCTCCATGAAGTCATACCCGCTCGTCCCGTCGATCGACCAGTCGCGCGGCAGGCGCTCCTCGGGTCCGAGGATCTTTTCGACCACGATGTAGGCCGGACCCGCCGGAGTATCGGCCGGTCGTTCGATCGCGTCCATCCGCTGCCGCAACGTGCGGCAGTAGGCGGCGGGATCGGTCAGCCCGTCGACATGGTCGATCCGCAAGCCGTCGATCAGCCCTTCGCCATAGAGGCGGAAGTAAAGCGCGTGGCTTGCCTCGAATACCTCCGGATCCTCGATCCGCAGGCCAGCCAGTTCATTGACGGTGAAGAAGCGCCGCCAGTTGAGCTGGTCGTTCGCGGTACGCCACCAGCCGAGACGGTAGTTTTGCCGCTCGATCAGTCCCGCAAGCGCTGTCCCGTCACCCTCGGCAGGCAAGCTGGCGTGATCCTCCGGCCGGATCGGCAGGCGGTGTTCGCCATAAACCACCAGCTGCGGTTCCTTACCAGAGCGGTCGAGCGTGACCGCACCGTCTTCCAAGACGTCGTCGAGCGGGGAGCCGAGGATCGGCACCAGCGGTTTTTCGCGCCAATCGATATCGAAGAAGTTGGCGTAGCGGCTTGCCTCCCCGTGCTGGAGCACGTCGTTCCACCACGGGTTCTCACCCCCGCCAACGCCCATGTGGTTGGGCACGATGTCGATGATCAGACCCATGCCGCGCTGGCGCAGCGCGGCGACCAGACTGCGCAAGCCTTCTTCCCCGCCCAGTTCCGGGTTCACCCGCGTCGGGTCGGTGACATCGTAGCCATGGGTCGACCCGGACCGGGCAGTGGTAATCGGCGAAGCGTAGATGTGGCTGATGCCGAGCGCTTCGAGATAAGGCACGATTTCTTCCGCACGAGCGAAGGGGAAATCGCGGTTGAACTGGAGGCGGTACGTCGCGCCCGGGATGTTCGCAGGCTTTGTCATTGCGGCTTCTGCCTTCTAGGGCGGCTGTCGGTCAGGCGTTCGAGCCGCCGGGCCACGTTCGGTCGGGCGATCAGGTCGCTCGTCGACTCCGGCATTCGGCGGCGCCAGTTGGGATGCTGGTCCGTCGTGCCGGGGAGATTGGGTTGCTCGGCAAGCCCCACGACATCTTCCAGCGGCACGATTGCCAGCTCGCTCGGCGTGCGGCCGAGATGGACCAGCGCGGCATCGGCAACAGGATCGGTGTTGTCTGGAGCGGGACGATCTCCTTCCGCCGCGCCGGATACGGTGAAGGCGTGCCACAGCTGGCCGCGCTCCCAATCCCGCCGGCTGCGCTCCTCGCCCGCGTTCTCTTCGCTCGTGCGGCCGAGCTTGCGGTTCCAGTCCAGATCATGGCCGCTCCACCACCCGGCGACCGTGGGTAAGTCATGGGTGCTGGTGAGCGCGACAGCCTGCCGATCCCATTGTGAGGGAGGGCGGAAATCGCCATCGTCTTTCCGCTCAAACCACAGGACCCGCATCCCCAGTAGGTCGCGCGCCTCCAGTTGCGGGCGCAAACCCTGCGGAACGGTGCCAAGATCTTCGCCGATCACGATAGCCCGGGCGCGATGGGATTCGATCGCCAGCACGCGCAGCATGTCCTGCAGCGGATAGGTCAGATACGCCCCTTCGGAAGAAGGGCATCCGTGCGGGATTACCCACAAGCGGCTAAGCCCCAGCGCATGATCGATCCGGATCCCGCCTGCGTGGTCCAGCGCGGCACGCAAGGTGGCGATGAACGGTTTGAAGCCGGTGCGGCGCAAGGCGGAGGGGGAAAATCCGGTGATCCCCCAGTCCTGTCCTTCCGGCCCCAGCGGATCGGGCGGTGCGCCGATGGAAAGCCCGTTCAGCAAGTCGCCAGGGCGGCTCCATCCGTGGCTTCCGCCGCTGTCCATCCCGACTGCGAGGTCGGAGATCAGGCCGACTGCCATCCCCGCGTCGGTTGCGGCGCGCTGGGCAGCATCCAGGCTGGTCTTGGCCAGCCACTGCGCGAACAGGAAGAAATCGACCTCCTCGCGGTGCTCGGCCGCGAAGCGAGCAACCGCCTCGCCGGCAGGATCGTGATATTCCTCCGGCCAGCCTTGCCAGCCGTTGGCCCCGGTATCGAGGAAATGCGCGTGAAGCGCGTCGAAGATCGCGTGACGCTCCAGTTCGGTCCCGCCTTCTTTCGCGTAGGCGGCAACGGCCTGCCGCACGCCGTCGCTACGGGCCGCAAAGGCCTTGCGCAGGGCGGCGAGCCGGGCGGGGATCGCGTTTTCCCAGTCGATCAGGTCCGGCCCGGCATCCTCGTTCAGCGGATGGCCGACCAGCGCGGGATCGCCGAACAGGATGTTGAGAAACAACCGGCTGGACGGGGCATAAGGGCTGAACCGCGCCGCGTTGGCGGGGAACAGGGCATGGGTCGGGCTGATTGCCAGGGCGTCGGCCCCGGTCGCTGCAAATCCGCGTACCGCTTCCGCAAGGGAGCCAAAGTCTCCGAACGCCCGCGGCTCCGATCCGCGCAGCGAAGGAACCTGGGCCGCAGTGCCCCAAAGCTTTCGGCCGGGGGCGGCATCGGACACCCCAAAGCACCGGGCCGGTGCGATCGCGAGCTGGTATTCGCAGCCGCCGACGGTCAGGCTGTGATAGCCTGGCGTGCCGATCCCGGCCACGCGAAGGCCGTGTTCCGTGCGTTCGAGGGTGAGCGACTGGCGGGAGCCGTCTTCCAGCACCAGTTCCGCCTGGTCCGTTCCACCTGTTTCCGGGACCGTCAGCGGATCGCCGCAATCAGCGGAAAAGAAAGTTTCGGGCGCACGGCACCGCTCGAGACTGTCCGCGATCTCCTGATCGTCGTCCGCCGGATAGCCGAGCGCATTCAGCACGCGGCGCAGGGAATCGTCGGACACGCGCTGGGGTTTGCCCGCCGCGTCCTGCCAGTCGATCTGCAGCCCGGCTTCCCGGGCAAGACGATGGAGCGCGCTCATAGTGATAGCCTCGCGGTGAAACTGCCCGGTTCGCCGGCTTCACCAAGAGCGAACAGGCATTCGCCTTCCTCAGGGAAGGATACGCCGGTTTCGCCCAGGTTGATGGCGAGGATCAGCCGCGCGCCGTCATGCATTACCCAGCGCGCTACGACGGCGCCGGTCCCGAGAACCTCCGCACCCATTCCGCGGGTTTCCTCCAGGCGAGGCATGATGTGCTGGTGCCGCAAGGCAATCAACTGGCTGTAGAACGCGCGCCACTCCTCGGCGTCAGGACCGGGGCGGGGCACGGACGTGTCGAATGTTTCCTGATCGTTCGGGTCCGGAATGCCCTTGCGTGTTTCCGGATCGGAGAAGGCCGCGAACTTCGCAAATTCCTTGCGCCGCCCTTCGCGCACCGCATCAGCCAGTTCATCGTGAAAATCGGTGAAGAACAGGAAGGGAGAGCGGCTGCCGCTTTCCTCCCCCATGAACAGGAGCGGGATCTGCGGCATCAGCAGCAGCAGGGCGGTGGCTGCGCGCAGTTTGTCCCGGTCCGCAAGCCGGATCAGCCGTTCCCCCAGCGCCCGGTTACCGACTTGATCGTGGTTCTGCAGGAAGGAGACGAAGCGGGTCGCGGGCAAGTGCCCGCTCGGCTTCCCGCGCCCTTCCTCACCCTGATGGATGAAGCCTTCGGAAAGACAACGAGCGAGCTTTTCGGTCGGGTTCTCGACGAAGGCCTCGTAGTACCCTTCGCTCTCGCCGGTCAGCAGGACGTGCAGGACGTTGTGAAAGTCGTCGTTCCACTGCGCATCGTATAATCCGGGGCGGAGCCGTTCGGGATCGTTGTGCTCGTTCTCCAGGACGAGGTGAACGTGGCGACCGGGCAGGGCCTCGCGGATTTCCTGAGCCATCGCATCGAGGAAGGCATCATCCGCAATCGCGTGAACGGCATCGAACCGCAGCCCGTCGAGACGATATTCCTGCAGCCACATCCGCGCGTTGTCGATGAAGAACCGCTTCACCGGCTCCCGCGACACGGCAACCGCGCTGCCCCACGGAGTGTCCGAATGCTGATCGAAGAACGAGGAAGCATAGGCGCCGAGGTAATTCCCCTCCGGCCCAAAGTGGTTGTAGACCACGTCCAGGAACACCATCAGTCCAAGATCGTGCGCCCGGTCGACCAAGGCCTTGAGATCGTCCGGCGAACCGTAGCTTTCGTGCACCGCATAGGGCAGCACCCCGTCATAGCCCCAGCCGCGCGTTCCGGCGAAGGCAGCGACGGGCATCAGCTCGATCGCGGTGACGCCAAGCTGGGCAAGCTGCGGCAAGTGCTCCGCCACTCCGGAAAAACCGCCAAGCACCCCGGGATGCACTTCCTGGATCACCGCCTCTGTCCAGGGGCGGCCCGACCATTCCTGCATGCGCCATTCGTAGGCGAAAGGATCGCTGAGCACGCTCCAGCCATGGACCCCGCCCGACTGCGCCCGGGATGCGGGATCGGCCACGGCGAGATCGTCGCTGATGCGAAAGCGGTAGCGGTCGCCTGTCCGGGCAGGCGCTTCGGCGGTGAACCAGCCATCCGCTGATCGCTGCATCGGCAGCGCGTCGCGCCCGTCGATCTCCAGCGCGACAGAATCCTTGTCTGGCGCCCACAGCGCAAAGCGCACGCGGTCACCCCCGAGAAACTGCGGTCCCCACTGCATCAGTCCACCCGTCCCGTGCCGACGACCAGCACTGCGGAATGGGATTGGACTTCGATATCGGTACCCACGTCGCGCTCCGGCGCGCAGGGGTCCGCACTGTCGATCACCAGCTTGCGTTCCAGCGCCGGAGGGGGGAGCGCGAACGTCAGCGGCTTGTCCGATCCGTTCATCAACATCGAGACGACTTCGAGTGCGCCGTCCTCCCTGCGCCGTACCCGCCGCATCAGCAGCGCACGGCCTGCCGAGTTGTGCCAGTCGGCTTCGGCCAGATGCTCTCCGCGTTCATCGAACCAGTCGATGTCGCGGATGCCGGGCGCGACTTCCACTTCTCCGTGCAGGAAGTGATTGGCGCGCAGCAGGGGATAGTTTCGGCGTACTTCGGTCAGCCGCCGGACGAAGTCCGTCAACGCCTGGCCGCGCTTGCTTTCCAGTGCTTCCCAGTCGAACCAGCTGATCTCGTTGTCCTGGGAATAGGCGTTGTTGTTGCCGTTCTGGGTACGGCCGAATTCATCGCCGCCCAGCAACATCGGCGTGCCGAGCGATCCGAACAAGGTGGTCAGCATGGACCGCATCATCCGGTCACGCATCGTCTGGATACGAGCGTTCTCGGTCGGTCCTTCCTCTCCCCAGTTGCGGGAGAAGTTTTCCGAGTGGCCATCGCGATTGTTTTCGCCATTCGCCTCGTTGTGCTTCTGTTCGTAGCTGACGATGTCGTTCAGCGTGAAGCCGTCATGCGCAGTGACGAAGTTGACGCTGGCCCACGGGCGGCGAGCCCGGCGGTCGAACAAGTCGGCCGAACCGGAGATTCGAGCCGCGAACTCCGGCCGCATTCCGCCGTCCCCGCGCCAGAAGCGGCGGGTAGCGTCGCGGAACTTGTCGTTCCATTCGGCAAATCCAGGTGGGTGGTTGCCGAGCTGGTATCCTCCGGGGCCGATATCCCACGGCTCCGAAATCAGCTTCAGCTGGTTCAGCACCGGATCCTGCCGCAAAACGTCGAAAAAGCCGGAACGCGGATCAAACCCGTTGTTCCCGTCCCGCCCCAGGGTAACCCCGAGATCGAAGCGGAAGCCGTCCACGTGATAGCTTTCAGCCCAATAACGCAGCGAATCCGCTACCATCTGCAGGACGCGCGGATGGCTGAGATCCAGCGTGTTACCCGTGCCGGTGTCGTTGACGCAGTAGCGCGGCTGGCCCTCCACAAGACGGTAGTAGGTGGCGTTGTCCAGCCCGCGGAAGTTGAACGTGGGCCCAAGTTCGCTGCCTTCGGCCGTGTGGTTGTAGACCACGTCCAGAATCACCTCGATCCCTGCTGCGTGCAGGCGGCGGATGGCGATCCGCAGTTCGTCGCCCGTGGTTCCTGCCATGTAGCGCGGCTCGGGCGCGAAAAACGCCAGCGAGTTGTAGCCCCAGTAGTTGGTGCGCCCCTTTTCCTGAAGCCAGCGATCCTGCACGAAGGCATGGATCGGCAGCAGTTCCAGCGTGGTGACGCCGATCCGGTGCAGGTGATCGATCACCCGCGGATGGGCGAGCGCGGCGAATGTTCCGCGTTCTGACACGGGGACTTCTTCCAGCAGCTTGGTCAGGCCCTTGACGTGGGCTTCGTAGATCACGGTTTCGGTCCATGGAATGCGCGGGCGCACATCGCCCGTCCAGTCGAAACCGTTGGCCGTGACGATACCCTTGGGCATCGCGTGGGCGCTGTCGCGCCGGTCCATGCTCAGGTCCTTGCGCCTGGACCGCAGGTTGTAGCCGTAAAGCGCATCGGTCCAGCGCACCTCACCCGCCACCCGGCGGGCATAAGGGTCCAGCAGGAGCTTGTACGGGTTGAAGCGGTGGCCGTTTTCCGGCTCATACCGTCCGTGGGCGCGGAAGCCGTAGAGCAGCCCCGGCGTGGCTTCCGGCAGGTAGCCGTGCCAGACCTCGTCCGTCCATTCCGGCAGTTCCAGCCGGGCGATCTCCTTGCGTCCGCTCGGATCGAACAAGCACAAGTCGATCCGGTCCGCGTTCGCGGAAAAGACGGCGAAGTTGACGCCCAGCCCATCGAAGGTGGCGCCGAGCGGATAGGGGTGACCAGGCTCAAGCCGGTCGGGGACTCTCATCACGCGTCAATCTTTCTCATGGCGCAGGATCACTGCGGCAAGCGGGGGAAGGGTGAGTTCGGCGGAATGAGGCTGGCCGTTCCAGCCGACCCCGTTCGCGTCGATCGTGCCGCCGTTTCCAAGGTTCGATCCGCCGTAGATCCCGGCGTCGCTGTTCAGCACTTCCCGCCACGTGCCGCCCTTGGGCAGGCCGACGCGGTATCCGTGCCGCGGCGTCGGCGTCATGTTCAGCGCGACCGCGATCGGCGGGCCGTCGCCGCCATGACGGGCGAAGGCAAACACGCTGTTCTCGGCATCATCCGACACCAGCCAGTGGAAGCCGCCGGGTTCGGTATCCAGCGCGTGGAGCGCAGGTTCCGAGGCGTAGAGGCGGTTGAGATCGCGCAGCAGCACCTGAACCGAAGCGTGCTGCGGATCGTCCAGCAAGTCCCACGGGATCGGCGCGTCGTGGTTCCATTCGGTTTTCATTCCGAGTTCGCAACCCATGAACAGCAGCTTCTTGCCCGGATGAGTCCACATGAACGCCAGGTAAGCCCGCAAGTTGGCGAATTTCTGCCAGCGGTCCCCCGGCATCTTCGCCCACATCGATCCCTTCCCATGAACGACCTCGTCATGGCTGATCGGCAGGAAGTACTTTTCCGAATAGGCATAGACCATCGGGAAGGTCAGGTCCCCCTGATGCCACTTGCGGTACATCGGATCGCGTTCGATGTACTGGAGCGTGTCGTGCATCCAGCCCATGTTCCACTTGTAGTCGAAACCAAGCCCCCCTTGGGAAACCGGTGCCGTCACTCCGGGCCAGGCCGTCGATTCCTCTGCGATCGTCATTGCCCCGGGGCAGCGTTCCGGCACGATCGAGTTGAGGTGCTTCAGGAAGGCAACCGATTCGAGGTTCTCCCGCCCGCCATGGACGTTAGGCACCCATTCGCCTGCGTTGCGGCTGTAGTCGCGGTAGAGCATGGAGGCGACCGCATCGACGCGCAGTCCGTCGATGTGGAAGGTTTCCAGCCACCAAATCGCCGAGGCCAGCAGGAACCCGGATACCTCGTTGCGTCCGAGGTTGTAGATCAGGGTGTTCCAGTCCTGATGGAACCCCTCGCGCGGGTCGGCATGCTCGTAGAGCGGAGTGCCGTCGAACTGGGCCAGCCCGTGTGCGTCGGTCGGGAAGTGAGCCGGAACCCAGTCCAGGATCACGCCGATCCCGGCCCGGTGGCACGCATCGACGAACGCAGCGAAGTCTTCCGGGCGCCCAAACCGCGACGAAGGCGCAAACTGGCCGAGCGGCTGGTAGCCCCACGATCCGCCGAACGGGTGCTCCATGATCGGCAGCAGCTCGATATGGGTAAAGCCCATGTCGGCGGCATAGGGGATCAGCTTGTCGCTCAACCCCCGCCAATCGAGCGTCTGGTCGCCGCCGCCTTCGGGCTTCATCCACGATCCGGCGTGAACTTCATAGACGCTGATCGGCGCTTGCGGCGCGTGGCGCTGGGCGCGTTCGGCCATCCAGTCATCGTCGGTCCAGCGGTACTCGGCCGGGGCCGCGACGATCGAGGCGGTCGCGGGTGCGCGCTCCGTCTGGCGCGCAACCGGGTCCGCCTTCTGGACAATCCCCCCGTCCGCGCCCGCAATTTCGAACTTGTAGCGCGTTCCGGGGCCAAGCCGGGGAATGAATAACTCCCACATCCCCGCTGAGTGGCGCACCCGCATTGGGTGGCGGCGCCCATCCCAGTTGTTGAAATCCCCCACCACCGAAACGCGCCGGGCGTTCGGGGCCCAGACGGAAAACGCGACGCCCGAAACTCCGTCCATCGTGCGGGGCTGCGCGCCGAAGACATTGGCGAGTTCGAAATGCCGTCCCTGAGAAAACAGGTGCAGGTCGAAATCGGACAGGACCAGCCCGAAGGAATAGGGATCCTCCGTTTCCTGCACCGTGCCGCCGGGCCAGGTGATCCGCAGCAGGTAGGCGCGGTCTTCGCTCAATTTACCGCTGAAGACCCCGGAAGCGATCTCCTCCATCTTCCCCAGCGACTGCCCGCCGTCCCGCGCAGCCAGTTCGACGCTTTCGGCGCCGGGCTGGAAAGAGCGGACGATCCGGCCGCTCTCGTCCCCATGCGGGCCGAGATAGGCGAAGGGATCGTCCAGCCGGCCTTGCAGCATGGCTGAGGCTGCTGCCCCTAGCGCGTTGTCGTGTGCGGTCATTCGGTATCTCCGGCAAGCAGGTTACGGGCTGCGCGGGCCAGTCCGGCCGCCGGCACGCCGATCCAGTCGGGCCGGTTGGCGGCCTCATAGGACACTTCGTAGGCAGCCTTCTCAAGGATGAAGAGGTCGAGCAGCGGATCGGGTGCGCCCTCTCGGCAATATCCGCGCAGGAACGCGTCGGTCGCGCTGCTGCGGAACAGGGAGGCCCGCTCGTGCGCCTGTGCTTCCCATGTGTCCGACCCGGCGGGACGAGCGCGTTCCGCCATCCCGGCCGCGTAGTCGAACGATCGGACCATCCCGGCGACATCGCGCGCCGCCAGGTCTTTCGCGCGCCGTTCCTCCAGGGGGCGGGTGGGCTCGCCTTCGAAGTCGATGATCATCACGTCGCTGCCGGTGACGAGCACCTGGCCCAGGTGCAGGTCGCCGTGGATCCGGGTGCGGCTGCGTCCTTCCGCCCGGCGCGCGGCTTCTCCGATGCGCTGGATCAGGGCGTCGCGGTTGTCGATCACGAACCGCGCTTCCTCGCCCGCGTCGCCTTCAAGGTCGGCACTCCGCAGCCGTTCGATTGCCTTGTCCACTTCGCCCTTCACTCGGCCGCCAAGCTTGTCGGCTTCGCCAAGGTCCATGGTTTCCGGCGCGAATGCTGGATCGTCCGTCTGGCGGGCCAGCACCTCGTGCATCTCGGCCAGGCGCCGTCCGAGGTTTTCGGCAAAGTTCTCGTAATTGGAGAAGGTCCAGTCGGTGTCGCTGGCCAGCCGTTCCAGCGCGCCGAGTGTCCATTGCCAGCCGTCGCCCTGGTTGTAGACGAAGGCCTGCGCGATGATCAGCAAGGTCTCCTGCCCACGCTCAACCCGCTTTACGGTGCCGAGGATCGGCGGCACGTTGGCGAAACCGTTGGCGGCGAGATAGCGAACCATCTCGGCGTCGGGATGGATCCCGGGCGCCAGCTTGCGCAGCAGCTTGAGCACGGCCGCGCGGCCGAGGATCATCGTGCTGTTCGATTGCTCGGCAGCGATCCATTCCGGCTCGGCATCGGGCGCAAGGTCGAAAGCGTCCGTTGCTTCGAATCGCAGTTCGCCGCCATCGCTCGGCACCGTCAGCCCGCCTTCCATCCCGGTAAGGACGGAGCGCGCAAACGGAGCCAGCGCAAACCCATCGGTCAGCAACCCGACGTAGCGGTCCCGCCGTACACGGGCGATGGCAAGATTGGATGCGAAAGGACCGTTGGCCGCACCCTCCCACGCGATGCCCAGCGGCAGGGCATAGGTCGCGGTGCCGCTTTTCGTGGTCACCGCGATTTCGGACAGGAGCAAGTCCTCGGTCGCGGGCATCGCGGTGGTCCGCAGCAGCTCCACGTTGGAGATCCTCTCATCCTTCGCGCCGAACCAGCGGCGGTAGGGAAGGTATTCGGGAAGGATGTCGTGCTCGAGAGCGTGCCGGTTGCCCGGGCGGGTCACGTCGGACAAGTTCGGGCGCAGCACGAAAGTATGCCGCTCAACTTCCACTCCGGGGGCGGCCGTGGCCCACTCGGGTGCCTCGGCGCTGCCGCCCAGCTCGAACCACAGAAAGCCATACGGGGGAAGAGTCAGCAGGTAAGGCAGCTGGCCGATCGAGGGGAAGGGCGTGCCGCCGGAAAGCTCCACCGGAGTGCAGCCTTCGAACTCGTGCAGGTCCAGCTCGACAGCTTGCGCCGTGCGGCTGAGGTTGGCGACGCACAGGATCGTTTCATCCCGGTGCTGGCGCAAGTAGGCCAGGATACGGCGGTTCGCCGGGCGCAGGAACGTCTGCGTGCCACGACCGAAGGCGTTATGCTCCTTGCGCACGGCCAGCATCCGCTTGATCCAGTTGAGCAGTGAGTGCCGGTCCCGCTCCTGTGCCTCGACGTTGACCGCTTCATAGCCATAGAGCGGGTCCTGGATCGGGGGCAGGGTAAGGGAAGCCGGATCGGCCCGGGAAAACCCGCCGTTGCGATCCGGGGACCACTGCATCGGCGTGCGCACACCGTCCCGGTCGCCCAGGAAGATGTTGTCCCCCATTCCCAGCTCGTCGCCGTAATACAGCACGGGAGTGCCGGGCATCGACAGCAGCAGGGCATTCATCAGTTCGATCCGGCGGCGGTCCCGCTCCATCAGCGGAGCGAGGCGGCGGCGAATACCGAGATTGATCCGCGCGCGCCGGTCGGCAGCATAGGTGTTCCAGAGGTAGTCGCGCTCCGAGTCCGTGACCATTTCCAGCGTCAGCTCGTCATGGTTGCGCAGGAAGATCGCCCACTGGGCGTCTTCCGGAATGTCCGGAGTCTGGCGCATGATGTCGGTGATCGGGAAGCGGTCTTCCTGCGCCACCGCCATGTACATCCGCGGCATCAGCGGGAAGTGGAACGCCATTTGGCATTCGTCCGTGCGCCCGTCCTTCTCACCGAAGTACTGCTGGGTTTCCTCCGGCCACATGTTCGCTTCGGCAAGCAGCATCCGGCCCGGGTAATGCGCGTCGAGATCGCTGCGGATCTTCTTCAGGACCTGGTGCGTCTCGGGCAGGTTCTCGTTGGTCGTGCCGTCCCGCTCAATCAAATAGGGGATCGCGTCCAGCCGCAGGCCGTCGATCCCGGCGTCCAGCCAGAAGTGCATGACCGACAGCACTTCTTCCAGGACCTTCGGATTGTCGAAGTTCAGGTCCGGCTGGTGCGAATAGAACCGGTGCCAGAAATAGGCCTGGGCTTCCTCATCCCAGGTCCAGTTCGACTTTTCCGTGTCGCAGAAGATGATCCGCGTGCCGGAATAGAGCTTGTCGTTGTCAGACCAGACATACATCTCCCGCTCCGGGCTGCCCGGCGGTGCCTTGCGGGCAGCCTGGAACCACGGGTGCTCGTCCGAAGTGTGGTTGATCACCAGTTCGGTAATCACGCGGAGGCCGCGTTCATGCGCTGCGTCGATAAACGCGCGCACGTCCTCCATCGTACCGTAATCCGGGCTGATGTCGCTGTATTCGGCGATATCGTACCCGTCATCCCGGCGCGGGGAGGGGTAGAACGGCAGCAGCCACAGCGCAGTCACGCCCAGATCGGCGATGTAGTCCAGCTTCTGCATCAGGCCTTTGAAATCGCCGATCCCGTCATTGTTGGAATCGAAGAACGACTTCACGTGCAGCTGGTAGATAACGGCGTCCTTGTACCACAACGGGTCGTCGGCATCGCTGATCGTAGCGGAAGCGGAATTGGGGCGGGGCATCTCGTTCATGCGGCACCTCCCGGAACGCTGAGGCGCCAGATGCGGTACGGCTCATCAGGGGCAAGGCGAATGTGCTGGGCCTTGCCGCTCCATTCGAAGCGATGCCCATGCGCCAGGTCTTCCACCGCGACGGTCCCGTTATCCTCGACGCCGAATTCCCACAGAGGGATCTCGAAATCGCATTCGTGCGCGTTGTGCGGATCGAGGTTGACCATCACCATGATCATTTCCTTCCCGTCGGGAGAAGGCTTGCCGTACCAGAGGATATTGTCGTCATAAGCGGGGTAGAACCGGGTGTTGAGGTGCGTCTGCAGCGCAGGATGCGCGCGGCGCAGGCGGTTGAGCAGGGTCACGTCGTCGACGATGTCGCCGGGCGTGCGCAGCGGGCGGGGGCGGATCTCGAACTTCTCGGAATCGAGGTATTCTTCCTTGCCGGGGCCAAGCGGCTCGAACTCGCACAGCTCGAAGCCGGAATAGACGCCCCACAAGCCTGAAAGCGTCGCGGCCAGCACGGCGCGGATGCGAAAGCCCGGACGGCCGGAGGTCTGGAGATAGAGCGGGTTGATGTCCGGCGTGTTGACGAAGAAGTTCGGGCGATAGAACTCCTTGGGCGCGGTAGTGGTGAGCTCGGTGATGTACTCCATCAGCTCATCCTTCCGGTCGCGCCAGGTGAAGTAGGTGTAGCTTTGGGAAAAGCCGATCTTGGCCAGCCGATACATCATCGTGGGCCGGGTGAAGGCTTCCGACAGGAAGATGACCTCCGGATGCCGTGCACGGACTTCCGCGATCATCCACTCCCAGAACGGCAGCGGCTTCGTGTGCGGGTTATCGACCCGGAACGTCTTCACCCCGTGGTCCACCCACAGCAGGACCACGTCGCGCAAGGCTTCCCACAGTCCCGGCACCGCGTCGGGACCGTAGAAATCGACGTTGACGATATCCTGATATTTCTTCGGCGGGTTTTCGGCGTACTTCATGCTGCCGTCCGGACGCCAGGCGAACCAGCCTGGATGCTCATTCAGCCATGGGTGATCGGGCGCAGCCTGGATTGCGAAGTCGAGCGCGATTTCCAGCCCGTGTTCGGCCGCGGCCTCCACCAGCCGCCCGAAATCCTCGAACGTGCCCAGTTCCGGGTGGATCGCGTCATGCCCCCCGTCCTTGCTGCCGATGGCGTAGGGGCTGCCGGGATCGTCCGGGCCGGGGGTCAGCGTATTGTTCGGCCCCTTGCGGTTGATCTTGCCGATCGGATGGATCGGCGGAAAATACAGCGTGTCGAAACCCATATCCCGCACGTGCGGGAGGATGCCCATCACATCGGCAAAGGTGCCGTGGCGCGCCTTGTCTTCGGTGATGGAGCGGGGGAACAGCTCATACCAGCTGGAGAAGCGCGCCTCGACCCGCTCGGCATCCACCAGTTGACGCGGAGAGACGAGCGCATGCCGCCGGTCGTCCGCATCGGCCATCAATCTGGCGAGGCTCTCATCCAATAGCAGCCGGGCGCAGTCCTCTCCCTCAGCTTTTGTCAGCTGGTTCAGGTAGTCTTCCAGTGCGCCGCGCAGCTGCCCCTGTGCCCGGCCAGCTGCTTCCTGCACCAGCGCGCGTCCTTCGGCATGGTCTACATCCTGCGCGACCTTGGCGTCCCACTTCTTGGCGAAATCCCGCTGGAAGCCGCCGAAGCGGTCGAGCCAGCCTTCGACGACGAATTCGTGCCGGCCCATCCGTTCCACCGGAAATTCCGCGCGCCAGCGGTCGTTCGGCAGCTGGGTCATTCGGGCGGAGGACCACTGGTCCTCGTTCACCGGACGCCAGCGCAGTTCCGCCGCGAGCTGTTCATGCCCGTCGGCAAACACCGTCGCCTCGACCGTAACTGTTTCGCCGACCACGCGCTTGATCGGAAAATCGCCGCCTTCGACGCTGGGAGAAATATCCTCGATCACCAGCCGGGGCAGATCGCGGAAGGACCCGTGCGACAAGGGACGGTGCGTGACGGGTTGGCTGCGGGTGACCTTGAGCAGGCGAACTTCTCCGGGCTGAAGCGGCGCGGATGCATCGCGCGCTGGGGTAAGCGGCTGCGGATCGCCGAATGCGCCCGCGGCGGATGAAAGATCGGACGGGCCGGGAACCGGCTGGGCCTGCGATCCCTGGTTGATCATCACGATCAGCGCATGTTCGGCGCTGCGCAGATCGGCATCGTTCGGACGCAGCAGAACGGTGACCGGCGCGGAACTGGCGGACAGGCGCACCAGCGGGCCGGAGTAGTCCTGCGCTTCGGAAGCACCGGACGCCGCGCGCGCTGCATCGTCCCTGATGGCGTCGCTGGACAGGAACTCGATCGGGGCAATCACGCCGGAACAAACGGCAGAGGCTGCCGCGAGCCGGGTACGAGCGCCTTCGCCCGACGACTGGTCGCCGCGAATTTCGCCCAGCACAGGTCCGCAGCCGCGCAGGTCGTCCAGTTCATCAAGGAACCAGGGCGCACGAAGGTCCCACCATGCGAACGAGGAGACGAGAAAATCCACCCCTGCATCGGTCAGCGCGCCCGCCAGCGTGCGGTCTTCGCCGAGCGGCCCGGCGATGAACAGCAGGTTCGCTTCCTGGCTGCGCGCTTGCGCGATCAGCGGCTTCAGCAGCTCGGGCGCGATTCGTTCCGCGCCGACGATGCGGAACCCGCGCACGCCGCGGCCCACCAGCGCGTGCAGCCGTTCGCCAAGCGGGCCGGCAAGCACGTCGGCATGGCGGTCGGTGCGCAACCGCGCGATCGCCTCGCCCGCTGCCGGCATGTCCTTGCGCGGATCGATCGGCACGGGTCCTTGAGCGGAGCGGCGGATCGCGAATGCGTCCGGATCAGACTGCACCAGCGGATGGTCGACCGGAAACCGCGTAAGGTCGACCTCGGCGATCAGCGTCAGTTCGGCCGCGCGACATCGCTGGGCCAGAGCCGCAAGGTCTCGCCCTTCCTCTTCCGAAAGCCAGGAAGGAACGGGGCACTGCAGGCCGTCGAACCCGGCCTCTCTGGCTTGGCGCAGGGCCTTGTCACTCAGCTGCGGATCGTCTGAGCCCGAAAAGCGGGCAGAGAGGATGCGGACGGCAGAATTAGTCAAGGCGATCTCCGGATGGTGCGGGGCGACAACTCACCTTTCCAACAATGGCTTCCCGCCATCGTTCCGAAAGCTTTCAATCCGAACCTACTTCGATCGCTTGCCCCGGCCCGCAGCGCCTTTTTTCACCGTCGCCTTGACCGTCTCCGGCGTGGTGTTGCTGCTGACTGCATTGGAGAATTGCTTGGCCTGGAGCGCTTCGCCGACCGAGTCCGGATCGGCGCTTGCCGCCGGAGAGGGCTTGGCCGCGCGGGACCTGCTCGCCTTGGTAGCCTTGGCGATCGCCAGCGGTTCGGACTCGGCGGCCTTGCGGCTGCGGGTCTTCGGCGCTGGCGGGGCGGCGGCAGGCTCCTGCGGGGCAATGCCCGTTTCGCTGCGCGCATCGCTGAATTCTGCGCGGGCCTGCGCCCAATGGTCTTCCGATCGGCCTTGGGGGCGGCCTTCGTTCTCCCAGATCTCATAAGCGCGATCGCGGATACGCTTTTCCAGGTCGCTGTTCATGCTGGTCTCCTTGGCGCGGGTTATTGCCTGTCGCCTGACTAACACACGAAACGCGGGTTGTTGCCCGAAACTCCCCCGGAAACATTACTCCAGTTCCAGAATAACCGCGTCGGCGGCCACGCTTTCGCCCTGGGCCGCGCGGATAGCCGTGACGACCCCGCTCTTTTCCGCCCGGAGAATGTTCTCCATCTTCATCGCCTCGATCGTGGCGAGCGGCTGCCCCGGCTCGACCTGATCGCCTTCGGCCACGTGCAGGCCGACCAGCAGGCCGGGCATCGGGCAGATCAGGAAGCGGGAGAGGTCGGGCGGTTCCTTCTCGATCATGTGCCGCGCCAGCGGAGCGGCATGGGCAGGGAGCACGCGCACGTCATGCCGCGCGCCACGCGTCGTCAGCCGGAAGCCCAACCGGGTCGGCTCGATCCGCACCGTCAGCGGCTCCTCATCCGCTTCCGCCTCGATCAACCGGTCGCCGGGCGTGTACTCGAAGGCGAGGTTCACCGGCTTGCCATCAACCAGGATCTCGTCCTCGGTGATCTCCACCTGCCGGTCCTCACCCGCAAGGCGCACCTCCCAGGCGAACGGCGGCGGGGGCGATCCGTTCAGCTGACCGGAAACCTGCCGCGCCCTGTCAGCCCGCGCCGTGGCGAGCAGCCCGGCGAGAGCGGCGAGATGGCGTTGCAGCTCGTTCGAAGGCGGGGCGCCGTGGAAGCCTTCCGGCCACTCCTCGGCGATGAACCCGGTCGTCAGATCGCCCGATCGGAAGCGCGGGTTCTGCATGATCGCGGACAGGAAATCGACGTTGTGGCCCAGTCCCGTGATTTCGAATGCGTCGAGCGCCTGCACCTGCAAGTCCGCCGCTTCGTCCCGCGTCGGTGCCCATGTCACCAGCTTGGCGATCATCGGGTCATAGAAGATCGAGACCTCGCCCCCTTCGGCCACTCCATCGTCGAGGCGAACATAAGCCTGATGGCCCGTCTCGCCGGGCTGCTGGTGCAATTCGGCTTCGGGGGGGGAATAGCGCACCAGCCGTCCGGTGCTTGGCAGGAACCCGCGATAGGGGTCTTCCGCGTAGACGCGGCTTTCGATCGCCCAGCCGTCGATCCCGATGTCCTCTTGCGCAAACGGCAGCTTCTCGCCCGCTGCGGCCCGGATCATCTGCTCGACCAAGTCGATGCCGGTGATCGCCTCGGTGACCGGATGCTCCACCTGCAGCCGCGTGTTCATCTCGAGAAAGTAGAAGCTGTCTCCGCTCGGATCGGCTCCGCTGACGATCAGTTCCACGGTTCCTGCGCTGTGATACCCGACGGCGCGAGCCAGCGCGACGCACTGTTCCCCCATCTTGCGGCGCATCTCCGGCGTGACGAACGGGGAGGGTGCTTCCTCCACCACTTTCTGGTGTCGCCGCTGGATCGAGCATTCTCGCTCGTTAAGGTAGAGAATGGTCCCGTGCCTGTCGCCCAGCACCTGGATCTCGATGTGGCGGGGATCCTCGATGAACTTCTCGATGAACACGCGGTCATCGCCAAAGCTGCTCAGTCCCTCGCGCTTCGTCGCCTCGAATCCCTCGCGCACGTCTTTTTCCGACCACGCGAGCCGCATGCCCTTGCCGCCGCCGCCCGCGCTGGCCTTCATCATCACGGGATAGCCGATCTCGCCCGCGATGCGCACCGCGTGCTCGGTATCATCGATCTCCCCAAGGTGCCCGGGCACGACGTTGACGCCCGCGTCCTTCGCCAGCTTCTTGCTTTCGATCTTGTCGCCCATCGCGGCGATTGCGGAAGCGGGGGGGCCGATGAACGCGATGCCCTCAGCCTCCAGCGCCTCGACGAAGCTCGCTCGCTCCGACAGGAAGCCATAGCCCGGATGGACGGCCTCGGCTCCGGTCGCCTTGCAAGCCGCGATGATCTTTTCCGGGAGCAGGTAACTATCGGAAGCCGGGGCAGGGCCGATGTACACTGCCTCGTCTGCAAGCTTCACGTGCGGCGAGCGAGCGTCCGCGTCGGAATAAACCGCGACGGTCGCAATCCCCATCCGGCGCGCGGTGCGAATGATCCGGCAGGCGATTTCGCCCCGGTTCGCGATCAGGATCTTGGAGAACATCTATTCCGCCGCCTCGGCTGCCCCGCACGCGCGCATCGGTTCTTCCCCCCTCATGGCCTTCAGGCCCAGCTTGGCGAACATCGCCCCGTCGCTGTCGTCGCCTGCGTTCGGGGCGGTCAGCAGCTTGTCCCCGGTGAAGATCGAGTTCGCGCCCGCAAGGAAGCACAGCGCCTGCGTCGCCTCGCTCATGCTTTCACGCCCGGCCGACAGGCGGACCATCGAAAGCGGCATGGTGATGCGGGCGACGGCGACGGTGCGGACGAATTCGATGTCGTCGATCTTCGCCAGCGGCGTATCGGCCAGCATGTCGCCCAGCACCGTGCCCTTTACCGGCACCAGCGCGTTGATCGGCACGCTTTCGGGATGCTGCGGCAAGGTGGCGAGCGTGTGGACGAAGCCGACCCGGTCCTCCCGCGTTTCACCCATGCCGACGATCCCGCCGGAACACACGTTGATCCCCGCTGCCCGCACATGCCCGAGGGTGTCCAGCCGATCGGCCATCGTCCGCGTGGAGATCGCCCGCTCATAATATTCGGGGCTGCTGTCGATGTTGTGGTTGTAGTAGTCGAGTCCCGCATCGGCGAGCATTTCCGCCTGATGGGGCTTCAGCATGCCCAGCGTCATGCAGGTTTCCAGCCCCATTGCCCGGACGCCCTTCACGATCTCGACAATCGCCGGCATGTCGCGGTCCTTGGGATTGCGCCAGGCCGCGCCCATGCAGAACCGCTGGCTGCCTGCATCCTTCGCCTGCGCCGCGCGCTGGAGAACTTCCTGCACCGCCATCAGCTTGGTGGCCTTCACGCCGCTGTCGGCATGGACCGACTGGGAGCAGTAGCCGCAGTCCTCTGCGCAGCCGCCGGTCTTGATCGAAAGCAGGGTGCACAGCTGCACTTCGTCCGGTGCGTGGTGGGCGCGGTGCACTTCGGCGGCGCGGAAGACGAGTTCGGTAAACGGCAGATCGAACAGCGCGGCGATTTCGGCGCGGGTCCAGTCGGTGCGCATCTTCCCTCCTGTTTTCAGGTGGGGCCGGGGGTTCGCTTGTCCGGACGCGGAGCTTCCGCTCGCGTTCGATGCTCGCAGCAAACCGGACGGTGACTGATTCATTCCATTGCTTCCTTCGTCTCACCCAAAGGTGGCATGTTGTGGCCGAGCAGGCGCAGCACGTCCGCGGCGCATTCGACCACGTTGGAGCCGGGCCCATAAATTCCCTGCACTCCCGCTTCCCGCAGGAACTCGTAATCCTGCGGCGGGATCACGCCGCCTGCCACGACCTTGATGTCCGCCCGCCCGGCTTCCCGCAGCAGGCGGATCAACTCGGGGATCAGGGTCTTGTGCCCGGCGGCAAGCGAGCTCGCGCCGATGGCGTCGACGTCATGTTCCAGTGCCATGTTCACGGTTTCCCGCGGTGTCTGGAACAAGGGGCCGGAAATCACCGCAAAACCCATGTCGGCAAAGGCGGACGCGATCACGTTCGCCCCTCGGTCATGCCCGTCCTGCCCCATCTTGGCGACCATGATCCGCGGTGAACGGCCAAGCCGGCGCTCCACGGCCTGCACGCCTTCGATCACCTGCGCATATCGGGCGTCCTCGCCAAAGGACGCGGCATAGACCCCGCGCACGGGCACCGGGGTGGTGTCGTACCGCCCGAAGGTGGACTCCAGGGCGTCGCTGATTTCTCCCAGCGTCGCCCGGGCGCGGGCGGCCTCGACCGCTAACGCGAGAAGGTTCGCGCTTCCGTTCGCGCCCTCCGTCAACGCAGCCAGGGCGGCGCGGCACTTCGCCTCGTCCCGCTGGGCCCGGACTTTTCCGATCCGAGCGATCTGCCCTTCGCGAACCTTGTGGTTATCGATCTCCAGCGTTTCGATCCGCTCGACCTCTGCCGGGACGTACTTGTTGACCCCGACGATTACGTCCTCGCCCTTGTCGACCCGCGCCTGTCGGGCTGCCGCGCTTTCCTCGATCCGGCGCTTGGGCATTCCGCTGGCGACGGCCTTGGTCATGCCGCCCAGCGCATCGACTTCGTCAATCAGCTTTTCCGCGTCTTCCACCAGCTTTGCGGTCAGCGCCTCGACATAGTAGCTGCCGCCCAGCGGATCGGCGACATGGGTGATTCCGGTTTCTTCCTGCAGCACCAGCTGCGTGTTGCGGGCGATGCGGGCGGAAAAGTCCGTCGGGAGCGCGATCGCTTCATCCAGCGCGTTGGTGTGGAGCGACTGCGTGCCGCCCAGCACGGCGGCCATGGCTTCGACGGTGGTGCGGATCACGTTGTTGTACGGATCCTGTTCCTGCAGGGAGACCCCGCTGGTCTGGCAATGGGTCCGCAGCACCTTGGACCGGTCGCTCTTCGCGCCGAGATCGTCCATCACCCGGTACCACAGCGTGCGCGCCGCCCGCAGCTTGGCCACTTCCATGAAGAAGTTCATCCCGATGCCGAAGAAGAACGAAAGGCGCGGGGCGAAGGCATCGATGTCCAGCCCGGCGGCAACCGCTTGGCTTACGTATTCCTTCCCGTCGGCGATGGTGAAGGCCAATTCCTGCACTGCCGTCGCCCCGGCTTCGTGCATGTGGTAGCCGGAGATCGAGATGGAGTTGAACTTCGGCATGTTGGCCGATGTGTAGGCGATGATGTCCGACACGATCCGCATGCTGGGGGCAGGCGGATAGATGTAGGTATTGCGGACCATGAACTCCTTCAGGATGTCGTTCTGGATGGTCCCGGAAAGCTTGTCCTGCGAAACGCCCTGTTCTTCGCCCGCGACGATGTAGAACGCCATTACCGGGATCACCGCGCCGTTCATGGTCATGGACACGCTCATCTGATCGAGCGGAATGGCGTCGAACAGGATCTTCATGTCCTCGACCGTGTCGATCGCCACGCCCGCCTTGCCGACATCGCCGACCACGCGCGGGTGATCGGAATCGTAACCCCGATGGGTGGCAAGGTCGAACGCGACCGAAAGCCCCTTCTGCCCGGCCGCAAGGTTGCGGCGGTAGAACGCGTTCGATTCCTCGGCGGTGGAAAAGCCGGCGTACTGGCGGATCGTCCACGGACGGCCGGAATACATGCTGGCATACGGACCCCGGGTGAACGGCGCGAAGCCGGGTAGGCCGGGGCCTTGGGCCGGAAGATCGTCCGCCGTGTAGAGTGGGGAAATCGCGAACCCTTCCGGCGTATGCCAGGCGAGATCGCGGCCCTTCACTTCCTTTGCGGCCTGGTTTTCCCAGTCCTTCCGATCAGGCATGAACCGGGCTCTCCATGATCTCGGTCAGGATGCCGCCCATATCCCGTGGATGGAGGAAGAAAATCGGCGTCCCGTGCGCCCCGATGCGGGTCGGGCCGAGGATGCGCTTGCCCTGACCTTGGAACCATTCACGCGCCGCGCCGATGTCCGGTACCTCATAACACAGATGGTGTTGCCCGCCTGCGGGGTTCCTGGCCAGAAAGCCGTGGATCGGGGAATTGTCGCCCAGCGGCTCGATCAGTTCGATCTGGGTGCCGCCATTCGGGGTGTCGACGAAGCACAGCCGCACGCCTTGCTCCGGCATCTCCACCGGCTGACTGATGCGGGTTGCCCCTAGCACGTCCCGATGGAAAGCGATCGCGGCACTGAGGTCGGGCGTGGCTACTCCGACGTGATTGAGACGGCCAAGTTTCATGTCCGATCCTTTCCCGCCCCAGCGATATGCCAGTCGGCGCAGCCGCGCAAAGAAGCAAAAGCAGTTTGCAAGGATATTGCCCGAAACCCGCGTAGACCGCAGTCATCATTGCGGGGAAGAGGGCTGGAAAGCAACCGGACAAAGGGGCGCCGCTCAGTCCGGCAGGTAGCCACCCGTCAGCAGCTCGCCCACGGTCTCAATCACCAGGTGCGGACGGCGTTCAGGCGCTTGTGCGGCCCATTCTTCGCGGCTGGTGGTGCCGCTGGTCACGCCGATGCCAATGGCGCCGCCGGCTTGAGCCATTTCCGTCTCAACCCGGGGATCGTCCCCGATCACCCACACGTCCTCTGCCGCGAGGCCAAGCTGCGCGGCGACGAAGTCCATCGCGTGGATCGAGGGCTTGCCAGTCACTTCCGGCTCTTTTCCCGTGACCCGCGCAATTGCGCCGCAGATCGCGCAGGAATACCCGAACGCCGGACCGGCCTGCGTGGCGAAGAACGGCACATCGGACGCCGTGAGGAACGCTGCGCCGTCCATCACGCGGGAGCATGCGGCGTGGATATCCTCCATCGTGCAGTTCGGATGCCACGCGACATAGACCGCGTCCGCGCTACCCGCGCTCTCGTTGGTCGCAACGCAGCAGGCAATCCCGTGGCCTTTCAGCGCGTCGACCACGCCTTGGGTGCCGAGCACCAGCACGTTGGCAAAGCCCCGGTCCCGGATCACCTTGGCCGCGACGCTGTTCGGGGTGAACAAGCGCTCATCCCTGATCGGCAGGCCGACCTTGCGCAGCTTGGGTGCCTGGACGCTGGCCGCATAGGCGCTGCCGTTGGTCAGGGCGAGGAAGGGAATCCCGCGCGCTTCCAGCGTCTGCAGCACGTCCACCGCGCCCGGTAGAACCTGGTATTCCCCGAGCTCGCGGTTCGACAGGATGAGCGTCCCGTCCAGGTCGAACATGAAGCCTTTCGGCGGGCGCAGGTCGGTCATGCCTTGGCTTCCAGTTGCAGCCGGAACCCGGCTTTTTCAACGGTGACGTGCGTCAGGTCTTCCCGCTGAAGCAGGCGGCGCAGGAGTTCGATGACCGGACGCGCTTTCGGGTTGTATTCGCGCGGGGCGGGGCCTTTTTGCGCCATCGCATCGACCAGGTTGGCCGGCATGGTTGCCCGCAGCAGGAATTCCTCGTCCGAAAGGTTCGCCCCGATGCGCTTGCGCAGTTCGGACAGCGGAGCCATTCCCGTTTCCGCATCGAGTTCCTTCGTGCGCGGGTTGGCCATGATCTTGTCCATCACGTTCGACGCGATCGGCACGTTCGGGCGGCCGAACTTGCCCAGCGCGTAGCGGATGATCTCATCCGGGATCACGGAATAGCGTTCCTCCGCCGTCACGTTCATCACGGCCTGCGTCTGCAGCATCTGGGCAAACGGAGTCATCACGATCGGCCAGCCGAGCTCCTCGCGCACGCGGCCAAGTTCTTCTATCACCGCGCCTTCCAGGTGCGGCACGCGGTGATCGGACAAGTGCCGCCGCATCGTGCCGACCATTCCGCCAGGCAGCTGGTGATGGAAATAGGCCGCGTCGAACGGCATCGGGGCGCCCGTGGGCATTCCTTCCGCTTCGGCCAGCGCGGTGAAGTAGCGCGCGACTTCGGCCACGGCATCGTCATCGATTTCGACCGTGTGGCCCATTTCGCGCAAGTTCTTGATCGTCCGCTGAATCGGCGGGTTGCTGGTCCCGTCGGCAGCCCCGCCGCTGGCGCACTGAAGGGCGGAAATGCCAAGGTCCGCTCCGTCGAGATAGGCTCGTTCGGCGAGGCCGATGGTGCAGTGGGCATGCAGTTCCAGCGGCTTGTCCCCGATTTCCGCCAGGATTGCGGGGATCAGCGTGCGGGCGCGCTGGCTGGTCAGCAGACCGCCCGGATCCTTGATGTAGAACGCGTCGATGTCCGGGCTTTCTGCCATGACCCGCGCGGCTTGCGCATAGTGGGCATCGTCGTGGATTGGGCTGATCGTGTAGACGAGGGCGCCGATCACCTGCTCTCCGCCTGCGCGCTTGACCATCTTGGCCACTTCCACGTTGGCAGCGGCGTCGTTCATCGGATCGGCAAGCGCGAAGCGGCGGATTCCGTTGTTCGCCAGCGTACGGAACGCCAGCTCCATGAATTCGGGAGAGGCGGTTTCCCAGGCAATGAAGCGAAAGCCCGTGGACAGGAACTGAAGCGGCGTGTCACGGCAGATCTCCGCCATCGCGCGGATCCGCTCCCACGGGTTTTCCTGCTTGTAGCGGACCGCCACACCCATGTGAGTGGACGTGGTGAAATCGATCGCCTTGAACCCGCAGCGCTCCATCACCGGCGCAATGGTCAGCGTCTTTGCGGTGTCGATCCCCAGCGCCCCCCACAGGCACTGATTGCCATCACGCAGGGAGGTTTCGACAAGCTGGACGTTCGCCATCAGGCGGGTTCCCTTTCCATCATTCGTGCGAGGAATCCGGTATCGATCCCGCCTTCCGCGAAGGCGGGGTCGGCCAGGATGCGCTGCTGGAAGGCGAGGTTGGTCGCCACGCCTTCGATCCGGGTATCCGCCAGAGCCTGCCGCAAGCGGGCAAGCGCCGTGGCCCGGTCCGGCCCGTGGGCGATCACCTTCGCGATCATCGAATCGTAGAACGGCGGTATCTTCGCGCCGTCGACGATATGGCTGTCCACCCGGACGCCGTCCCCGGCGGGCCACTGGACATGCGCGACGGTGCCGGGCGAGGGCATGAACCCGTTCTCCGGATCTTCCGCGTTGATCCGGCATTCGATCGCCGCGCCGTTCAGCGCGATCTCCTCCTGCGTCAGGCGGAAATCACCGTTCGCGATGGCGATCTGTTGGGCTATGAGGTCGATCCCGGTCACTTCTTCCGTGACGGGATGCTCCACCTGAATGCGGGCGTTCATTTCCAGGAAGTAGAATTCGTCCCGCGCCACGTCGTACAGGAACTCCACCGTTCCCGCGCCGCGATAGTCCAGCCGCTCCGCAAAGCGGACCGCTGCCCCGAGCAGCTTCTCACGCGTGGCGGCCGGCAAGTGCGGAGCCGGCGTTTCCTCCACCAGCTTCTGGTAGCGGCGCTGGACGGAGCAATCGCGTTCCCCGCAGTGGATCACGCGGCCTGTGCCATCGCCCAGCACCTGCACTTCGATGTGGCGCCCCTGCGCAACGTAGCGTTCCAGATAGACCCGCGCATCGCCGAACGCGGCCCCGGCTTCCGCACTGGCCATGTCCATCGTCGGGATAAGGTCCTCCAGCCGCTCGACCAGCTTCATGCCCCTCCCGCCGCCGCCGCCGACCGCCTTGATCAGCAAGGGCGCGCCGATCTTCTTGGCCAACGCGCGCGCTTCCTCTGGGCTGTTCACGGGTCCGCCCGGCACGACCGGCACGTCCGCGGCGATTGCTTCGGATCGGGCCCGCAGCTTGTCGCCCACGGCATCGATCTGCGTGGCGGTCGGGCCGACGAAGGTGATGCCTTCCTGCTCGCACAGCCGGGCCAGTTCGGCCCGTTCGGACAGGAAGCCATACCCAGGATGGATCGCGTCGCACCGGGTGCCAAGCGCAGCCTGCACGACCGTCTCGATCTTGAGGTAACTCGCCCCCGGTTGGGCAGGGCCAAGGCACACGGCCCGGTCCGCCATCCGCGCGCCGAGCGTTGCCCGGTCCGCTTCGGAAACCCCGAGCACCGTCTCGATACCAAGCTTTTGGCACGTGCGGATGATCCGCACCGCGATCTCGCCCCGGTTGGCGATCAGGACACGGCGAACCGGCACGATCAGTCCGGCCGCACGAGGATCAGCGCCTCGCCATGTTCGACCAGTTCGCCGTTCTGCCCCAGAATTTCCACCACTTCGCCGCGCACGCCGGACCGGGCGGAGTTCATCAGCTTCATCACCTCGATGATCCCGATGACACTGTCTTCCTCCACCCTGCTGCCGACTTCCACGAACGGCGGCTCCCCCGGCTTGGGCGCGCGATAGAACACGCCCAGCAAGGGGGACTTGACCTCGATCAGCCCTTCCTCGCGCGATTGACTGGCCGCTGGGGCGGGAGCGGGTGCGGGAGAAGACGCGGGAGCAGGGCTGGCCGCTGGTGCTGATGCCGGCGCCGCTGTGGGCGTGCCGGTTTGCCGGGCGGCCGCGGCCCCACGGGACAGTTCCAGCTTCAGGCCGTCCATCTCAAGGCTCAGCCGGTCGAAGCGCGAGGCTTCGAGCAGGGCCATGACTTCCTCGATGTCCTTGTGGGTCAGGCTCACTTCTTTCCCCCGAAGATCGTCATCACGTGGCGCAGCGGGTTTTCTTCCGGCGGCTTGACCGGGGCGACCTTGTCCTTCGCCGACCAGACCGTTTCCGGACGGCTCTGAAGCAACAGGATATCCCCCGACTTATCCACAGCCCACTCGATGTCCTGTGGGCGTCCATAGTGCCGCTCAACTTTGCGGCCGATTTCGCGCAGGCGCATCAGTTCATCGTCGGTGAGGCAGGGGGCGGTGCGCTCCTCTCCCTGCAGTTCCACCTCCTGGATACCGCCTTGTTCGGCCGGCACCTGCTTGGCGTGCTTGTCGGAGATGTCGCGGGCGGAAATCTCTCCAGTGATCTTGCCGACCACCCACCGATCCGGCGTGACCTCGCCCGAAACTACCGCTGAACCCAATCCGGGCGCGCCCTCGATGGTGATGACCGACTTGTCCCCTGTCAGGGGGCTGCGGGTGAACATGACCCCGGCGCAGCGGGCATCGACCATTTGCTGGATCACGACCGCCATCGCCACGCCGTCTTCCGGCAGGCCGTGCTTGCGGCGGTAGGTGATGCTTTCGGTCGAATAGAGGCTGCCCCAGCACTCGCGCACCCGGGTTACCGTCTCTTCGGGCGTCAGGACCCAGAGGAACGTGTCCTGCAGGCCCGCGAAGCTGGCGTCCTCGGCGTCTTCCGTCGTGGCGGAGGAGCGGATGGCCACCGGCACCTGCCCGCCGCCGCACAATTCCGCGTGGGCCCTGAGGATCGCTTCGTCCACCGACGCGGGCAGGGGCTCCTCCACCACCCGGCGGCGCAGTTCTTCCGAAAGCTCCGTCACGGCGCCAAGATCGCCGGCATCCACTTCCATAACGCGCGCCCGCACAGGGGCGCGGGCTTCCAGCGTGTCGAGGAACAACTCGAACGCACGGGTGGTCACCACGCATCCCGGCGGCACCGGGATGCCCGCCTTGATCAGTTCGCCTAGGCTGCCGCCTTTGCCGCCCACCGTCGGGCGGTCATCGATCCCCACTTCACGGAACCAGGCGATCAGCGTGTTGCGGTTCACCATTGCTCAGGCATCCTCCAGTGCGCGTTCTTCGTGGAGGATGGTCACGGTGCCACGCCCGCCATCCACGCGGATGCGCTGGCCATCCTTGATCCTCTGGGTGGCGGAGCCGGTGCCGACCACCGCAGGCAGCCCGTACTCACGGGCGACAATGGCCATGTGGCTCATCGATCCACCGATGTCGGACACAGCGGCGCTGATCTTCTGGAAGATCGGGGCCCAGGTGGGGTTGGTCACCTGGCACACCAGAATGTCGCCTTGTTCCAGCCGTCCGATTTCCTTCACGGACTTGATCACCCGCGCCGTCCCTTCGACCACCCCGGAACAGGCGGCAAAGCCCTTCAGCTCGTTCTCGTCCGCCTCGCCATCCGAAAGCCACGCGTCCAGGTTGTCCCGCGTAATGCCCCACAGCATGACGATTGCGGGATCGTCGATCACGTCCGGCACGACTCCCAGCGCGGGCGAGACGCTGTGCTTGCTCCATTCCTCAATCGCGGCTTGCCGCTGCTTCACGATCGCGGGCCAGTGCTTCGGACCTTGGGGAGGTGACCCGCTGGACCACGACAGCATCAGGTCGATGATCGCGCTTTCCACCTCGTAGTGGGTCAGGTGGAACACGTCTTCTTCCTTCGCGAAGAACCCGTTTTCCGCCAGCAGTGCGCCAAATTCGCGGATCTTGTTGAAGAACAGGTTGGTGTACCAGTGCTCGCAGTAGAACTTGTGCCCTTCGACGTAAGGGAACACGCGGTGGGCCAGCTCGATCAGCTGGTCGTAAGTCGCCTTGTCCTCTTCGGTGTCGAGCAGTTCGCGGTAATCGGAAACGAGCTGGTCCCGCTCCTCGATCAGGCGCGCCATGGGACGCTCGATGTTCTCGCCCGCCTTGATCTTGTCGATATAGCCGGGCAGCGCGGCGAACGGCATCGACAAGTCATCGTTCCAGGACCGGTGATAGTGGTAGAACCCGTCCCCCACGTTGACGTTGAACCAGGGGTTGCGAGAGCTTTCCAGGTCCTTCAGCCATTCCCGGCCGTTCTCGCCCAGCTGGTCCAGCGCGCCGAGTACGGTTTCGATGTCCATGTCGTCATGGAACTGGCCGTCCACGCCCAGCTCCACCGCGCGGCGGGCAAGACGCTTCACTTCTTCGTCCGGACGGAAGATTTCCGCTTCCATCCCCGCGACCATCCGGCTGATCGCCTGGTCGGAAATCTCGGGGAAGGCGCGCTTGCAGAAGTCGAAGAACGTCATGTACGCGCCGTAGCCGAGCAGCAGAAACTCGAAGTGGTGGTGCCACATCCGGTAGTAGCCTTCGAGCTGCTTGCGGTACGTGTCGAGCAGCGCGTGGTTGGATGCGACGCCCTTGCCGGTGTGGGTCGTCTCGATCGGCTCCCATTCGGGCAGCTCAGGCTTCGGCAGCGTCTGCGCTTCCGCGATCAGCGCCTTCATCTTCTCCTTCCACTGGTCGTAAAGCCGTTCCCAGTTTTGGTAATAGTAGAAGGCGCGTTCCTGAAAGAGCTCCTGCCGTTCCGCGATTTCAGCGGGGTCGGTTACCGGGACGCCGCCGATGAATACGCGGCCGTTGATGATCCGGTGATCGATGCCCTTGGTGGTCGGCAGCACGTGCACGCGGGTGTTGAACGATCCAAGCGCGGCATAGGCCGCTTCCGCCGTAATCATGTCGAAGTGATGCATCGGCTCGGGAAAATGCATCGAGTTATAGAACCAGAACCGCTCATCATCCTCGGGCGTGAACTGGACATAATAGGGAAACGCCGCCTGCGCAGCCTCGGTACCCGGAATTACCTTGACGGAACTCGGCAGTGGAAAACTTTTCGTATCGGCCATCGCATCTCTCCATGAAGTCCCGCGCGCGCCAGTTGATGGCGTCTGTCGACGGAATTTCGTTGAAGGTGTTCTAGCGCGGCAATCAGCGACAGCGAAGGATTTCCGCGCACGGCGGTTGGGACAAACGCGCAATGCACCGGCAGGAGGCGCGACAGCGAAAGGGGAGCCGCGCCGACAGGCGGGCTCCCCTTTTAAGGTCTACATTTTTTAGAGGTTTAGATCGTGCTGGCGCGCGTCGAGTTGTGGCCGCCGTTCCGGTAAAAGATTTCCTCCACCAGCTGGCGATCCTGCGCGCCGTTGGCATCCACCGACACGAACACGCCGCCGTTGCGGATCCGATCGCTATAGTAGTCCGCGTCCGCATCGCTGACGCCGTGATCCTTCAGCGCTTCGTTCATGGTTCCCGCTGCGGCGCCGACGGCTCCGCCAACAGCCATCGCGGCAGGAGTGGCTGTCGCAGCGATCGTGCCAGCCGCAATGAACGGACCAACGCCGGGAATTGCAAGCGCCGCGACGCCCAGTCCCGCGCCGAGCGCGCCCCCGCCGAGGATGCCCCGGAGCAGGTTCGTATGATCGTCGTCGGTAACCTGGGTGTCTTCCCGCCAGCTCGGATCGCGAGCGATAACGGAGAGGTCGCGGTCGGGAACCCCGGCTGCCCGCAGTTCTTCCACGGCGCGGCGGGCTTCTTCCTGAGTATCGAACAAGGCCGAAATAGTCATGCTTTTCTCCATTTGATGTTCTGGCAAAGCAAGGCTGGCGCGGCGTTTTCGTTCCAAGAACCGGATGGGAATACGCTAGCCCGAAGGATTGGTCCGCCAGCACGCAGCCGCCACAATCCCGGGCTGCGGAACAGGCGCGGGGGACCGCCGTTCACTTCCGGAACCCCTCACGCGCCTGTCGCGCAACCGCGTAAGGCCAGTACAAGGCGGACGAATGTTCTTTTTCTTTTCCAATCGCTTCGGTTGCCTCGGCTCCTTGCTCGTCACGGCAATCGGCACCTTTATCCTGCTGGCCCTGCTCGGGTTTCTCTAACCGCAGGCCCTCATCGTACCTGGCCGGCCCGCCACTGGCTTGGGCTCACCCCGAAACGCTTGCGGAACAGGCGCGTGAAGTATCCGGGATCCAGAAAGCCGCAACGATAGGCGATCTCGCTCACGGACAGCCCGCTCGCACGCGGATCGGTCAGCGTGTCGCTTGCGCGATCGAGCCGCGTGGTATTCAGTTCCTGCACGAAGCTGGTTCCGCTGCCCGCCAGCAGGGTCTGCAGGTAGCGCTTCGACAATCCCAGATCGGCTGCAACCGCTTCCGGCGTCAGCGTGGTATCGGCAAAGTCGCTCTCAATCCGGCGCAGTATCTGCCGGGCCAGTTGGCCCCTGTGCCGGTTGGCGAGCCGGCATTCGTCTGCCGCTTCGTGGAAGCCGGTCGCCAGCGTCAGCAAGGTGCCGACTTGCTCCGCGATCATCGGACGGGGCAGGGGAGTGTCCTCGATCCCCTCCACGATGGTTTCCAGCAAGCTGCCGAGCGGCGCCCCCCAACCTTCCCGCGCGGTGACAGCGCGGCCAAGCAGGGCGCCGGGATCGGGCAGGTAGCGGTCAAGCCATCCAAGCGGCATCATCAGGTCCACCGCCTCATGAGCGGTGTCCATTTCCATCTGGTAGAAGCGCGTGTTGTCCAGCAGCACGAACTCGCCCGGGTTCACGGTGAAGCGCTTGCCCGCCACCCGGGTCTTCAGCGACCCGCGCCGGGCATAGACGAGCTGGATCGAAGGCGCCGCCTTGCCCGATCCGCTGCCGCAGTGAACCACGCGCTGCGCCGGAGCATTCAGCCGCAGCAGGCGCAGCTGCCCGATGCCGTGGCTGCTCCAGCGCGCGGCGAAGCTGTCCGCATCGAACACGCAGACATCGATCGGCGCGATCGTGCTGGCCGCCCAGCTCTGCCACTGGGCAATGGCATCGCCCCGGGAAAGCCCGGTCGAACTCCAGCTGCTGTCCTGGGCGGCGCGAAGCTGTTCCATAGTGAACGGTTGTACGGTGCACGAGGGCAGGGGGCCAGAACTTCTTTACCTGATGCGCTGAAGCGCTTCCCCGTTGCCGCAGCCTGTTCTCCCGTTAAGCTTGGCACAATAATAACAGGAGAGGACCCACATGGCCGGACACATCCGCAAGATCGCCACCGAAGAAGCATGGTCGATCCCCGAAGTAGCCGAGGAACTGCGCAAGGTCGCCCGCGGCCCGTCGCAAAGCCTCGACAAGCTGCTCGTCGCCGGGGTCTACGACGCGGAAAACGACACTACCGGCTATGCGAAAAGCAACTTCATTGAAGGCCTGCTCGATGCCGAAGGGCAGCGCCTGCGGCTGATGGACGAACACGGAGTGGACATGCAGTTGCTCGCGCTGACGGCGCCGGGCGTGCAGATGTTCGACGCCGATACCGCGCACGATCTGTCGATCCTCGCCAATGACCGGCTGGCCGAATTGTGCCGCAAGTATCCCAAGCGCTTTACCGGGCTGGCCAGCATGGCTCCGCACAGCCCGAAACGCGCGGCAAAGGAAATGGAGCGGGCGATCAACGATCTGAAGCTCAACGGCTTCATGATCAACAGCCACACCAATTCCGAGTACCTCGACGATCCGAAGTTCTGGCCGATCCTGGAAGCGGCGGAGGCGATGGACCGTCCGATCTACATCCACCCGCGTGCGCCGTCCGATGGACTGAAGGACCCGCTACGCGACAACGGGATGGACAGCGCGATGTGGGGCTATGGCGTGGAAGTGGGCACCCACGTGGTGCGGATGATGGCTGCCGGGGTGTTCGACCGGTTCCCCAGACTGAAGATCGTGATCGGCCATATGGGCGAGGCGGTGCCTTTCTGGATCTGGCGGATCACCTTCATGAACAGCCGCGCCCAGAAGGTCGGCCGTGCCGGCAAGACGGAGCTGACGATGGAGGAATACTTCCGCCGCAACTTCGCGGTCACGACCAGCGGCGTCGAAGATCCGCTGGCCTTGCGCTACACGATTGACCGGCTGGGGATCGAAAATGTCATGTGGGCGATCGACTATCCCTACCAGCCGGTGAAACCGGCAGTGGAGTTCATCGACACCTTCCAGTGCACCGATGAGGAACGCCACGCGCTCTGCCACGGAAACGCGGAGCGGATATTCCATATCGATCCTGCGGGGTAACTACGCCCTGAGCGCTCATTAACGGGTCCGGCGCGCAACGCCGGACTCGTGCCTCCCGTGCGGGACGTGCCCTCTTCGCAAGCGACGCGCTCGCCTTCAAGGCAGGCGTGAACCGCGCTGCCGCCGAACACCGCGATCCCCTGGCTCGCCAGGGTCCCGGCGCATGTCCGGAAAAGTCGGACGAAGTCAACGGAGTTTGATCCCGATCAAAGCCCGCACCTCCCTCCAGCGCGTAGTCTGGCGCGCGGCAGGCGTGCGGCTTTGCAGCCGCTGCCCTGCGTCGAAAGGGGGAAGGGGAAATGCCCAGTTTTATCGAAGTCTTGCTTTATCTCGGCGAATGGATCCGAAACAGTCCGGTCCCGGAGTTGTCCCTGTGGATCGGGGACCAGCCGTTGAGCTTGTGGATGGGCGCCAACTTCCTGGCGATCCCGATCCTTCAGAGCCTGCACATCCTGGCCATCGCCGCGGCTTTCGTCTCCGCGCTGATGATCAACCTGCGCATCCTCGGCATCGGGGGAGAAGGCCAGAGCCTTGGCCGGACAGTGACCCGCTACCTGCCCTGGACCTGGGCCGCCCTCGGCATGCTGACGATCACCGGGCTGGGGCTGGTGATCGCCGAACCCGTGCGCGAGATGATGAATCCGATGTTCTGGATCAAGCTTGCTCTGGTCGTGGGGCTGATCGTGCTCGGCATCGTGTTCCAGATCGCTGCGCGCCGCAATGAAGGAAGCTGGGCCACGGCCGACGGCGGGGCGCTGCCGATGCGGGCCGGAGCGGCCGCGATCATCGTCCTGTGGTGCGGGATCATCTTTGCCGGGCGCTGGATCGCCTACGCGCCTGTCTGAGAGGGGAGAGACAATGAATCCGACAACCATCGCACAGTGGCTCCAGTCCTCTGCACTGGGAGACTACATCTCCGCTTCCGCCTGGGTTTTCCCGACGATCGAGTCCATCCACGTAATCGCGATCGTCACCGTGGTCGGCTCGATCGCGATCATGGACTTGCGGCTGCTCGGCTGGGCGTTTCGCGACCGCGCCGTGACGGAGTTGTCGCGGGACATGCTGCGCTGGACCTGGGCGGCGTTCGCGCTCGCGGCAATAACGGGGCTGCTGCTGTTCATCAGCCGAGCCGAATCCTACATCATCAACCCGTATTTCCAGTGGAAGATGGCGCTGCTGACGCTCGCCGGATTGAACATGCTGTTCTTCCACTTGTCGACCTGGCGCACGGTCGCGAACTGGGATTCTACGGCCGCCATCCCGGTTTCCGCCCGCGCCGCGGGAGGGCTTTCGCTCGCCTTCTGGATTTTCGTGGTGTTCTGCGGCCGGGTCGTCGGCTTCACTCTTGGGGTCTATGTCTGATACCGCTCACCGGAGCTCCGGTCCGGAGCTCCGGTGCAAGGTGAGTGGATATGGGCGTTCAAATGGTCGTCAACGACCGCATGCAGCAGGGGTACACCTACGAACGCACGGCTCCGTTCGGTCAGGACTTCGATCCCGGGTTCACACCCGATCTAACCCCGGCTGAAGCGCTGGAGCTGGGGATCTTCTGCGGCAAGTACATGACCGATTGCCGGGATGAATTCCCCGCCAGCTGGTTTGACAACGCCAAACTGGCAGCCGGGCCTGCGGATTGTTCGCTCAATTACTTTGGGGTCCGCGCCAGCACGCCCCTGACGGTGTGGCAAGCCAAGGGGTGGCTTCACCCCGACGATCCGCGGGGCTGGTTCCAGTGGTACTGCCGATACTACTCCGGCCGGAGAATGCCGGGCGAGGACAAGCGCCAGATCGGCCGCTGGCGATCCTTCCGGCGCCACGCCGCGCAAGTCGAACGATACTGCGAGCCGGGCGATCCGTTCTGTCGGCCGAAGCAGCGTCAGGCGCTGTTGCAATGGGCCTACGACAGCCGGGTTCTGTAAGCGCGCCCTCCCGAGCCGCCGGATGGGAGTTCGGGAGGGCGCTGACTCATTCGCCTGCGGAGCGGCTCCGGGTCAGGATTCTTCGGCGGGTTTCAGCACCAGATGCCCGACAGCCGTGTTCGACGCGGGGACGTGGTAGAACCGGTGGAGCATGTCGACCTTCTGACCCAGCGCCGCGCGCATGATCAGCCACATGATCAACTCGATCCCCTCGGAACCTGCTTCCCGGAGGAATTCCAGCCGGGTGATCTTGCGAAGATCATCCGTCTCACCGATCAGCTTGTCGAGGAAGGCGTTGTCGAATTCCCGGTTGATCAGTCCGGCGCGGGGGCCCTGAAGCTGGTGGCTCATGCCGCCCGTGCCCCAGATCTGCACGTTGAGATCTTCCGGAAAGGAAGCCACCGCTGCACCGATTGCCTCACCCAGCTGCCAGCAGCGGTCGGCCGAAGGCGTGGGGAACTGGGTGACGTTCACGGCCAGCGGGATGACCTTTGCCGGCCATTCCGACACCTGACCGAAGACGAGCGAGAGCGGCACCGTCAGCCCGTGATCGACATCCATGTGGTTCATGATCGTGATGTCAAATTCGTCGAGCACGAGCTGTTCGGCCAGATGGCCGGCCAGTTCCGGATGCCCGAAGACAGTCGGCACCGGGCGAGCGCCCCAGCCTTCGTCGGCCGGTTCGAACTCCTCGGCAAAGCCGAGCGCGAAGGTCGGGACGATGTCGAGCATCATGGCCGAAGCGTGATCGTTGTAGCAGAGGATGACGACGTCGGGCGTCTCATCCTTGACCCACTGCTTCACCCATTCGTACCCAGCGAACACAGGTTTCCAGTAATCGTCCTGCGTCTTGCCAAGATCGATGGCCGCGCCGATTGCGGGGACGTGGCTGGTGGCGACACCGGCGGTAAGACGAGCCATCAGCTTTTGTCCCGGATGGAACGGTTGCCTTCGGCCTTGCGTCCGCCCGAGCGCATCATCGCGCCGTATTCTTCGGGGGTCAGGTCAGTCATGGAACTCACGGCCTTTTCAGTGCTCCACCCGTCGGTGTTGGACAGCTTGACGAGGAAATAGATGTTTCCGCCAAGCTCGATCAGCTTCCCGAAGTCGCGCTTGAGCACGGCCTGCTTCTGATCGTCGCTCATGCGGTAGCGATCGAGATAGGCTTGCTCATCGGCACGGAAAGCGTCCCGGTTGTCCTTGTCCATCAGGGACATGCAGAACTTGTGCAGGTGGTAGGCCTGGCGCGAGCGCCGGGCCGTGAAGATACGGGTGCCTGGAATATCTTCCAGATCCTCGAGCGGGTAGAGGCGCTGACGCGGCGCCGGGCGTTCATCTTGGGTCACGGGCGGGCGCCTATCAGACGATCGCCCGCCTGCAAAGTCTTCCCGCCGCGTTCATGTCGGCGGACGGTTCGCCAGAAGGTCATCCACGACTTCGGGGTCGGCGAGGGTGGAAGTATCTCCCAGATTTCCCGTGTCGTTCTCCGCGATCTTGCGCAGGATACGGCGCATGATCTTGCCGGACCGGGTCTTGGGAAGGGCAGGGGCGAACTGGATCACGTCAGGCGAGGCGATCGGGCCGATTTCGTGGCGCACCCACTTCACCAGCTCTGCCCGCAAGTCCTCGCTGCCGTTCTCGCCCGAGACCGGCGTGACGTAACAGTAGATGCCTTGTCCCTTGATGTCGTGCGGCATTCCGACAACCGCCGCTTCGGCCACCTTTCCGTGAGCGACCAGCGCGCTTTCGATTTCCGCCGTACCCATCCGGTGGCCCGAGACATTCAGCACGTCATCGATCCGCCCGGTAATCCAGTAGTAGCCGTCGCTGTCTCTCCGGCAGCCGTCGCCCGTGAAGTACTTGCCTTCGAAGGTGCTGAAGTAGGTCTGGAAGAACCGCTCATCGTCGCCATAGACGCCGCGCATCTGGCCGGGCCAGCTGTCGGCAATCACCAGCGCGCCTTCACAGGCGCCCTCCTGCAGCTGGCCTTCCCCGTCGACGATCTGCGGCACGACCCCGAACATCGGCGTGGCCGCGCTGCCCGGCTTCAGCGGCGTGGCGCCGGGGAAGGGGGTGATCATGTGCCCGCCTGTTTCGGTCTGCCACCAGGTGTCGACGATCGGGCAGCGGCTGTCCCCGACCACATGATAGTACCATTCCCATGCCTCGGGATTGATCGGCTCCCCCACGCTGCCAAGCAGGCGCAGGGTCTTGCGGCTGGTGTTCCTTACCCATTCATTCCCCTCGCGCATTAACGCGCGCAGGGCAGTCGGCGCGGCATAGAAAATCTCCACGCCGTACTTGTCCACCACTTGCCAGAAGCGGGAGAAATCGGGGAAGTTCGGCACGCCTTCGAACATCAGGCTGATGCCTCCATTCGCCAGCGGGCCATAGACGACATAGCTGTGGCCGGTAATCCATCCGATGTCCGCCGCGCACCAGTAGACCGGCGGCGTGCCGTCCGCGTGGGCCCGGTAGTCGAACGTGTATTCGTGCGTCATGGCGGTCCACACGGCATAACCGCCGGTGGTGTGCAGCACGCCCTTGGGCTTGCCGGTCGATCCCGAAGTATACAGGATAAACAGCGGGTCTTCGGCGCCCATTTCCTCTGGTTCGCACGTGGGGGACTGGTCTTTCACCGCGTCCGCCCAATCGATGTCGCGTCCGGCCTTCATCGGCACGTCCGCACCAGTGTGGCGCAGTACAATCACGCGGCTGACCTTCGCGTGATGTTCCAGCGCCTCATCTACGTTGGCCTTCAGCGGAATTCTCTTGCCGCCGCGCAGGCCTTCGTCGGCGGTGATAACGAGGTCGCTCGCGCAGTCCTCGATCCGGCCGCCGAGCGCTTCCGGGGAGAACCCGGCGAACACGATCGAGTGAATCGCCCCGATCCGCGCACAGGCGAGCATCGCGACCGCCGCTTCGGGTACCATCGGCAGGTAGATCGTTACCCGATCTCCTTTCCGGACCCCGCTTGCCTTCAGCGCATTGGCGAAGCGGCAGGTTTCCGCGTGGAGCTGCCGATAGGTAAGGGTGCGTCCGGGTTGGCCGGGGTTGTCCGGCTCCCAGATAATCGCCGGCTGGTCGCCGCGGGTTTGAAGGTGGCGATCGAGGCAGTTGGCAGCGAGATTGAGCGTGCCGTCCTCAAACCACCGGATGCGGAAATCGTCTTTCCGAAAGCTGGTGTCCTTGACCCTCGAGAAAGGCCGGATCCAGTCGATCCGCTGCGCTTCGTCGCGCCAGAAGGCATCCGGATCCTCGATAGACTGGCGATACTTCCGCTCGTACGCGTCCGCGTCGATCAGGGCGTTTTCCGCCCAAGCTTCCGGCACCGGATAGACCGCCTGTTTCACCCTTGTCTCCCTTGCATGGCGAGAGAAGGCATAAAGCGTTGGCTCGCCTATCGCCAGAGGGCGTCGAGCGCAGGCAGCAAGTGTGCGCGATGCTGCTCCGGAATACGAGCGATCATGTCTGCCTCGAACGCGTCGATCACGCTTTGCGCGGCAGTGCACTTCTCGCGTCCCGCCGATGTGAGCTCCAGGCCCCGGGATTTTCCGTCGATCGGAGAGCGGCCGATCAGGTCGGCTTCCTCCAGCCGGTTGAGCAGGGGCACCATGTTGGCGCGCTGGATGTCGAGCTGCCGCGCCAGGGCGCTGGCGGTCATTCCAGGATTTGCAGCAATCACCATCAGGGCGGATGCATCGGCCTGACGCAAGTCGAGAGCGGCCAGCCGCGCCGCGAGTTCCGCAGACATTGCGTTAGCCGCGCGGCGGAGGGAATATCCGGGGTATCGGGCAAGCGGATCACGCATCGGTGCAACGCTAGAGAATGTTGTTGCCTATAGCAATCCGCGTGCTTATCGACCGATCGTAATACCGCATAGCAATCCGATTCGTCAGGAGAGATAGACCATGGCCATGCCGTCAAAGCCCGATCCGCGCCCCGAGGAAGAAACCGTCCGCTACGAAATCAAGGACGGCGTCGCATGGGTCTACTTCAACCGTCCCGACAAGCGGAACTGCATGAGCCCCAAGCTCAACCGGCAAATGGGCCGGGTGCTGGACGAACTGGAATTCCGTGACGACGTGCAGGTTCTCGTCCTCACCGGCGAAGGGCCGAGCTGGTCGGCGGGCATGGATCTGCTCGAATACTTCCGCATGAGCGAGCAGGAAGGGCTGCACGCCACCCGCCGCTCCCAGCGGGAGGCTTACAGCTGGTGGGAACGCCTGCGCTGGTACGAAAAGGCGACGATCGGCATGATCAACGGCTGGTGCTTCGGCGGCGCCTACGGTCCGCTGTTCGGCTGCGACCTCGCGTTCGCGTCCGACGATGCGCAGTTCGGTCTTTCGGAAATCAACTGGGCGATCCTGCCGGGCGGCGGCGCCTCCAAGGTCGCGGCCGAGCTGATGCCGTTCCGCAAGGCGATGTACCACGCGATGATGGGTGAAAACCTGACCGGCAAGCAGGCCGCCGAATGGGGTCTGGTCAACGAATCGCTCCCCGCCGACAAACTGAAGGAGCGCGTGACCGAGGTCGCGAACGTCCTGAAGAAGAAGGACACGCACGCCCTTCGCGCCACCAAGTGGGCCGTCCGCCGCGTGCGGGAGATGACCTACGAAAACGCCGAGGACTACCTGATCCGCGCGCAGGAAGCGCTGAACGACTTCGGTGGCTGGGAAACCCGCAGGGAAGCGACCAAGCAGTTCCTCGACGACAAGACCTTCAAGCCCGGCCTGGGTGCTTTCGACAAGTCGAAGCTGCAGGGCGACTGAGCAAGGCGAAGAGGCGCGTGCGGAGCTGAACTCCGCGCGCGCCTTTTATAACGCGCGGCACTTCCCCCCGCTCGACTCGTCACGTCGGATTTGGCATCGGGCACTTCCCGGTCCGCAGGAGATACTCGCATGACTACCAGGCGCTTCACCAACCAGCAGATCGACCGTTTGCTGCGGCCCAAATCGGTCGCGGTCGTCGGCGCCTCGGATCGTGTGGGTGCGTTGGGGGCTACGCTGCTCAACAACCTGGTGCAGTACAACTTTGACGGCGACATCTACCCGGTCAACCCGAAGCGGGAAGAGATCGCCGGGCTCAAGTGCTATCCGGACGTGACGGCGCTGCCTGAAGGAATCGATTGCGCGGTCCTCGCCATTCCGCGCCAGTTCGTGCTCGAAACCACGCGCCAGCTGGGCGAACGCGGGTGCGGCGCGGTGGTCATTTACTCGGCCGGATTCTCGGAAGCTGGCGAGGAAGGCATGCGGGAGCAGCTGGAGCTTGGCGAGATTGCTCGCAAGCACGGGATGGTGATCGAAGGGCCGAACTGCCTCGGCTGCACCAATTACGTTGAGCGGGTACCGCTGACCTTCGTCGAAACCAACATGATGACGCCGCCTCCCGGGGCGCGGGCCGTCGGGGTCGCCAGCCAGTCGGGGGCGCTGGCCGCCGTTCTCGCAACAGCGCTTCACCCGCGCGGGTGCTACGTCAGCGCATCGGTTTCTACCGGCAACGAAGCGGCAAGCGGGGTCGAGGACTACGTCGAGTGGCTGATCGACGATCCCCACACGCACGTAATAGCGATGTACGTCGAAAGCTTGCGCCGTCCGAAGGCGTTCATTGCCGCCGCGCGCCGTGCGCGCGAAGCCGGCAAGCCGATCGTGATGCTTCACCCCGGAAAGTCCAGCAAGGCTCAGGAAAGCGCCGCAACGCACACTGGCGCGATGGCGGGCGACTACCAGCTGATGAAGGCCAAGCTGACTCGCGAAGGCGTGATTTTCGCCGATACGCTGGAAGAACTCGCCGACATCGCCGAAATCGCGCTCCGCTGTCCGGCCCTGCCGGGTGCGAATATGGCGGTGCTGGGCGAAAGCGGCGCGCTGCGGGGCCTGGCCTTCGACATTGCCGAGGATATCGGGCTCGACCTGATCGATCTCAACGATGAGAACAGCCCGGCGTTGCGCGCGGTGCTGCCGGACTTCGTTCCTGTTTCCAACCCGACCGACATCACCGCGCTCGGCTTGTCGGAGCCGGAGATCTACACGAAGGTGCTGACCGCGCTGCTCGAGGATGAGCGGGTAGGGTCGGTGGTCGCCTCGATCATCCAGTCGGACCCGATCACCAGCGGCATCAAGTTTCCGCACATCATCAAGGTGCTGGAATCCGGAACCTTTACCAAGCCGCTGGTCTTCGCCGGGGTGGATGAAGGGGCCAAGGTGCCGGAAGAGTACATCGAAGGCCTTCGTAAAGTGGGGATTCCCTGGTTCCCCAGCACGGAACGCGCGTACCGCGCGATCGCCCGTCTCGCGGACCTCGCCAAGCGCGACCTGACCGATCGCTCGGCCGAGCCGATCGAGGCTCCGTGGCTCGAGGATGTCTCGGGCGTCGTTCCGGAATACAAGGCCAAGGCATTGCTGAAGCCGCTGGACATGCCATTCCCGGAAAGTCGCTTCGCCGCGAGCGCCGAGGAAGCCGTTTCGGCTGCCGAGATGGTCGGCTTTCCCGTCGTGATGAAGGCGCAGGCCGCCACGCTCGGGCACAAGAGCGATGCCGGCGGTGTGATCCTGAACCTGCGTACTGCGCAGGACGTGCGCGATGCGTTTGTCCGCATGTACGCCAACGTGAAGGCCTACGATCCTTCGATCCAGCTTGATGGTGTGCTGGTGGAAAAGATGGGGCGCATGGGCACCGAGATGATCGTGGGCGCGAAGAACGATCCCGAATGGGGTCCGGTCGTGCTGGCGGGATTCGGCGGTGTGACCGCGGAAATCCTGAAGGACGTGAAGCTGTTCACTCCGGATCTCGATCAGGCGGCGGTGCACGAAGGCTTGCTGGGCCTCAAGCAAGCCGCGATCCTGAAGGGCTACCGCGGCTCGCCCGCGCTCGACATTGCCGCGCTTGCGGAACTGATCGTCCAGGTTGGCCGGATCATGGCGGGTAACCCGGCGATCCGGGAGATCGACCTGAACCCGGTGATCATTCATCCGGAAGGCGAAGGCGTGGTAGCGCTGGACGCGCTGATGCTGGTGGAGCATTAACTAGAAAAATACGTCCAGCCGGGAGACTTCCATGACCGACCAGCCGCTTGCCCTCGCTTCCGCGTCCGAGCAGCTGGAGTGGCTTGATGCCGGGCGGATCGGCGCGGTCGACTTGCTGGACCTTACTCTGGAACGGGTCGACCGGTTCAATCCCGAATTGAACCTGGTCGTCGCCTTCGACCGGGATGGCGCGCGAGCTGCGGCCCAGGAGACGGATCGCCGACGCGCGGCAGGGGAGACGCTGGGCCCGCTCGCCGGCCTGCCGATTACAGTCAAGGATTCCTACGAAGTTGTCGGCATGCCTGCGACATGCGGGCTTGAGATGCTACGTGATCACCGGCCGGAACAGGACGCCGACGCGGTCGCGCAACTGAAGGCGGCGGGCGCGATCGTTTTCGGCAAGACCAATCTTCCGGCGGGCGCGAGCGATTGGCAATCCTTCAATCCGGTCTACGGCCTCAGCCGCAATCCATGGAATCCGGACCGGACCGTCGGAGGCTCCTCCGGCGGGTCGGCTGGTGCGGTCGCCTCGGGCTTCACGGCATTCGAACTGGGCAGCGACATAGCGGGATCGATCCGGATCCCGGCCCACTTCTGCGGCGTCTTCGGCCACAAGCCAACGTACGATCTGGTGCCCCTGCGCGGACACATCCCGCCGCTTCCCGGCATGCTGCACCAACCGCAGCTTGGGGTCGCCGGACCACTGGCCCGAAGTGCGGCGGATCTTGCGCTCCTCCTTCCGCTGCTCGCCCGTTCCGGGGCGCGGCCGCGGCTGTCGCAGCCGGGGCAGAAGCGACTGGAAGACTTCCGCGTCGGGATATGGATGGGCGAGGGCGCCTATCGCCTGGATGGTGGTTATCGCTCTGCGCTGGAGGCTTTCGTGGACGATCTCCGCAATGCCGGCGCATCGATCGAGCCGGTCCAGTTGCCGGTCGATCCACGTGAAAGTCAGGAAATCTATCTGCAGACCCTCTTCGCTATCGTCGGCGCGCCTGCTCCTGAAGAAGCCGGGGCCTTCGAGCAGCTGGCGGCGGAAGATGACACCGGGATTGCGGCCAAGCTCGCTCGTTACATGCGGACCTCGCTTGGCGAGTGGTTCGGACTGGCGGAAAAGCGGGAGCACCTTTTCCGCGCCTGGGCTGACTTCTTCACCCGTTACGACGCGCTCCTGTGCCCGGCTGCGCCGGTCGTCGCGTTTCCGCACATGGCCGAAGGCAGCGGAGTTCACTCAGCCCAGCTGTTCAGGCGGATCACCGTCGATGGCAAACCGGCGCCTTATCTCGACTTCACGTGGCAAGGGCTGGCCACCGTCGCCAATCTCCCGGCCACGGTGATGCCCAGCGGGCGCCTGGTGGAAGGCGTTCCCGCGGGAATCCAGGTCATCGGGCCCTCCTTCGGAGACCTGACGACCATTCGTTTTGCAGAAGTTGCGGAGCGCGCGACCGGCGGGTTTCGCGCTCCTCCGCTTTAACGATCCAGCACGATCAGGCGTGCTGGCTCACCGCGCGCTGAAGCATGTCGATCAACTGGTCGGGCGGGCAGGGCTTGGACACCGCCTGCGCCTCGGGATACCGCTCGGACAATTCATGCGGCATGACATGGCCGGAATGGAAAATGATCGGGACGCCGGCTTCGCTCAAGGCGTCGGCCAGCGGGTAGACTTCGCCGTCAGCCGTGTGGACATCCAGGATGGCGCAATCGGGCATCTCCTGATCGATCGCGACAAAGGCATTCTCCTTGTCCGCAAACGGCCCTTCAAGGGCAAAGCCGATGTCCTTCACCGTTTCCGACAAGTCGAGCGCAATGATGAACTCGTCTTCCACCACGAGAACCGTGGGATGGCGCGATTTTTCGTTGGGATTCGACATTCAGCTCACTCTTTCTGCTCCTTGCCGGCAAGACGGCTCAAGCATGAATGGGCGGAGCAGTGGCCGGTTCCCGGTTCCGTTGCAGGCCGTGCCTAGACTTTGCCGAACCGATCCTCGAAGCCTGCTTTGTCTCCTTCTGCAAGGAACCGGGCCTGTTCAATCCAATGATCGCGCCGGATGCGGCCCTGGAACCGGCCCAGTTGGGTGTCGATCCGGTCTATGTCCGCTTCGTCCCAGGCGGCAATCTGGGCAAAACTGTTCACGCCGATGGAGCGGAGGAGGGTTTCCAGCTTCGGGCCGACGCCCTTGATCCGCTTCAGGTCATCTTCGGTGGAAGCGACAGCTGGTTCGGGCTCGGCCACCTGAACGGGGGGGAGTTCCGGTGGGGTTTCCTTCACCGGTTCGGCAGGCTCGTTCGCAACAGGCTCCTGCCGCCGATTGGCGTCCGTCGCTGCTGCCACCACTTGTCCGACCCCGGCAAGACCGATCGGGGCGGCCGGCATGACTTCCGTTGCCGCCGCAGCCGCCGCCGGAGCGGAATCGATCAAGGCCTGGTTCCGCTTCGGCGGTGCGGCGTCTTTTTCAAGCGGGTCCGTCCTGGTCGTTTCCACCCTTGTCCGCCGTGAAGCGACGAAGAGCCACCAGGCAAGCGCGATCGCGACCAGGATCGCAATCAGGAACAGGATCCAGTTTTCCTGAAAAACTTCATTCATCGCGGACGCTCTCCACATGCTGGCACCGGGGTCTTCTGAAGCTTCCGATTGCCCGGTGAAGGGGAGGGAAGCTTCCGGCCGCTACGGCTCTCTCAATTGGTCGAACGTCCGTCATATGGCCCGCGAGCCGGGAGGCAACCCCGCCGCGCCGAAAGATTTTCCCAGTTGATCTAAGGACATGAGAGTAGATCGAAGCGTCAGGCACTGGCTGACGGAGTCTGCGGGACCGGCGGTTCGGCAATCTTGCGGCGGAACAGAACGCGGTCCTCCGGTCCGAAGCCCCAGCGCCAGATAACAAAGCCATAGACCGCAAGGATTGCGGGAACACCGAAAATCAGTTCGGCCCACTCCGGCAGCTTGGTGGCCAGCCATCCGACCAGCGCCGCGGGCACGGCCGCGTACACCAGCGCACGGCGCCAGTTGTTGATCGGCTGTTCCAGCAGGCGCGAAAGCATGATCGCCTTGACGATCGACGCGGTCGCCAGCGCGATCATCAGTGAAAGTCCCGCGGCCGCCGCCCGGTAGAGATCGCCGAGCGAATAGTGATCGACCAGCTGGATCAAGCCGACGGTAAGCACGCCCTGAAGAACGATGGTGCCCAGCGAAACAACCAGATTTCGCATCCGTGCAACATAGATCAGTGCGGCTTCGGAAACGACGGCCGTCGCCGCCACGACTTCCGCAGCCAGCAGAAAAGCGAGCGCTCCGTTGCCGCCGACGAACTTCGGGCCAACCAGGCCCATTATCGCTTCTCCGGGAATGCCAAGTGCAAGGGCAATCCCCGCCTGGGCGGCAACGATCCAGAAGCCTACCTGGCTGACCTGACTGGCAATGGCTGCGTAGTCGCGTTCGCGGATCTTGCGCGTGATGACCGGGCCGAGAATGGGATCGAAGCTGCTTTTCAGCTTTTGCGGCAGGCTCGCGACCTGCTGGGCGATGTAGTAGACACCCACTGCGGCGGGTGAGGCAAACACACCCAGGATGAGGATATCGAGCCGCCGGGTGCCCCATTCGATCGTATCCGCCCCGGCAAGAGGCAGCCCGCGCACCGTCAGGCGCGCCATGCGCCCCAGATCCGGCCGCCAGCCGGCAGGCAAGCCATAGCTCTTGAAGAACGGCCAGAGGGCTGTGGCCAGCGCGGCATAGACCGAAGCCAGATAGGCCAGCGAAAGTCCACTGCGCGGCACCACGAAGTAAAGCAGCCCGGCCATAATCGAGATCGTCCACGGCTCCACCACGGCTCGTGAGCGCACGGTGGCCCCGACGTCGAAGCGATAGGCCTGCGCGGCCAGCACCAGTTCGGTCAACGCGACCGCGGGGACGGCCAGCACCAGCAGCCGGTCCAGCGGAGCATGGATCCCGCTGGGGAACATCAGAGCAGGCACCAGCCACAGGAAAGCGGCGAAGCCGAGGCCGACGACCAAGGCGAGCAGCAGCCCGTCGAACACGATGTGGACCGGCTGCTCGTCCGTTCCGTCCGCTTCCGAAAGGCGCTGGGCGAGCCCGCGCTTCTCCCCGATGGTGGAGATCATCGCTACCAGTTCGACCACCACCAGCGCGGAGGCGAACCGGCCAAGAGCCTCCGCGCCGTACAGCCTTCCGGCAATGAACAGGAACGGCAGCCGGGCGAGCAGGCGGAGCAGGAAACCCAGGAAATTCGTCCGCCCCCCGCGCGCCAGCGCCTGCAGGTCTCCGGAGCCGTCTTCCGACGGGCTGCCCTGTGAGACGCTGCCCTGTACCGGATCGGTCAAGCCGCCGGTCCTTCCGCCGTCAACGGGCGGGCCAGGAGCTCGCTTGCGACCTCGCGCGCCGGTTCCCCCTGCAACAGGCGTGAGACGGCCGTCACGATGGGCATCGCAATGCCGTGCCGGGCTGCGAGTTCGGCGAGGACGGGCGCTGTGAACGCGCCTTCGGCCACGGTCTTGCGATCCGCCAGCAGCTTTGCCGGATCGTGCCCTTTTGCCAAAGCCTTCCCAAGCGAGAAGTTGCGGCTCGCCGTGGACGAACACGTCAGAACAAGATCGCCGAGGCCGCACAGGCCGGACAGCGTCTCCCGCTCCGCCCCGTACGCTTCGCCAAAACGCAGCATTTCGGCATATCCTCGCGCGATCAGCGCGGCACGGGCGTTCTGGCCCAGCTGCAATCCATCGACCACGCCGCAGGCGATCGCCAGCACGTTCTTTACCGCGCCGCCGATTTCAGCCCCCGCGACGTCATCGGAATAATAAGGGCGAAAGCTCGGGCGGGCGACGGCGGCAGCAAGGCGGCGCCACTGGGGTTCCCCGCCGCCACAAGCCAGTGTCACCGCCGTAGGCAGGCCAGCGGCGACTTCGTGGGCAAAGGTCGGCCCGGACAGAACGGCAATGTCGCTATCTGGCGCGACTTCGCGCGCGACTTCGTTCATCAGCCGCCCGGTTCCGGCCTCAATCCCTTTCGAGCAAAGCACCAGATCGCGCGGAAAGGCAGGAAAGGCGGCCAGAACCTCGCCCAGGTGCTGCGCGGGGGTGACGAGCAGCACGATGGCGCACCGCGCAGGCTCGGCAAGGTCGCTGGTGGCGCGAATGGACGCGGCAAGGGGAGTGTCCGGAAGATAGGTGGAATTCATCCCGTCCCGGTTGATCGCGTCCGCCAGCGCGTTGTCCCGCGCCCAGAGCAGGACGTCGCGCCCATCGCTTGCCAGCATCTGCGCCAGGGCCGTGCCCCAGGCGCCGGCTCCGATAACGGCGACGTCCGCGCTCACGCTTTGGCTCCCGCGCCGCGCACCGGCTCGGCGCCGGGGTCAAGCGGCCAGCGCGGCCGCGCGGGGACGTCCAGGGGAGAAGCCTCTCCCTTCGCGAACCGCTCGATACCCGCCCATGCAATCATCGCGGCGTTATCGGTGCAGAGCTTCAACGGGGGGGCGACGAAGCGCAAACCGCGGCTTGCCGCGCATTGTTCAAGCTCCGTGCGAACGCGGGTGTTGGCGGCGACGCCGCCGGCAACGACCAGGGCGGTGACTTCATCCATTGTCTCAAGTGACCGCTGCATCCTGTCGAGAACACAGTCGATTGCCGCTTGCTGGAAGCTGGCGGCGAGATCGGCGGGGGCGTAGTTGCCGCTCTCATGCGCTCGCAGGACAGCGCTTTTCAAGCCAGCAAAGGAGAAATGCGGTTCCCGCTTGCCCACCAGCGGGCGGGGCAGGGGGACACCGCGCGGGTCGCCTTGCTGCGCCAGCCGTTCAACCGCGGGGCCGCCCGGATAGCCGAGTCCGAGAATCTTGGCGGTCTTGTCGAACGCTTCGCCCAAGGCATCGTCGATGGTGGTCGCCAGCCTTTGGTACCGCCCCACGCCTTCGACCCGGAGGATCTGGCAGTGGCCGCCGGAAACCAGCAGTAGCGCGTAGGGGAATTGCAGGGTGGGATCGGCCAGCCGGGGGCTCAGTGCATGGCCTTCCAGGTGGTTGATCGCGATCAGCGGCTTTCCACTCGCCGTCGCGAGAGCCTTGCCGGTTACCAGCCCAACCATGACGCCGCCGATCAGTCCCGGGCCGGCAGTCGCTGCGACGGCATCGACATCCCGAATCTCGATTTCGGCCTCATCCAGCACGGCTTCGATCAGCGGAGCGAGCCGTTCGGCATGGGCACGGGCAGCGAATTCCGGAACCACACCGCCGTAAGGAGCGTGAACGTCGTCCTGAGAGGCGATTTTCTGGGCAAGGATGCGCCGCTCGCTTGTCACCAGCGCCGCGGCAGTCTCGTCACAGCTGCTTTCGATACCGAGCACCAGGGCGGGGCCATTCGTCATGGCGGGTTCCACTGGACGCAAATGCGTTTTAGGGCAAGCAAGCGCGCATGAACGATACAGCTCAACTCCGTCTCGGCACTCGCCGATCGCCGCTGGCCATGGCACAGGCCGAAGAAACGCGCGCGCGCTTGTGCGCCGCGCATGGCTGGCCCGAAGCCGCGGTTGAATTGCAATCCGTCATCTCAGGGGGTGACAAGATCCAGGATCGCCCGCTGGCCGAAATCGGCGGAAAAGCACTCTGGACGCGGGAGCTGGACGGTTTCCTGGCAGAAGGACGGATCGATGCCGCGGTGCATTCCATGAAGGACGTGGAGACCGAACGGCCGGAGGAATTCGTGTTCGGAGCCATCCTGCCCCGCGCCGACAAGCGCGACGTCTTGGTGGGAGCGGCAAGCCTGGCCGAGATTCCGCGCGGCTCCACGATCGGCACCAGCGCCCCGCGCCGGGCGGCGCAATTGCTCCACACCCGACCCGATTGCCGGGTCGTATCCTTTCGCGGCAACGTCGGCACCCGGATTGCCAAGCTGGCCGCGGGTGAGGTGCGCGCGACGTTCCTCGCCGCTGCCGGGCTGCAGCGGCTCGGCGAAACCGGTGTCGGTCATCCGCTTGAAATGGACCAGTGGATACCGGCCCCGGCACAAGGGGCGATCGGGATCGAGTGCCGCGCCGATGACATGCGGACGCGGGAACTCCTTTCCGCCATCGATCACCCGCCAAGCCGGGCGGAAGTCCTTGCGGAGCGTGCGCTGCTGGCGGCATTGGGCGGCAGTTGCCACAGTCCGATTGCCGCGCTGTGCACTTGGGAGAACGGAGAACTGGCCATGCGCGCGGCCTTGTTCAGCATGGACGGGGCCGAGCGCGTGAGCGGCGACGCACGCTTCGGGGACAGTGACACGGATGGTCCCGCGCGCCTCGCCGCCGATCTGCTGGCCCGCGCCACCCCCGGAATTTCCGCGCTGTTCACCGGGGCGTGAGCGGACCGATCATCGCCATCCGGCCGGAGCCGGGGCTGGGCGGGACCGTGGATGCTGCCCGCGAGATGGGAATGGAAGTGGCGGCTTTCCCTTTGTTCGCCGTCCGTCCGCTGGAGTGGGACGCGCCGGACCCGGCCGATTACGACGCGCTGCTGATCGGCAGCGCCAACGCGATCCGGCATGGCGGCGCAGCGACCCGGGCCATGAGGGGCAAGCCTGTCCATGCGGTGGGTGAGGCAACCGCCGAGGCAGCGCGGCGCGCGGGCTTTACCGTGGCGGAAATCGGCAGCGGCGGCTTGCAGGGCCTGCTGGACCAGCGGGCAGGCCCGCCGATCCGCTTCCTGCGGCTGGCCGGGGCGGAACGGGTCGCGCTCGCTCCTCCGCCGACAGTCACGATCCTGACTCGCACCGTCTATGCGAGCGAGCCGCTGCCGTTGCCGAACGCCATGGCAGCCCTGCTACGCGAGGGCGCCATCGTGCTGCTCCATTCCGCCGCCGCCTCCCGCCATTTTGCCCGTGAGTGCGCGCGGCTTTCCGTCCCGCGCGGTTCGATCCGGCTCGCCGCGCTCGCGCCCCGGGTCGCTTCGGCGGCTGGCAATGGATGGGCCGAGGTGCGTACCGCGCAGACCCCGCGTGAAGGCTCCCTGCTGGCACTGGTGAGGGACATGTGCCATCAACCGCCCCCGGCGCCGGACCAGGCGTGACGAAGTTCGGGATGGGCAGATGGACGACGATACTCTGAACGGGCGAGCCGCACCGGCGAGAAGCCGCAAGCGGACCGTGCTCGGCGTGGCCATCATTGCCTTCCTGCTTGGTGTGCTGGCGATGGCGGCGCTTGCGTGGCAGACGGGCTATCGCTTCGGTTTCGTGACCTCCCCGACGGACGAAGTGCCTGTGGGAGCGCAGACCAGCACACCGCAGGCCGCCCGGACGGCCGAACAGGCCCGGCTGGCAACCGTCGCCATAGCGCAGCGGCAAGGCGGGATGGACCAGCGGGTCGCCGCGATGGAGCAGCGGCTCGCCCGGTTGGACTTGCAGGCGCAGGCAGCGGCGGGCAATGCCGGGCGCGCCGAAGGGCTGCTGATCGCGTTCGCCGCTCGCCGCGCGATCGAACGCGGTGCGCCGCTGGGCTATCTCGCTGACCAGTTGCGGTTGCGGTTCGGCGATTCGCGGCCCAACGCGGTTGCCACCGTCCTCAACATGGCGCGGGATCCCATAACATCCGACCAGTTGATCAGCCGGCTGACCCGGCTTGCACCAACTCTGGCTCAGGCACCTGCGGACGAAGGGCTGTTCAGCCGGATCGGACGCGAAGTGTCCGACTTGTTCGTGATCCGCCGCGACTCCGCGCCCTCCCCGGCAGCCGACCGGCGACTGGCCCGGGCCCGGCTGTTGCTGCAGGAGGGACGGATAGAAGCCGCGATTTCCGAGGTGCGGCACTTGCCGAACGCGGCAGAAGCGGCTGACTGGATCGCGGACGCGGAACGCTATGCCGCCGCGCAACGCGCGCTGGATCTGCTGGAGACGACTGCGATCCTCGATCCGCGCGGCCTGCGCGACAGGGACGGCAACAGCGTGGTGCAGCCAAGCCCGGTAGTGCCCGTTGACCCGGCCGCTGCGCCGCGCGCGGAAGTTGCTCCAAGTCCGGCAGCTGCCAGAGACCCGGTCGTCCCCGTCGCAGGCGATTAGCCCTTCAGCAGTTCAGGCAAGTCTCCGGTGACGCCGCGCGCTTCATCCATGAACCAGCGCTTCAGCGGCGGCGTGCGCTGGACTATCCCCATTCCCAGGCGACGGATTGCGCTGGGCAGGCGTCCCGGGATGCCGAACAGCCGCGTAAGCCCGTCGGTCGCCAGCGCGACCATGAAGCTATCGAGCCCGCGCCAGTTCTCATACCGTTTCAGAACCTGCGGATCGCCCAAATCGAGCCCGAGCCGCATTCCGTCCGCAATCGCTTCCACCAGGGCGCCGACATCGCGCAGGCCAAGGTTCAGGCCTTGTCCCGCGATGGGGTGAATCCCGTGGGCCGCATCGCCGATCAGCGCCAGCCGTTCCGCGGTGATGCGGGCGGTGTGATGGAAGCCGAGCGGAAAGGCGGAGCGCGGTCCTTCGACCGAAACCGACCCGAACACACCGTGCATCCGCTTTTCCACTTCGGTCAGGAAGGCGCGGTCTGACAAGGCGAGAACGCCGGCTGCGTCCTTGTCCGCCACGGTCCACACCAGCGCGCTGCGGTGCTGCCCTGCCGGTCCATCGAGCAGCGGAAGCAGCGCGAACGGCCCGGCGGGATAGAAGATCTCCCAGGCGACGTTGCCGTGCGGCTTTTCATGAACCAGCCCGGCGATGATCGCCTGATGGGAATAATCCCACTTCGCGATCGTTAGTCCGGTTTCCTTGCGGGTAGGGGAATTGCGCCCCTCAGCCGCGACCATCAGCGAAGCGGAAAGCTGCGTGCCGTCCGCCAGCCGAACAGAGACGCCGAAGGGGCCGCGTTCCCGTTCCACGATTTCGGCGCGCGAATGCCAGCTGATCAGCGGTTCGTCCTTCGCCGCTTCGAACAGGGTGAGCCGCAAGATCCGGTTCGCGAACATCCGGCCGAGCGAGCCTTCGTGCGGTTCGGGCCGGAAATCGATTCGGCCGGGGCGCATGCCGTCCGTCACCGCAATCGATTCGATCGGGCAGCCGTGCGGTTCCAGCTGCGGGGCGAGGCCGATGTTGGCGAACAGGTTCCAACTGGCGGTCGAGATCGCCGACGCGCGTCCGTCGAACCCTTCGGCCGTCAGATCCGCTGGATCGGCGCGATCGACGACGTGGCTGGAGATGCCTTGCCGCGCGGCGGCCAGCGCCAGCGTCATGCCGACCAACCCGCCGCCGAGAATCAGGAGGTCCCGCTTGTCTCCATTCGCCGTTTGTCCTGCCACTGCGCTCGCCACTCGTCTGGAATCCTTTTTACCTGATGCAGGTATCGCCGGGTCCGCCGTCGATGTCGAGGCAGCGTCCGTCGAGTGTTCCCGCCGGGATAGCGAGTCCCGTCAGTGCCGCCAATGTCGGGGCGATGTCCACCGTTTCCACCGGGGTTGCTTGTTCGAAGCCGCTCATACCCTTGCGCAAGAACAGGATCGGCACGCGGCGATCATAGTCCCACGGGCTGCCGTGGCCCGTCGCGTGCCCCGGGCCCGGATCGGTCACCGCGACGACTCCCCGCTTCAGGAGGGCCACGACATCGCCCGACCGTTCCGGATCGAAAGAGGCGCGCGCCCGCTGTTCCAGCGTCCAGTCCTGCGGGGAACCCGTGGGACTGGGCAGGGCGGCAAGTTCCGGCGCTGTGAAGACCGCCGCGATTTGCGGGTCTGCTCTCAACATGGTCGCCAGTTCGGCCAATGCGCGGGACTTCTGTGCCGGGTCGAGCTGCGCGGAAAGGTAATAATCGCCGCCTGCGCCAAGGCCCAGGACCAGCGGGCCGGTTGGAACGGACAAGCCGGTGCGCGCCGCGAGAGCCTCTCCCACCGCGCCCGGCAGCAGGCCGGGGGCGGCGCGGGCGGCATCGGGCACGGCCTGTTCGCGGAGCCGCTCCGGCGTGTCCATTCCGCCATGATCTGACGTCAGCATCACCGCGTAATCGATCCCGCGCTGGTCGAGCGCGTCGAGCAGGTTACCGATCGTGCGGTCCACCTCGGCCATCTGGATGCACATTTCCACTCCGGCTGATCCGTAGGAGTGGCCGATATAATCGGTCGCCGAAAGGCTGACGGACAGGACATCGGGCACCGGATCGCGGCCTAGTTGCAGTTCGTCCACCAGCCGAACCGCCAGATCGGCCGTCGCCGCATCGGCCCGCGGCGACGCGCGGAAATCGCCCGGCTTATTCGGAGCCAGCGCGAACCGGTTCGTGCCGACCTTCATCGGCCCGACCGTCACGTCCCGATCGGTAGGGCCGCACCAGACGGGGGCGGGCAAGGCCGGCGCTCCGGCCGCGATCACCGCCGTGGCAGCCCGGTTCACGGCCTGGGCGGCCGGTGACAGCGGACGACCCGCAAAACTGGTGAAGCCACTTCCATCCCACCAGTACGCAGCATCGATGGAATGGCCGCCCATCATGACGACCGAACGGTCCTTGGCGGAAACCGCGACATTCCGGCTTCCGGGGTACGCGGCCTTCAGCCGGTCGCCCAGGGTCGGCACGCGCAAGTGCGCGGCGGAAACGACCGGATCGAACGGACCGCTGGCGGGATCGGCTTCGTCCTCGGCGCAATAGACGCGCTTGTCCGCGCGGGACAGATCGGGATCGACCCACATGTTGGCGATAATCCCGGTGCGCGCGGGGTGCATGCCGGTCAGGATCGTGGAGTGGCCGGGGCAGGTCTCTGTCGCGGCGTGGGACTGGTAGCCGGCGGGAAACACGGCCCCGTCCTGAAGTCGCGCCAGCCCGCCGGTAAAGCGGCGGCGGTAGCGGTCGAACAGATCGCCGGAAAGCTGGTCCACCGAAAGCGCCACGATCAGCCGGGGCGGCTGCGCCGGAGCTGCCGCTTGCTGCGTGCTGTCGGCAGGCTGGGCTGCAAGCGGGGTGGAGCAAGCCAGCGCGGCGGTGGCGGCGAGAATAACGTGACGGAGTCGCATGGTCATGTTCTTGAAAGCCCGTTGTGCTATCGGCAAGAGCGTTTGAATGGCCGGCGCGTGACGGCCGACGGGAGCCGAGGACCATGCGCCGCTATCGCCTGCTTGTTGCATTGCTGTTGCAGTGCCTGGGCTTAATGCTCATCGTCGCTCCGGCCGGGGCGCAAAACCGCAATCACATCGCCGCGGAACTGATCGCCGCCGACGTCGCCCGCCCCGGCGAGGAACTGACGCTGGCGCTGCTGTTCCACCCCGAACCCGGTTGGCACGGCTACTGGTCGAACCCGGGGGATGCCGGATACGGCATGCGGCTGGACTGGCAAATGCCGGAAGGTTGGCGAGCGGGGGGGCCGGAATACCCGGTGCCGCAAACCCTGCTGATCTCTGGCCTGATGAACCATGTCTATGAACGGGATTATGCCGTGCTGGTCCCGGTCACGGTGCCGCAAGGCGCATCGGGGATCGCTCCGATCGAAGTGAAGGCGGACTGGCTCGCCTGCACCGACAAGATCTGCGTGCCGGAAAGCGCGACCCTGACGCTGCGCGTGAAGGTGGGCGGGGACACGATCCGCGATGCCCGGTTCGATGCGTGGCGCGCGGCTCTACCGCCTCCCTTGAGCAGCGCGGCGAAATTCGAACTGACCGAGGGCGGGCTGCGGATCGCGGTGCCGCTGCCCGCTTCGCTTGGAGTGGAGGATCCGCACGTGTTCGTCGATCAGCAGCGGCTGGTCGATTACGCCGGTGTCCAGACCTTCGCGCGGGAAGGAGACTGGCTGGTTGCGGAGCTCCCGCGGGATGGGACGGCCCAAGACACGGGCGCGGTGTCGGGGATCCTGAAGCTGGACCAGACGGGCGCCGGGGTGCGGTTCGTCGCCCAGCCGGGCGACGTTCCTGCGGGCGGAACCCCTCTGGGAGGGGGCAGCGGGTTGATGGCTTCGCTGCCGGTGCTGCTGGCTCTGGCGCTGCTGGGCGGACTGATCCTGAACGTGATGCCCTGCGTGTTTCCGATCCTTTCCCTCAAGGCGCTCAGCCTTGCGCGAGCGGGCGAGAGCGAAGCGGAGGCGCGGCGGGAAGGGCTGGCCTACACTGCGGGGGTGATTCTCGCCGCGCTCGCGCTCGGCGGGATGCTGCTGGTGCTGCGCGCCGGCGGCAGCGAAATCGGCTGGGCGTTCCAGTTGCAGGAACCCGGCGTGGTAATCGCGCTGCTGGCTTTGGCGGTGGCGATCACGGCAAACCTGGCGGGGCTTTACGAGTTGCCATCGCTCTCCTTCACCCGGTCCGGCGGCCGGTCGAGCGCGTTTGCCACCGGCCTGCTGGCCGCATTCGTCGCCACTCCATGTACCGGGCCCTTCATGGCGGCCGCGATGGGAGCGGCGCTGCTGCTGCCCTGGTGGCAGGGCTTGCTGCTGTTCGCCGCGCTCGGGTTTGGCTTGGCACTGCCGTTCCTCGCGCTGGGCTTCGTGCCGCCGCTGCGGCGCATGCTGCCGCGCCCGGGCAAGTGGATGGAGACCTTCCGCCGGTTGCTGGCAATCCCGATGGGGCTGACTGCGCTGGCGCTGCTGTGGCTGGCCTGGCGCCTTGGCGGGCCCGGCTTCGCTGCGCTGGGACTGCTGGCCGCCGGAGCCTTGGTGGCCCTGCTGATCGGCCTGCGGCGCGGTGCCCGGACGGTGGCCTTGGCCTCCCTCATAGCAGCCTCGCTTGTAATCGTGCTGCTTCCCTGGACCTACGCGCCCCCTGCCGCGCAGGAACAGGGCGTCCTGCCGGCGGTGCCGTACAGCGAAGCGGCGCTGGCCGAGGCGCGGGCTTCCGGCAAGCCGGTGTTCGTCTGGTTCACCGCCGACTGGTGCCTGACCTGCAAGGTCAATGAGCAAGTGGCGATCGAGCGGGATGCAACGCGCGATGCCTTTGCCAACGCTGGCGTGGTTGCGATGCGGGGCGACTGGACGAGGCGCGACCCCGAGATTACGCGATTTCTGACCGCCCACGGTGTGGCGGGGGTGCCGCTGTACATCTGGTATGACGCCGAAGGAGGGGAGCAGACCCTGCCGCAAGTCCTGACGCCCGACACCTTGACGAGTCTTGCCGAAGGAGCCTGAGCCGGAAAGCCGATCAGCCCGGTGTGGGGGACTGGCCGCCCGATCGGCACCAGCGGACGAATTCCCCGGGAAGCCGGCTGCCGGCAATCTCCACCGTGCCGCCGCCGGGCAAGGTAGCAAGAAGCCGGCCGCGCCCGGTGAACACGTCCAGGTCGGGATCGCGGGCGGGCAGCGATCCCGCCCAGGCCCACTGCCCGTTCAGGACTTGCGCATCGACCTTGAAGCGCGAGACGGTGCCGTTGCCCAGCACCGGGAACAGCGCCTTCGCCCCCGGTTCGGCCGTAACGTGACGGACGATGCGCATCTGTGGCGGATTGGCGCGCACTTCGCAGCCGAGCGTGATCAGCGGCGGCCCGCCCGGATCGCCGAACACGATCGCGCGTCCGTCGCTCGCGACTATCCAGCGGGCGTTGCTGGTGTCGGGTCCGGGGACGTCATCGGCGTCGGAAAGGGTGACCGCGTCTTCAGGCGCGTCCTCGGACGCGGCAGGCGCGCTGGTGGCCGGCACTTCTGAAAGGGTGATCCGCTGGACATTATCCGGCGCGGCGTCCTGTTGCTGGCACGCAGTGAGTATGGCGAGGCACAGCGCCGGAAGAGGAAACAATCGCGCCCCGCTGGCTTTCCAGCGGCTGTCCCTTTTACGAGGGATCGTGCCGTGAAGGGGCGTTGTGCAGGGCAAACCAGACATGATGTTCCGTTTGCGGAAAGCCTTTGCCATGTCCAGAAAGATCGGCAGCCCTCGCCCGAACGCCCGGGGGATTGGCAGCGGCCAGCAGAGCGGCAGCAACTGCGTTTGCCTTGACTCCGGACACTTCCTCCCGGCCCGGATGGCGGGTGATGACGTCGTCTTCGTTCTGACAAAAACCAAGGGTAGTTGCCTGACCTGAATTCGGCTTCAGGCGCACCTTCGGCTGTCATGCCAGCCGCTCTTGTGCAAAGCAGCCGGCCCTGTCATCCGGAATATTGTGGAAGCGTTTCAGTGACTCAGGTGAATCAGCCGCCGGAAATTGCCATTCTGCTCGACCACTTCGGGCCCGGCGGCGTCGAGCGAGTGGCATGCCATGTCGCCAACGGTCTCCACCGTCGAGGTTTCCGGGTGGAAATGCTGGTGCTTCGCGATGCTGGCCCTGTCCGCACCTTGCTCGATCCGGCGATACCTGTTCATGCTGTCGGAGCCGTACAGGGCTTGTCCCGCGGCGCGCGCATGATCGCGGCCGTTCCCGCGCTGGCTCGGTACCTGCGGCGGAGAAACCCGGGAATACTCCACTCACCCGGCAACCATGCTCACGTTGCGGCCTATTTGGCGACGACCCTGGCGGGCTATACTGGCGCTTTCGTGCCCAAGATGACAAATCCCGTCCTCAAGGCGGGGCTGCCCGCGCACAAGCTCTGGCTGCGCAAGAGGATGTACGGCCGCATCCTGCGGCGAGCCCGCAAGATCCTTGTCCTGTCCGCGGGCGGCGTTGCCCGACTGGCAGAACTGGGGGCTGACATTCCCGCGCGTACCCGGTTCGTCCACAACCCCTACGTCGACGATTCCGCGGTGCGCCGGCAGGATTCAGGCGTCCCCGCCGACCCGCCGCTGATCCTGTGCGTCGGGCGGCTTTCCCGTCAAAAGAACCAAGCGTTGCTGCTACGCGCGGCAGCGAGGTTGAGGGACAAGGAGTGGCAATTGCGGCTGTGCGGCGTCGGTCCCGAAGAGGATGCGCTGCGAACCCTTGCGAAAGATCTGAACATAGCCGACCGCGTGGACTTTGCCGGGTTCACCACCGATCTGCGGCCCCACTACGTTTCCGCGACCATGGTGGCCCTGCCTTCGCGCTGGGAAGATCTGCCGGCAACCCTGCTTGAAGCTGTCGCATTCGGTTGCCCCGTGGTCTCGACCGCCTGCTCGCCTGCCGTGGTGGAGCTCTTGCGGGATCTCGGCGCCCGTGAACCCGTCGCCCCCGAAGACGAGGCGCAACTAGCAGCGGCGCTTGAGGAAGGGCTTGAGGGGCGCCTCCCGCAGGCTTCCCGTTCAGCCAGCCTGGCCTACAGCATCGATCACTCCTGCGAAGAGCACGCGGCGATCTTTGCCGCGCTGCTCTCGTCCAGAGAAGCGCAGGTGCCCGGCACGCGCCACGATCGGCTGGCAACTACCTGAACTCGGCGCCGCGGCTCGAGCCGGACCGGTCAAGCAGTCCTGTCAGGCGGAACGGTCGGAAGCAGGGCGAAACCGGGCCGGTCCTTACCGCCCCCACTTCTTCTGCGTCTTGCCGTAGCGCGTTTTCCGCGTGCCGGGCTTACCTTCGTTGGAGCGGCCGACGATCGGGGCTTTCTTTTCCGCATCGGGAAGGCCCAGTTCGTCGGCTTCCAGGCGGCGGATCTCGTCCCGCAAGCGGCCGGCTTCCTCGAACTCGAGGTTCGCGGCGGCGTTGCGCATGCGCTTTTCCAGATCCTCGATATAGCCGCGCAGGTTGTGCCCGACGAGGTTGTTGCGTTCCTCGTCTCCCGTTTCGATCAGCACGCCGTCGCGGCTGGCGGTGTCGGCGACGATGTCGGCGATCCGCCGCTTGATCGTCGACGGGGTGATGTTGTGCTCTTCGTTGTAGGCGCGCTGCTTTTCGCGGCGGCGGTCGGTTTCCGCCATCGCCCGTTCCATGCTGCCGGTAATCCGGTCCGCATAAAGGATCACCCGGCCTTCCACGTTGCGGGCAGCGCGGCCGATGGTCTGGATAAGCGAGGTTTCCGAACGCAGGAAACCTTCCTTGTCGGCATCGAGGATGCAGACCAGCCCACATTCGGGAATGTCCAGTCCTTCGCGCAGCAGGTTGATGCCGACAAGCACGTCATAGACGCCCAGCCGCAAGTCGCGGATCAGCTCGATGCGTTCCAGGGTTTCGACGTCGGAGTGCATGTAGCGCACCCTGAGCCCTTGTTCGTGCATGAACTCGGTCAGGTCTTCCGCCATTCGTTTCGTCAGCGTGGTGACGAGCGTGCGGTAGCCCCTCTGCGCGGTGATCCGCGCTTCGTTGATGCAGTCCTGTACCTGGTCTTCCACCGGCTTGATTTCTACCGGCGGATCGATCAGCCCGGTCGGACGGATCACCTGTTCGGCAAAGACGCCGCCGGTCTGATCCATTTCCCACTGGCCGGGCGTGGCTGAAACCGCAAACGTCTGCGGGCGCATCGCGTCCCATTCATTGAAGCGCAGCGGGCGGTTGTCGATGCACGACGGCAGGCGGAAACCGTATTCGGCCAAGGTGATCTTGCGGCGGTGGTCCCCCTTCGACATCGCGCCGATCTGAGGCACGGTCTGGTGGCTTTCGTCCACGAACAGCAGCGCATTGTCCGGCAGGTATTCGAACAAGGTCGGCGGGGGTTCGCCCGGCAGGCGGCCGGTAAGGAAGCGGGAGTAATTCTCAATGCCCGCGCAGCTGCCGGTCGCCGCAATCATCTCAAGGTCGAAATGGGTGCGCTGCTCCAGCCGCTGGGCTTCGAGCAGGCGGCCTTCGGCGTGCAATTCCTTCAGCCGTTCGGCCAGTTCGAACCGGATCGCCTCGGACGCCTGCTTCATCGTCGGCCCGGGCGTGACGTAGTGCGAATTGGCGTAGACGCGGATCGTATCGAGGCTGGTGCCCTTGCTGCCGGTCAGCGGATCGAATTCGGATATCTCCTCGATCTCGTCGCCGAAGAAGCTGACGCGCCACGCCGTGTCTTCATAGTGGGAGGGAAAGATCTCCAGATTGTCGCCGCGCACGCGGAAGTTGCCGCGGGCGAAGGCGGCATCGTTGCGCTTGTACTGCAAGGCGACGAGCTTGCGGATGATTTCCCGCTGATCGACTTCCTGCCCCTTCTTGAGGTCGAAGATCATCGCGGAGTACGTTTCGACGGAGCCGATGCCGTAGAGGCAGGACACGGAAGCGACGATGATCACATCATCCCGTTCCAGCAAGGCGCGGGTGGCGGAGTGGCGCATCCGGTCGATCGCCTCGTTCACCGAGCTTTCCTTCTCGATGTAGGTGTCCGACCGGGGGACGTAGGCTTCGGGCTGGTAGTAGTCGTAGTAGCTGACGAAGTATTCGACCGCGTTGTCGGGGAAAAAGCTCTTGAACTCGCCGTACAACTGGGCCGCAAGGATCTTGTTGGGGGCAAGGATCAGCGCGGGGCGCTGCAGTTCCTCGATCACCTTGGCCATGGTGAACGTCTTGCCCGATCCGGTAACGCCGAGCAGGACCTGCGTCTTTTCACCCTCGTTCGCCGCCGCTGTCAGGTCTCCGATCGCAGTGGGCTGGTCGCCGGCGGGCTGGTAATCGGACACCAGCGTGAACGGCTTGCCGCCCTGGCTCTTTTCCGGGCGCGCGGGTTTATGAGGCGTGAAGTTGCCGGACGTGTCGGGCTCTGCCAGACCTCGGCGAATGACAAGTTCGGTCATCCCGTGAATATGGGGGCTGAGCGCGCGCGGTGCAATCGGACGGTGAAGCAGACAGACACGCAATGACGCAGGGCAACTTCCTTCAAGGCGCGATGCGGCGAGCAGCGCTGGTCTGCCGTAAGCCGCCGCAGGGCGTGAAGGGACCGCCGCTGCGGCACCGGCTGGGTGAACTGGACGTCTTCATCCAGCTCTTCCGGAAACAGGAGATCATGGTTGAGCCGGCCCGGCGCCCCGGGGTGGTGATGCTGCTGCCCGGGTTCTTCACGCATCCCGGCAGGATGCGGGGCATGGCCCGGGCGCTGGAGCAGGCAGGGCACACGGTCCACGACTGGGGGCTTGGCTGGAATTTCGGGCCGACGGAGGAGAACTTCGATGTCCTCTCGTTGCGCGTCGAGGCGCTTCACCGCAAGCACGGCCGCAAGCTGGTGCTCGTCGGCTGGAGCCTCGGGGGGGTCTTCGCACGGGAAATGGCCAAGCTCCATCCTCACGCAGTGGAAAAGGTCGTTACAATGGGATCGCCATTCTCCGGTGATCCACACGCCAACAACGCCTGGCGGCTTTATCACCTCGTCACCGGGCACTCGGTCGAGGAACCGCCCGTCACCTGCAACGTGCCGCAAAAGCCGCCGGTGGAAACAGTGGCGTTGTGGAGCCCGCGAGACGGGATTGTCGCCCCGGACGCATCGTGTGGCCGGGAGGGGGAGCGGGACCGGGCAGTGGCCCTGCACTGCACTCACCTGGGTTTCGCCTACTCGCCGGAATCCATCTGGACAGTGCTCCGGGAAGTGAACCTCGACTGAGGCAGGTCCTTGGCAACGCGCCACAATCATGTCACGGTGCATTGCAGCAAGGGAGAACCATGAGCGGCCCGGCCAATTTTGACGAGATGCATGAGCCGGACGGGACGGTCCGTGCCCCCTATCGGGAATATGCGCGCTGGCTGGATGAGCAGGACCCCGGCTGGGCGCGCCGCAAAGGCTTCGAAGCGGAAAGCGTGTTCCGCCGCACGGGCATCACCTTCAATCTTTACGGCGGGGAAGAGGCGGAAGAACGCCTGATCCCGTTCGACATGGTCCCGCGGATCCTTTCATCCAGTGAATGGCGACGGTTGTCGCGCGGGATTGAGCAGCGGGTGCGGGCGATCAACGCCTTCATCCACGATCTCTACCATCGGCAGGAAATCGTCCGCGCCGGCCGCCTGCCGGAAGAGCTGCTGCGCCACAATGCGGCCTGGCTGCCGCAAATGGTGGGCCTGAAGCCGCCCGGCGGCGTCTATACCCATATTCTTGGCATCGACCTGGTGCGGACCGGTCCGGACGAATTTCTGGTGCTGGAAGACAACGCCCGCACGCCCAGCGGCGTCTCCTACATGATGGAGAACCGCGAGACGATGATGGGCATGTTCCCGGAACTGTTCACCCGGGTGAACGTGCAGCCGGTGTCGAACTATCCGCGGCGGCTGGCCAAGAGCCTGGCGGCCTGCGCACCTGAGTGCGCCGGGGACAAGCCGGCGGTTGCTGTGCTGACTCCGGGGCACTACAACTCGGCCTACTTCGAACATGCGTTTCTCGCTGACCAGATGGGGGCGGAACTGGTTGAGGGCGGCGATCTGCGCGTGGTCGACGGAAGAGTGCAGATGCGCACCACGCGAGGGTTTCGTCCGGTGGACGTGCTGTACCGCCGCATCGACGATGCCTTCCTCGATCCGATGAGTTTCCAGCCCGACAGCGTACTGGGGGTGCCCGGACTGATGGACGCCTATCGCGCCGGACGCATTACCATCGCCAACGCGCCGGGAACGGGCGTCGCGGACGACAAGGCGATCTACTCCTTCATTCCGGAAATCGTCGAATTCTATACGGGTGAGCGGCCTTTGCTGCCCAACGTCGAAACCTGGCGCTGCGCCGATCCTGAAAGCCTGAAGTACGTCCTGGACAACCTTGAAGAACTGGTGGTGAAGGAAGTCCACGGTTCGGGCGGGTATGGAATGCTGATCGGGCCGACGGCTTCAAAGCGCGATATCCGCCAGTTTCGCGCGAAACTGGAAGCCCATCCGGAAAACTATATCGCACAGCCGACTCTGGCGCTGTCCACCTGCCCGGTGTTCACCAACAAGGGCCTGGCTCCGCGGCACGTGGACTTGCGTCCATTCGTGCTCGTGTCGCCGCAAGGCGTCGAAATCGTGCCGGGCGGCCTGACGCGGGTGGCGATGAAGAAGGGATCGCTGGTGGTGAACTCCAGCCAGGGCGGCGGGACCAAGGACACCTGGGTGCTTAGCGAATGAACGACAAGCCCCCCCCGGTGCTTGCCCGCGTGGCTCACGGCATATTCTGGATCTACCGCTATCTCGAACGCGCGGAGAATACTGCGCGCCTGCTGGAAGCCGGCAATCGCATGGCCCTGACGCGCGGGATTACGGCCGCGGACGAGGAGTGGCGGTCCGTTCTTACCACGCTCGGGCAACTGAAGGCGTACGACGAGGCTCATCGTGGCTATGACGGCCCGCAGGTGTGCGATTTCGTGCTGCGCTCACGGGACAACTCCGAATCCGTGCTGACGATGATCGAGCGCGCGCGCAACAACGCGCGGGCCTGCCGTTCCGCAATCACCGCCGAAGTGTGGGAAGCAATCAACGAAGGCTGGATGACCCTGCGCGACCTGCTGGCCAAGCCGGTGCGGGCCAGCAGCCTGGGAACGGCGCTCGCCGCGGTTCGGCGCCAGTCCAGCCTAGTGCGCGGCTCCACCTATGGTTCGATGCTGCGGAACGAGATCTATTGCTTCAGCCGGATTGGCACTTTGCTGGAACGAGCGGACAACAGCGCGCGAATACTGGATGTGAAGTATTACGTGCTGCTCCCGTCGCCTGCTCACGTCGGCATGCCGCTCGACACTGCGCAATGGGATCACGTGCTGCGCTCGCTTTCCGGGGATCGCGCTTACCGCTGGCTCAACGCCGGACGAATGGATGCCCGTTCGATCGCCGAATTCCTGATCCTGGACGATCGGTTCCCGCGCAGCCTTTCGTTCTGCTACGCTGCCATGCGCAGCAACCTCGCGCGGCTGGCCCGGATTCACGGGGAAGAGGGGGCCGCACATGCCTGCTTGCGGGACGCGGACCTGAAGCTTGCCCGCTGGACGATCGACGAAGTATTCGATCGCGGTTTGCATGAATTCCTGATCGACTTCATCGTCTCCAACCAGAGGCTGGCCCACACGATCGCGGAGGAATACCGCTTTCTCGATTGAGGGAACCTGCACGTCATGCGTCTCGCCATCCGCCACACCACGCGTTACCGGTTCGATCGGCCGGTCAAGCACGGGCTGCAGCGCCTGCGCTTGTTTCCCAAGGGCACCCAGGGGCAGCGTGTCCTCGACTGGTCGTTCGATTACGAGAATGCGCGGGAGGAATTTTCCTACGAGGACCAAAACTGCAATCGGGTAATGCTGCTGTCCGTGACGCAGGATGCGCAGGATGTCGTCATCACCTGTTCAGGAACGGTGATGACCCAGGATGAAGCGGGGGTGATCGGTCAGCACTCCGGGCACATGCCTCTGTGGGCGTTCCTCGGGGCGACGGACCTGACCCGGCCGGGGCCGGGCACGAGAAAACTGGTGGAGGGGCTGGACCAGAATGGCGGCCGTCTGGACCTGCTGCACGGGCTGTCTGCCCGCATCCGCGATCGGGTGCGCTACGAAACCGGACGTACCGGGGTGGAAACCACCGCCGAACAAGCGGTTTCCGGGGGGTGCGGGGTTTGCCAGGACCACGCCCACATCTTCATCGCAGCGGCGCGCTTCCTCGGAATTCCGGCGCGCTACGTCAGCGGGTACCTGATGATGGATGACCGGGTGGATCAGAGCGCCACCCATGCCTGGGCGGAAGGGCACGTTCCTGGGCTAGGCTGGGTCGGGTTTGACGTTTCCAATGGCATTAGTCCCGATCCGCGCTATGTGCGCCTCGCCAGCGGGCGCGATTACCGCGAAGCCGCCCCGGTTCTGGGGACCAGCCTTGGCGCTTCGGCAGAGGGCCTGACGGTCAATCTTGCAGTGGAACAGCAGCAGGCGGAACAGTAAGCGCGCCCGGCCCGTTCGGGGCGGACGGTTTACAGGAGAAGAAATGACCTACTGCGTTGGGATGATGCTCGATTGCGGCCTTGTGCTGATGAGCGACACCCGCACCAACTCCGGCGTCGACAACATTTCGGTTTTCCGCAAGATGTTCCATTGGTCCATCCCGGGAGAGCGGGTGGTTGCGCTGATGACGGCCGGCAATCTTGCCACGACACAGGCAGTGGTAAGCCAGCTGGAAGAACGCAGCAAGGCACCGGAGGACCGCCAGAATTCCCTGTTCGAACTGCCGACCATGTTCCGCATCGCGGGCGAGATCGGGCGCATCCTGCGCGACACGGTGCGCGAGACACAGGCGGAGAACGGACAGACCGGAACCGGCCGGTTCGCGGCATCCATGATTCTGGCGGGGCAGATCAAGGGGCAGGAGCCGCGCTTGTTCATGCTCTACCCGGAAGGCAACTTCATCGAAGCCAGCTGGGACACGCCCTTCTTCCAGATCGGGGAAACCAAGTACGGCCGGCCGATCCTGGTCCGCGCCTATGACCGGCAGATGAGCTTCGAGGAAGCAATCAAGCTGCTGATGGTCAGCTTCGACTCCACGCTCCAGGCGAACCTCTCGGTCGGGCTCCCGCTGGACCTGCTGGTGATCGGGCGGGACGAATGCGTGCCCCGGCACCCGCAGCGGATCGATCAGGGGGACCCCTACTTCGACGCTCTTTCATCCGCGTGGAGCGAGGCGTTGCGCAGCGCGTTCCACTCCCTCCCACGGTTTCCCTTCAGCGATTCGCTGGACGAAAAACCGGATTTTCAAGCCCTGAGAAACCCGAATACGCACTGACACCTAGGGGGCAAACGCGTAGAAAGCTCCACTCCGGTTAATCTTTGGGGCGGATATAGGTCAGTTGTTGCGTTGAGCCGACAGAATGCATTCGAAATGGTTTTTGTATCGGATGCATGTCGGAAAGATCGCGGGCAACAGAGGCTCATGGAACAGCCCTTCACCATCCACATCGTCGCCACCGAAAGCACGCTTCGTGCCGAGCTGGCCCGCACCGCCGCAGCCTTGGGCTTCAATGCCGAGGTCTATGCCAGTCCGGAGGGGTTGTTCGTCCGAACGCCCTGCGACGGGGTGGTCGTGGTAACCCAGAACACCATCCCGCAAGGGACCGCCGCGTTCATCGACCAGATGACCCAGACCGGTATCTGGCTTCCGCTTCTCCTCGCTGCCGAAAATCCCCGCGTTCATGAAATTGTCGAAGCTATCAAGAACGGTGCCCTCGATTATCTCAAGGTTCCGGTTGCCCGGGACAAGTTTGCCGAAGTAATGGAACGCGTGCAGCAGGAAGCCCAGGCTCAGTCCAAGGCCCGCCGCAAGATGGTGGAAGCACGCCGGATCGTCAGCAGCCTGAGCAAGCGCGAACGCGAAGTGCTGGACTTGCTGGCCGAAGGCAATTCGAACAAGGCCATCGCCCGCGAACTGCACATCAGCCCGCGCACGGTCGAAATCCATCGCGCCAAGATGATGGACAAGATCGGCGCTGCCCACCCGGCCGCCGCCGTTCGCCTGCGGATGGACGCCCGGCTGGAGGATCGTGCATCGATCCCGGCGCCGTTCATGCGCCCGAGCGCGATCGAAAACCGCATCAACTGAAACAAGGAACCAGGGCAGGGGGAACAATGCCACGGGACGGGGCTGGGGCGGTCGCAAGACCGCTCCAGTTGCGTATTTCAGCGGCTATGCCGCCCCGTAGCTGACCCTGCCTGCCACGGTGTTCCGCTTGGCGGGACAGCCCGCAAAGTGCTCCTGCGAATTGTTCCTCTCGCAGGGGTCCTTTGCGGGTTTTTCATGTCCTGGGCCACTCAGTCGCCCGGCCGATCTTCCGCCGATTTCCTGACGACCCTAGCGGCAGAAACCGCGGCGCGAGGCTACGCCTTCGATGTGCAGGTGGTTTTCGTGGGCGGCGTTGTAGTCCGGACCCAGCACGGTAGCGAAGCGCTTGCAGGCGCTGCGGTGGACGGTGCGGAGAAACTCCTGCTCAGCGCGAGTTCCGCCGTTCCAGCCGTTCAGCACGCTTATCCGCCGCCCATCTTCCAGCACGAAAGCGGCGATGTCGATCGCACTGGCGGTCGCATGGCCCGAGCGGCGGCTGGTTCCCGCCACGTTACGGCAGACATAGCTGCCGTAGGTCTCAATCGCCTTGAGCGGGCTGCCCAGGATCTGCTGCGCTGCCCGGTCGACGCCGAAGCGGGCCCAGCCGGCAAAAGCGCTGGCAACCGGACACGCGACGGGGCCGAGGTTCGTCATCACCGGTTCGCCCACATCGCTGCGTAACCGAGTCAGCTGGACGGTGTTGAGCATCGAGCAGCCCTGGCCTGTATAACGATCCGGCAGGGGGGTGAAGGTCGCCTCGCTCCTCTGGAGATCGGCCAGACACTGGGCACCCGCGGGGCTGCGGGCGATCGGCGCCGCGGCCTCCTGCTTCGGGGTATCGCCTCCCGGCAGCATGGAACAACCGGCAAGAAGTGCAGCGCCGATCGTGGTTATGCAGTTGCGTATCATCGACCCATCCTCGGCGGTGAGGGCTAAACCATTCGGCGCAGGGCGGAAACCCGATACGGGTTCGTGCGGAGTTCCTGCACGATCGTTGCCGGGTTGACTTGTCGGGCAGCATGTTTATTGCGCACCCCGGGCCACGCGGTCCCAACGCCGCGCGAGCTCTCTGCGAGGAGAGACTACATGACTGATACGAATATTCCGGCGCGCAAGCCTGCGCGCCCTTACTTTTCTTCCGGTCCCTGCGCAAAGCCGCCGGGCTGGTCCTGCGACAAGCTGGCCACGGAATCGCTCGGACGGTCACACCGCTCGAAGCTTGGCAAGACGCGCCTCCAGTATTCCATCGACCTGATCCGCGAAGTGCTGCGCGTACCCGACAGCCACCGGGTCGGCATCGTGCCTGCGTCGGACACCGGCGCGGTCGAGATGGCGATGTGGACGATGCTTGGGGTCCGGCCGGTTACCCTGCTCGCGTGGGAAAGCTTCGGTGAAGGCTGGGTCACCGACGCGGTCAAGCAGCTGAAGCTGGATACGACGGTGCTCAAGGCCGATTATGGCCAGATCCCCGATCTGTTGCAGGTCGATTGGTCGAACGACGTGATCTTCACCTGGAACGGCACGACGTCGGGCGCGAAGGTGCCGAACGGCGACTGGATTGCCGACGACCGTGCAGGCCTTTGCATTGCGGACGCCACCAGCGCCGTGTTCGCGCAGGACATCGACTGGAACAAGATCGACGTGCTGACCTTCTCGTTTCAGAAGGTCCTGGGCGGGGAAGGCGCGCACGGCGTGCTGATCCTGGGTCCCCGCGCCGTTGAACGGCTGGAAAGCTACACCCCTGACCGCCCGCTGCCCAAGATTTTCCGCATGACCAAGGGCGGCAAGCTGATCGAGGGTATCTTCAAGGGCGAGACGATCAACACGCCTTCGATGCTGGCGATGGAAGATGCGATCTTCGCGCTAGAGTGGGCCAAGTCGATCGGCGGGCTGGACGCGCTGAAGGCGCGCGCCAACGCAAACGCGGCGGCGCTTCAGAAGATCGTGGAGGACCGCGACTGGCTTGGAAACCTGGTTCAGGACCCGGCGATCCGCTCCAACACCAGCGTCTGCCTGACAGTAGAAGGCGCGGACGCCGACTTCATCAAGAAGTTCGCCAAGCTGCTGGAAGACCAGGACGCCGCCTACGACATCGCCGGATACCGCGATGCCCCGGCGGGCTTGCGGATCTGGTGCGGCGCAACGGTCGACACCGCCGATATCGAGGCCCTCGGCCCGTGGCTCGACTGGGCCTACGCCTCCCTTCGCGAAGACGCCTGAACTCTTAACTCGCAGCCCCGCAAGCGTGGGGATCCGGTTCACACAGCTGCCTTGTCAGCCTTGGATTCCTGCATTTGCGGGGAACGCGAGACAAAGGAATTCCCCATGACGAAGCCCAAAGTTCTCATTTCCGACAAGATGGATCCCAACGCCGCGCGCATTTTCCAGGAGCGCGGGTGCGACGTGGACGTGATCACCGGCAAGACGCCGGAGGAACTGAAGGAAATCATCGGCCAGTACGATGGTCTCGCGATCCGTTCCTCCACCAAGGTGACGCCGGAAATTCTCGACGCTGCGCCCAGACTGAAGGTGATTGGCCGCGCCGGGATCGGCGTCGACAACATCGACATCCCTTACGCCTCTTCACAGGGCGTGGTGGTGATGAACACTCCATTCGGCAATTCGATCACCACTGCCGAACATGCGATTGCGCTGATGTTTGCGCTCGCCCGGCAGATACCGGAAGCGAACGCGCAGACGCAGGAAGGCAAGTGGCCGAAGAACGCGTTCATGGGCGTCGAAGTCACCGGCAAGACGCTGGGCCTGATCGGCGCGGGCAACATCGGCTCGATCGTCGCGTCCCGCGCGCTGGGCCTGCGGATGAAGGTGCTGGCCTACGATCCGTTCCTTACCGAGGAGCGCGCGATCGAATTGGGCGTGGAGAAGGCCGACCTTGAAGACCTGGTTTCCCGGGCGGACTTTATCACGCTGCACACCCCGCTGACCGATCAGACGCGGAACATCCTCAACCGCGATCGGCTGGAAAAGACCAAGAAGGGCGTGCGGATTGTCAACTGCGCCCGCGGCGGCCTGATCGATGAGGCTGCGCTGAAGGACCTGCTGGACAGCGGTCACATCGCCGGGGCCGCGCTTGACGTCTTCAAGGACGAGCCGGCCAAGGAAAGCCCGCTGTTCGGGACGCCGAACTTCATCTGCACTCCGCACCTCGGCGCCTCGACCACCGAAGCGCAAGTCAACGTGGCGCTGCAGGTGGCTGAACAGATGGCCGATTTCCTGGTCAACGGCGGCGTCACCAACGCGCTCAACATGCCGTCGCTCAGCGCCGAGGAAGCGCCGAAGCTGAAGCCGTACATGGCCTTGGCCGAAAAGCTGGGTTCGCTGATCGGGCAGCTTGCCCATGGCAATCTGCCCAAGATCAGCATCGAATCGGTGGGCGCTGCGGCCGAGCTTAACCAGAAGCCGATCACCGCCGCGGTGCTTTCGGGTCTGATGAAGCAGTTTTCCCAAAGCGTGAACATGGTGAACGCACCGTTCCTGGCGAAGGAGCGGGGCATGGAAGTGCGCGAAATCCGCAACACGCGGGAAGGCGTGTACCACACGCTGGTGCGCGTCACCGTCTCGACCAGCCAGGGGGACCGTTCGGTCGCCGGCACGCTGTTCGGCAGCAACGCACCGCGCCTGGTGGAGATCTTCGGCATCGGGATCGAGGCGGATCTTGAAGGGCACATGCTGTACATCGTCAACCAGGACGCGCCCGGCTTCATCGGCCGGATCGGCTCCTTGCTGGGTGAGAACGGGATCAATATCGGCACCTTCCATCTTGGCCGGCGCGATGCTGGCGGCGAAGCGGTGCTGCTGCTGTCAGTCGACCAGGCGATCCCGCAGGACGTGATCGACAAGGCGTGCAAGCTGCAGGGCGTCAAGACCGTCAAGGCGCTGGCGTTCTGATGTAACGGGACTGGCGACCCGCGGCATTGCGAGGGTCGCCAGTCCGGCCACGGATTCCTGCTTTCGCGGGAATGGGGATGTGAGATAGGGGAGCCGCCATGATCGATCCGACCTGCAATCTCCTGCCCGAAGGTCTAGAAGACCGGCTGCCTCCCGATGCGTCCGCGCTAGCGCGGATTGAGCGCGGGATGCTGGAAGTCATGGACGCTCACGGCTACGATTTCGTGCGCCCGCCGCTGATCGAATTCGAAAAGTCGATGGCGATGCGGATGGAAGGGGTCCAGCCGCGCCGGATGTTCCGGTTCGTCGATCCCCGTAGCCTGCGCACGCTGGCGCTGCGGTCGGATATTACCGTTCAGGTTGGCCGGATCGCTGCGACCGGCCTTGCGTCGGCCCCGCGGCCCCTGCGGCTGTGTTATTCCGGGCCGGTGGTGCGGATCACGGGGGATACGCTCGATCCCCGGCGGGAAAGCCTGCAGATCGGCGCCGAGTTGATCGGCAGCGACAGCGTGGCCGCTGCGGCAGAGATCGTCAGCGTCGCGGTTGAAGCGCTGTCGCGGGCAGGAGCTACCCGAATCTCGGTCGATTTCACTCTGCCGGACCTAGTCGATACGTTGGCTGCGGAGGCGCTGCCGCTGGCACCGGAGCAGATAGAAGACGTCCGGCGAGAGCTTGATGGCAAGGATGTCGGCGGTCTGAAAGCCGTCGGCGGAGAAGCCTATCTGCCGCTGCTCTATGCCACCGGCCCCTTTGAGGATGCGATCCGGCGGCTGAGCGAAGTGGGCGCGGGGGGCGCGCTCGACAGCCGGATAGAAGGACTCCAGCAGATTGCGGCAAGGATCGGGGACGGAGTGCGGCTGACGCTGGACCCGACGGAGCGGCACGGGTTCGAATACCAGAGCTGGTTCGGCTTCATGCTTTACGCCGAAGGCGTGCGCGGCGCGCTTGGTCGCGGCGGAACATATCATATCCGGGGCGCGGATGAGCCGGCGACCGGGTTCTCCCTGTTTCCCGATCCGCTGGTTGAAGCGATGACGGTATCGGAATCCCGGCCTTCGGTGTTCCTTCCCCTCGGTCATGATGTGGCAGCGGCCGCCGCCTTGCGCGGCAAGGGCTGGCGCACCGTGGCGGCTCTTTCAGAGCGCGAGTATCCCGCTGAACTCGGCTGCACGCATTGCCTGCAAGATGCACAAGCGGTGAAGCTATAGAATTTGTAGGCAGCCTGATCCAACAACTTGGATGATGCAGCATCAAAGACTTCTAAGATGTTGAGAACAGGTCTTAATTCGGAACCAATAGATGATATAAACGTACCATTAACATGGGTACTTTATATTTCAATGATACTGAACACGATCTAAGTCATTCTAGGCTTCCCAGCCGACGAGAACGGCTTCGCGCTTATGTAGCGCTGAAACAGCAGAGGGCATTTCTTTCTGCTGCCCTCGTCGTTCTCCTCCTGCTTTGTGCAATTCTCGCATTTACGACCATTCGGGCGGAATCGGAGCCTGAGGTGACCCCGCTTGGGCGCGGAATTGCCGGAGTGGCTCCGACGCTTGCGCCCGAGGTGGGCACGAGCGCCGAACGAAGCATCGGGCAGGGCGAGGCGAGCTATTACGGCGAAGAACTGGCCGGAAATCCGACTGCGAGCGGCGAGCCGTTCAATCCGAACCACCTGACTGCAGCGCACCGGTCGCTGCCGATGGGCAGCAAGTTGCGCGTGACCAATGTCCGCACAGGCGACGCCGTGGTGGTGCGAGTCAATGACCGCGGTCCTTATGTCGGTCGGCGCGTGATCGACTTGTCCAAGGCCGCCGCGCGAGAGGTCGGAATCCTGAACAGCGGAACCGGGCGCGTGCAGCTCGCTCTCGTAAGCTGAGCCATCGGCCTTCCAAGGTTTTCTGCGAATTGATCCACCCCTTTGCGTACCGGCTCAGGTTGCTCTGCTCTTCAGGTTTCTCTAGTGCGCGGCAGGTTTCCCGGAAGAAAGCAGTGCAATGGCCAATGTGACCGTGATTGGCGCCCAGTGGGGCGATGAAGGCAAAGGCAAGATCGTCGACTGGCTTGCAAGCCGCGCCAATGTCGTCGTCCGCTTCCAGGGCGGACACAACGCCGGGCATACGCTGGTGGTCGGGGACACCACCTACAAGCTGAGCTTGCTGCCGTCCGGCATCGTCACCGGCACCTTGTCCCTGATCGGCAACGGCGTCGTGCTCGATCCCTGGGCGTTGCGGGACGAGATTACCCGGCTCGAAGGGCAGGGGGTCTCGATCGGTCCCGACAACTTCGGCATCGCGGACAACTGCCCGCTGATCCTGCCGCTGCACCGGGAGCTCGATTCCCTGCGGGAGGCGGCGGCCGGCAAGGGCAAGATCGGCACCACCGGGCGCGGCATCGGACCGGCGTACGAGGACAAGGTTGGCCGCCGGGCAATCCGCGTGTGCGACTTGGCCCATCTCGAAACGCTCGACCCGCAGCTCGATCGCTTGTTTGCCCACCATGATGCCCTGCGCGCCGGCTTCGACCAGCCGCCGCTCGATCGGGCGGAACTGCTGGAGCAGTTGCGCCAGATCGCCCCGTTCGTGCAGCAGTTCGCCCAGCCTGTGTGGAAGCGGTTGCGCGATGCGAAGCGGGACGGCGCGCGCATTCTGTTCGAAGGCGCGCAAGGCGTGCTGCTTGATGTGGATCACGGGACATATCCTTTCGTCACCAGCTCCAACACCGTCAGCGGGACGGTTGCCTCCGGCTCCGGAATGGGGCCGAACGCGGCCGGTTTCGTACTGGGGATCGTCAAGGCATACACCACGCGTGTTGGTTCCGGCCCGTTCCCGACGGAGCTTGAGGATGAGACCGGCGAGTTGCTGGGCCGCAGAGGGCATGAATTCGGCACCGTCACCGCGCGCAAGCGGCGCTGCGGCTGGTTCGACGCGGTAATCGTGCGGCAAAGCTGTGCGATCTCGGGTGTGACCGGCATCGCCCTGACCAAGCTGGACGTACTGGATGGCTTCGAGACAATCCGGATCTGCACCGGATATCGTCTGAACGGGGAAATCATCGATTATCTCCCCTCCAACGCCGCGGCGCAGGCAGCGGTTGAGCCCGTCTACGAAGAAATGGCCGGCTGGAGCGAGACAACCGCCGGAGCGCGCAGCTGGGCCGAGCTTCCCGCTCAGGCGGTCAAGTACATCCGCCGCATCGAGGAATTGATCGAATGCCCGGTTGCCAGCGTCTCGACTAGTCCGGAGCGCGACGACACGATCCTGGTGCGCGATCCGTTTGCCGATTGACAGTTTGGGCACAAACGGCAGAATTCCTTCGAACGACGGGGTTCAGGCGAATTGGTGAAGGGAAGTCCACCGGTGGCTAACGCGGATTTCGAGTATGCACCTGCCAATTCCGGTCGCGGTGCCCGGCTGGACGCTTCCGTCTTTTCCGACCGTCGCCTGATGCTGGCCGAACTGGCTGAGGATCTCGAGGCAGCGGGGGTGGACGTGCGCGTCTCAGGTCCCGTTTCTACCCTGATGCAGGGCGAGGGGCGCCTGACCGGTGAGCTTGTCGTGTTCGACTGCCCGGAAGCCGATGAAGCCACTTTGTCCGCCCTGACCCGGCTGGACACGGAAGTCGCGCGGACGGGTGCGGAGCTGATCGTCTGCACCACCATTGCTGCGCTGGACGACGTGTACCCGTGCTTCGGACGGACCAAACCCCAGATACTGGTCGATGCGCGGCGGGCAGAACGAGCGGTCGCCATCGGCCAGGTGCTGGCTCGTGCGTCCGGTGCGCGGGTGCGGGAACTCTCACAGGAAGATCGCCTGACCCTAATGCGCTTGTTCGAGCAAGTCGGCCATATTGCCGACCGGCTGGAAAAGATTGGCCCCTACGACGCAGTGCAGGCGGCGGTGGTGGAACGGCCGGACGATGAGCCGGTTGCCGAGCCGGAAGCCAAGCGGGGCCGCGCCGAACTGCCCGACGCACGCCTGATCCGGCGCATTATCCGCCAGCGCCAGTTGCGCTCGCGGTACTTCGATGCGAACCTGTTCGCCGACCCCGCGTGGGACATGCTGCTGGACCTGACAGCTGCCCGGGTCGAAGATACCCGCGTTTCGGTGACGTCGCTTTGCATCGCCAGTGGGGTGCCGCCGACCACAGCGTTGCGCTGGATTACCCAGATGACCCAGACGGGCCTGCTGGAACGAGTCGAGGACGCGAGCGACAAGCGCCGCGCCTTCATCCAGCTGACCGACACCGCAGCCGATGCGATGATCAGCTATTTCGCAGAGATCGGGCAGGGCGCGGCGCGCTTGCTGTAATCCCGCCGCAGGGAGCTTTACCTTACTTCGCGAGGTCACGCAGGCGCTCAGGCGGGGGATCGGCTCCTTCACGCGCCAGCGTTACCTGCAGGCTCCCTTCCGGAAGCGGCTTCAGGATTTCCGCCTCGGGCCGGTCGAGATAGAGCCAGTGGGCCCAGTCCTGCGGCGGCAGGATTACCACCTGTCGGTCATGAAACGGCTTCACGTCCCGGCCGGGAGAGGTGGTCAGAATGGTGAAGCGGCGTTCCCTGTCGTCTTCTTCCCGCCACAAGCCGGCCATCGCCAGAACCGGGCTGCCCTTGAGCGCGAAGCGCCACTTGTTCTTGGGGGACTTTGCACCGGTGAATTCGAAGAACGCCGAAGCCGGGACAAGACAGCGCTTGCTGTTGGCGAACGTGCGCCCCTCGGATCGGAAGTTGAATACGGGAGACCGACCGGCGCGCGCGGGTAAGAAACTCCAGCGCATCGGCACCAGGTCCACCGCGTTCCCGGTCGCAACCATGACCGGAGCTTCGTTGTTGATCCGGACGTCCTCCGCCGGGGGGAGCTGGCCGGGGCCCGCTGCCGTCTTCATGCCCAACTCGGCGGCGGCGACCGCCTTGCAATATTGCTCCCAATCGATCTGACGTTCATAGTCGTTGCACATGAACAACGAACGGCGAAGTGCGGCTTGGGCTCCTGAGCCATTGGAGAAGTCGGTACCGATCGTCGTCATTGGACCGAGCGGGAACGGCAAGTCCACGCTCGGGCTCGCCCTGGCTCAGGCGCTTGGACGCGAATTTCTGGAAGGCGATTTGCTGCACCCGGCCGCCAACATCGCCAAGATGGGGCGGGGGGAGGCGCTGACGGATGAAGACCGCCGCCCGTTTCTCAACGCTGTCGGGCGGCTGCTCGCCGAGGCCGAGGGAGGGATAGTCGCCAGCTGTTCGGCTTTACGCCGATCCTACCGCGACCGGTTGCGCGGGTTCGTGCCGGACGCGCTGTTCGTCTGGCCGAACGTGCCGCCGGAGGAACTGCGACGTCGCGTTTCAGCGCGCAGGAACCACTTCATGCCGCCAGCCCTGCTCGCCAGCCAGCTCGCCACGTTCGACCCTCCGGAGAGAGACGAACAGGCGATCGAGGTTGACGGCCGGCTCCCGGTCGCTGAGCAAGTCCGCTTCCTGCTCAGCCGTCTGCAGCCCTGACAACCAGCCCCTCGTTTCCGGGCAGTTGGTCGGGGACAGGTCCTCCATTGGCGCCCGTGGATGCGCGCAGCAGCACCTCCCCGCGGGCGAACCGGTCGGGCAGGTCCAGCGGCGCGGACTCCGCCGACAGGTTGAGCAAGACTGCAAGGTTTTCTCCGCGCCGGTAGGCCAGCACGGGGGCTGCTGAATCCATCCGGGTGTAGGCACCCTGCCGCAACTCCTCCTCCCGCTTCCGCAAGCCGAGAAGCTCCCGGTGGAGCGCCAGCATGGAGCATGGATCGTCCTGTTCGGTGTCGACGTTGCAGGTGGCAAGGTCATTCGTCAGCGGCAGCCACGGCTCTACGGTGCTGAAACCCCCGTGCGGACCGGCAGACCACTGCATCGGTGTGCGGGCCCGATCCCGGTTGAAGCTGGCTTCGGGTTCGTTCTTCGCCCAGGGGTCCTGAATCCGATCCGCCGGGATATGCGCCTTCGCGATCCCGATCTCGTCCCCATAGTACAGCGTCGGCGTTCCGCGCAGGGTCAGCAGCAGCATGGCCGCAATGCGAGCCTGTTCTTCGCTGACGCGGTCGGCGATCCGCGGCTGGTCATGGTTGGACAGAACCCAATTCGGCCAGCCACCTTCCGGCAGCGCGGCTTCGTACTCATCGATCAGCGGCCCGATTACCTCGGTGCGCCACGGGGCGTTGATCAACTGGAAGTTGAAAGGCAGGTGCACTCCTTCGCCGTCTTCTCCGTAATAGGCCATCAGGCGATCGACCGGCAGGTAGATCTCGCCGATCAGCAGCCGTTCGGGATAGGAATCGATCACGTCCCGCAACTCCGCGATAATGTCGTGGATATGAGGCTGGTCGGCCGAATAGCGCTGGAGATACCGGTCTAGATCGCGCTGGCCCGGTTTCCAGGCAGGGTTGGGAGGATTGTCGCGGAACTGCGGGTCTTTCGCCAGGTGCCAGATCACATCGACCCGGAAACCGTCGACGCCCTTGTCCAGCCAGAAGCGCAGGACGTCGGCCATCGCTTTGCGAACTTGCGGATTGCGCCAGTTGAGATCTGGCTGCTCTTTCAGGAAGGCATGGTAATAATATTGGCCGGTCGCATCGTCGAAGGTCCAGCCGGAACCGCCGAAGTTGCTCATCCAGTTGTTCGGCGGACCGCCGTCGGGCGCAGGATCGCACCAGATGTACCAGTCCCGTTTCGGGTTATCCCGGCTGGACCGGCTTTCCTGAAACCACGCATGCTGGTCAGATGTGTGGTTCGGCACGAAATCGAGCAGCAGCTTCAGGCCCGCTGCGTGCGTATCGGCCAGCAGCGCGTCGAAATCCGCCATGGTGCCGAACAGCGGGTCAATCGCCCGGTAATCGGCCACGTCATATCCGAAGTCCGCCATCGGCGACTGGAAGATCGGAGACAGCCAGACCGCGTCCACCCCGAGATCCCGCAAGTACGGCAGCCGCTGGCGAATCCCCGCCAGATCGCCCACGCCGTCCTCATCCGTATCCTGGTATGAGCGGGGATAGATTTGATAGATCGTTGCGTCTTGCCACCAATGCGTCACGCCGTCCTCCTTTCTGAAAAGGACGAACGGCCCTGCGGCGCGAAAGTTCATTTACCGCCGCTGGCAGTGTGAACCGATCGAGACAAACGGCATCGACGCTTTCAGCGCCGGGGGCGGGCTACCCATATCAGGCTGAGCCCGATCAGAACGGCGATGGCGCCGTTAACCGCCCACTGCTGGTCCGCAAGCATGAAGCTTTCAGTTGGCCGCATCAGCAGCCCAAGGCCCTGCAGCGCCCAGATCCCGCCGAACAGGATCAGGAGCGCTCCGGCGAGGCCCAGCAGGACCCGGCCGAAGCGCATCCTTCTCAGCGCTTGTCCAGCGGAAGGTAGTCGCGCTCAGTCGGCCCGACATAGAGCTGCCGAGGACGGCCGATCACCTGGCCGGGATCGGAAATCATCTCGTTCCACTGCGCGACCCAGCCGACCGTGCGGGCCAGCGCGAACAGGGCGGTGAACATCGTGGTCGGGAAGCCGATCGCCGAGAGAATGACGCCGGAATAGAAGTCGACGTTGGGGAACAGCTTCTTTTCAGCGAAATAGTCATCCTGCAGCGCCATTTCTTCGAGCTGCAGGGCTACTTCGAACACAGGATCGGTAACGTTCAGCGCATCGAAGACTTCGCGCACAGTCTTCTGCATCACCGCTGCGCGCGGGTCGTAGTTCTTGTAGACGCGGTGACCGAAGCCCATCAGGCGGAACGGATCATTCTTGTCCTTTGCTCGCTCAATGTAATGCGGGATGCGATCAGGGGTGCCGATCTCGCGCAGCATGTTCAGCGCCGCTTCGTTGGCGCCGCCGTGTGCGGGCCCCCACAAGCAGGCGATTCCGGCTGCGATGCAGGCAAACGGGTTCGCGCCCGACGATCCAGCGAGCCGGACAGTCGAGGTGGAGGCGTTCTGTTCGTGGTCCGCGTGAAGGATGAAGATCCGGTCCAGCGCCCGCTCGACCGCCGGGTGTACTTCGTACGATTCCGCCGGAACGCCGAACGTCATTCGCAGGAAGTTGGCGGTATAGGACAGGGAATTATCCGGATAGAGGAACGGCTGGCCGACCGAATACTTGAACGCCATGGCCGCAATCGTGGGCATCTTGGCGATCAGCCGGTGGGAACTGATCTTGCGGTGTTCCGGGTCCGAAATGTCGGTGCTGTCATGATAAAACGCCGACAGCGCGCCAACCACGCCGCACATGATCGCCATGGGGTGCGCGTCGCGCCGGAACCCGCGGTAGAACTGGATCAGCTGCTCATGCAGCATAGTGTGGCGGGTGATCGTGTGGGTGAAGGTGTCCAGTTCGTCGCTTTTCGGGAGTTCCCCGTTCAGCAGCAGGTAGGCCACTTCCATGAAGCTGGAATTTTCGGCGAGCTGCCCGATCGGGTATCCGCGATGGAGCAGGACGCCTTCCTCGCCATCGATGTAGGTCAGCGCGCTCTCGCACGAGGCGGTCGCCTTGTAGCCTGGATCGTACGTGAACATCCCGGTCTTGCCGTACAGCTTCCGGATATCGACCACGTCCGGTCCGCAGCTTCCCTGCAGCACGGGGAGCTCATGTTCGCTGCCGGCAACGGTCAGCTTCGCCTGCTTGTCAGCCAAATGGAGTCTCCTCAATCTTTGTCTTCGTCAGGGTGCAGCGCCTGCGCGTCAATTCGCGCAAGACTTTCCTCCTTGCCGAGAAGGGCCAGCACGTCGAAAATGCCGGGCGAGGTTGTCTGCCCCGTAAGGGCCGCGCGCAAGGGCTGTGCCAGCTTTCCAAGGCCCAGCCCAAGTTCTTCTGCCATCTGCTTCAGATTGGACTCCAGGACGGCCGTTGTCCAGTCTCTTTCCTCATGCAGACGGGCGGAAACCCGCCCAAGAAGCCGCTTTGCGTCCTGCGTCAACAGCGCCTCGGCCTTCTCGGTCAGGGTCAGGGTCAGGGGGCGGGTGGCGAACAGGAAGTTCGCTCCTTCCGCCAGTTCATTGAGATCGTGCGCCCTTGTCTTCAGCACCGGCATGGCGCGGGCGAGCAGGGCGGTGTCCGCCTCCTCCCCGATCCGCGGCGCGACCAGATCCGCCAGCCGCGCATCGTCCGCTTCCCGGATGTAATGGGCGTTGAGGCTCAGAAGCTTCTTCATGTCGAAGCGCGACGGGCTTTTCCCGACATCCGCGATGTCGAACAGCGTGACGGCTTCGTCCTGAGTGAACTCCTCCCGGTCACCGTGCCCCCAGCCAAGCCGCAGGAGATAATTGAACAGCGCCTCGGGCAGGATGCCAAGCTCATCCCGGTAGGCATCGACGCCAAGGGCACCGTGCCGCTTTGACAGCTTGGCCCCGTCCGATCCGTGGATCAGCGGCACGTGGGCGTACTGCGGTTCCGGCCAGTCCATCGCCCGGATGATCGCAAGCTGGCGGAAAGCGTTGTTGAGGTGGTCGTCGCCGCGGATCACGTGGGTCACGCCCATGTCGTGATCGTCGACTACTACCGCGAGCATATATGTGGGGCTGCCATCGGAGCGGAGCAGTACGAGGTCGTCCAGTTCGCTGTTGCTGACCGCGACCCGGCCCTGCACCAGGTCCTCGATCACGGTCTCCCCTTCCTTGGGGGCTTTCAAACGGATCACGTAGGGGCGGTCTTGCGGACGATCCGCCGGGTCGCAGTCGCGCCATTCGCTGTCGATCCGGAACGGCCGCCGTTCGGCCTTCGCGCGCTCCCGCCGCTCAGCCAGTTCATCCTGGGTCAGGTAGCAGCGGTAGGCGGCGCCCTTTTCCAGCAACTGGTTCGCCACTTCGGCATGGCGCGCTTCGAAGTGGGACTGGAAATGGGTTTCGCCGTCGAAATCGAGCCCGAGCCAGTCCAGCCCGTCCAGGATCACGTCAATCGCTTCCTTGGTGGAGCGTTGCTTGTCGGTATCTTCGATCCGCAGCAGCGTCTTGCCGCCGAAATGGCGCGCATAAAGCCATGAGAACAAACCGGTGCGGGCGTTACCGATGTGCAGGAATCCGGTTGGTGAAGGCGCGAAGCGGGTGACGACTGGCTGGTTGCCGCCTGCCGAACCTTTGTCGCCGCTTGCCATTATCCTGCCGATCCTTTCCTATGCACCGATGGCCACGCGTCACCTGCCCACCGTGCCTCTGGGAGACTTGCCGGGCGGCGCCGCGCTGGTGCGTTCGCCTTGGCGAACCCGCGTCCGATTGTCCAGCTTGGGGGATGCGGCCGAGGCTTTTCTGGTTCGCGCCGGTTTCGATCGGGGGCCTTGGCTGGCGGTCGCGTTCGCGGCGGGGATTGCGCTGTGGTTTTGGCTCGGCTCGGCAACGGGATGGCTGATCGCTGCAGGATCGGGGCTGATCCTCGCCCTGGCAGCGGCGGGGCTGTGGCGTGAGGATTCGAACCGCAGTCACCTGCGCACGGCGGCGATCGCGGTGGGGCTGCTGGTCGCGGCCGGAGTGCTGACGGTCTGGAGCCGCTCCGCCCTGATCGGCGCGGAGCCGCTCGCTCGCCCGGTGATGGCGACGGTGCAGGGGCGGGTGCTGGAACGCAGCGAACAGCCTGCCGAGCAGCGTGTTCGCCTGGTGCTGGCGGCGCGGCTACCGGGGGATGCCCGTGCGGTGAAGCTGCGGGTCAACTTGCCGGAAGAACGGGACGATCCAGCCTTGCAGGAAGGCGCGGTGGTCCGGCTGCGGGCCAGGTTGATGCCGCCCGCGCCGCCCATGCTGCCTGGCGCCTACGATTTTGCGCGAACTGCCTGGTTCGCCGGTTACGCCGCTACCGGCAGCGTACTGGGCGAGGTAACGGTGATCGAGCGGGCAAGGGGCGAAGGGTTCGTCGGCCGCATCCAGCGCGGCCTTTCCGCCCACGTGCGTCAGCGGCTTGAGGGGACCGAGGGGGCAATTGCGGCAGCGTTCGCGAGCGGGGACCGCGGGGCCATTCCCGAAAGCGATCAGGTAGCGATGCGCGACGCTGGGCTCACTCACCTGCTGTCGATCAGCGGCCTGCATGTGAGCGCGGTCATTGCCGGGTGCTATGTGATCGTCCTGCGACTGCTGGCGCTGTGGCCCTGGCTCGCCTTGCGAGTCCGGCTGCCGCTGGCCGCGGCCGCGGCCGCAGCGCTGGCGGGGATTGGCTATACCCTGCTGACGGGGGCACAAGTGCCGACTGTCCGCAGCTGTGTCGGTGCGGTGCTCGTGCTCGGCGCGCTTGCCCTGGGCCGGGAGCCGTTGAGCTTGCGGATGGTCGCGGTGGCGGTCTTCTTCGTCCTGCTGCTGTGGCCGGAATCGCTGGTCGGTCCCAGCTTCCAGATGAGCTTTGCCGCGGTGATCGCGATCATCGCGCTGCACGGCAGCGCGCCGGTGCGGTCCTTTCTCGCCCCGCGTGAGGAAGCCTGGCTGGCGAAGGGCGCGCGGCGCGCAGCCATGCTGCTGCTGACCGGCCTCGTGATCGAAATCGCGCTGATGCCGATCGTGCTGTACCATTTCCATCGCGCCGGCGTGTACGGCGCACTGGCGAACGTGGTGGCGATCCCGCTGGTCACGTTCCTGTCGATGCCGCTGATCGCTTTGGCACTGGTGTTCGACATCGGAGGGCTGGGGGCGCCGTTCTGGTGGCTCGCGGGGCAGTCGCTCCGCGTCCTTTTGGCCCTTGCCCACTACACGGCGGGCCAGCCGGGAGCGGTCAAGCTGATGCCGCAGATGAGCGATCTCACGATAGCCTTGTTCGTCGCGGGCGGCCTGTGGCTGGCCCTGTGGCGCGGGAAGTTGCGATTGCTGGGTTTCTTGCCCGCTGGATTCGCGGCTGCGATGCTGTGGCTCACGCCGATTCCCGATCTACTGATCTCCGGTGACGGACGTCAGGTCGGGATCGCGGGAGAGGACGAGCGCCTGCTGGTGCTGCGGGACAGTCGCAGTGATTTCATGCGCGATAATTTGCTGCAGCTTGCCGGAAACGAAGCGGGGCTGGTGCCGCTGGCTCGCTGGTCCGGCGCACAGTGCAACCGCGATTTGTGCGCCATCGCGCTTGAACGCGGCGGGCGCGCATGGCGTATTCTGATGACCCGTAGCCGCGACCAGGTGGAGGAACACGCGCTTTCCGCCGCCTGCGGCCAGGCCGACATCGTGATCGCCGACCGCTGGTTGCCGCGCAGCTGCCGTCCGCGCTGGCTGAAGGCAGACCGGAAGATGCTGTCCAGAACTGGCGGGCTGGCAATCGACCTGGCGCGCCTCCGGGTCCGCACCGTAGGCGAAAGCCGGGGCGAACACGGTTGGTGACGTGCCCGGCCTTGGCTGAAGCGTTGTCAGTGGTAGCGGCGCAGCAGCCCCGCAAGCTTGCCTTGAACCTTCACTTCGTGCGGCAGGTAAACCTGCGGCAGGTAGGCGCCATTGGCCGGATCAAGCCGGACCATTCCGCCCTCATGCCGGAGATACTTCAGCGTAGCTTCCTCGTCGTGGACCAGCGCGACCACGATTTCGCCATCTCTCGCGGTGTCGGTGCGGCGGACCAGCGCATAATCGCCATCCAGAATTCCGGCCTCGACCATAGAATCGCCTGATACCTCGAGCGCGTAATGCTCCCCTGGGCCGAGCAGCGCCGCCGGAACCGGCAGGGTGCGGTCTTCCTCCAGCGCTTCGATCGGGACGCCGGCGGCGATCCGGCCGTGAAGCGGGATTTCGACAATGTCGTTCGCCGGGCGCGGCTTTGCACGGGCAACTGCGGTGGGAAGGGCAACCACATCCGCGGTCTTGCGCACCTGCGTGGTGTTTTCCGGCTGCCGCAGAACCTCCAGCGCGCGGGCCCGATTAGGCAGGCGGCGAATGAAACCACGTTCTTCCAGCGCGGAGATCAGCCGGTGAACCCCGGACTTGGAGCGCAGATCAAGCGCCTCCTTCATCTCCTCGAAGCTGGGAGAAATACCGGTTTCCTCCAGCTTGTACTGGATGAACTGCAGCAACTCGTGTTGTTTGGCGGTCAGCATCACGCCACTCCCTCAAAAGTTCCAATCGGGAACGAACACGGAACAATTATGCAACATGGGAGCGCTCGTCAAGCAATTCCGCCGTTTTGGAGCGGGTAGACCCTGACGGCGTCTCCCGGACCTGCTGCAGGGGCTCCAATCGGGCGCTCGATCAGCGCGTTTGCGCTCGCCAGCGCTCGTAAAGCACTGGAATCCTGTTCGGGAAGTGGTGCCACTTCAGTCCCGGACAGGATCGCCCGCCGCAGTTCGAGCCTGGGGCCACCGGCCGGGAGAGTGCCGGAAAGCGCCGCGACCCGCGCCCTCGGCAGCGATTCGCGTGTTCCTCCCAGCTTTCGGAGCAACGGGAGCAGGAACAGGAAGGCAGTGACGTACCCGGAAACCGGATTGCCCGGAAGGCCGAGCACCAGCGTGGATCCCTTCCGCGCAACCAGCAGCGGCTTTCCCGGCTTCATCGCCACGCGCCAGAAATCGATGTCTGCGCCCCACCGTTCAAGCGCCGGCCGGACGAGATCGTGATCGCCGACCGAGGCGCCGCCGCTCGTCACGATCACATTGGCATCGCCGGCAGCTTCCAACGCTTGCACCAGCGCCTCCAGCCGGTCTGCAACCGGACCGATCCGCGTGACCGTCCCGGCTAGCGGCGCGGCCATTGCGGCCAGCATCGCCCCGTTGCTGGCTGGGATCTGATGCGCCGCGCAGGCGGCGGGATCGGTCGACAATTCATCCCCGCTGTCGATGATCGCAACTCGGGGAAGTGCATGCACCGCCAGCTGCGCACGGCCAGCCCCGATCGAGAGCGCCAGTTGAGCCGGACCGATCCGCGTTCCGGCGGGCAGCAATTCATCCCCCGCGGCAAAGTCGAACCCGGCGCGGCGGATGTGAGCGGGGGTCGGCACCCCTTCGCCGTTGAGGCGGAGCCGGTCGCCCTCGCGCGCCGCGTTCTCCTGCAGCAAGACCGCGCCGGCACCGACGGGGAGCAGGGCGCCGGTGGAAATCCGTACCGCTTCCCCTGGGCTAAGCGTCCCGCCAAACGGATGTCCTGCGGCGGTTTCGCCTGCCACGACCCAAGGCCCGTGCAGATCGTCCGTCCGGACGGCGTAGCCATCCATCGCCGAAAGATCGGCCGCGGGCTGCGTGCGCCGGGCGATTAGCGGTTCGGCAAGCGTACGACCTACAGCTGTATCGATACCTACGTTTTCGGCCGCCAGCGGGTCTGCCAGTCCGAGCAGCCGCGCCTGTGCTTCCGCCAGCGGCAGGGGTTCAGGCAGGCTCATCGGCGGCGCGCCAGGTACCGGATTTCCCGCCGGTCTTTTCCAGGAGGCGAACGTGTTCGATCACCATGCCTTTGTCGATCGCCTTGGCCATGTCGTAGATCGTCAGCAAGGCGATCGAGGCAGCGGTCATTGCTTCCATTTCGATCCCGGTCTTGCCGGTCAGCGACGCGCGGGCCGTGACGCGCACGCCATCATCTTCGAAAGCGAAGTCGACCGATACGGATTCGAGCCCGAGCGGGTGGCACAGGGGGATCAGATCGCCGGTCCTCTTCGCCGCCATGATCCCGGCGATGCGGGCAGCGGCAAGCACATCCCCCTTCGGGACATCGCCTGTGCGGATCGCCGCGAGCGCATTCGCGGCCATCCGGATCCGTCCGGTAGCGGTGGCGGTGCGGGCGGTCTGCGCCTTCGCACCGACATCGACCATTCGCGCGTGCCCCTGATCGTCGAGGTGGGTGAGGCCGCTCATCCGTTCAGCAGCGTTTGGGTCGCGGCGCGCACGTCCGCCTGCCGCATCAGGCTTTCCCCGACAAGGAAGCAGCGGACGCCGGACGCGGCAAGCCGTTCAAGGTCCGCGTGGCTGTTGATCCCGCTTTCCGCCACCAGCAGAGTTCCTTCCGGCGCGAGCGGGGCAAGCCGCTCCGTCACCGCAAGATCGGTTACGAAGCGTTTCAGGTCGCGGTTGTTGACTCCGATGAGGCGCGACCGGAGCCGGGCGGCGCGCTCCATCTCGGCTTCGTTGTGGACTTCGACCAACACATCCATTCCGCGCTCGATCGCGGCGGCCTCGATCTCGGCCATCGTGTCGTCATCCAGTGCGGCAACGATAATCAGGATCGCATCGGCTCCGATCGCGCGCGCTTCGGCGACTTGCCAGGGATCGACCATGAAATCCTTGCGCAGCACCGGCAGGGCGCACGACGCGCGGGCATCCATCAGGTAATCCTCGTGCCCCTGAAAGTATGGAGCATCGGTCAGGACCGACAGGCAGGCCGCGCCGCCTTGCTGATAGGCCAAGGCATGTTCGGCAGGGCGGAAATCCGGCCGGATCAAGCCCTTGGACGGGGAAGCTTTCTTGATTTCGGCGATAAGGCCGAAGCCCTCGGCAGCCTTTTCCTCAAGCGCGCGGCGGAAACCGCGCGGCGGACTGGCTGTCCGGGCGCGGGCGTCGAGATCGTCCAGCGTGGCAGCGGCCTTGCGGGCGGTGACTTCCTGCCGCTTGGTGGCGCAAATTTCAGCAAGCTTGTCCATCGGCTTATCTAGCGGCCGCGATCCAGCAGTCGAGCAGGGCTTTTGCCAAACCCCTGTCGATCGCTTCTGCGGCTTCCTCAACTCCGTCGATCCAGTTTTCCACTTCGCCGGCAACGAGCAGCGCGCCCGCGGCGTTGAACAGCACCGCGTCGCGATAAGGTCCGGGCGCGCCCATCAGCAGGTCCTTCAGGGCCTGCGCGTTGTACTTCGCGTCACCGCCGCGGATCGCCTCAACCGGTGCATGGAGGAGGCCCGCGGCTGCGGCGTCGATCCGCTTCATCTCGAAATCGTGCTGGCGTACCTCGGCAAGCTCATTGCCTCCGGCAAGGCTGAGCTCATCCAGACCTTCGTCTCCCGACACGATCAGCGCGTGTCCGGTGCCGAGCCGGGCCAGCGCGTCGGCGTAGATCGGCACGTAGGCAGGCCGGGCGATCCCGATCAGCTGGCTTTCCACCCCGGCGGGATTGGCGAGCGGGCCCATCAGGTTGAAAATCGTCCGGCGGCCGATAGACTTACGGATCGGCTGGATGCGCGCCATCGCCGGATGGTGGTTCTGCGCGAACAGGAAACAGATGCCGATCTCGCGCAGCGTCCGCTCCGCCGTGCGCCCGGCCGCTTCCATGTCGAGCCCGAGCGCCTCGAGCGTATCGGCTGCCCCCGCCTTTGACGAAGCCGCACGGTTGCCGTGCTTGGCGACTGGAACCCCGCACGCGGCGACCACCAGGCTGACGGCCGTCGAGACGTTGAGCGTATGGTGCCCATCACCGCCGGTGCCGCAGACGTCGATCGCGTTTGCGGGCGCCTCGATCGGGATCAGGCGGAGGCGCATCGCGCGGGCGGCGCCTGCAATCTCGGCCGCGGTCTCGCCCCTGTCCGACAGCCCGGTCAGGAATGCGGAGATATCCTCGTCCGCACACTGGCCGTCGAGCATCGCGCCGAAGGCTGCTTCGGCTTCCTCTTCCGTCAGGTGCGGGTCGACAGGTGGAAGGCGAGTCACGCCGGGACTTTCGCCTGGATGCCGCATAGCTCCACGAAATTGGCCAGCAGGGCGTGCCCGTGCTCGGTCGCGATGCTTTCCGGGTGGAACTGCACGCCGTGGATCGGCAGGTCGTGGTGGTGGAAGCCCATCGCGCATGTGCCATCCAGCCCGGGCGTTTCGCTTTCCGCGTTGATCGCCAGGCAATCCGGAATGTTCTCGACGATCAGCGAATGATAGCGCGTGGCGAGGAACGGGGAGGGAAGTCCGGCAAACACTCCGCTGCCGTCATGCGTTACGGGGCTGGTCTTGCCGTGCATCAGCCCGCCGCGCACCACTTTGCCGCCGAAGTGCTGCCCGATCGCCTGATGGCCAAGGCACACGCCGAGCAGCGGCCGGGCGGCGTCGGCGCAGGCCGCCACAAGCTCCAGGCTCACCCCCGCTTCGTTCGGCGTGCAAGGGCCGGGCGAAATCAGGAAGCCTTTTGCGCCGCTTGCAAGCGCTTCGGCCGCGCTGATCGCGTCGTTGCGCACCACCTCCACTTTGGCGCCCAATTCCATCAGGTAATGGACGAGGTTGAAGGTAAAGCTGTCGTAGTTGTCGATAACAAGGATCATGGCGCCGCCTTTTCTGATCCGCCTGTCGCGCGATTTTCCACCACGATCAAGGGGCCGAGGTCGGGCCCTCCGTCGATCCGCCCCCGGCCAGCGTCCCACAATTGCGAGACGCTGCCGTCGAGGAACAGCGCGTTCGGGGTTTTCAGCACGTCGCGATAATAGCGGGCGAGCTTCCCGAAGGAGAGCGGGGCTTCCGAAATCACGAAATGCGCCCGTCCTTCCGCATCGACGCCCACAGCGTTGCGGATCTTCAGCGATTCGCCATCATGGGCGATAGCCGGATGCAAATTTCCGTCGATCACCAGCATTGGGCCGGACTGCGTGGCGAACTCCGGGCGCGTGGTGACATTATCCGCGAAATCGTCCGCCGTGCCGACGTGCCATTCGCTGCCGGACCCGTAGAACACCCCGTTTGGCAGCAAGTGGAAATTCCCTGCGCCTTCATTCCGGTTGAGCGTGTGCAGGCGCTCTCCCCGTTCGACATAGTAGCCGATCGGCTGGCCTTGCTCGTCGAACATGCCCGCGTTCATCGCGAACGCCACCGGCGCGCTGTCGCGGCTTTCGGCATAGCGGGCGAGACTGCGCCAGGGCGGACCTTCCTCGGGAGCGAGAACGGTGGTGATCCGATGCCGCGCCGGGTCAGCGACGCAGTGCGTCAGCGGAGTCTGTTCGAATACCGCAGGCTCGCAGGCGGAGGAGGAGATCGTCTCAGCATCGGCGGAACTGGTGCCGGTCTCCGCCGAGCATGCTGGAAGCGCAAGCAAGGCGAGCAGCCCGAAGGCTGCGCGCTTCACTGTCCGAAATCCGGCTCGGCGGCGATCCGGGCAGCTTCACGGGCAGCGGCGATTAGGGCGCCGGCCTTGTGCTGGCATTCCTGCTGCTCATACTCCGGGTTGCTGTCGGCGACGATTCCCGCGCCCGCTTGTACGTGCATGACGCCATCCTTGAGAACGGCGGTCCGCAGCACAATGCAGCTGTCGACCGAGCCGTCCGGCGCAAAATAGCCGACGCCGCCCGCATACGGACCGCGCGTTTCCGGCTCCAGTTCGGCAATGATCTGGCAGGCGCGGATCTTGGGCGCGCCGGACACCGTACCTGCCGGAAAGCCTGCGAACAGCGCATCGAGCGCATCCTTGTCCGGAGCGAGGCGGCCGACGACGTTGCTGACGATGTGCATCACGTGGCTGTAGCGCTCAATCGTGAAACTGGCGGTTACCTTGACGCTGTCCGAGCTCGCTACCCGGCCCACATCGTTGCGCCCGAGATCGAGCAGCATCAGATGCTCGGCCCGTTCCTTCGGATCGGCGAGCAGACTGATCTCCGCCTCGCGGTCTTCCTCTTCCGTCTTCCCGCGCGGGCGGGTTCCGGCAATCGGGCGGATCGTGACGTCGCCATCGCGGACGCGGACGAGGATTTCGGGACTGGAGCCGACCACCGCAAATCCCGGCAGGTCGAGGAAATAGAGGAACGGAGAAGGATTCACGCGGCGCAATGCGCGGTAAAGCGCCAACGGCGGCAGCGGAAACGGACACGTGAAGCGCTGCGCCAGCACGACCTGGAAGATGTCGCCTGCCTCGATGTACTCCTTCGCCTTCAGCACCATCGCGCTGTAGTCCGCGCTGTCCATTGCCGGGGTCAGGGCCATGTCTGGCATCGAGGAGACGCGCGGGGCCTGCGGCACCGGGCCGCCCAGCGTGCGCAGGGCCTGGTCGATCCGTTCCCCGGCGCGCTCGATGGCGCGGGCAGGATCGGTTCCGTCAGGCCAGACCGGGGCGATGCAGAACAATTCGTCGGTCAGGCCATCGAATACGAGGATCAGCGTCGGGCGGACGAACAGCATGTCCGGCAGGTCGAGCGCACTTTGCGGCGCGCGAGGCAGCTTTTCGACCAGCCCGATCGTCTCGTACCCGAAATAGCCGACAAGGCACGCGAGCGCCGGGGGCAGGGCTTTTGGCACGTCGATCCGGCATTCACCGACGAGCGCCCGCAATTCGGAAAGGCTGTCGCTTGCCAGCGGCCGAAATGCCTCCCGGTCATGCTGCCAGTCACGGTTGACTGCGCAGTCTCCACCGGTGCCGCGAAACACGAGATCGGGATCGATCCCCAACAAGCTGTAGCGGCCGCGGATTTCTCCACCTTCGACCGATTCGAGCAGGAAATCGCCGCGTCCCGACTCGATCAGCTTCAGCGCGGCGCCGACCGGAGTTTCGGTATCGGCGACGAGCTTGCGCCAGACGAGGGCCGGCTGACCCGCGGCCAGCAGGGCGCGGGCTTCGCCTGCATTTTCGAGCGCGTCGAACGGCATCGGAGCTGAGGGAGCCTGGTTCAGCTTAGCCCCCGATGCTGCCGGCAAGCTCGGCCTTCACGGCGGCGATCGCGTCCTCGTTCCGCTCGATGCCGACGTGGCGCTGGGCGGCCGTAACGAACTGCTGCGAGTATTCGTCGGCTGCCGCGCTGCCGAGCTGCTGCCGAGTGGACGCGATCAGCGGATCGTCGGCGGACAGGGCGCCGACTTCGATATCCTCAAGCTCGGCCACGAGCCAGCCATTCCGGCCCGGTGCGGCAAGACGCTTCACCGTGCCTTCGGCCATGCTGAAGAACAAGGCGAGGGCGGGTGGAACCTGTCCGGCCTGCGCCAGCTCCTCACGGCTCATGCTGATGGAGTCGGGGGCGGGAAGGGACACCTTCTCGGCACGGATGGCTTCGGCGAGAGACGCGCCCTTGGCCACTCGCTCCATGACCCGCCGCGCAGCTTGCCCGGCTGCCTCAAACCCCTGATCGCGCCGCCAGGCCTGCACCACGTCGTCACGAATTTCGCCGAGCGGCGCCGCGGCCGAAGGCGTCACCTGGGCTACGTCGTAGACAAGGTAGGTCTGGCCGGGGACGACTTCGGCCACTTGCGGCTGGCCTTCCTCCATCTGGAACGCGGTGGCGACGGCCGGCTGCAGCACTTCCGGTGCGGTTGCTTCGGGATCGCCATACACGCGCCCTTCGGCGGTCAGCGGCCGAGTGGTCTGGACTTCGGCGCCCAGTTCCTGCGCAACTTCGGACAAGGTGCGTCCTTCGTCGATTTCTTCCTCAATCCTTGCGCCGAGATCTGCCAGCGCAGCGCGGCGCTGTTCCTCCGTCAGAGCCTGCGTGATCTCCCCCCGCACCTGATCGAGCGTGCGAGCAGGCGTGCGGTCGATTGCGTTGACCTTCAGCACATACCAGCCGAGCCCACCGCGCAGCGGCTGCACGATTGCGCCCTGATCGGCAGCAAAGGCGGCTTGGGCCGCGGCGGCGGAGCTCTGGTTGGCAAGCTCGTTCTGCGTGACCGGCCCGATTTCGGCCGTGGCCAGCCCGCGTGCACTGGCGGCGGCGGGAAGCGAGGTGCCGGACCGGACCTGCGTCACGATCTGCTGCGCGACGTCCTGGCTCGGCACGACCAGCTGGGTGAAGCTGCGGGCCTCCCTTGCGCCGTACTGTGCCTGGTCGCGCTGGAAGCGCTCGGCGATTTGCGCCTCGCTCGGTGCGGCTCGGCCGCCCAGCGAATCGATACCGAAAGTGGCGTACCGGATCACGCGCCTTTCGGGGCGGATATAGTTGTCCCGGCTGACGGCGTAATAGGCCTGAAGCTGCTGGTCCGTCGGTGCGCCTTGAGGGGCGAAGGCCGCGCTGGGCAGGGCGGCGATCGCTCCCTGGCGCCGCTCCTTCAACAAAGCGGCATAACGGCGCGCGGCGGCATCGGGATATTTTGCCCCTTCGACCACCGGCGTGATCAGCTGCTGTGCGACCAGTCCCGAAGAAATATCGCTGCGGACTACGGCCTCGGTCAGCCCGCGCTGGCGCAGCGCGCTGCGGAACAGGTTTTCGTCGAACGTTCCGTCCGGTCCTCGAAAAGCGGGGATCTTGACGATCTCGCTGTCGACCAGCCGATCTCCGGCGCGCAGCCCGTACTCCTTGCCGAACTGGGCGATCGCGGCGCGCTGCACCATCTGGTTGAGCACGTCCTCGACCCCGCCCTGGGCAATAAAGGCTTCCATCGTCAGGGTGGGGTTCTGCTCACGCAGCGAGTCGAAGCGGCTGCGCACGTTCATCGACAAATCGCCGGTCGTGATCGTCTCGTCGCCTACCACCGCCACGCGGTCTCCGCCGGCGACACCGCCGAACATGCTGCCGCCCGCTACGTCCGCGCTGGCGAAAGCGAGGGCGATCAGGACGAGAAATCCGAGCGTGAAGACCACGCCCAGCTTGGAGTTGAAGAAACTTCGGAACAGCTGCAGCATGAGATCGCTTCGACTAAGGCGGGGGCACGGAGGATGCGCCCCTTTTCGCGCGGGGCCTTATCTCCCATGCGCCTTGGCCGCAACAGTTGAGCGTGTCCTTGCGCGTTTCATAAAAAGCGCCTTTGACAAGAGTTCTCCAGCCGATTAGCGGGCGGCGACCTTTAAGACCGACAATTGTCGGCAAAGCAGGACTAATCGGAAATCAATGGTGAAGCGTCCCTATATCGTCGGCAACTGGAAGATGAACGGAACGCGCGCCATGCTGACCGAGGCGCGCGCCATCAATCGCGCTGCGGAGCGGCTGGTGAAGGTGGAAGTGGCTCTCGCGCCGCCGTTCACCCTCATACAGCCCATCTGCAAGGAAGCAGGATTGATCGGCGTGGGCGCGCAGGATTGCCATGCGGCCGAAGGCGGCGCCCACACGGGTGACGTTTCCGCCTCGATGCTGAAGGATGCCGGGGCCGGCTTCGTGATCGTCGGGCACAGCGAACGGCGCGCAGACCACAACGAAAGCGACGCTGACGTCAAGGCAAAGGCCGAAGCCGCGTTGGCCGCCGGGCTGTTCACGATCGTCTGCGTCGGTGAGACCGAAACCGAACGTGACGCCGGACAGGCCGAAGCTGTCGTCGCCCGGCAGCTGGAAGGCTCCCTGCCGCACGGCGCCAACGCGCCGGAAAAGGTGACCGTGGCCTATGAGCCGGTCTGGGCAATCGGCACCGGCCGCACGCCGACGGTCGATGACGTTTCGGCGATGCACAACGCGATCAGGGCCAAGCTTGGCGAAGTCTACGGCGAAGACGGCGCGGAAATCCGCATTCTGTACGGCGGATCGGTGAAGCCGGACAACGCGGCTGAGCTGCTGCGGGCGGACAACGTCGGCGGCGCCCTGGTCGGCGGTGCCAGCCTGAGTGCGGAAAGCTTCGTCGGCATCATCGTGGCCGCGGCGGAGATTGCGGAGAGCTGAGCTTGTCCCGCGGTACTGGCATCGCTATCTCGCCTTCAAGCTGACCGTTTTTCCGCAAGAGTTCCTGAATCATGTCGCTTTTCGTGTTCCTAACAGTGGTCCAAGCGATCGTCGCAGCCGCGCTTGTGGGCGTGATCCTGATGCAGCGTTCGGAAGGTGGCGGGCTTGGCGTCGGCGGAGGCGGGAGCCCGGGCGGACTGATGTCGGCGCGCGGGGCGGCCGATTTCCTGACCCGCACCACCAAGATCCTGGCGATTGCGTTCGTGTCCCTGTCGATCATCCTGGCGGCCGTGGCCGTGGATGCGACCTCCAGTCGCGCGATCGACGACACGCTGGATCGTACCGCGATCCCTGTCCAGACCGTTCCCGGCCAGGTTCCGGCGGTTGGAGCAGACGGAGTGCCGGCTGCGCCGGTGCAGAACGACGATCCGCTCGCCGGGGTGGCGCAGTAGTCCAGCCTTGATCCAGGTTATCCGGCGCACCGCCTGATCAATTGCGCGGTTCGTCCTCAAGCGGCTTGCGTTCACGGCAGGCTTGCGCGTAAGGCCCAAATCCCATGGCGCGGTATATATTCATCACCGGCGGCGTGGTCTCTTCGCTTGGCAAAGGACTGATGGCGGCAAGTCTTGCTGCCCTCCTCCAGGCGCGTGGCTACAAGGTCCGCATTCGGAAGTTCGACCCTTACCTCAACGTCGATCCGGGGACGATGAGTCCCTATCAGCACGGCGAAGTCTACGTCACCGACGACGGGGCGGAGACCGACCTCGATCTTGGTCACTATGAGCGGTTCACCGGGGTTTCCGCCCGGCAGAGCGACAACATCACCTCGGGCCGGATTTACCAGCAGATCATCGCCAAGGAACGTCGCGGGGATTATCTCGGCGCGACCGTGCAGGTGATCCCGCACGTTACCGACATGATCAAGGAGTTCGCGCTGGCGGACCCGGATGATCACGATTTCATCCTGTGCGAGATCGGCGGCACGGTCGGCGATATCGAGAGCCTGCCATTCATCGAGGCGATCCGCCAGATGCGCAACGAGCTCGGACCGGACCGGACCGCCGTCGTCCATGTGACGCTGGTGCCGTATATTTCGGCGGCGGGCGAACTGAAAACCAAGCCGACGCAGCATTCGGTGCGCGAACTGACCAGTCTCGGCGTTCAGCCCGACTTGCTGCTTTGCCGCTGCGAACATCCGCTACCGGAAAGCGAGCGGGCCAAGATCGCCCTGTTCTGCAATGTCCGCAAGGAAGCGGTGATCCAGGCGCTTGACGCCAGCAGCATCTACGCGGTGCCGCTGCAGTACCATGCCGAAGGGCTCGATGCCGAAGTCCTGCGTCACTTCCGTCTGGAAAAGGACCCGGCGCCCAATCTTGGCCGCTGGGCCGACATTGTCGATCGTCACAACAACCCGGAAGGGGAAGTGACGGTGGCCGTGGTCGGCAAGTACGTCGGCTTGCCGGATGCCTACAAGTCGCTGAACGAGGCGCTGGTCCACGGTGCGATGGCCAACCGGGTGAAGGTCAACATCCGCTGGATCGATTCCGAAATCTTCGAGCAGGACGACGCGGACATCGCGGCCCAGCTTGAGCCGATGCACGCGATCCTTGTGCCCGGCGGGTTCGGTTCGCGCGGATCGGAAGGCAAGATCGCCAGCGTGCGCTTTGCCCGGGAACACAAGGTGCCGTTCTTCGGCATCTGCCTTGGGATGCAGATGGCCTGCGTCGAAGCAGCCCGGCACACCTCAGGCATTTCCGCAGCTTCATCCAGTGAGTTTGGTCCGACCGATCAGCCGATCGTGGGCATCATCACCGAATGGATGAGCAAGGAAGGGCTGCAGCAGCGCGGGGCGGATTCCGACCTTGGCGGCACCATGCGGCTGGGCGCCTACGAAGCCAGGCTTGCTGGCAACAGCCACGTTTCCACGATGTACGGCGGGGCGGAGCGGATCATGGAACGCCATCGCCACCGGTATGAGGTTAACGTCGCCTACCGTGACGCGCTGGAGAAGGGCGGACTCGTCTTTTCCGGCATGTCGCCCGATGGCCTGTTGCCCGAAATTGTCGAGCGCCCGGACCATCCGTGGTTCATCGGGGTGCAGTTCCATCCGGAGCTGAAGAGCAAGCCCTTCGATCCGCATCCGCTGTTTGCGGGGTTTATTGCGGCGGCCGTGGACCAGTCCCGGCTCGTCTGACGCGAAAGGGGCGGAACCCTGTAGGTTCCGCCCCTCGAGCTGCACCGATACGGTCAGGCCGCCCTGGACTTGCTGGCTGTGGAGTCAGCGTCCTTCTGGTCGACGATCTGCAGCTTGCCCTGATCGCCGATCTTGATCTTCTTCGGCTTCATCGCCTCAGGAACCTCGCGCACGAGATCGATGGACAGCAGGCCATCGGTGAGCTCCGCGGCTTCCACGCGGACGAAGTCGGCCAGTTCAAACCGCCGTTCGAATCCCCGATTTGCGATGCCGACGTGGAGCATGTCGCCCTGGCTCTCTTCCTCGCGCTTGCGGCCGTGGATGACCAGCAGGTTCTGCTGCGCGGTGATCTCGAGATCGTCGGGGCGAAAACCCGCGACGGCCAGCGTGATCCGGTAGCTATCCTCACCCCGGCGTTCGATGTTGAACGGGGGGTAGTTGTCGACAGGAGTGTTGCGGACCTGGTTTTCAAGCAGATCGAACAAATGGTCGAATCCAACCGTGGAACGGCGATAGGGGGTAAAATCGAAACGAGTCATGACGAAACAAATCCTCCTTTGAGCAATTTGAATCATGAGACCCGGAAAAAGCCCGGCGTCTCATCGCCGCCTGCCCAGTTGGCACAGGCTGGCACGGACCAGATATGTAACAGAAAAGCGCCGTTCAAGAGGTCCAGGGCGCTGGTTCAGAAGGAAACACGCGTGAGCACGCCCAAGGTTGAAATCTTCTCGAAGTTCGGATGCGGCTACTGCTCCCGGGCCAGGCACATGCTGGACAGCAAGGGCGTGGCTTACGAGGATTACGATGTGACAATGGGCGGCTCGAAGAAGGCTGAAATGCTGGAGCGCAATCCGAACGCGCGCACCGTGCCGCAGATATTCATCGACGGAAAGCTGATCGGTGGGTCCGACGATCTTGCCCGGCTGGATCGCGAAGGCAAGCTGGACAGCCTGCTCGGCCTTTGACAAGGCGCGGGCATGACCTGCGTTGCCCTTCTCCAGATGACCGCCGGAATCGATCCGGCGGAGAATGCCCGCTCCCTCATCCGCGGGATCGAGGACGCGGGCAAGGGCGGCGCGGCGATGCTGTTTACTCCGGAGATGTCCGGTCTGCTCGACCGTGACCGCGCACGTGCGGTCCAGCACGTCGTGACGGAAGCGGACAACCCGGTGCTTGCCGCCGTTCGGGAAGCGGCCCGGGTGAACGGTGTCTGGGTCGCGCTAGGATCGTTGGCGGTTGCACGCGAGGACGGACGCTGGGCCAACCGGTCCTTCGTGATCGATGCGGAGGGTGCGATCACTGCCCGCTATGACAAGATCCACATGTTCGACGTGGAACTGGCGACGGGAGAAACCTGGCGGGAATCCGCAGCCTATGCGCCGGGAGACCGCGTCGTTACCGCACAAACGCCGGTTGGCCGACTGGGGCTTTCGGTTTGCTATGATATCCGGTTTCCGGCCTTGTTCGAGGAACTGGGCCGTCAGCGCTGCGACGCCATCGCCATCCCGGCGGCCTTCACCGTGCCGACCGGAAAGGCGCATTGGCACCTGCTGCAGCGTGCGCGGGCGATTGAGGCGAGCGCCTATGTTATCGCCGCCGCGCAGGCTGGCGAGCACCAGGATGGGCGGAGCACTTTCGGCCATTCGCTGGTGGTCGATCCCTGGGGTGAGGTCCTGCTCGACATGGGGGATGCGCCGGGTCTCGGGTTCGCCCAGATTGAAGCCTCCCGGCTCGCCGAAGTCCGCGCGCAACTGCCGAGTCTTGCCAACCGGCGGGCGATCGCTCAGTCGCGACCAGCATGATCGTTTACGACCTCTCCTGTCACAGCGGCCATCGATTCGAAGGCTGGTTCGGATCATCCCGGGATTTCTCCGCTCAGCTGGAGCGGGGCCTCGTGTCGTGTCCGGAATGCGGTTCGCTGGAAGTGGGAAAAGCACCAATGGCTCCCGCGGTCGGCCGCAAGGGCAATCAGCGCGCGGACCTGCCCGTTCCGGCCGAAACCCGGCCGGTTGCCAACCATCCAATGCCCGCCCAGCTGGCGGAGGCGCTCACGCGGCTTGCCGCCGCGCAGGCCGAAGCGCTGAAATCGTCGAAATGGGTCGGCACCGACTTCGCCGAAGCCACGCGTGCCATGCATTACGGCGAACAAGAGGCAGAGGCCATTCATGGACAGGCCAGCGTGGAAGAAGCGCAGGAACTGGTCGAGGAAGGCATCCCCGTCGCGCCGCTACCCTTTCCGGTCGCGCCGCCCGAAGATCTCAATTGAAGGCGAAGGATTGCGCCGCGCGCCCGGCGCTTCTAAACCGGCCCCGGCGCGCCCGTAGCTCAGCAGGATAGAGCACCAGATTCCTAATCTGGGGGCCATGGGTTCGAATCCCGTCGGGCGCACCATTGTTTCCAAGCAAATCCAAATACTTACGGCTGGGCGAGGGTGAAGGGCGACCCTTTTCGTGCTGCATCGTTGTCGCACTGAATCCCACTCATTTCTGCCGTTTTCGATCCGATATCGGCGGCTCCATGCAACATGGATGCAACATGGCTCGCCGGCGGATGCTGGTGACTACAGGGCTCCGCCAAAAGGATCGCTTCCGCACGTCTGCGGTGCTTTCCAAGGCCTGCTGCAGGCTGTTAATCGCCAGGTTGATCTAGCAAGGGAAAAAATGGGCCATGGACGCGTTGCTTCTGGAGAGGAGCAGATGATCCATGTCGAACGATCCCAAAACCCTACTCGACGAGATCGAGCGGTTTGGCCTCAGTCACGCTGTCGCTGTGGACAGCGAGTTGCACATTCTCATCGAGACTCTCTACCGGTCTGGCGTCATCAATCGCGAAACCGTTGAGCAGATCGCTGCAGCCTATCGGAAGTCGATGGACCAGAAAGAGACCGATATCCTCACCGCCAGCGTTCGTCGTACGCACGACGATTTCTATGCCCGCTTGCTGGCAGAGGACAAGGTCTAGCGAAACCAACTCGGCCCGACGCTCGGCGACGAGCGCGACTGGGGACTCTACTACCCCATCCACTTGACCGACTCGCCCGATGTTCTCCAAGTGTTCCGCATGGCAGAGGACTTCCCCCGCGTGATGACCCGTGACGAACTGCGGTTCGAGGTGGGGCTTATCCTGTCACAGGCTCCCCGTTCATTGATCCGGGATTGGGCCAGCACCAACCAGCGCAAGTCCGACATGGCGCGCAACCTGCTGCGGGACACGATTCTAGCCCGCCTCGACCGTTATCAGGTGCGGTCGCCTCCCCCGCTCGTGCCAGTTGGCTTCCGTGTCGAACGCTCGACTGAGCCGAAGGACGAAACGTGACACGCTGCCGTCTCTGCGATGCGAACGATCACGAAGCGCTGGCCGAGGACATGGCGCGCGAAATGTGGGCCAGCCTCGCGACCAACGATCCGCACGCTGAATGGCACCCGTGGGATGAGGCCGGCCACTACTGGCAGCGCGTCATGCGCCAGTATGCAGAGGCGGTTATCCGGACGCTGCGGCGGGAGCATCCCGGCCCTCGACCGCTTCACACGGGGTGACCGAGCCCGCGGGGACATACCCCAGGTAAGGAAGTGCGGATGCAAGGCCCATCGCGCCTAAGATTGCCCCGAAAACTAGGCAGGCGAACGGGAGGTAATCGCGCGCTTTTGCCGTCTGCGGCATGGTGTCAGACCTTCAGTGACTGGTTGCCTCCATGGTAGATTAGGGTCGGCCAGTTTTCGCTACGTGGTAACCGCGCCGCATTCAGCGGGAACAGCGATCTTGGCGGACCGTATGCTAGGCAGAAGTGCTCAGCCTCGTTTCGCCTCGATGGGGGCGCTTCCGCGTAGGAACTGCCCCTGCTTCGGCGGGGGCAGTTTTTGACCAAGACGAACCTCACCCCCCGCAAAAGTCCCGAAGCATCCGCCAGTATTCGGTGCTCTTGGTTCTTGATGTGCCTCCGCCGTCACTTCCCCCCGAACAACTGGCGAACGTAATCCGGCACGGGTGCCGGAAGACGTCAGCCGGCGGAGCCTGGCACCAGCGAGGTTGGGGCAGGTTCGCGGCCAAATTCCTCAACGAATTGATCGCGCCACCAGTTAGCGGTTACCTGGGTGAGCCAATCGGTGGCTCCGATGCTACGCGCGACTATCGCCGGGGCACGCTCGAGCAATTCAGTGCGCCACTCGTGGTCAAGGGGCACAGCCCGCTGCGGGAAGGGAACAACCGTTGCCATCACGCATCTCCCAACAAGCGGCGAGCATCGGCTATGGTTTGTGCCACAGCCTCCGCGGTCCAAGATGCGGTGCTGGCATCCTCGACCTTCAACAGCTTCTCGATCTTCCGGAGCAAGGCGGCGCGGTCTGGCGCTGGCATATACATCAGTGCCCACTCTGCGTCGTACATCCGGTCGCCTAGCTCTTCCGCACGACGGTCGGCTTCATCCATACCGCTGTTGCGATCGTGATTGGCTTCAGCATCCCGAAACGCCTGCACGGAGTCCAACGCAGCCCGACGCCTCGCCTTCGTGGTTTCGGGGTCAGGGCTGCCCCACGTCTTGCCTTCGCCAGCGACGAAGTTTTCCCACTCGGCATCAAGGTCGACCACTCGCGCAAAGCGGTCGCGATCTCTGAAAGAGAACTCCTTCCAGTGGATCATGTCCATGCTCGGGCGCCCAGCCTCCCAACCTTCGTAGATGCGGGAGTAGGTGGGATCGAACGCTTCCCATTCTGCCTTTGCCTGCTGATAGCGCCGCATCGCCGCATCCCATGCTGTGCGGTCGGGCCGAACGGTGAAAGCCGATGCGGAAGCGGGAATTGCGAGAGCTGTGGCAGCGACAGGCGCGGCAGCTATGAACGAACGGCGATCCATTATGCATCTCCCAACAGGCGGCGGGCATCGGCCAGCATCGATTCCGCATGATCCTCGTCCTGCGACGTGGTTGCGATCTCCACCTTCATCAGCAGTGCGGCGTTTGTCGGCGCCGGGACCTTCATCAGATCGTTCTGCGCTTGAACATAAGTGGGGTAATAAGCCCGCCGGGCTGCATCGAACTCAAACGTCCTGAACCGCTTCCGCGCTGCCAGCGTCTGGTTCTGGTAGGCCTCGAACTCTTCCAGCGTCGCGTTTTGGTCAATCTTGACCTTGGCCCGCAGGTTGTAGTGAGCGAGGTAAAAGGCGATTTGCGCTCGGGTCATGCCGATGCCCAGCCCGTACTCTTCGAAGTAGCGATCCACTCGTGCTGGAGTTGCGTGAGCGACAGCCTGATCCGCTGCCGCGCATTCGTCGCAGAGCTGCTCGTACCGCGCTTCCGCCCTTCGGTATGTCGCAAGGGCTCGATCCCATGCCGTGGTGTCGGCAGGGCCGAAGCTCGAATCAAAGGCGCGCGCGGCTGTTGGAGCTGCCGTACCGACTAATCCGATTACAGCCGGGCTCGCGGCCATGAATGTGCGGCGATCCATCATACGACATCCTTCAGATGAGCGCGGAAGTCAGGATGATAGATGCCGACCACACGGCCAACGATCTTCTCCATCGCGTGAACAAGCTTGTAGGGGCCATCGACCCAGCGAACTCGCCGGTCCGGACTGCCGTCCAGATTGCACATCATCTCGCCACGACAGGTCGAGAAAACCCAACCGGGCCAACCGTCGATTATCTCAGTGGTCATGATGGAGCGATTGCCGTTCATCCACTGAACGAGAAACATTTCGCCCTGCATGGGGTGGCGATCGCTGGTGTCGATCACCGCGAATTCTCCCTCTCGCATGTGGGGCGAGTTCTGATCCCCGGCCTGTTCGTGAGTGATGAAACCCTTCGGCATCTCGTCATAGACGATGAATGAGCGAAGGCCGGGCTGCGGCGGCTTAGGGTCGTGATTGTCGTTTGCGCCGGGACGCGGGAAAGGTACGATATTGTCAGCCATGATCGTTCTCCTGGAACGGTTGTGGTTAGGGCAGCTTGGGAGCGGGAACTCCCTTGCTGTCCGCCATGTAAATACATGCACTATTGACCACCTGTCAACAATGTATCTACATGGCGGACATGGCCGACCAAAAATCAGTAGCGTTCCAGATGCGCGTCTCGCCGGAATGGCTCGAGACAATCGACGATTGGCGGCGGAAGCAGCCAGATATTCCCTCGCGCGCCGAAGCCATCCGTCGCCTGGTTGAAAAAGGGCTGAGCCTCTGAATCCGACGACGCTGGCGCGCTACTTTGGGCGAGGCGCATGTTTGCAGCCCCGCTGACTAATTGCTGCGCAGAGCCCGGTTGATCTTCTCGATCGCAAGATTCGGAAGATCCTTGGCCACCTTATCCCGCGCTGGCCGTAGGAACGGCCTCGCAGCCATCTTGCTCGTGCCGAACTCAAGCGCGGCGCTGTATGGCGCCTCGCTGCGAACTTCGGCTTCATGCCTGCCGGTCTGTACAGCCTTCAGGTGGGCCTGCAGTATGCCCGTATCGCGATTAGGTGCGTGCCCGGGAGCGCTGGGCCGGTGATTCTTGCCGGAAACCGATCCGGCCGAGATCGAACGATGAGCCTCCGCCCGAACAGCGTCAGCAGCCTCGTAGATTGCCTCCCCGATGGCCTTCTGCATCTTCGGGCTGGAAAGCCGGCGCAGGCGCTGGATGTGCTTCCGTGCTCCGATCAAGGGCATGCTCAGCCCTCCGGCGGCGGTAGCTTGCCGATGCTGTCGGCTACCTGCCGTAGCAGTCCAGAGTAGCCCACGCGGGCCTCTGCTTCATTCGCGTGCGCGAGTTTCGCCAGCTCCCAGGCGGCCGAGAGGAGGGGCCCCATTGCATTTGCCACGTTGACCGGGTCGAGCGGGCGTCCACTCCTCTCGGCTTCCGCCGCGATGTTCTCGACGAGGATTGCGGAGATATCTTTCCCGTCCTGTTGGAGCTTCAGGGCGAGGGCTTGTGCCATCTCATCGTTCATCATGCTTCCTTTCTCCACTCATATCCGTGGCCTTCCGAGACGTCGGACGGTTTCGTTGGCCGACGCATCCACGATGGCGGACGAAGTTGCCCGCACCACCTGCACCGAAACGTCACCGCTGATCTGCTGCACGCGGGGTTCGAACATCTGGCCTTCCGCCACCTCGATCCGCACCACCGCCGGCTGCGTCGATCCACCTCCGCGCGCCGCGTTCATTCGGCCGAGCGGCACGATGTGTCCTCCATTTAGCGACATGAAGCCCTCGACCTTGCCCGGCGAGGCGCCTTCGTTGACGCGATAGGTTTGACCCGGGGCCACGTAGCCGCCGGATGCGCGGCCATAGGGTGTCCCAGCAAGGAGGTTGGCAGGCCCGCCGCCACCGAATACGGACCCGATCGCGCCGGCCACGCTGCCGACCATCCCGAGTAAGCCACCCCCGGAAGCGCCCTGAGCCTTGCGCAGATTGTCGATCATAGGGCGGATGAGCGTCTGCTCGATCAGGATGGAGATCAGGTCCGAGATAAGCGGATCCTTGACCCCCATTTGCTTGCTGACCGCATCGGAAATGGCGTCGTCCACGTCCTGCAATCGACGGACGACAGCGTATTCGACCTGTGTTTTCGGGTCGGTCAGGCTGTCCGCATAGGCCCCGAGCGGTCCCTGCTGCTGTCGGATAACGGCATCGCGACGCAAGCCTTCGGAGTTGCGCAGGGCATCGAGCGCAATCTGGGCCTGCCGCGCTTGGTGGTCCTGAATGCCGTTGATCGTGTGCGCCTTGATGACGGCTTGCAGCATCTCGTCCCGATACTTCTGCTCGGCATCGAAGATTTCCAGCGCGAGGCGGCGGCGTTCGTCTTGCGTGTCCGCGAGGTCATACTGCGCCCGCAGCGCGTCGTCTTGCGCGCGGTACTGCTCGTCGGCCAAGTCGGCCGCTTCGCGATCAAGCTGGGCCAACTCGTCAATTGCCACTTGCCGGTTGAGCAACCCGGCTGTGATGACATTGCCCTGCTCGTCCACCTTTGCAGCAGCACCGTAAAGCGCCTCGACCTGAGCCCGAAGCGCGGCCTTCTGCTGGGCAGAGTAATCCTCATTTGCCGCGATTTCCCGCAGCCGGGCCTCTCGCTCGATATCGAGCATCTGGTTCTGCAGGTCGGCCCGCTCCTTGGCGCTGGTGGCAATCCGCTCCTGAGCCGACAGCGCCTCCATCGTAAGGCGATCCTGCTCATCGGCGAAGCGCAGGGCTATGTCGTCGGCGGAAGGGCCTGAGCGAGCGCGAGGTGTGCGGCCGGGCTTCGCGGGTTTGCCTGGAGCGGCCGGCGCATCCGCCTGGCGAAATTCCGTCAGCGGTTGATCTAGAAGCTTGTTGAGCGCCTCCTGTGCCGCCCGAGTATTGGCAATGGACTGCTGCCAGTCCTTGTATTCCTTCGTCTCTTTGACGGCGCTGTCCGTGACCCTCAGCGCCTGCTCCGCATTAACCGCGGGCGCATCGGCTCCAAGTCCACGCTCGGCAAACGGCCGCTTTGCTGCGCCCTGGAATATCTCTTCGCGCTTGGTCTGGTACGCGGCCTTGGCCTGCAGCGTGTTGCTTGCATTGCTCACCCAAGCCGCTCGTGCGGTTTCGATTGCCGCAGCTTTGGCGCTCGCTGCCACGCGCCCCCATGCGTTTGCCAGCTTGTCCGCCTCTCCGGTCAGGTTGGCTACGCCCGTCAACGCCTCACGCTGGGCATCGTTGAGCTTTCCTGTTTCCGCTTCGGCCTCGCTGATCTTTTCGCCCAGCGTTCCGAATTTCACGGCCTGCTGTTCGATTGAGGCACTCAGGGCTGCGCTTTCACGCTCAGCCTCTTGTGCCTTCAAGACGTAGTAGCCGATGCCTAGCACCAGCGCCCCGATCGCAAGGCCGGGCAGTGCGGCGGAGAGGCCGCCCATCGCAAAGGTGAGTGCCTCGGCTGTGGTTGCAGCCCCTACCATCCGGGCTTGCAGGGCAAACACAGCAGCTGAAGCGCTCGTCGTCCCGATCGCCATTCGGCCAAGGCTCGCCACCATTTGTCCGCCGAGCAGCGTAGCAATCACGGTTAGCGCCGGAATGATCTCGTCCAAGTGATCCGCCAGCAGCCCGATTCCCTGCGCCAGTGCGCCGGTTGCGCCACTGGCTGAGGCCGCGCCCCCGACGTACTCGATCAGCTTGTTATTTAGCGCTTCGAACGCGCCTGACAGGGTGAGCGTGGCGTTCGCGGCCTGTCCGCGCAGCTGCTCCGATCCCTTCAGAATTAGGTCGAACAGTTCACGGCTACCGAGGGTGCCTGCCAGCACCTCCTGGCGTAGCTTAGCGACGGAGCCGCCGAAACGATCCGACGCGGCAGCGGCCTGCAGAAGCGGGCGCAACCCGCCCTCGTTCATCTGGTTAAATTCTTCGGCGCGCACGGTGCCGGACGCCAGCGCCTGGCTTAGTCCGAGGATTGCACCGGAGGCTTGCTGCGCGTCAGTACCGGATACACGCAAGGCCAGCGCAGTCGCTTCGGTTAGCCCGAGCAGTTGTTCCTGCGAAGCACCGAACTCCCGGCCAGCCTGCGCTGATTTACCGTAAAGCTCCGCGAGCGAGTTGACCGCCACGCCGTTCCGGTTTGCGACTTCGAACAAGCGCTCCTGGACGGCCGCGAGGCTGGCGCCTTCCAGCCCAGCAACTTTGAGTTCGTTCTGCAGCCGTGTGAAGCTATCAAGCAATCCGGTCAGGGCCTGCGCACTGAAGTAGGCCCCCAGAGCCCCGCCGATGCTCTTGATGCTGAGCGCAATCTGACTGGACGACGCGCGCATTTGCGATTCCAGCGCCTTGACCTTGCGTTCCTGCAAGCCGAGCGCTTCGTCCACACTGCGGGTCGTGCGCCTGAGTTCGGCCAAGTAGCGATCATTCTCCGCCTTGAACCGAAGTATCACGGGATCGAGTTCGGCCATCAGAGTGCCCCTTCAAGGTTGTAGATGTATCCGCTGCCCTGCAGTTCCGTCAGTGCCCAGACCAGCGCATCTGCCCGGTCGGGTGAGCCTTCGCCGACGTAACCGCCGGGCGTCATGGCGCACATCTGGTCCTCGAGCTCGCTGAACTCGCCGACATGCGAAACCTTGCCTTGCTCATATAGCGCCGCGACAGGTTCAGCCCTGGCGACCTTGCCCCGAGAAGCGGTCACCAGCTTTACCGGCAGATCCTTGGCCGCAGTCCGGAGGACGCTTTCAACCATCGCGCCGCCAAAGTTGCGCTCGGCCACGACGCGATCCGCGCTCCAGCGATCGTACGCGGTTTTGGTGCGGCGGGCCCAGCCATCGGGCGACAGATTGCAGCTCGCGTCCTCAAGGACGTAGAACCGACCGTCCACGCCCCTTCCGGCCACGACGATGCCGACATCGTCTCCGGCGCCGCCACCCGAAGTGCCTGACGGGTCAACGGCGACCACAATGCGCTTCATGTCCGGTGCGCCACGAACGCGGAGCTCCTCGATCGCTGCCGTGGTCCAGAGTGCGCCCTGCACGTCCTCCAGCAACTCCGCATAGAGCTCCTGCCGGCCAAGGCGCGTTCCTTCGTACCGATCGCGGAGTTGGGCCAGCGCGCTCGCAGCAAGGTTGTCCGCGTTGTCGAAGGTGGATCCTCGCGTGATCATCGCGCCCGGCGTCTTCGCGATCCGGCGAATAAGCGGCGTCGGCTTTGGCGTCGTGGTTGCGACAACTTGTGGCTGATTTCCGAGACGAAGGCCGAACGTCAACTGATCCCAGGTGTCAGGGTCAGACCATGCAGCAAGCTCATCCGCCCAAGCGCGATGATGCTGCGGGCCGCGAAGCCGATCCGGCTCAGTCGCGGGAAAGCCCTGAAACTTGGTGCCGTTCCACAGGATGAGCTCTCCAAGGCTGCGATTGTACGTCTCCACGCAAGCCTTCGGCAGGACCGAGAGCAGACCGCTTTCGCCTTCAATGCAGGTGTTACGCACGTCCTGAATGGTCGGCGCCACGATCGCGATGCGTGAACCAGCGTTCTGAGCGCCGAACCACGCAACGTCCTCAGCCCCCGTCCTGGTCTTCCCCCAGCCTCTCCCCGCCAGGGCCAGCCAGATCGGCCAGTCGCCCGGTGGTGTCACCTGGTCGGGCCTTGCCTTCGATAACCACTGGCTGCGTGCTGTGACCGCTGCTCGCAAGGGAGGCGGCAGCGCGGTCAAGTGCGCCCGCGACGGCAGCGAAGGCGTCGTCACCGCCGACACCTACGAACGCCCCAATGGCAACAGGCTTGTCGCGGAAGGCGTTTGAGAGCTTGCCCAGATACCAGCGCTCAGCGTCGAACGCGAGGCGGCCGGCGATAGGATCCTTTGCAGCCTTGGCGTCTTCCACGGCGCGTTCGGCCCGCGCGAAGAACCCGATCTCGCGTGCCTCAAGCAGGCGTTGGGCGAGTTCGTCGTCGCCATTCGACCAGCGCCAAACCGTTGTTCGGTTCGGCATGTGAGGATCCTGACAGATCGTGTTGAGCGATTGCCCCTCGGCAAGCTTCGCGAGCAACTCGTTGATGATGCTTTCGCCGACTTCGCGATCTGCCATTGTCTGTCCTCGAAATAGTTGGCGGGAGCGTACCGAAACGCTCCCGCCCCCCGGCCGGAAAGGGGAGTGAAGAACCCTAGAGCCGGGGATTTGTCGCGGGGCGAGCGCTCGACCTCTCGCCCCGCGCCCTCAGACGGCCCGAAAGGTAGGGCCGCGGGGATCATTGTGCTGCTTCCGGTGTGGAAATCTCTTCGACCGTGACACGAGCTGCGCGCAGCCTCTCTGCCTCGCGATGCTCGATTTCACCTTCCCAAGCTTCGCGCGCGCCGCTGAGCAGGCCTTTGCGCTCCGTCGCAGTCGTGCCGGGAACACGGGCGGAGAACGTGACCATACCTCCGCCAAGGTACTTCAGACGGTATCGACCAAAGGCATCTTCACGCGCCTTTGCCTGGGCGGCGATCTCAGTTCGGAAATGAGCATCATCGAACATGCCCACCGCTGGGCTCGGATCAGCGACCGGCCACAGATTGCCGGCTTCCCGCAGCTTGGGAAGGCGGATCTTTGTTAGACGAGACAGGGGCATCATCCCGACATGCAGCCCGCCACGAGCGATGGCCTCTGCGCTTTGCTCGTAGATGCCGGCAGCTGCCATACGGGCTTCATTTGCAAGGATCGCCTTCGCAAGGTCGACTAGCAGCGAGGAAGCTTTTTCGTAGTCGGCGGGGATGCGCGCGGCGAGAGCGTCACGCTCCGCCAAAATCGCCTGACGTTCCGCCGCACTGGCCTTTGCCTTTTCACTCGCGTCTTTGTCGGCAATGATCGCTGACATCTCGTCGATTTCAGCAGCCAAGCCTTGCGCGGCAGCAAGCGAGCGCTCCGCATCCCGCAAGGCGGCTTCTCGATCCTCATCTTCGAGTTCGAACTTAGCAGCCTCCTGCGAAGCCACACCGAACACCGTCAGAAGGCGTTCGCGCTCAGCTTGCATGTCTTGCTTTAGGTCGATCGCATCAGTGAGGCGCAGGCGTGCGGGATTAGCCTTCGCGGAAGCGAGGCGCTCTTTGAGAGTTTTTGCCATTGCCCCGCCTCAATCTGCGTAGCGCCAGGAGTTTAGATCCTCGGCAGCACGCTCCCGGGCCGCGTCGGCGAGCGCAGCAAGGCTTTCGGGATTGGCCAAATGAAGGTCTCTGGGATATGCGAGACCGATCGGTGTGCCGCGCCAATCATTCAGGCTAGCCGCGGAAGCTGCTGAGGCGCGCTGATCCGCATCAGCAGGATTTGGTGCACTATCGGTTGCGAAAGTGGCGTTGCTCAGGCTGTCACGAAGCGAAATATCGAAGCTGAGGTACTCGCCATTCTTTAGCGTTCCACCCGGACGCCGGCGGCGCTTCTCGTCTTCGGTAAGAGGGGAAATGAGGGTCATCCCAAGCTCCTGGGCCCGTGCTAGCGGCAGGGGCGGCGCGAACGGCGGGAATTGCCGAACGAGAGCAGGGTAGGGATGCCGCCGTTTTCCGTTACCGCCGTCATGATGTACGAGTGGGCAGAGCGGCAGACGAAAGGATGGCCCGGCATGGCACTCAAAACCAAACCATTCGACACGGCAAAGTACCTCGACAGCGCAGAGGACCACGCTGAACTCTTAGCTGATGCGATGGCAACCGGACACAAGGGTTATATCATCGCGGCGCTCGGCACGATTGCCCGTGCGTACGGGATGAGCAGCGAGACCGCCTGAACTGCACTGGCTGCTTGAAAGTCGGCAGCAGGGAAGATCGAGTTGGGAGGCAGAATGAAGTACCTTTTCAGGCTATTGATAGCCGTTGCAGCAGTGGCGACGAATGGAGCGGCTGCGCAGGAGAGCGCGGTTAATGTCTTGGCCTCGAACGGGGTTCAGGTTGACATTGAGGCTGACGATTTCTCCGGCCGCGCGGAGTACACCGCGCCAAAAATCGAATTGGATAACGACTTCGGCACACTCTTCGTTGCTGCGATCAAGGATGCTGGTGGGCTCAGCCCCGTGATCGTCATGGGCCGTCTCTACTACGAAGGGGACTGGCGACGATACGACCAGGCAGTTCTTCGCGGAGGCGAAGAAGTGAAGGCGATCTTCGGTGATCGAGGCGTAGTAAATTGCAGCGCATCGAGATACCGCAAATGCACTCTCGGGGAAGGCTTTCAGCTGACGCCGACCGAGGACCAACTCTCGCGCTACGTGGAAGATGGTCGCGTACAAGTCCAGCTGCGGGCCCACGGTCTCTATCCGGTAATGCTAAGCATCCCCGTTTCGCATTTTGAAGCAGTGGCAGAAGTCTCAAAACAGCCGGGATATACCTCGGGTGCGCCAGCCGAAGGCATGTCCGACGAAAGGCAGCGAAGCCCCGAAACTGATAGCACCGGCTTGTGGTGAGCGATAACATCCCGGGCGTGGACCGGGGGCAGCCTAACTGCCTCCGCTGACCATTCCCTCAAGCTGATCAAGCGCAGGGCTTCCGCCGTGTTTAAGTTCACCGCATGCCGTTTTCGCATATGCCCGCCAGAGGCGCTTGCCGGGCGGAATGGTTCTAGGATCGAAGTAGACCGTCACCTGCTCGCGCGGTTCAAGTCGACGAGGGTAGGGCTTCCCGTCCGTCACCACAGGATCAGAGACGACTATCCGGGCGGGAGTTGACGACACCGGCCGATTATGGAGGAAACCAACCTCCGAGATCGTGAGCGCAAAAGCACTGAGGTTCGTAACTTCGATTCCGAAGGCGCCGCCGAACGGACCAACAGCCCAGGCCGGGCTCACGCGCAACTTAACGCGTCTCTGGCTCACACTGTTCCATGTGTTGATAATGCCAAGAACAGCGCCGAGCAGCGCGATGCAGAGGGTAATTGCTGCCGGCCAGGTCATGACGGGTGCGGCTGCCGGGGCTGCGCTCGCAGTGCTGAGGAACATTAGCGGCTCATACTACGTAAGCGTGGTCTGGGCGCCGCCTTGCGTTTTCGATTTTTCGTGCCTCGGCCTGAGAAGCTTTTCCGGCGGTGCGTC
>NZ_RSEK01000005.1 GCF_003958635.1 Altericroceibacterium xinjiangense | reverse complement strand
CCGCCACGTGAGTGGACCATGGCCAAGGCCCAGTTCGCCGTCATCTTCGGCGAGCGCTTCATCAGAGCCATGGCGGCATAATATTCAAACCGCCCGCCACACACGAAATTCCTGACAGTCCCTTCGCGAAGATCGTGGAGCGCCTGGACGCAAGACAAGCAAGCTTCGTCTCGGTCACACAGGCCTTCAACACGACCACGAGCATGGGACGCCTCACGCTCAATGTCCTCCTTTCCTTCGCCCAGTTCGAGCGCGAGGTTACTGGCGAACGCATCCGCGACAAGATCGCCGCCTCCAAGAAGAAGGGGTTGTGGATGGGAGGACCGGTTCCGCTCGGGTACGAGGTGGTCGAGCGCAAGCTCGTACCTGTGCCGGAAGAGGCTGAACGCGTTCGGCACATCATGCGCCGCTACATCGAAGCGTCTTCCGCGAGCGCGCTTCTGGCCGAACTTGAGGCAGAAGGGATACGAACCAAGGTTCAGCGCAGGACGAGCGGACCGCATCGTGGCGGCATTCCGTTCCGCCGGGGCAGCCTCTTTCATCTGCTCAAGAATCCCGTCTACCGCGGAATGATCGTGCACAAGGGCAAGACCTATCCCGGCGAGCACGAGGCGATCGTCCATGAAGAGCTCTGGACCGCCGTGCAGGCCCGCCTGGCGACCAAAGCGCCTCCGAGAAAGCGCTCGACCAATGACCGGCAGGATGCGTTGCTCGCACGACTACTGACCGATCATCAAGGACGTCCGATTGTACCGACCTTCACCTGCAAGGGAACAAGGCAGTACCGCTATTACGTAACCCGGCGGGATCTGGCCCGGCCCGGCAGCCCAGCTGCAACACGGTTCGCCATGCGCAGCCTCGACCGGTATGTGATCGACGAACTTCGCAAGCTGCTGGCGGACGAACATGCACTGCGCCGCTGGCTGAAGCTGGATGAGGCGCAGACGCTTCGGAGGGTGATCGACCAGGCCGGGCAATTGAAGGACCGGCTCGCGAGCGAGGGCAACTGGCCGGAAGTCGTGCGCACGCTCCTCTGTGCGATTCGCGTGAGCAATGATCATCTGGAACTTCTTATCTCTTCCGATGCTCTCGAACTGAAAACACCGGGTGATCCCTTGCCGCTGAAGCTCCCTCTCCCCGCTCGCAAGCCATTCAGGGAAGCCAAGCTAAAGCTGAGCGGCGGCAATGCCTCAAACGCTCCAGATCGCGCGCTGGTGAAGCTCTTGAGGGAAGCCCACAAAGTGAAGCAACTACTCCTTGCTGCACCGGGAGAATCCCTGAGCACCGTCGCAGCGCGCGAAGGGCGTTGCCGCAAGCAAATGGCGAAGCTGCTTCGCGTGAGCTGGCTCAGCCCTCAAGTTGTGGAAGCGATGATCGACGGCAGGCTCGCGGATCGATTCGACCGCAAGCAGCTGCTCGAGATGGAGATCCCGTTCAGCTGGTCCGAGCAGCACACACTGTTCGGTCTGGTATAGCGTCCTCAGGAACTGCCCCAGGTACGCCCGCCCGAGTTGAGGCGGGCTTTTTGCTGGCAGAGACTGCGGGCGAAATGCTGCCTGAACGTCTCGGTTTGCCCGTATCTCCCGGCCTCAGCTGTCGATCGGCCCACCCGCAAGGGCCGCAGAACTGCGCGCCATCGGGCAGCAGCGTCGCCCGAAGGCGTAAACCTATTTTGTCAGAAGACTGTATGGTGCCCTTGCAGTAGACTCGAACTTCTTGTGTCTGCTCACCCCAACTCCGAATCCGGCAGAAATTCTCTCGCACTTTCCGCAGGTTAGACGGAGCAATCTGGAAGGCTTACGGATATTTGTATTCAGGAGACTGGTTGGATCTGTCTGTTTGCTACCCTCTCAGTCCCGCAGGCAATCCTTGGGCACCGGAGGATGATCAGCAATTGCATCGGATCGACGCTGCCAGGAGTTGAGGCGAGAATCTTTGCGCGGGAGACTTCTGGGTGAGAAACCGTTTTTGGGCGACGCCTGAGAAATCTCCTGGCCTCACCTTCCGAAAGCACCGGGCCGGAGACCCGCAGAACTGCGCGATCTCCGGCTTGGTTTCGCAATTTCTTGGTTCTAAGTCAGCTACTTAGACTGTTTGGTGCGGTCGAGAAGACTCGAACTTCCACGGGCTTTCGCCCACAACGACCTCAACGTTGCGCGTCTACCAGTTCCGCCACGACCGCATCATGCTTGCGGCGGGATGGTCTCCCGCCGGGTAGGAGGGCGCCCTTAGCAAAGCGGTCGTACGGCTGCAAGCACGCTGGTGCGAAGAATCGTCATTCCCGCCATATTGTTATCCGCGCCAGAGGGGCCCGGAAAAAAGCGGTTCGTCGAACCCCGGCGTCCGCTGGCGCCGCGCGGCTTGCAGTGCGGGAACAGCTGGCCCATCTTGGGCGCCAGAAAACCGGCCACAAATCCGGGGCGCCCGGAAAACAGAAGCGCCGGAAAACCGAAGTAGGAGCGATGAGCGCATGGCCAGCACGCCGACAGGGACCACAACTGCGACGGGAACCGACCTGAAACTGACCCCGCCCGATCCTGTCCCGCAGGTCAGCGCAGAAAAGGCCGTCGGGCTCGTGCCGGTCAGTGAGGAAAAGAAGTCCAAGCTGGACGAGAAGGTCGAAGGCTTCGTGTCCGAACTGGTCGCGCTCGATTCGAATTCGCCCGATTTCGGCAAGAAGGTCGACCAGCTGACCAACATGGGCCGGACCGAGATTGCGGCGGCGGCCAAGATGTCGAGCCGCTTCCTCGATCGGCCGGTCCGCGCGATGGACCAGGACAGCGGCGTCGGCACCGATCTTGCCGAGCTGCGCCGTACCGTGGAAGAACTCGATCCCGCGCGCCAGGGCAAGCTTTCATCGGGCCGCAAACTGCTCGGCATCATTCCCTTCGGCAACAAGCTGAAGAATTACTTCGACAGCTACACTTCCGCGCAAGGGCACATCCAGGCGATCCTTGCCCGCCTCGCCAGCGGCAAGGATGAGCTGCTGATGGACAACGCCGCGATCGATGTCGAACGGCAGAAGCTGTGGGAAGCGATGGGCAACCTGGAACAGATGATCCACATCGCCCGTACGCTCGACACCCGGCTGGAGAACAAGGCCGAGGAGCTCGACGCGACCGATCCGGCCAAGGCGAAGGCGATCCGCGAAACCGCGCTGTTCTATGTCCGCCAGCGGGCGCAGGACCTGCTGACCCAGATGGCGGTCAGCGTGCAGGGCTATCTCGCGCTCGATCTCGTCAAGAAGAACAACGTGGAACTGGTGAAGGGCGTCGACCGCGCCAGCACGACCACGGTTGGCGCGCTGCGCACCGCGGTGACGGTCGCCCAGGCGATGACCAACCAGCGGCTGGTGCTGCAGCAGATCACCGCGCTCAACACGACGACGGCCGGGATCATCGATTCGACCGGGAAGATGCTGCGCGAGCAGACCGGCAAGATCCACGAACAGGCAGCAAGCTCCACGATCCCGCTGGAAACCCTGCAACGCGCGTTCCAGAACATCTACGACACGATGGACGAAGTCGATCAGTACAAGCTCAAGGCGCTGGATTCGATGAAGCAGACCGTCGATGTCCTGTCGGGCGAGGTCGAACGGTCCAGGGGCTACATCGCCCGTGCCGAAGGGCAGGCGCAGGCCCAGAAGGCGGCCAGCGAGCCTTCGCTGCTGTCGCTGGACTAGGAGCGGCACCTTGGCCGGAGAAGCCCACCAGAGCCAGGCGATCATCGAAAGCGCCAGCCGGTCCCTGCAGCACCAGCGGCAGGGCGGGCGGCGCGCGCCTTCGATCGGGCGCGGTTCGGCCGAACTGAAGCGCCGCGCGCTGGTGCGCCGGGCCAAGCTGATCGCGGCCTCGGTCGCGGCGATCCTGCTGGCGGCGATCGCTGCCGGGCTGGTGGTCGGCGGGATCGGCCTCACGGGAGTGATGCTGGTCGCGCTGGCGATCGTCGCCGCAGTGGTGGTATTCGGCGCGTTTCCGACGGCAAAGACCCCGCGCCGGGAGGATCTCAACCGCGGGGACGTGCGGCAGATGGTCGGGCGGACGGAATTGTGGCTGGAACACCAGCGCCCCGCCCTGCCCCCGCCCGCAGTGCAGATCGTCGACACGATCGGGGTCCAGCTCGATGCCCTTGGTCTGCAGCTGGAAGGCGTCGATCCGGTTCATCCCGCTGCGATCGAAACGCGCAAGCTGGTGGGCGAAACGCTGCCGGGGATGATCGACGCCTATCGCAAGATCCCGCCCCACCTGCGCAAGGAAGAACGCGTGGGATCGACTCCCGAACGGCAGATCGTCGAAAGCCTCGGCAAGATCAGCCAGGAAATCGACGAAGTCACTCGCCAGCTGGCTGACGGAGCGCTGGACGACCTCGCGATCCGCACCCGCTTCCTGGAATACAAGTACGGTACGGGCGATGAGCCCATGGAGAATCCCTGATGCGCGTTGCCATTCCCCACGATCTCGACAAGGCGACAGTCCGGCAGCGCCTGCGGGGCAACAGCCACACGCTGGGCGATCACATCCCGGGCGCGCAAGTCGCCACGTCGTGGCCAAGCGAGGACCGCATGACGATGACCGTCAGCGCCATGGGGCAAAGCTTTGCCGGGGACGTGGAGATCGAGGAGCGGCAGGTCGTCTTCACGCTGGCGCTACCGCCCGCACTTGGGTTCATCGAGCCGATCGTGGAAGGCGCGATCCGCCAGCAGGGCCAGAAGCTTCTCGCCCCGCCCACAGGTAGTTGACCCAAGTGGCTGGAGTGCACGCATAGAGGCAGACCGCTTCCGGCGGCACGACCCTCCGGTCAATCGACCGTCAGCTGGGCGCCCTGAAGCGTAACGCGCCGGAGGAATTCCCCGAAGACCCGCAAATCGCCACGCTGGCGCGTGCGATCTGTCGTCAGCTCCATCGTGTAGATGAGCGCCGGGCCATCGTAGGTGAACAGCTGGTTGCGGGTGCGCGGCATCGCTAGAAAGGTGACCGCAACCGTATCCGGCGCGGCGTTCGCGGGAACGCAGGCGACCACGCGGCCCGCATCCTGCCGGACCTGAACCGTGAACGGCGCGGGCGCCGATCCCGCAGGGCAGGCAATCCGCGCCAGTTCATCCCAGCTGCGCCGGTCGTTGTTGAACTGCGCGGCAATAGACAAGCGGCGGCGCGCCTGCGGATCGGGACACGTCCCGCCGAGCACTTGCTCGAACCCGTATGTCCGCTCACCGGAGCGGAGCGCACACACCGGGTCGGCGGAGGGAAACGCGGCATTGAGCGCGAATTCGTCCAGCGTGCCGGTGCGCCATGCCGGCGCGGCTTCGGCCGCGCAGCCGGACAGCGCAACCGATGACAAGGCCGCCATCAGGCAGGCAACGCGCAACGACACCCGGTTCATAGCTTCCGCTCCAGCTCAAGGTAGGTTTCCGGGATGCGCAGCGCCTCGGTCGCCTGACGCACTTCGCGCAGGAACAGCAGCAGGGCCGAAACCAGCAGGATGATGGCACCGCTGAACACGCTCGCGATCATCCCCTTGAGGTTCAGCGCGGCGAATTCTTCCACGAACAGCATCATCACCACGATCCCGACGCCGAGCCCCGCCAGTACCAGCAGCAGGATTGCCCGGCCGATCAGATGGATGCGGCGATCGACCATCCGGATCTCGCGCACGATCGCGTCGTGTTCCGAGCCCTCTGTGCCGGCATGGCGTTCCTGCAGCTCGCGCGAGCGGTCCACCACCCGCCCGAGCCGGGAGGAAAGCGTGTTCATGAAGTTGCCGATGGCAACCATCAGGAACGCCGGGGCCAAGGCCAGCTGGATCGTCTGGGCAATGACCGGCGCATCCTTCATTGCCGCGATGCGCCTCCCAGCTTGCCCACTTTTTGCGCGCCGGTCATTGTGGTGACGAGCACATCGTTGCCGTCGATCACGATGGCAATGTCCTCCAGCCCGATCACGGAGACGCGCGGCCCGTCGCTTTCGACCAGCACGTTGCGGCAATCGACCAGTTCGGCTTCCCCGCGTGCGCAGTTTCCGGTTTCGTCCCGTTCGCGCGCGTCGCGCAGCGCCTGCCAGTTGCCGATATCGGACCAGCCCATCGAAGCCGGCACCGTAGCGGCGCGGTCGGTCTGCTCCATCACCGCATAATCGACCGATTCGCTTTCGATCGCGGCGAAGCTTTCCGGATCCGGATGGAACCGCAGCCCGTCCTGCCGTCCGCGACCGACTGCGGTATGCACGGCGTCGGCGATGCCCGGCCGGTGCCGGGCCAGTTCTTCAAGGAAGCGCCCTGCCTGGAAGGCGAAGATTCCGCCGTTCCAGCTGTATTCGCCGGACGCGAGGAATTGTTCCGCCCGCGCGAGGTCCGGCTTTTCCACGAACTGGGCGATGCGGAATCCTTCCTCCAGCGGCTCACCCCGGCGGATATAGCCGTAGCCCGTCTCGGGCATTGTCGGTTCGATGCCGAGGGCGACCAGCCAGCCTTGTTCCGCCAGCCGGGCCGCGGCCAGCGCCGCATTCCGGAAGGCAGCGACATCGGCAATGTGGTGGTCGCTCGGGCAGACCAGCATGATTGCGTCGGGCGCCAGGCGTTCAGCGGCCAGCGCAATCGCTGCGGCGGTGTTCTTCGCTTCCGGCTCGACGATGATCGACGCGCCATCGACGTTGCCGCCCTGCGCTTCGACGTGGGCAAGGTGGTCCTTGCCGGTGACGATGATCGGGGGGGCGAATTGCGCAGCATTGTTCGACCGGTCGAGGGTCGCCTCGAACAGGGTCATTTCCCCAACCAAGGGCAGGAACGGTTTCGGCTTGGTCTTGCGGCTGCGCGGCCACAAGCGCGTGCCGCTGCCACCGCAAAGCACGATCGGCGTGATCTTGGTCATCGTTCCCCCTGAATCGGAATATCCCTGCCGATGCTCTAGCAGATTGTGCGGCGCATCAAAACCATTGCTGGCGCCACAGGAACCGGCCCGGGATGGGATTTCCCGCTGCGTCGAGCGCGGGCCGGAACCGGAACCGCTCGATCGCAAGGCGGCAGGTAATCGCGTCGGCTTCCGGGTCGGGGCTGGGATCCGTCACGCGGCAGCCGGTCACACGTCCGTCGGTGCCGACGGACAGCTCAATTACCACATCCTGGCCCTTGCGCGCCGCGCGGCCGGAGCGCGGGTAATCGCGTGCGTCGCTGATGTTACCTGCGGTCTTCTCGAGCGGACGGGCTATTCCGCCCGATCCCGCGCCGCTCCCTGCATTGCCGCTGCCGGTTCCTTCGCCTTCCCCGCCGCCGCCGGTGCCCGTGCCCTGATCGGCCGCGCCGGAAGCGTTTTCCGACCCCGTTGAGGCGACGGGGGGAACGGGGCTGGCGCGGGAGATGGGGATCGCCGGCTCCGGCGCGGCAACTTCCTTCGGGATCGCCCGCGGCGCTTCAGGCGCGGCGGCGCCTTCATCGGGAACCGCGGCTGGTTCAGGCGTGGGCGCGGGTTCGGGAAGCGGCTCAGGCTCCGGTTCGCGCGTGCGGACCGTCACGGTGACGAGCGAGGTCGCCTGGCGGATCGCCTGAGTCGTGAAATCGGGCGCGAACGCGCGGGCCAGTCCGAAGATCGCAGCGACGTGCAGCAGAACGATCAGCGCCAGGGTGCCCCAGTTGATCTTTCGGCGGGGACCGGTCGCAGGCAGCAACGCTAAGGATTTCCGTTATCTGGGCAAAAAAAGTGAACGACCCCGCTCCCGGCCGGTTCCGAAGCCCCTTGTCCTGCGCAGCCCGATAGCCGACACTGGCGAACACGCTGAAAACAGCGAAGAGAGGATGCAATCATGAAGCCTGCGCGTCGGAGCCGCCTGGGAGTTCGCCCCAGCATTCACCTGGCTCTTCTCCCTGCCCTGCTGCTGGCACCCGCAGCCGCCCAAGCGCATCATTCCTTCGCAGTGTTCTTCGATCCGTCGAAGACGGTGACGGTCACCGGCAAGGTCACCGAATTCCGATTCACCAACCCGCACGGTACCCTGGCGCTGGAGGTACCCGGAAAGGACGGAACGATACAGCGCTGGCGGGTGGAGACCAACGCACCGGTCGTGCTGGCACGGCGCGGCTGGTCACGCGGCGCGCTCAAGCCGGGCGACACGGTGACGGTCGAAGGCTGGCCGGCGCGCGACGGCAAGCCCTACCTGCGGCTGAGGCGGGCTACCGATGCCCAGGGGCAGCCGATCGGCCAGCCTTTCGGACAAGGAGACGGATGATGCGGTCGCAGCTCCTCGTCCTCGCGCCGCTGGCGCTGATCGCCGCGCCGCTCGCGGCGCAGGACCATCCCGACTTGTCCGGCTTCTGGTCACCGGCTTCCGGCGACAACCCCGATCCGGCCCTGATGGACAAGCTGCCGCCGGAAACCGCGGTGCTGGACGACACCGGGATCGCCGAGTTCCCGAAAGGCGAATTCGGCGGCCTCAAGCTCAAGCCTGAAGCATCGGCCCGCGCCCAGCAATGGAACGCGGAGGACGAAATGACCCTGGCACGCGTCTGCGCCGCGCCCTCGATGGTCTATTCGCTTCAGGGCCCGTTCCCGTTCGAGATTCACCAGACGCCCGAACTGATCGTGTTCAAGCACGAATACTTCGATCAGGTCCGACTGGTGTTCATGGATGGGCGCGGACACTTGCCGGCCGATGCGCCCCATTCCAAAACCGGCCATTCGATCGGCCACTGGGAAGGGGACGAACTGGTGATCGACACCACTCACCTTGCCCCTGCCACGATCACCAACAACGGCCTGGATCACAGCGCGGCCGTCCACATGGTCGAACGCTACAAGCTCAGCCCCGATGGCACGACGCTGATGGCCACCCAGTGGTTCGAAGACCCCGAGGTGCTCGACAATACCGGCGCCCGCTACATCGCCTGGACGCGCAAGCCGGGGGAACACGTCTATCCCTATGACTGCGATCCGTCTTTCGCCGTGCAGTACCAGCAGGCCGGCGCGTCCGCACCCTAGCGGACGCAGGCCTTACCCGGCGGGCAGGCGGTATGCCTCTGCCGCGTATTCGTGCATCGGGCGGATCGCGCTGAAGCGCGGGCCGACGGTCGCCACCGCGTCGCGCATCATGCAATGCCACCGGTCGCGGTGCTCGTACCATTCCGGCAGGACCTGCTTTTCCAGCATCTCGAGCAGCAAGGGACCGTGTTCGTCCGGGTCCCCGCCTTCCTGGCCGATCGCCCAGCCATTGCGGCCCTCGCGGTAGCCTTCCAGCCACCAGCCGTCCCGGGTGCTGAGGTTGAGGACGCCGTTCACCGCGGCCTTCATCCCGCTGGTGCCCGACGCTTCCAGCGGAGGGATCGGCACGTTCAGCCAGACATCGGTCCCGGCGACCAGCTTTGCCGCAAGCTCAAGGCCATAGCCGGGCAGGAACACCACCGAAAGGCGCCCGCGCGAATCCCGCGCCGCCTGATGGATGCGGGCGATTTCCGCGTGACCGGTATCGTCCTTCGGGTGGGCCTTGCCGGCCACCAACACGCTGAACGGCTGCCGTTCGGCAATCTCCAGCAGCCGCTCCAGATCATGGAACAGCAGCGCGGGCCGCTTGTAGCCCGTCATGCGGCGGGCATAGCAGAGGATCGGCGCGTCCGGATCAAGGGCAATGCCGCTCAGCCGCTCGACTTCCCCGATCAAGTGCGTCCGTGCCTTGCCATGCGCCTTGGCCACTTCCTCGGGCTCGATTCCGGCAATCCGGCGCAGGCAATCGGGATCGGTTCGCCAGCCCGGTGCGTCCCGATCGAACACGTCGGCCATCGCCGGAGCCGTCCAGCGCCCGAGATGGACCCCGTTGGTCACCGCGTGGATCGTCACGCCCGGGTACATCTCCTGCGCGGTTTCGGCGTGGCGGCAGGATACCGCGTTGGAATAGCGGCTCATCCCGAGGGCGAGCAGGGTCATGTCCAGTTCGGGCTCACCCGGCACCAGCCGTTCCAGCAGGCCGCGGGTCTGTGGGCCAAGCACGCGCTCCGCCAGCGACAAGGGGAACCGGTCACGCCCGGCGGCCACAGGAGTGTGGGTGGTGAACACGCACCGATCCCGGGCCTCGTCCACGCTTGCCCCCTTTCGCACCAGCTCCACCGGCAGCAGGGCGGCATGCCCCTCGTTGAGGTGGAAGGTCGCGATCGTGCAGCCGAGTGCCTTCAGGATATGCGAGGTGGCCATTCCAAGTACGGCTTCCTGCAACAGCCGGTAGCGCTCGTCCCCGCCATAGAGGCGTCCAGTCAGCTTGCGGTCCTCTGCGCTGTTTTCCGGCAAGTCGGTGTCGAGCAGCAAGGTCGGGATGCGCGCGCCGCCTTCCCCTTGCAGCTCATGCACCCAGGCGCGCACCGCGACCTGGCGCCCTTCCAGCACGATCCGCACCACCGGGTCGAGCGGCTTCGCCCATTTTTCGAGGTCCCACGGATCGGGTACGTCGATCTGGTGCCCCTGGGCATCGATCCCCTGCCGGACATAGCCTTCGCGGCTGGCGAGGGTGACGAACACCATCGGCAGCCCGATATCGGCCGCCGCCAGGGCATAGTCCCCGGCCAGCACGCCCAACCCGCCGCTGTAGCAGCGCATTCCGGGCTCAAGCGCGATTTCCATCGTCACAAAGGCGATCGAGGCAGATTTCAGGCAGTCGGTCACAGCAGGCAAGACAAGTCCTCATGTTTGGAGAGGGAGAGGCGAATGGGTCGGATGATGACCCAATTCCTCACATTTGCTGATGTTCCGCGGCGGCTGGCACATCCGGGGCAGCAGCCGGAGCGCCGCGATCAGGCCCTGCGGCGCGCGGCGATGTCCTTGGCCAGCCAGCCGCCTTTCTGGCGGGTGTTGAGGGCTTTCAGCTCGCTTGCGGCGCGCTGGGAACTGATCCGCTCGTCAGCCAGCTCGCGGTAGATGAAATCGGCCTTCTTGCGCCGCCGGACGGCATCGCTCCCATCCAGGAATGCTTCCAGCCAGACGATCGCCCGCCGGGTACCCGCCCGGCCGGCTGGCGTCCCGCCGCTTTCCGCATCCGGGCCGCTCTGCACCCGCAGCTGTTCTTCCAGCCGCCTCTCGATCAGCCGCAGCTGCGCCTGCGCGATTTCCCCTTCGTTGCCCTGGCGGGCACGCAGTTCCCGAATTGTTGCCCCGACCAGCTCCGCTGACAGCACGCCGTACTCGCGAAAGCCCGCCAGCCCATCGAGCCCCCGGTGGACCAACGCAGGATTGTCGCTCAGCGCCTGGGCGCAGGCGCGGTGAACCGTTTCCCATGCATGCCAGCGGTAGACGAAATCCAGACCCGTCCCCTTGATGTTCTGCATCCCCATGATCCGGTTCCGAAAACCTGGCGGGGTCAGGCTGGCCAGCTGTCGGACAATCTGCTCCCCGGTGGCGTGGTAGTTCTCAACCACCACGATCTTGCGCTGAAACCATTCGCGCGCCCGCTCACGCAGTTGCGCATCGATCGCGGCCGGATCCCTGCCGGAACGCAGCGCAGCCTCCAGTGCCTGATACTCCTGCAACTGGAGCAGACATCCCCGGTAATGGTCCGCAATGCCTTCGGCTTCGGGCAAACCGCTTTGCCGCAGGAGGTCCGGCACGGCCGCCGCGTCTGCCGACTGCGCACGGTCGAGCCATTCCTGCCCGCCCGGCTGGGCGCGAAGCATGGCGAACAGCACCGCCTGCAGCTGGTCGGGCCGGTGAACCACCCGCAGCCGCCGCGCCCAACCCTCCAGTTCCTGCGCCGGATCGGCTTCCCGGTTGCCTGGCCACAAGCTGATGCCCGGGGCGAATTCCTCCCACGCTTCGGCGATGAAGCCCTGCAACCCTGCCAGGTTCGATCCGATCAGCACGTGGCGGTCGGCGGAGATATCCTTGACGATGATCGAGGCGAACACGCGGGACCGCGGGACCCGGTCTGCCCGGTTGTTGATCACGGTGGTGATCCACACGTCCGGCTCCGCAACGGGATCGTGCCGGTCGAACCCGACGCGGACCCAGTTGCCCAGCGCGCCGAACCGCTCATTCGCGGAATTGCCGAGAACGAACTCCAGCCGGCGGGAGCGGACGTGCGCCTCGGGATAGACCTTCAGTGCGCCGATGTCCTGCACCACCCGGTCGGCCATCTCCTTGATGGCGAAGTCCGGCTCCAGCCCCAGCCGCGTCGCCATTGCGGTGACCAGTGCGATGTTGGACGGGTGTTCCTCATAGGGAAAGCGAGCCAGCAGTTCATCCGGGATCAGCTCCGCTTCCAGCCAGCCAACCGAATCGAATGCGGTCTTCAGCCCATGGGCCGCATCGCGCAAGATCGGCCGCATCTGCTCCTCGCTGGTGATCAGCGCGCCGCCCGGCGGGATGAAGTTGGTCATCACCTCGGGAATGTTGCGCCCGGCGGGGCCCTGCACGTCCTCGTGATCGGGATAGGTGTTGGTGATGGTGGAGATATCGTCCCGCATCCAGTCGCGCTGCAGCACTTTCACGTAGGACGGCGTCAGCCCCATGCATTCCCACAGGAAGACCCGGGCGCGCAGCTTGCTGGACAGCAGCACCAGGTTCATCTGCTCCCAGATCGTCGCCTTGTCGTAAGGGCGAAACAGGAACAGCTCCCGCACTTCGCCGAACGGGAGCGCGAACAGGAACATCGCCTCGTTGCCCGTCGTCTTGGACACGAACGGATGGCCGAGCGCGCTGAACACCGCCGCCTTCAGCCGCTCCGTCCCTGATTTGCCGCGCGTGCCCCAGCCGCCGACCACCAGCGCGATTCCTTCGCGCGCCTTGCGCAAGGACCGGCCGCGCACGAAGTGGCTGACCAGGAAGTACGCGCCGATCGCCAGCAGGAACAGCACCAGCTGCCCCAGCGTGTTGGCATAGACGGAGCTGAAATAGGTCTGCGCCCGTTCCCAAAACGCAGGGATGGCCAGCAGCGGCGCCGGAGCGACGGAAAAGAACTGCGCCGCGTGCGGGTCCAGTTTTCGCCCGGAATGGGGCCGGATCGACAGTTTCACACCCAGCTTCGCCAGCGCCCGTGCATAGGCATCGGGCGGGGTTCCGCTGCCTCCGGCCCAATTGCGCAGGGCCGCGTAGTCGGCAAAGCGCCAGCTCAGGCGAAGCCGCGCGCGCAGCCGGTCGGTAAAGCGGCCGGGCGTGCGGATATCCGTTACGCCTTCGGCCGAATAGACGGAAACCACGCCGCCGGTGTCGATTGCCGACAGGACCATGTCCGGCAGCGGCAGCCAAGGCCGCCAGTTGCCGTCCGCCGGCTGGAACAGCGGCTCCCCCGGGACTCTGGTGGGCGCCAGCTCAGCCATAATCGCGCTCGGCGCGATCGTGCGGCCGCACCACACCCGGCCAATCCCGTGGGAAAAACCCTGCCGCTTCTCGGAGCCGGGATTGCGCCATTCGTGCAGAACGCGCCAGCTGCGGAACACGAAACGCTCCCCGCGCCGCACTTTGCCGCTTGGCAGCAGCTCGAACCCGAAGTCGCGCTGGGCCAGCACGGACAGAATGCGGCCGACGTGCTCCGGATCGCGCGCGATGTCGTCTTTCAGCCCGGGAACGGCAGCCGCCCGTCCTTCCGGCAAGATCCCGACTGCGGCCTGAATACGTGCGGCGATATCGCGGGCGGACGGATCGGCGGCACACCATAACTGCTCCGCCGCCGCGGCAGCCCAGCGGCGCACCTTCAGATCCTCGTGCCCGACATGGGCGGACGCGATCGCCGGCTGGAGCGTGTCGCGCAGGGCACCGGCGCGTGCGGTGTCGGCCCAGGCCCATTCACACGCGGCGTGCAGGGCGCTGCGCACCGCCAGCGGGCTTTCGTCCCGCTCGATCGCGTCCCGCAACAAGCCCGTCGCAGCCTGTTCACCGATTCCTTCGCACAAGCCCGGGACCTGCAGCAGCGCCATTGCCCGAACTTTCGGGTCTTCGTCGCTGGTCAGCGCAGCGGCGAGCCTAGCCGCTGCGGGTCCGATCCGGGCGAGCTGCTCGGCCACGCACTGCCGGACAGCCGCGCTTGAATCTTTCAGGGCAAGCGCCAGCAGATCGTCGCGGGCGGCTGCAAGCTGCGGGGATCGCGCCACCAATCGGACCGCGTGGCGGCGGAGGAACACGTCGTCCCCGCCCGCCGGATGGGCCAGCCGGCGCCGGATCGCTTCCATCGCGGATTCGGGAGAAGCCAGCGCGAGAGCCGAAAGGGCTTCGCACTGGGCCCAGGTCGTTTCCGCCGGTTGCAGCGCGGCGCGCTGCGCCTGCCACAGCATGGCTTCCGGGCAGCGGGCGGCATCTCCCTCCAGCGCGGCCCGCAAGCAAGCGAACCCCGCCTCCCGGACGCGCGGATCGCGCTTATAGGCCCACGCCTGCCCGATGGCCTGTTCCACGTCCTTGCGCGCCAGCTGGCCGGCCGCCGCAGCTCCGAGCGCGCGCAGCGCGAAGACGATCGCCCGCTCCTCTTCGCCGACCCGCCAGCGAACGCGCTGGATCACCGCTTCGCGGTCGAAATACCGATTGAGCGCCTGAATATCGCCCTGCAGCTGCTTGCCGGAAGCGCCGATCCGGCGGGCAAGTTCCAGGATGGCGGCTCGCCGCTCCCGCGCATCGTAAGCGGCCTGGTACCGGGTCTGGAACTCCGCCTCGCCTTCGGCCAGCTCCGCGATGTGCGCAAAGCGGGCACGGACCCAGGCGGCGATCGCCGCCGCATCGGGCGCAGCGCCAAGATCGCGGATGAAGCGGGCTTCGAGGTCCTGTTCGATCCGGCGGATTCCCGCTTCGGCTTCCCTCACAAGCCGGCCTCAAGGCATTGGCCGAGCTGCGCCCGGAGGCTGGCATCTCCGGCCAGTTCCTGCCGAAATGCGAGCGACAGTTCCACATGGACGAACCCGCCGAAACCGGCGGAACGCAGCGCCTGTCCCTGGGTGTTGGTCCGCGCCCCCAGTTCCTGCGTGTCGACCGGGAACAGCAGAACCGGATGGTTCGGCAGTTCCACCTTCAGGCAATCCCCGACCGCCTGCACTGCCGGGGTGACGCGGTCGGTCCCGCCGCTGAGGATAACGGCCGAAGCGCGCGCGGGGGCCGTCGTGCGGCGGTTCACGTCGAAACCGTGGATCTGGACCACGCGTCCTGCGGGATAGGCTTCGGCGAAAGCGCTCGAAAAGGCGGTAAAGAAATGCCGCCGGATATGGGCGATATCGCTTCCGCCCTGGCCGCATTCGCCGTCGGCCCGGCGCGGGATGCTGTTCCACGCCGCCGCCGCCGGGTTTCTTTCCAGGAACAAGCGGTAGGTGATCGTGCCGGTCAGGCGGTCCGCCCCCCGGTGCGGCGCGCCGATGAACAAGGGGAGCGGATCTTCTGCGGGGGGCCGAACGGCGTAGATGCCGCCGCCGCGGCAGCCATCCACGGTCGGCTCCAGGACGGTGCCGCTGAACGACTGGCTGAACGGCGCGACGAACGCTCGCGAGAACACTTGCGGGAACGAGGGTGGGGCCGACGGGGTAATGGACGCGAAAGCAAACCCTGTCGGCGGCACCGTGTCGCCAGCCAGGAGGCCGCGAAAGCGGGTTTTCGCAAGGTCGTAATCGCCTTGATCGATCTCGATTGCGCTGCTCCGCTCGAGTGCGTCGGGAAACAGGGCAGCGCTCATGGCCAAGGCTCCTGTGGCGAGAAGGGAAAGCGCGCGAAGCGGCATGGCTCTAATCTTTCCGGTCCAGAAGCTGCCGTCTGCGGCCGGGGCGTTCATACAGCGCACTGAGCCGGTAATCGCGCCCGCGAACGCCGGATGGCCCGACCGGATGCCACTCGCGCCTGAGGATTCTCTCCTGTTCCGCCACGCCCACGCGATCGGGGCCGAGCGGGTTTCCCGCGGTGAGGCTCTCCCGTTCGTCGGCGCTCATCCGGTCCCAGCCGACCTCCAGCTGACGCGCCGATACGGGCCGGTACTCCTGCACCCGGGCGAGTATCCGGCCTACGCCCGGTCCCAGCGCAACTTGCGCCAAGCGGATGGAAGACACCGGCCGCTCAAAATCAATCAACATCGCATCCCCTCCTGAAGGTACCAATCCACTTTCATCGCCGGTGAACGCATGGGGAAGCAGCCGCCCCTCGGACTCGCGCCCATCAGGCCCGCGAACGTAAAGCCGGACAGAACGCAGGTATATGTTACGGTCCACTACCGTGCGCCCCTGTTCGTCCCGGGCTTCGACATGGTAGGCGTAGGTCGGCTCAGGCCCCACCGGCACCGCATCGGCGTTCGTCAGCAGCCGGACGTGTTCCTGCGGGCGGCTGAAGACGAACTCCGTCGGTTCGGCTCGCAGGGGATAAACCAGGCTGGGGACCACGTCCTTGAAGCGTTCGCCCCTGTCCGGCGTGACGGACAGCCAGTCCGGCAGGCGCGCCCAAAAGCCCAGCGCCAGCGCTGCCACGACGCTGCAGACGAACAGCGCCAGCAGCAGGCGGCCCAGCAATCTCATGCGCCGTCTCCCGACGAAACCGGGACCCAGAGGATCGCCACTCGCGCGTCCAGCGCTTGCCGGGCGTAACGCAGCTGCGGCGCCGGCCCGATCTCCAGCCCGGCCGTGGCCGCACCCCAGTCCAGCAGCCGGACATCCAGGCCAAGACGGCGCAGCCTCTGCGCCAGTCGCTGTCCGAACCCGCCCACAGGCTCCATCCGGTCAGCGGCCAGCACCAGTCCGGTGGCGTCGGCACCTTCCGCAGCGCCCCCGCCTTCACGAGTGGGCCGGGCGCGGACCTGCAGGATGAATCGTTCCCCGGCCGGTTGCCGGAGCAAGGCCTGCGTGACGAGATCCGGTACCCGATTGCTGCGCTCGTCCAGCCGGTCTTCGTTCGAAACCACGATCAATGCCCGCGCATCCAGCTGGCGCAGCAGGGTGAGGGCGCGCTCCATCAATTCCGGGTCGGCGGGCACTTGCAGGACCGGGCCGGACGCGCCGGGACGCAGGAGATAGCGTTCCTCCGCCTTGCCGCGCCGATCGATCGCCACACGCTGCCTTGCTTCTCCTTCCGCTTGCGCCGTGACGGCAAAGCCAAGCGCCGCGGCGGCCGGGTTGACGGCCGGAACGGCACCGGCACCTGTCCGCAGCAGCGGGCCCAGCACCTCGAAGTCGAAGAAGGCGAGCTCATCTGCGGTCAGCGGGCGCGATTCCGCAACCCGGTTCCCGGCGGGAGCCCGCACGAGCAGGTGGCGAACCGCGTCGTGTGTCAGCAGGAGCCGGGATGATGCCGCCGCCGAAGGCGCCGCGAAGCGGAGCCGAAAGCGCGGAAAGGCCGATTGCAGCCGCGCCAGGTCCAGCCGCGTGCCCATGTCGCCTACCAGTTCCAGCGCCGCGCCGCTCCCTTGCGCCCCCGCGATCTGCAGGCAGTCCGGCACGGCTTGCCCGAACAGCCTGGCGGGCGCTCGCGCCACGTTGCGGCCGGATGCCAGATCTCCCCCGATTGCCAGCCAACGTGCCTGCTGAAGATCGGCCAGGCGAACCGCGGCCGTGCCGAGCCCCGGCAGGCTCACCGGATCGCGCAGCTGAAGGCAGAGGGAACCCGGTGCCGAAGGATCGAACAGGAACGCGGCCCCCCTCCCTGCAAGCGGGGTCACCGCCAGCCGCCCCCCGGCCACCGGTCCGACCCGGTACCCCGCCTCGCCCAGCAGGGGATCGGCTTCGGCCGCACGGCCCGCGTCGACCAGTGCGATGCCGCTGCGAAAGTCGTCGATTGCGGAAAGCGGTATCCGGCCCGCGTCGCCCCGTTCCCGCCGGGCGGCGCCGATAGCCGCCGCCGCGATCCGGCCCGGAACGGCAACGGAGCCGGAGCCGCCCGGCTGCGCGATCGCGACGTCTGTCCGGGGAAGAGCCAGTGCCAGCGCGAATCCGATGGCGCTGCCAAGCACCGCCCCGAGAAAGCTGGTCTGCACCGTCAGGCGCATGACCCGCGTCAGGATTCCCTTGTCGTGCGCCTTCAGCGCGATCAGCGTCGGCAGCAGGTAACCGAAACCGTAGTAGTCGTTGATCCGGTCCTCGACACCCGCCCAGCCGAGCGCGTGTCCCAGGACCAGCCGGTAGGCGAAGCTGATGTTGAAGAAGAGCAGGATCTTGCGCGCACCCTCGACCGTGCTGCCCGCGAACATACGGCTGGACAGCAGCGCGCTTCCCAGCCCGAAGATGATCAGCGCCTCTGCCACCGACGTCAGGATCTTCCACGGCTGATACCATTGGAGCGCCAGCAGAGCGGGGATCAGGATGCCGCTGAAGTCCCATCCGTACCGCAGGTTCAACCGCGAGGCGATCAGGGCCGTGGTGATCAGGATGATGTAGGCCTTGGGGCTGGCAAGGATCGAGCTGGCGAAATTCTCGTACAGATAGGCGACCGACCCGATCCGGAAGTTGGTGAATTCCATCAGCCCGAAGCGGACGATCAGGAACGTCGCCCCGATCGTTACCAGCGCCTGCGTCATTCCCCTTGCGAAGCCGGGCTTCCACAGCTGATTGGCCAGCAAGGCCACCACGATGAGGCCGAAGCTGTGGAGGTTGTTCCCCCAGTCGAAATCGAGGCCGTAACGGCTGTCGATCGCCTTGGCGGCAAGCGGCAGCAGCCATCCGTCCAGCAGCAGCCGCACCGCGACGCTCACCAGGATCAGGCCCATGAACCGGTCGCGGCCGAAAAAGCTGCTCCAGCGCGTCGGCCCGGAAAACCGTTCCGACAGCAGCCAGAACAGGCCGTAAGTGATCGCGCCCTCGATGATCACCACGACGCCCGATACGGGCTTGGAAATCAGCAGCGGGACGAGGTATCCCGGCACGACCAGGCCCGAAAGAACCCAGCCGAACCGCAGGTTAAAGAACGTGACCACCAGCACGCCGACCCAGACGGTGGTGATGACCGAACTGGCCAGGCTGCCGTCGGGCAGGATCGGAAGGGCGAACCCGTTCATGCCCCGCCGTTGCTTTTCCCGGCGTTGCCCGTGCCTGCTTCGCTTTGTTCACGCTCCAGCAGCGAACGCACGAGGCCGAGCAGCTCTTCCTGATCGATCGGCTTGCGGGCAACGGCCGCAGCCCCGGCCCTCAGGGCGCGATCGGTCATGTCCGGTGTGGTGCTGGCGGACAGCACAAGCACCGGCGGCCGGCGCTCTGCGCTCCGGCGGAACTCTTCCAGAAATCGCATGCCGTCCATGACCGGCATCAGCAAGTCGAGGATCACGAGATGGAACGCATCGCGTTCCGCCTGCTCCAGCCCGGCAGCGCCATTGTCGGCGCAGGCGACGGAATACCCCTCGACCTCCAGCACCATCTCGACCAGCTCTCGCAGGAGGGGATCGTCCTCTACCAGCAGTATGCGTGTCGTGCTCATGTCTTCCTCAACCGCAGAACGAACCGGTAACCCTGCCCCACGTCGCTTTGCGCGGTCAGCTCGGCTCCCCATGCGGGAAGCTGGCGCATTGCCCGCTGAAGGATCCGGAACGGAGAGCGGTGATCCTGCTGCGGCGCGTGCAGGGAGTCGGCGAACCGGGCCGCGGGAAGACCGAAGCCGCCCTGCATCGCGATTTCACTGCTCTCCTTCCGCTCGATCAGGTCGACAGCGATCTCCGAACCGCGGGAGCTGTCGCTGACGATGATCTGCAGCATCGCCTCGATCAGGCAATCGAGCTGGTCGGGCTCAGCCAGCACCAGCGAGACAAGCTCCGGCTGGTGCACGCGCACGTGCGCTCCGGCCCGTTCCGCGTCCGGCCCGATCCTGGCCAGCGCCCGGTCCAGGGCCGACCGCGGATTGAGCGGGTAGGCCCGGGTTTCATTCTCGAACAGGGAGGATTCCACCAGGTGGTCCAGCGACCGGAGCGTGCCACCTGCACGCTGAGCCGCCTGCGCGATCATCTGCAGGGCCCGGGTACGCCGTTCGGGGGCAAACCGTTCATCGGCCGCGAGCCGGGTGGCCAGCGTGATCGCTTCCAGATCGTTGCGCAGCTTCGCGTCGATCTCACCGGCCAGTTCTGCCTCGATCCGGGTCAACCGCTCCAGTTCGGTGACGTCGTTCACCTCGAACAGGAGATCCCCTTCGATGCGCGCCGCGCGGACCGTGTAGTGCCGCCCCCCGATTTGCGTGCGGGTGCCAAGGCGCGCCTGGCCGCCGTGCCGGACCAGGTATCCCAGCGTGCGGCGGGCGTCCTCCATCTCCAGCCCGGCCGCCGCCACCGCAAAGTCGACCGGAGTGGTACGGGACAGCGAAAGCCCGGCCTTCTGCAGCAACCGCTCCATACTCTCGTTCGCCTGGAGCGGAACGCCGGCCGGATCGAACAGGATGATCGCAGCCTGCAGCCCGGCAAATGCCCGCGCCACCTCGTGATTGCGCGTGATGATCCCGGACAGGGCCCGGTCGAGCCGATCCTCCGGCTCCTGCCAGTCCGCGTGGGGCCGGGCCCGGTCAAGCCGCTCAAGTGCATGGCGCGCCAGCCGTCCGGCGGCGGCCTGGACGTGGTCCCGCTCCGCCGAGGCCTGCGGAGTGGTAAAGACCCAGTAAAGCCCCGCCTCCCCTCGGGAATTGAGCCGGACGACCTGCACATCGCCCCGGCTGCCGATGCCGGACGCGATTACGGGTGCCCCCGGCACAGCGTCGGCGCGGTCGAAATCGCGCGAGCGAGCGAGGCTTCCCTCCGGACTTCCACTCTCGTGAAGGGGCGCACCGAACACCGCCAGCGGATGGAAGGCGCCCTCTGCGCTCTCGCTCAGGACCAGGCTGTTCTCCACCCCCGTCAGCCGCGCTGCGGCCGAAAAGAATTCCGCCCACCGCTCCTCGTCCGGAATGCGGTGGGGAGAACGAAGTTGGGCCGCCGACCGGTCACCCAGCAGCAGCAGCTTGCGCCGGATGGCCGCTTGTTTGCGAAAGGCAGCCCTCAGCGCCAGAACCAGAGCGATCAGGATGATTTCCACCAGCGGCAGCAGCAGTCCGGCCGTGCCGATCAGCGCCATGCCCCCCGCCACCGCAAGGGCACCGGCAAGAACAATGCCCGGCACTTGCCGCCGAAGGGGCGCCAGCCCTCCGATCGCGCCGGCGAGCAGTGCAAAGAGAACCAGCAGCACGGCGGAAGGCAGACCCCGGATCGCGATCACCGTCCGCTCGGTCAGGACGCTCTGCAGCGCCCGTGCGTGGAATTCCGCCGCGCTGACCATCGGCGCGCCCGGCAGGGTCGATACCCGGTAGCGCTCCGCATCCTGGAAAGCGGGCGGGCCGACTACTACGATGAGGCCGGTCAGGCTGCCGGGCGGCAGGTGCCCGGCAAGCACCTGCGCTCCCTCCAGCACCGGCATGATCTCACCCGGCGGCAACCCGGCCAGACGCTCCGGATGGGAGGAGATCCCGGTGGTCACGATCCCTTCCAGGGTGGGAATGGGACCGTCTTCTCCCAGCAGCCATAACAGGAACCGGCGGGTGGTCCTCTGCCCGGGCGGGACGATTTCGGCCGCTACCCGTCCGATCGGCTTCGCCGGCAGGACCCAGACTTCGCCTCGCGGGTGCTGGTCCGGCTGTACTCCGGCCACCGCGCCTTCCGGCACGGGAGCGCTGGCATCCGGCAGGACGAGCATCACGCCGTCGGCCCCGAGGCCGCGCAACCGTTCAGTGATGCGAGCCGCGTCCTCCGGTTCAGCGCGGACTACCAGCACCTGCGGCTTTTCCGGGGACACGCGGGCGACCGCCAGATCGAATAGAAATCCGTTGCCAACACGCAGCAGGCCCAGTTCGCCGATCGCGGCCACGGTCAGCCCAAGCAGGACAGGAAACAGGGCAAGGCTCAGGAAAGGATGGCGCAGCGGCCCCCACCCCTTCTCTCCCCCAGCGGCGCGTTCCACGTCTCCTGCCGTCTAGAAGGCGTGCCGGAACGTCAGCGTAAGGCGGTTGCCGTCGCGATCGAACCGGTCATCGTTGGAGCGGCGCAGGACCCTGCGGTAATCGAGATCGATCGAGTCGTCCCGGCTCAGCCCGTGCATCAGGCGCGCCTGGGGAATCCACAAACGCTCCCGCCGGGTGTCGCCACCCGGCGCGAAGCGCTGGTCCCAGGTCCAGCGACGGTGAACCAGCCCCGCCCGCACCCGCGTGCGCCGCGCCAGCGGCCGGGTGTAGTACGCCCCGGCGATCAGCCGCTCGTAATCCAGAGTATCGCGATCGGCTTCGGTCCATTCCTTGCGGACGGTCGCCACCACGTTATGCCAGCTGCCGATGCGGTAGCGGTAGCTGGCTTCGACATAGGGAGCCCAGGATTTCGCGCCGTCTTCGTACCAGCGCCGGCGCAGACCCGTCTCCAGAGCGGCCCGGTGGTCGCTGCGCTCAACCTGCAGTTGCCCCGCAAGGCTTGCCTGATCGGTGCCGCGCCGTTCCAGCGTGATGATGTCGGTCGATCCGGCCGCTTCGATGCCCAGCTGGACTCCGTCGCCCAGCCGGACGAGCTGGTCCACCGCAAGCCGGTTGGTCCAGCGGTCCTCCCGGGTGGTGTAGCCGTAATAGCCGCTGGATACCTCGATCTGCGTGGTATCCCCCGCGGGGTCGAACTGCACCCCGGCGTATGCCCGCCCGACGATGGCCGATCCGTCCAGTTCCTCATCCACCGTGCGCGCGGCATCGCTGGAATAGACACCGCCGACCGACACCCCGCCGTAAGGGTCGGGCGCAGCCAAGGCCGGGTTGGCAAGCCCCCCGGCGATCACCGCCGTCATCGCGACAATCCGAACGCGGAATCGGGGCCGAAACCCGGCTTGCCTTCCGGCCTGCGATCCGCAGCGCGGGCCTGCCGTCATTGCTGGTCTCCTTCGGCCTTCAGCAGCGCGGAAAGCCGCTGCACGGCAGCCTCGCACGTGCCCGGGGACGCGTCGGCATCCAGCGTGCGCTCGACTTCGGCTGCGGCCGCGCCGATCTTCGGATACCCGAAGCTGGGGGCCGATCCGGCCAGCTTGTGCGCTTCCTCCCGCACCGTGTCCGTGCTGCCTTTGCGCCAAGCGTCGAGCAGGGCCGTGCGGTCCCGCGACAGACGTTTTCGGAAACGCCCGCGCAATTCTTCCATGCGCCGCCGCAGGAGATCTTCCCGATCCTCGGTTTGGGTAGCCGGCTTCATGTGTCTTATGATAAGAAACTTTATTCCGATCCCGCCCATGAACGTCAGAAAATTGCTTCAAGAATGAACCTAGCGGCCGTTTACCTGTTGCCTCTCGTGCTGAAGGATGGCGACCATGGAAAATGACGGCATCGAGGAAGCGCGTCAGCGCGCGATAGAGCGGTACCGGCTCGGCGAGGGAAGAGAGGCGGAATTCGAAACCGTCACCCAGCTTGCCTGCGACATGTTCGAAGTGCCGATCGCATCCATCACCGTGCTGATGCGGGAGCGGCAGATGATGCAGGGCATATCCGGACTGGATGTGGACGAGACACCGCGCAAGATCGCCTTCTGCAACTTCACGGTGGAAGAATCCGGCATCTTCGTCGTCGAGGATGCGCGGGAGGATCCCCGTTTCTGCAACAACGTGGCGGTAACCGGTGAACCGCACCTCCGGTTCTATGCCGGGGCCCCGATCCGCGTCAAAGATGGCGTACCGATCGGGGCGCTGTGCCTGATCGACAGCAAGCCGCGAACGCTGTCGCCGGAGGACCGCCGGCGCCTGGAACTGCTGGCACAGACCGTGTCGGATCTGATCGAGCTGCGCATCGGAAGCCGGATAAGCGAGGAACGCGAACGGCAGCTGCAAGCCCAGACGGAACTGCTCTACGCCACCGTCAACCAGGCCCAGCAGGGGGTCGGTGTGTTCGGACCGGAAGGGGAACTGGTCTTGTCGAACGAGCGGCTGTTCAGCTTGCTGAACCTTGATCCGGAGCGGTTTTCGACCTGGAAGCCCTGTTTGGAAGAGCTTTTGTCCATCGCGGTCAACAGCGGGGCACTGGGAACGGAAGAACCCGAAAAGCTGGCTGCCTGCCTGCTGCTTCCCGAAGGGGCGCGGTACGAGCTGCGCGGAGCGGGAGGCCGCGTGCTGGACGCCTGGCACAGCGCAATGCCGGATGGGCGGACCATCCTGACCGTGGAGGACACGTCGGAGCGACGTCAGGCCGTACGGCTGAAGGACGATTTCATCGCTACCGTCAGCCACGAACTGCGCACCCCGCTGACGGCGATCCGGGGAGCGCTTGCGGTCCTCGGCTTCAAGACCGGCAGCACTCTTGAGCCGCAGAGCCGCCAGATGCTGGAAATGGCGACCCGCAATACGGAACGGCTGACCAGCCTTGTCAACGACATCCTGGACATCGAAAAGCTGGGTTCCGGCACTGCCGTCCTCATCCTGCAACCCATCGATCTTCGGCAGGTACTGATCGATGCCTGCGAACAGAACCAGCCGTACGCCGACGCGCACCAGGTGAAGATTCAGCTCGTCGCGGAGGAGACCCTGCCGGTCCTCGGGGATTCCCGCCGCCTCATCCAGGCGGTGACGAACCTGCTGTCCAACGCCTGCAAGTTTTCCCCGCCCGGATCGACGGTGACGGTCGCCGGCCTGCGCGAGGACGGCCGCGTCAAGGTCACCGTGGCCGACCGCGGCCCCGGCATCCCGCTTGAATTCCGGCAGCACATCTTCCGCCGGTTTGCCCAGGCTGATCCGGAACACCGGTCCGGCACGTTCGGCACCGGCCTGGGACTGGCGATCACCCGGACGATTGTGGATCAGCACAACGGAGAGATCGGATACGACAGCGAACTGGGCAAAGGGACCTGCTTCTGGTTCGCTCTCCCGCCCGAAACCACGGGGGCAGACGATGCGCGAGCTTGAGCGGGTCCTCCTGGTAGAAGACGATGCCGACATCGCGGAACTCGCGCGGATCGGGATCGAAGGCATCGGGGAGCTGATCTTTACCCACTATGCCTCAGGCGCCGACGCACTGGCGCACATCGAACAGGATGAGCCGGACCTGATCGTCCTCGACTACCGGATGCCCGGAATGAACGGCATCGAAGTGCTGGCGGAGCTCCGCACGCTGCGTGGCTGCAGGGACACCCCCGTAGTGTTCATGACCGCAAGCGTGATGCCCCAACATGTTGCGAGACTGCTTGGACTCGGCGCCGCCGCCGTGATCGAAAAACCGTTCGATCCGATCACGCTGGCCGATCGGCTGCAGGCGATCTGGCGGGAGCAGGCCTGACTGCCCTCATCCGGCTGACGCGGAGTGCGCCGGGACCCTTCCCGCATGTTGCGCGCCAGTGTTCCGGTCATGCCTTCGGCCGATCGCGAAGCCCAGCAGGGCCCAAATGCCGGCCAGTGCCGCGCCCCCGACCGCGGCGGCCGATGCCGTGCCGATGAGCAGAATTGCCGAATTCAACCAGGCGCTGAGCATGTCCCCGCCGCGATAGACCACGGTGTCGATCGCGTTCTTGGCCTTGTACTTGGCTTGTGGATCGAGGCTGGCGAACAGCATCTCACGTCCCGGGCGCACCAGCGCGTATTCTCCCACCCGGCGCAGGATCACCACGCCGGCCAGCACCGGGAACGTCGCCGTCACCGCCAGAAGACCGAAGCCGAGGATCATCAGCAAGGGGACGATGCCCAGCAGCACGCCCACCCCCAGCCGCTTCGCAATCCGGCCGGTGACGAACAGCTGGATGCCGATGGTGAGGGACTGCACCGCCGCGTCGATCGTGCCGAAGACTTGCGTCTGGCGTACCGGATCGGGAAACGTCGCATCGACGATCCGCGCCTGCTCCATGTAAAGGAAGGTCGATACGGACGCGAGCAGCAGCACGAAGCCGCTGATGCCGATCAGATACGGGGAGCGGGCGATCAGCGTCAGCCCGGCCCACACGCTGCCGCCGACAGGGCGCTGCGCGGGCTGGTCCACCGCTGCGGATGCGCCGCTCCACCGCAGCAGGAAGCGCACGCACACAAGGGTACCGAGCAGCAGCGCGGTGGACAGCAGCAGCAATCCCGCATGGCCCACCGTGCCCACCAGTCCGGCACTCAGCAACGGTCCGGCCAGTCCGCCCAGGCTGGCCCCGGCGGCGATCTGCCCGAACAAGCGGTGCGCCTGATCGGCCCGGAAAAGATCGGCCATCAGGCTCCAGGCAATCGAGATCACGAACAGGTTGAACACCGACAACCAGATGTAGAACGCTCGCGCGACCCACACGTTCAGCGGATCGAGGTACAAGGCGGCGGCGAACCCACCCATCACCATGCCCGAAAACCCATAAGTCACCGGCACCAGCGCCCGGCGCGCAACCGTGCGGCTGATCCAGCCGTACACCGGCACCACTGCAAGCGTGGCGACGAACGTGCCCATGAACAGCCACTGGATGTTCTCCACCCCGCCCGCGATGCCGAACGTCTCGCGCACCGGCCGCAGCATGAAGTAACTGGCGAACAGCAGGAAAAACAGCAGGAACCCGCCGATCACCGCCGGGATTTCCTCCGGCTCCGCAACGATGATCCGGGAAAGGGGCCGCGTCCGCCGCTTGCCCCCCGCGTTCATCCTGTCAGAGCGCGTCAATGAACCGCTCCATCCGCTGCCGCATCGCGGCATCGGGGAGCGGACCGCGCGCGGCGGCCAGGTTGTCGTCGACATAGCGCGTCTGCGCCATGCCCGGGATCGCGATGGGCCGCGACGGGTGGGAAACGATGTACTTCAGGAACACCTGCGCCCAGCTGTCCGCGCCGATTTCCGCCGCCCAGGCCGGCAGCGGCTTGCCGCGCGTCGCTTCGAACAAGCGGCCCCGGCCGAACGGGAGGTTGATCATCGGGGCAAGCCCCAAGTCCTGCGCCAGCGGCAGGATGCGCTCGCCCGCGTTGCGGTTGTCGAGCGCGTAATCGACCTGGATAGCGTCAATCGGCTCACGCCGTATCAGCGCCTCGAAATCCGAATACTGCGGATCAAAGGACGTCGTCACTCCGATTGCGCCGATCCGGCCCGCCTGTTTCAGTTCGCGCAAGTACGCCAGCTGGTTGGCGGAATCGCGCAAGTTGTGGACCGCAATCAGGTCGATGTACCCGGTGCGCAGCTTGCGGAAGGAATCCGCGATCTGCGCCCGGCCTTCCTCCGGACTGTCCGCGCCGACCTTGGTCGCCAGGAACAAGCGGTCACGCACCCCAAGCTCCTCGATCAGTTGCCCGATCACCTCTTCTGCCCGGCCATAGGACGGCGCCGTGTCTATCACCTTGCCGCCCAGTTCCGCAAACCGGGCGATGGTGGCGCGCAACGGAGCCCAGTCCTCCGGCGCCTGCGGGTCCTGGTAACTGCGAGCCGTGCCCATGCCGACCAGGGGCAGTGCGCCCGCCCGGCCGATCGGCCGCGTGTGATACGGCAGGTCGGGAGAAACGGCGAACAGCGGCGCCGAATGGGCAAGGATCGGAAGCGATGCCAGCGCGGCGATGAAGGTCCGGCGGTCGGTACAAGTCATCGAATGCTCCTTTCGCGATTTGCGCAGAAACGGGCGTGCGGAACGGAAGACTCGCGGCAGCTTACTCCAACCGCTGCTTTTGCCTAGCCGGCATCAAGATTGGTATCTGATTGAACACTCTGGCGATTTGCGCGTTAGGTCTACATATCGCCCGTTACGCCAGGATTATCGCCCATAGGAGAAACCTTTCCGCAGTGCCCTTTGCCCAGATTTCCCGACCCATTTCCCTGCTCCTCGTGCTCCCGCTGATGCTGGCCGGCTGTGCCAAGGAGGAAACGGACGAGCAGAAGCTGGCCGCCTCGGCCGTGTCCAACACCTCCACGCGGAGCGGTCCCGCAAGGCAGGAGCCGAAGCCTCCGCCCGAACCGGTCCTCCCGGACCCGCCGCGCAAGCCCCAGACCGAAGCGGAAAAGAACCTGCAGCAGCAGATCAACCAGCTTGGCCGCCAGTTTGACGGCAAGGTCGGCATTGCGGTGCGCGATGTGCAGAGCGGCTGGACCGCGGCCTACAACGGGCGCGAATGGTTTCCGCAGCAAAGCGTCAGCAAGCTGTGGGTCTCCCTCACCGCGCTCGATCAGGTGGACAAGGGCAAGCTCAACCTTTCGAAAGAGGTGACGGTCGAACGCAAGGACCTGGCCGTTTTCTTCCAGCCGATCCGCACGCTCGTGCTGCGCGACGGCGGCTACGAGACCACGCTGGATGACTTGATGGAGCGCGCGATCACCCGCAGCGACAACACCGCGAACGATTTCCTGCTGTGGCGCACGGGCGGGCCGCACGCCGTGCAGGACACACTGGCGGACAAGAACATCAAGGGCATCCGCTTCGGCCCCGGGGAACGCCTGATGCAAAGCAGCATCGCCGGGCTGGAATGGAAGCCGGAATATTCCATTGGCAGCGCGTTCTGGGACGCGCGGGACAAGGTGCCGCTGGACCAGCGCCGCGAGGCGTTTGAGGACTACATCGCCGATCCGGTCGATGGCGCCACCCCGGTCGGGATGGTCAACGCGCTCGCCCGGTTGAAGCAGGGCAAGCTGCTCTCCTCCGAGTCGACCGAAAAGATGCTGGATATCCTGCACGAAACCCGCAGCGGACCGCGCCGCCTCAAGGGCGGAGTCCCGGGTGGCTGGAAGATCGGCCACAAGACGGGAACAGGTCAGGTCCTGGAAGGCGAGCAGGCCGGGTACAACGACGTGGGGATCGTCACGGCCCCTTCCGGCAACAGCTATGCCGTGGCCGTCCTGATCGGCCGCACCAGTGTTCCGCTTCCCCAACGCATGGACATGATGCAACGCACCGTCCGCGCGGTCGTGAACTACGAACGGCAGATCGACTGAGCTCAAGGCGCCGGCGTGCTCGGCCGACGCCTTGCTGGCTTCGCATCATGGCAAGTACGTCAGGCCGCAGCTGCGCAGGAACTCGAACGTGCCATCATAGAACCGGGATGGACGTGTCCAATCGTCCCCTCGTCCTTCTGGCACAAGGATAACCATGCCCTGACGCGCACGGGTCAGCAGCACGCGATAGGCATTTTTAAGGTAAAGCTTCCGACTTTCGTCCTCTGCCGGCACCCGTGGTCCACGACGGCGAGTGGCACATTACCTCAGAGCAGCCATGCTCTGGAGAACTGCCGCGTAGTAGTCCGACGAAAGGGAACTGCCCGCAGGAGTTCCGGTGACGAGCGATACGATGGCCAACACGCCTTCCGACGCAGAGTACTCGGCCACCTCGCCTGTTTTGACATCGACCCAAGCGGGGACGAACGCACCGGCCGCGAGCCGGCTGCGCCAATATTCTGTCACGGGACGGGCAAGGCCGGACCTGCCGGCGAGGGCGGCATAGAGTGGCACGCGTACGGCATCGAAGCCGAAGCGCGGCTCCCGGTCGGGCGCGGGGCGAACTTCCCCGGTGTCCAGCATCTCCACCCAGTCGGTTGGAAGCCCCGCGGGCCCGAAACGGGCTCGCGTCAGAAACGCGGAGCCATCGATGATGATCTGCTGCCAACCTTCTCCGGGAGCCACACGGGCGAACGACTCCAGGGCCGGCCAGACATAGTATGAGGGGTTCAAAGTAGCTGCCCCCTCCCGCAAGAAGCCCTTCTCCCCCGGCAGGAGCAGCTTCAGACCGCCAAGATCGACGGTAAGTCGAGCCAGAACCGCTTTCCGGATGACCCGCGCTTCCGTGAGGAGGGAGGGGACACCCCAAACCTGGCCAGCTTCCCCTAACGCCCAGGCAATCAGAAGGTCGCCATCTGTTGCGTTGTTGGGATCGGAGACCGGTTGCGGGAGGCGCGGATCGTAGCGCCAGGCGAAAAGCGGGTTTCCGCCCTGCCGCAGGTTGTTCTTCGTCCAGCGCCAGATCTTGTCGAAAGCTGGTCTGTCTCCGGCTTTGACAGCGAGAACCATCCCGTAGCCCTGGCCTTCGCTGTGGCTGATCCGGTTGTTTCCGGTGTCGACGATGCGCCCCGAAGAATCCAGAAAACGTGTCTTGAACAGCGGCCAATGCAGCGACTCTTTCGCCGCAGTGGCGCGAGGCGCGCCGATGGTACAGGCAGTCGACAGCCCGGCCAGAAGGAAGGTTCCAAACTTTCGTCTGCCGATGCGCATTGGTGCAGTCCAGGCCATTGGGTTCAGCAATTCAAGCTGGCGCACTGCAGATTGCTCGAGCTGGCGCCCGCCATTCTGCCGTCTTCGCTGCCGAACGTCTGCTTGATGCCGATCCAGGATTTCAATTCGTCGTACCTCCCGAAGGTGTTCACGTCGGCGGACCAGATCAGACTGGTCTGCGGGCCGACATCGTAGCTGGCTCGGGCACGTCCGGAGAAGGCCAGGCCGGTCTTGCTGATCGCGTCGTAGCCGGTACGTACGTCTGTGTTGGAGAGCTTGAGGAAGTCCAGCCCGGCTTGTGCAGCCGCATCTGTCGGATAAAGCGCGGCGGCATCCTGCTCGAAGCTCTGGAAGCCGGGAGTGCCTTCGATTTCAAGCTCGAGCTTGTCCCCCATGAAGGCGTAGCGGATCGGAAAAGCGGCCGCCAGGAACATCTGCGGGCTGAAATAGCCGCCGTGCCCGAAGGTGAAGAAGTTCTGGTTGTTCGCAAAATCCTGGTAATTGATGTTCGCACCGGCAGTCAGTCTCGATCGACCTTGCTCGTGCAGCAGGAAGTAAGCGCCAGCGTTCAAGGCAAACCCTGAGTTGCGATTGACGTTTTCACCCGAGTAGCGATGGAACGAAGCATCGCCATAGATGCCGGTGCCTCCCTCGTCATAGGAAACGGCGACGCCGCCTCCGACCTTCATCACTTGTCCCCAATACGCTCCGCTCTCGGGGTCGCGCATGCCGGCATAGGACAGGACGCTATCGGTGACGGGCTTCCTTTCGAACCATGCCCGGCTATTCAGGCCCACGGGTGACGAAGGATGCGCTTCAACCCGAAAGGTGACATCCTTCTTGTCGAAGCCGAGGGGCGTGCTGCCGATTTCAGCGTCAACGAGATCACTTCGATACGTGATCGACGGAGCAACCCCGGAGGCGTGCTGGATCCCCGCTGGCGCCAGTTCGGCGGGCGCCTCATCAACGATCGCTTGCGCCTCACGGGTGGCATTGCGGCCCAGGCGCGCAAGGGCCGATCGGTCGGGCGTCCCTGCATCGAGCACGACAGCCTCGGCCCGCAGGCCAATTCTGCCGGCCCCGACGTGAGTCGAGATTTCGGCCTTGGCAGACACTTCGTCCAGGGCGCTGAGCCCATTCTCGCCCGACCGTTGCCGGTAGCCGGTGCTTATCTCCGCCTGCGGGCCGCGCCGTCCTGACAGCGACGCGATGTCCTGTTGGATCCGCACCAGCGTGGAGTCAGGCTGGCCAGCTTGAAAGGCGGCACCCTCAGCCGCACCAGGCAATCCCGGAGCGCGGCGCCCGACCGGGTCCAATTCCACGAGTCCGGACCGCGAGGCAGGCGAAGCAAAGGCATCCGCGCTCGCGCTCACCCTCTGGGGCAATCGCGTGTCGGCTCCCAAAGCGAAAGGATTCACGGCTTCCGCCCGGGAAACCGCTGGGCGGAAGGGGTTTGCATCTGCCAGTCCTGTGGCGAACGGGTTCTTCGCGGAGAAGGCGCCCGCGCCAGAGGCGGTCTGGCGCGCGTAGAGCTCCCGGGCCTTTTCAAGGTAGCGCAAGGCGCGGCCTTCACGCCCTCTTGCTTTCTCGATGTCAGCTCCGGCGAGGTAGACTTCGTAGTCCTCGGGCGCGGCCCGGACTGCCCGTCCGAACGCGTTGCCGGCAAGATCGTGGTCCTTTGCTGCCGCTGCCGTTCGGGCGAGGCCGAGTAAAGCCCCCTTGTTGTCCGGCTCTTTCTGCAGGAACAGCTGGTACGTTTGCGCGGATTTCGCCGGAAGTGAGCCCGCCTGGTAAAGTTGGGCCAGCTCAAACAGGATATCAGCGCTTTCGGGAGCGCTCATCCACGCGGACTGAAGCAGGTCGAATGCGGCTGCATACTGCCCGCCCTCCCGCAACGCTCCGGCCTGCGTGACCGCGAGAACGGCGGAAAGCCGATCCACGAGCGCCTGGTCCTGCTTCGACGAGCTCGCCTGTTCGCGAGCGGTCTGAAGGGCCATCCTGGCTTCGGCCTGCATCCCTGCCTTGGCGAGCACCCGGACAACAGGTTCGTAGGCCTGAAGATCGGCCAACCCCGAACTGAGCGCCGACCGCGCTGCCGCGACGGCGTTTTGCTCATCTCCCAGTTCGAGGAGAGCGTTCGCAAGAGCGGCCGACTTTGCAGCCGGCAGGGCTGCCCCCTCCCTTAGCTCTTGCAGACGAGCCACGGCTTGAGGCGCCCTTCCCTGCGCGGACAGCTCCCTTGCCCATTCGATCTCGCGATCCACCACCAGTCCCTGCGCGAAGGATGTAATCAGGTCGTCTCGCTCATCGTCCGGGATGCGATCGATGAAGGCCTGCGATTGGCGGAGATCGCCTCTCTGGTGGCTCAGAAGTGCGGCTGCGTAGAAAGCGTCCGCACTACCGATTGCCGAGAGAGACGCGACCATGGAATCCGCCTCGGCAATGCGCCCTCGATCGGCGAGGTAGCGGCCGAATTCGTATCGGATCCAGGGGTCCCGCTCGTCGAGCATGAGCCCGGCGACGAACTCCTGCTCGGTCCGATTGTCGTCCCCGAACTGGGCTGCCTGAAGCGCACGGTTGCGTGCCGCTCGGCTTCGCAGACGATCCCGTTCCTGCGATCGCATCCCGCTTGCGTGTTCCAGGACTTTGGCAGCATCAGCGAAGCGACCCTGCTTCTCGTAAACATCCGCAAGCAGGAGGAAGGCCGATGAGCTGTCTTCGAAGCTGGACCCGACGAGTTCCTCCGCCAGCCCCTCGGCCTGCGCCAGATTCCCCGACCGGAGCGCCCCAAGAGCCTCTTTCATCCCCGCGTAGAACCGGGCGGCCTCCAGGGCTGGGCTCCACTGGGAAGCGTTCCCGAGCGTCGTCGCGCGCTCAAGCAGGTCTCGGGCTTCTCCGAAGCGCTCCTGCCGAAGCCGAACGATCCCGAGGCCGCCGAGGGTTTCAGCGTCCGAGGGGCTGCGGGAGAGGGCCGCCTGGAATTGCCGGGCAGCCCCCTCCAGGTTCTCCTGATCAAGATACTGGAAGCCGGCCGCTCGATAATCGGCCGCAGCAGGCTTTGCGGCTGCAGGCCTTGAAGCAGCGGGCGTTGCGCCGCCGGTTCGCGCCGAACTGCCGAGCGATAACGGGGCAGAGGGTTTCGCGGTGACGGCTCTTCGTGGCTGCGCCTGTACCGGTGGAGCAGGCGAGGGCGCCGGCCGCGCCAGCGCCTGGCGCGCTTTCCGGTTGCCCGGATCAAGCTCCAGCACCCGTCGGTACGCCTCCCTGGCCCTGTCTTGCCGGCCCCGTTCGGACCAGTATCGCCCTTGTTCGAGCAGCGCGTCGACACCTGTGGCCTGCGCAAGCGCCGGCGTCCCGGATCCCAGCAGCTGTACAAACCCGATCCCGACGAGAAGAGCCGCCTTGCCACGCATTCTAGAGTTCGCTTTCAGAATTGAGCCGTCGTTCCGCCTGCCGCTTGAGAAGCAGGTAGGCCGGGCCGGACACGAAAAGTGCCACGAGAATTGCCGCGGCCGCCAGCAGGAGGGGATGTGTGCTGAACCAGTGCGCAACCCGGATCCAAAGCGGCAGAGAGCCCACCCAGTAGCCCGGCCCGACTGCGAAGCTGCGAATGCCGGAACCGTCGAACACGGCCAGATCGCCTTGAATCTGAGCGTTGACCCGCAAGTTGGCCATGCTCTGGACCAGGGCCGGGAGATCGCCCGGCCTGTCGGCAAGCACGGCAACGACGGTTCGTCCCTGCTCGAAAGGCGATTCGAATTCCAGAATGCCCTGGAACTTCCGAACGCCTGTCGTGAATTCGGCGGCGCTCCGCTCATCGCTCGCGAACGGGGACACGGCATGGAACATCCGGGCGATCGGAGACCGCTGGGTGACGGTCAGCTGGCCGCCCCGATTGGCCAGGGGAGCATTGCTGAACAAGGCTTCGTTCCCCATCAGCCCCAGATCACCGATCACGATGAGGTCGTTGTTCGCGAACGCCTGCGGGTCCTCGCCGCGGACGACGTTGACGCGCGTCGCCGCAGCCCCGGTGGAGTCGCCGAAGCGGCCCATCAGGATCAGAAACGCGCGGATCTCGTCATCGCTCGGGTCAGGACCCAGCAGGACCGCGGTCTGCGCAAGGTCCGGGTAGATAGTGAACGGATACCCTCCGTTGGCGAAAGTCGCCAGATTCGGCATCTGCAGCGCGTGATAGGCCCCGGTGAGGTCGATCGTGCTGTCGGGCAGGATGCTGGTGTGAACATCCTGCGGCACCATGCCGCGGCATTCCTGCTTGTCGGCAAGCAGCATCTGGTAATCGAAGACCAGGTTGTTCTGCCCATACAGATAGTAGCGCGGGAGCAGGACGGAGTCGGACGCGTCCGCCGATGCCGCACGCGGCGTATCGAAGAACCAGTTCCACCAGTGAGCGCTGCCAAGCGGGAGCGTGCGCTGGAACTCGCCGTTCAGCGAGACGTCGAGGCGGGAAGCACTCTTGTCCAGCCATTTGGCAACCGGATAGCGGTAGTGCAGATCGAGCTGTCCGCCCTGACGGGGCCAGAAAAACAGGTCAGGGGCGGCCTGGAACTGCACGCTGAGCGGGCCCGGCCGGATGCCCGACCCCTGCAGGAAAGTCGGCTGGGTCAACTCGCCCAGCTTGACCGGCCGGTCGGTTCGCAACCAGCGCGGCGCTCCGTAAGCTGGGTAGTTCGGTATCTGGGCCGACGAAAGAGTGACGTGTTCCCCTTGGAAGACGCCTCGCCCGCTGGCGATCGCCGCCGCTGCCAGCCTGAGTTCCTCATCGTCCCGCCCCATGATCACCAGTATCTGGCCCAGGGAATCCGCGGGGTTTCGCATCACCTGGGCCGAAGGGCCGGTGATGTTCAGCGGAAGACCGGCAAAGGACGCACCGGACTTCAGGAAAACGATCGCGTTGCCCTTCGGCAGCTGCCCGATGACCGGCTGGAAGTCGAAACCCCGATAGCTCGCCTCGCTGCCAAGCCACGAAGCCATGCTCGCGGCTGCCTCAAGCTCCGAATTGTCGGGGCGCTTTGCAAAAACGAACGGGATGCGAACGGGGAGACTCTCATCGGGATCGAAGAAGGGGCGCGGCAAGCGCGCCAGATCCGGCCCGAGGGGCAGCTTCTGAAAGGTCAGCTGGAAGCGCGACCGCAGGTTGCTGACGTTCGCCCAGAGCGAACTGTGGAAAGGATCCTCGCAACCGCGGCTGTAGTGCCCCAGGAGGCGAAGGTTGAGCCGGTTGTCGCCCGGAAGAAAAAGGGGTGAATCGACCGGGAAGGTCACCGTGGTCCCGCTCGCTCCCTCGGGGGTCAGCCGGATGGTATGGATTACTTCGTCGTTCAGAAGGATGACAAGCTGGCTGACGTCACCAAGCAAGGCCGGGGACCAGGACAAGTCGAGCGTCAGGTTGGCGCCGGTGACGACCTCATCGCGGCGCATCCCGAAAGGAATCCCGATTTCACCGCGGACGCCTTCAAGCCGGACCGGTGATCGGACACCCAGGTTCCGAAGCGTGACCTCGCGCCGCCAGCGCTCCCCGCTTGCCGACTTTGCTGCCGCTGCCGGTGCATCGTTCTGCGCGTGCGCGGGAGAGGGGGCGTAGAGCAGCGCCGGAACAAGCAGCAATCCAAGCAAGGCCGCCGCCTTGTTGAGGCGCTTGATCGGCTTCTGCACCCGCTTCCGGGCACCGGGGATCTCCGCGATGGCCGCGGTCTCAAGACGAACGGCGGCGACCTTCGGGACGCGCGGCGTGGCGGAGCCCCTGCGCTTCGCGGCGAAGGCTCGCTTCACGGTGAGGAAGCAGATACGCACGATGTCGATGAACGAGCGCAGCCCGGTGACGCGCTCAAGCGGCTTGTCGGGAACCCATGCGTCGGCTCGCCCCATGACGGCGCGGATCAATTGACGTTCCTGCAGCAGGTTCAGTGCCTGGAAGCGCAACGTGATCACCTGGTTGCGTGTGCGGAGGGCATCGGCTTCAACCACCAGGGTCTCGCTCCCCATCGACAGCGATATATGCGTCAGGCCCCAGTCGGTCAGATCCAGGCTTGGGTCGAAGCGGGCGCTGAGGCCGCCCATCGAAACCTCTTTCGTGCGGGCATCGACGATGTGCCCGTTGGAGAAGTGAAGGGTAACGGGAAGGTCCACCGGGATCCGCACGTGCTCACGGCGCTGCCGCGATTCGTTGGCGACCGCCACCGAGGCGATCAGGATCAGGAGGCTGAAGGTGGCCCATGCCGTGTTCAGCACGAACGTGTCGAGCTGGATGCCGAAAAACTGCGGGAAGAAGGCAAGCTTGATCGCCCCCACCGTGATCCCGAGCAGGACGAGGCCTATGCAGATCAGGTGCGGCTTTACGATGTGGGCATCGAAGTAGCTGTGCTCGAGCTGCTCGCCCTTGTCGGTTACGTTGAATTTCCCCTTCCGCGGGCTGAACCAGGTCAGAACCGTCGGCTTCACCAGATGGAACGCCAGGAGGGTCTCGTAAATCTCGCTCCAGAACGGACGACGGTCATGGCCGTGCGACCGGGTACCCGACACCATGGAGCAGTAGAGGTGCGGGAGCGCGTAGGCGAAGATCATCAGAGCCGGAGCCTGGATGATGTTGGCTCCGAAGAGGAGAAAGGCCAGCGGACTGGTAAGAAACACGATGCGGGGCAGCGGGAATTGAAAGTGAAGCATCGCGTTGAGGTAGGAGAGTCGCTGCGGAAGCCTTAGTCCCCGGCCGAACAGAGGGTTATCGATCCGCAGGATCTGCGTCATTCCCCGGGCCCAGCGTATCCGCTGGCCTACATGCAAGGCCAGCCTTTCGGTTGCGAGACCCGCCGCAAGCCGAACGCCGAGATAGCCGGTGTTCCACCCCATCCGCTGGAGCTTCAAAGCGGTATGGGCGTCCTCCGTGACCGTTTCACCCGCAAAGCCGTTTGTCTGCTGCAGGGCTTGGCGCCGGATGACGGCGCAGGATCCGCAGAAGAAGGCTGCATTCCACAAGTCGTTGCCCTTCTGGATGGGACCGTAAAAGAGATCGCCTTCACCGGGCTGCTCGTCGATCACATCCAGGTTCCGCTGGACGGGATCGGGTGAATAGAAGTGGTGCGGCGTCTGCAGCAGCGCCAGCTTCTGGTCCTTCTGGAACCAGCCTACCGTCATCTGAAGGAAGGCCCTGGTCGGGACGTGATCGCAATCGAAGATCGTCACCAACTCGCCCGAGGTCTTGCCGAGAGCGGTGTTGAGATTGCCTGCCTTTGCGTGCGTGTTATCCGGCCGGGTAAGATACCCGCAGCCGACTTCGTGCGCGAATTCCCTGAACTCGGGACGGCGGCCGTCATCCAGAATATAAACTCTGAAGCGGTCCTCCGGGTAGTCCATGTCCATGGCAGCGAAGACCGTGCCGCGAACGATCGCGAGGCTTTCGTTGTAGGTCGGGATGAAGACATCCACGAGGGGCCACGTCTCCGGCTCGCCTTCGATCTCCACCGGGGGGCGTTCCAGCGGCCAAGCCGTTTGCAGCAGGCCGAGCGCCAGGATCAGCCACGCGTAAAGTTCGGCAATGTACAGGCCGGACCCGAGGATCAGGGCCGGCACGTTCTGGAAATCCAGCGTCTGGGTTGTTCGCCAGAAGATGTAGCGCGACGACACTATCAGCGACAGGATGCCCAGCGCGATCAGGCTTTGCCTGGTGTTGCGGCGGGCGAGCAGCATCCCAGCGACGATCGTCAGGCCCGCGAACAGCCACTGTGACTGCAGATCCAGGGGAACTACGATCACCAGCACGCAAAGCAAAGCGATGACGACTCCTGTGGCCGCCGTTCTCAGGAGGTGAAGTTGCCTAATCATCCTTCCTCGCCTTCCTTCCGGGGTCCCAGGTTGCAGTGCTCCTCAAGGGCCGTGACCACGGCGCGAACATCGGCAAGAGCAGCGCTCGTCGGGCGGAACCGTTCAAGAGTCTCGAACTTCGCAACCGCCTCGTTGACCGCTTCGTCCTGGCGCACCGTGCCGGCGAGCAACCGCTCGAAGGCAGAGTGAAGAAAGATGTTGGAATGGCGTGCCAGCGTGCGCGTATCGTCGAGCAGGTTGACGACGATCAGCGTCTTCTGGAGTTCGGCAAGCGGCTGTGCCGGATCGACTTTCGTCAGCGAAGCCAGCGCGACCGGCCCGGGCGTTATCGTGCAGACCTGCAGGACTGCATGCGGAAGCAGCGCCTGCTTCAATGCGTGATCCGCGGCAGCCACATCAGCGATGATCAACTTGTCCGACGGGAACGGCGACGCGTCCGGATCGGCCAGCATCTTGAGAAAGGCGGCTTTCCTGCCGAGACGGTAACCGTCCAGCAGCTCCACCCCCGCGGCAACCAGTTCTTCCTCGCTGTCGTCGCCCGCCCTCACGATCGGCTGGTCCGGCAGAAGGCCGAAGAACAGCTTCAGCGAACCCTGGTAGGTGAAGTCGATCGCGATCGGCTCATGACCCCGGGCCGCAAGTTCCATCGCGCAATGAGCCGCAAGAAAAGTTGAGCCGACGCCGCCTTTGGGCGAGTGGAACAGCAGCAAGGGCAAGGCGCTATCTCCCGGGAGTCATGCGGCCGAGGAAAGCGTCGAGCTCACCATCGCCGATCGGGTGCGTTTCGCCAGCGGCGACGTCGAGCGCCGGAGTGACGCGGTCTTCTTCGCTGCTGGCTTCGGGCTTTTTCGGCAGGGGATGCACAGTGGCGAGCGCAGCTCTTTCCCTGGTGACCCGCTTGGCGTCGATCCGGGACACCGGGCGCCCGACCAGCCGCTCATCCTGGAGCAGGGCTTCGAAAAGCGGCCACAGTTCCGTATCTCCGAAACGATCGGCGAATTCCTGGTACCGAAAATCCTTCTGCCCAAGTTTCTTGAGCAGGGCTTCCGCGTCGCTACGCATCATTGTCCCCTAACCTTTGTTATCAATTCTAGGATTCTTCAGTATCGCCACCAATTGACGACCTGATCCATTTCGGATGTAGGCTCAGAGAGTCTGAGATCGGCTCAATGATAGGAGGCAGGTCGCTGCCGTTACGGGACTTGCCCGCGCCTCTGGCAGAGCAGCCCTGCCAACCGGGATCAGGGTGTCCCGACGCGGCAAGTCCCGCGAACAATGCTCACGTGAGCCGCCTGCACGGGAGCGGCCCGAGCAATTCAGCCTGCACCGGGGAAGAATGCGAGGGGAAGGGATGCGGGGTGCCGCCGGTAATCGAGCGCGAGGTATTTGCAGCCCGGCAAGCTCGCCCTGCTGTCGTTATCCCGCTCGTCCGGTCACCGCCTCCACCGCCAGATCAGCCCCGCGGGGCTGCTTGCCACTTGGATCGAGGAGCCTGGGAGAGACCGGAGTGCGCCTGCACGGCACCAGTGGGCGCAGCACAGCAGTCCCACCCGCCAGTTCCCATCGCTGAAGGTCAGAAATCTCCAGCCGTCAAACGCCTGACCGCCGCAGACGCGGCAGGCTTCAACCGAACGCGGACCGGGCGAGCCTCATCACCTCATCCGATGCCTGCGGCGGCTCCGAAGGCGTTACCGGAGCCAGACAATCGTAAACCGCCTGCAGGACCGCGATCCGCGCCGACTTCTTCTTGTCGCCATTGATGATGATCCATGGGGCAACAGCCGTGTCCGTCCGGTCGAACATCTCCTCCATCGCCGCGAGATAACCGGCGCGCCGCTCTCGATTTCGGAAGTCTTCCGGGCTCACCTTCCACCGCTTCCACGGGTGAGCAAGCCGAGCCTTCAGCCTTTCATCCTGCTCTTCCACCGATACGTGCAGGAACAGCTTCACGACCGTGGTTCCGTCCGCCGCCAACTGCGCTTCGAACTGGTTGATCTCGTCATACGCCCGGCGCCATTCCGCTTCGCTCGCAAAGCCTTCGACGCGCTCCACCAGAACCCTGCCGTACCAGCTGCGATCGAACACGGCGATTTCACCCGTCGCAGGCAACCGCGTCCAGAACCGCCAGAGAAAATTGTGCGCCTTTTCTTCCTCCGTCGGCGCGGAAATCGGCCAGACCGAGAATGCGCGGGGATCCCACTCCGCGGTGAGACGCTTTATCGCTCCGCCCTTCCCGGCCGCATCCCACCCCTCGAAAACGATGACGCTCCGCTTCTTGTGCACGATGTGGCCGACCATCACCGCCGCGAGCTTCTTTTGTAGCTCCTCCAGAGCTTCGTCGTACGGCCGGTCCAGCGGCTCGGGAGCTTCGTGCCTCGCGAGCCGGGTCACGGGCAAAGGACTATGGCTCGATTCAGCAGCCGGGATAGGGGTGTTGGTCATCGATCCGGTATAAACCCTTTGAGCGCCGGGCGCGACGGCAATGCCGATGCTGAGGACTCGTCAGGCAGTCTCCAGCCCCGGCCGGACGGTCTGGCTCGAATCCGAAACGCGTGAACCAAAAGCGGCGGCCATGAACTGGGTTTGGAACGGCAGAACTTGCCAGCCAGCAGCAATGCGCCCCATAGCCTCAGGTCAGGAGTGGGCTGAAAGCCACGCAAACAAGGAGCAAAGAATGAGCATTCGCCGGATCGAACCTGGACCCCGCATGTGTCAGGCCGTGGTTCACGGGAACACGGTGTACCTGGCTGGACAAGTCGGCGCCCCCGGCGAAAGCGTCGCCGCACAGACCAAGGCCGTTCTGGAGCAGATCGACAGATTGCTGGCAGAGGCTGGAACGGACAAGTCCCGGATTCTGTCCGCTACGGTCTTGCTTGCGGACATGGCCGACTTTGCAAAAATGAACTCGGCCTGGGACGCTTGGGTGGATGCTGGAAATCCGCCGGCCCGCGCCACGGCCGAGGCAAGACTTGCCGCCCCCGACTACAAGGTGGAAGTCATCATCGTTGCGGCAGTAGCAGAGTAGCGGGATCTACCGCAGTGCCATGCAAGGCACTTGCAGCGATGGTGAGCCCTGCTGGGTTCGAACCAGCGACCTACTGATTAAAAGTCAGTTGCTCTACCGACTGAGCTAAGGGCCCGCGCACCACGCGACGCGATGGAGGTCACCTAGGCAGGGGGCGCGAAGTGGTCAAGCGTGGCTTGAGGTGACGCAGGCAAAGTCCGGTCACGGGATCGCGCCAATCGGGCGCAATCGTGGCGGCCGGGCCAAGCACGAAATCGCGGGTCCGGAACAAGCGGTGCGGGATCGCAAGATTGCGCGAGGCGTGGATTCCGCCGCTCCACAGCACGATGTCGAGGTCGAGCACCCGGGCACGCCAGCGCTGCCCGCGGCTGCGGCGGCCGAACGCGTGCTCGATCCGCTTCAGCACCCGGAGCAGCTCTTCCGGTGCCCATTCACTCTCCACCAGCGCAGCGGCGTTGGCGTAGCGGCGCAGCGACGGGCCGACCGGCGCGCTGCGGATCATCGGGGAAACCGCCAGCACGCGGACGCCATCATCCTCCCCATAATCCTCGAGCGCGGCAAGACTCGCGCGCAGCACATCCTCCGGCGCGCCGTGACGGACGTGCCGCTGGTTGGAACCGAGCGCGATCAGGTAGCGGTGGATCAGATGTCCTCGCAGATCCGGCCATAGAGCTGCGGGCGGCGATCGCGGAAGAACCCCATCCCGGCACGGTGCTTCGCCGCCTGGCGAAGGTCGAGCCTGGAAACCAGCACCCCGGTTTCCTCCGCCCCGTACTCCGCGACGAAATCACCCCATTCGTCGGCGATGAAGCTGTGGCCGTAGAACCGCTGCCCGCACTCGGTGCCGATCCGGTTGGCGGCGATTACCGGCATGCAGTTCGATACCGCGTGGCCCAGCATCGCCCGGCGCCACATCCGGCTGGTGTCGAGTTCGGGATCGTAGGGCTCGGATCCGATCGCGGTTGGATAGAACAGCAATTCCGCGCCCAGCAGGGCCATGACCCGGGCGGTTTCCGGATACCACTGGTCCCAGCAGATGCCGACGCCGATCCGGGTGCCGAACACGTCCCACACCTTGAACCCGTCGTTCCCGGGGCGGAAGTAGTACTTTTCCTCGTATCCCGGCCCATCCGGAATGTGGCTTTTGCGGTAGGTGCCCATGATCTCCCCGTCCGGGCCGATCATCGCCATCGTGTTGTAATAGTGGTGCCCTTCCCGCTCAAAGAAGCTGGTCGGAATTGCGATCTTCAGCTTCTTCGCCAGATCGCGCATCGCGATCACGCCGGGATGTTCCTTCACCGGGCGGGCAAGCTCGAACAGGGTTTCGTCCTCCAGCCGGCAGAAATATGGGCCGGAGAACAATTCGGGCGGCAGCACGATCTGCGCGCCTTCCCGCGCGGCTTGTTCAACCAGCGCGGAAACGGCGGCGATGTTCTCGCGCTCATCCTCGGACCCGAGGGGGAGCTGCAGGGCGGCAACGGTGATTTCAGCCATGCGCCGCCCTATAAGGTCTCAGACCCGCATTTTAAAGGACAGGCGATCAGGCGCGCTTGCGGAAGAGCAGCGTCATCCGGTCGCTTTCCCCGATTGCCTGCATCTGCGCCCGGGTTGCATCGGTCGCGCCGCGCAGGCCCGGGGGAAGCATCCAGACGCCGTCCGGCCAGTTCTTCGTATCCTTCGGGTTGGCGTTGATTTCAGACCGGCCGACAAGGTCGAATCCATAGACGTCCATCAGCGCGATCACGTCCTTTTCGCGCATGTAGCCCTTGCTGCCGTCGGCCATCGCATAAGGCGCGTTCTCGTTCGCCCGGTGCTCGACAATCCCGACCATGCCATCGGGCTTCAGCAGCTTGCGGATCGCCATCATGTCATCGTGCAGCCAGCCGAAGCGCAGCTGGTTGTGGATTTCGCGCATGATCAGCACGCGGTCGACGGTGCCTTCCAGTCCTTCGGGCATCTGGTCGACGTTGAACGCGGTCATCCGCGCGCCCTGGCCCAGGTTCCACTGCGCGGCCTGCTGCGGGAATTTCTCCGCCAGCCCGCCCATGTAGTTGCGCATCCGCTCATTCGCGTTGCTGACGTCCGGGCCCATCGCGATGTAGTGCCCCTGCGGTCCGAGGTAAGGCGCCAGAACCCGCGTGTACCAGCCGCTGGCCGGCAGATAATCGACGACCGTCATCCCCGGCTTCACCTGAAGGAAGGCCAGCGTTTCGGCGGGGTTGCGGTACTGGTCGCGCGCGCGATCCTCTGCCCGGCGCGGATCGGCGAGAATCGGCGCCAGCGCCGGGTCGGTGGGCGCGTGCCCCAGCACATGCCCGGAAACGGTCTGGGCGGCAGCCATCCCCGGCAGCCCTGCGCCAAGGGCAAGGCCGAACACGGCGGCAAGAACGATCGAACGCATCGGCAGGCTCCTCTGTAATATTTTGCGCCAGCTTAGCGTACCCGGCGGCGGTGGCAATCGGCTGTCCGCTTCCTATCTCAGGCCGCAGAAGGAGACTGAAGAATGGCGGACAAGCAGACGGCAATCCTCGCCGGTGGGTGCTTCTGGTGCACGGAGGCGGTGTTTCGCGACGTGGTCGGGGTCGATCAGGTCGAAAGCGGCTATATCGGCGGCGCGGCCGAAAACCCGACCTACAAGCAGGTCTGCTCCGGCAGCACCGGCCATGCCGAGGCGATCCGGGTGACTTTCGATCCCGAGCAGATTTCCTATCACGACATCCTTGAGGTGTTCATGGCGACCCATGACCCGACCCAGCTGAACCGGCAGGGCAACGATGTCGGCACGCAGTACCGCTCCGCCATCTTTCCGCTCGACGAAGACCAGCGGATCGAGGCCAATGCCGCGATCGAGCGGGCCGGCAAGGTCCACCCCGCGCCGATCGTCACCACGATCGAAGGCCCCGCCCCGTTCTACGTCGCGGAGGACAACCACCAGGAATACTGGCAGGGCGAAGGCCAGCGCAATCCCTACTGCCTCGCGGTTATCCCGCCCAAGCTGCAGAAATTGCGCAAGAGCTTCGCCAATCGGATCAAGCAGCAGGCCTGACCGTCAGCGGCGGAAGCGCGCAACGAAGAACCCGTCCATCCCGCCGTGCTCCGCAAGCAGGCCGGGATCGGTCTTGAGCCAGCCTTCCCGCGAAAGCGGCAGGTCCAGCGAAAGATCGGCGGGTGTGATGGGATCGGGCGTCAGCGATACCTGCGCCGCCCGTTCCTCGCCTTCCTCGCGCTCCAGCGAGCACACTGCATAGACCAGCTGCCCGCCGGGTTTCAGCCACCCGGCGGCACGGTCCAGCAAGCGGGCCTGCACGTCGGCCATTTCCGCGATCTGCCGGTCCGAAATCCGGTAGAGCACGTCCGGATGGCGGCGGCAGGTGCCGGTGGCGGTGCATGGCGCATCGATCAGAATCGCATCGAACGGCTCCGCCGGCTCCCACTTCATTGCATCGGCGGTGACGATTTCGGCCGAAAGCCCGGTGCGCTTGAGGCTTTCCCGCAGCAGATCGAGCCGCCGCGCGCTGACATCGAGCGCGGTCACGTTCCACCCGCTTGCGGCCAGCTGCAGCGTCTTGCCCCCCGGCGCGGCGCACAAGTCCAGTACGCGGCGCCCTTCGCCGGCGCCGAGCAAGCGAGCCGGCAAGCTCGCCGCAACGTCCTGCACCCACCACGCCCCTTCCGCGAAGCCGGGCAGATCCTCGACCGAGGATCCCCGCGCAAGCCGCAACTGCCCGGGCGCAAGGACGTCCGCCCCCAGCCGTTCCCGCCATTCATCGGTCTGCGCCGGATCGCGCAAGGTGAGATCGAGCGGGGGCGGCACGGCCAACCCTTGGGCGATGGCTCCTGCCCGTTCATCCCAGCGCGCGGCGACATCGGCGGGCAGCGTAGGGGCCTCCGGCAGCGTGACCTGCTGTTTCACCAGTGTCGAAAACACCCCGTGGGCCAGCCGGCGCGGTCCGCCGGTCAGCAGCGGCAGCGCCGTGGCGATCACCGCGTGGGGCGGCGTATCGAACCGCAGCCACTGGACCAGCATGATCCGCAGGACGATGCGCGCCTTGCTGTCATCGGGCAGCGGCTTCTTCATTGCGCTGTCGATCAACGCGTCGAGATCGATCAGCCAGCGCAGACTTTCGGCGGCAATCGCGCGGGCGAGCGCCATGTCGGAAAAGGTCAGCAAGCCGGATGTGGCGGACGGAGCCGCCTGATCCAGCGTCTCTCCCCGGCGCAGCACCGCGTCGAGCAACCTGAGCGCCGCGCGGCGGGCGGGAAATCCTTGCACTTCAGCCATCGGCATCCCCTATCCGCAATTGCAACCGGCCGCCAGCCGCCCCATGTTGAACCCATGACCCAGCGCGAGACGAAACGGCCCGAGACGTTCCAGAAGCCCGACTACTGGACCAATACTCCGCCGCCGAAGCCAAAAGCGCCCGAGCCGACGGAGGACCCCCAGGGCCTCAGCCCGACTCGCTACGGCGACTGGGTGAAAGACGGGATCGCGGTCGACTTCTAACCCGGTCAACGCTTGCCCAGGACCGAGCCGAGCATTCCGCCGAGCCCCCCGCTTCCCAAAGCTCCGCCACCCGCGCCTGAACCCAGCCCGCCGACCACGGAGCCGAGCACGCCGCCAAGGCCGCCCTGCTGCCCGCCCGCGCGCTGGCTCAGGTGACCGGCGACCAGCATCGTCAGCACCGGCAGCATCCGCTTCAGCAACCCGGCATCGAGCCCGCTGGTCTGCGCGGCCTGCCCGGCCACTTGCCGGCTGGTGTCCTTGCCGCCGAACAAGCTGCCGAGCAGGGCATTTCCCTTGGAAACGTCGGTCGGCTGCGGCCCGGTGACGTTGTGCGCCAGTTGCGCCCCGCCCAGCGAATGCACTTCGCTCTCCAGGTTGCCTGCGCCGCCGGCCCGCTGGTTCATGCCGGACAGGATCGAAGGCAGCAGCGCCGCCGCACCTGTCCGCGCCTTGTCGTGCGAGATGCCCAGCTGGCCCGCCAGTGCATCGATGCCGCCCGGCGGCAGCAGTTCATCAAGGTTCATTTTCCGGTCTCCATGTCCTTCGGTTTTCCGCCGACAACGGCCGCTCTCCCAAAAAAGCTCCCTTCGTTGACCAGCCTGCGCCAATTGCCCCCGCGGAACCCGGCTCCCCGGCCACGCGTTGTTTTGGCAAAAGAAGTTACGATAGGTTGTTGAAATGAAACAGTTAGCGCGCGCGTTTGCGCTGACGGGTGCACTCGCCCTCGCGGTTCCGGCCGCACCCGTCCACGCCGCCCCCAGTCCTCCTGCGAAGGCTCCCGCCAAGGTGCCGGGCCAGACCTGGGATGAAAGCTACGAAGCCCGCCAGTCCGCCGCCATTGCCGTACGGCAGGCGCGGGAAGAGATGCGGGACGCCTTCGGCCGGGACACGCTCAAAAACGGCGACTACGTGTGGAAGAAGGATGCGGAAAAGCGGGTGACGAAGGTCGTCATCAGCCGGCCCGACCAGATGGCCTATGCCTATCAGGACGGGGAGATGATCGCTGCATCGACCATCTCCAGCGGCAAGGAAAGCAAGCCCACCCCGCCCGGGATCTTCCCGATCATGGAAAAGCGGCGGCATCACCGGTCGAACAAGTATGACGACGCGCCGATGCCGTACATGCAGCGGCTGGACACGTACGGCATCGCGATGCACGCCGGGCACTTGCCGGGATACCCGGCCTCCCACGGCTGCGTACGCCTGCCGGAAGAATTCGCGGCCAGGCTGTTCGCTGCCACCAGCGTGGGAACGCCCGTACTGATCGCTTGACGATCAGTACCGCTATAGGCGCCGATCGCTTGACGATCAGGACCGCTACAGACGCTGATCGCTGACGATCAGCCGGGAATCCAGCCGGAAAGCTCCCGCCGGACGATGGCTTCCAGCATCGCCATGCCCGTCGGGCCTGCGTTGAGGCAGGACAGCGTGGCGTAATCCTCGCCGCCTGCCTCGACGAATTGCTCGCGCCCACGGATCGCCAGCTCCTCCAGCGTTTCCAGGCAATCGGCGGAAAACCCGGGTGCGGCCACCGCGAGGCGTTTCGTGCCCTTGCGCGCTTCTTCCGCCAGCACGACGTCGGTCGCCGGCTCCAGCCATTTCGCGCGTCCGAAGCGGGACTGGAAGGTGGTCACCACCCGCAGGTTCGGGCGGGTCCCGGAAGCGGCCAGCGCGACTTCCAGCAGCCGGGCAGTCTTGCGGCAATGGCAGTGGTAGGGATCTCCGAGATGGAGCGTGCGCTCCGGCATTCCGTGGAAGCTCAGCAGCAGGACTTCTGGCGGGAACGCCAGTTCATCCAGCTGCGCGCCCAGATCCCGGGCCAGCGCATCGATATAGGCCGGATCGTCGAAATAGGGCGGCAGCACGCGCAAGGCGGGCTGCCAGCGCATCTTGCCCATCGCATCGGCCGCCTTGTCGAACACGGTCGCATTGGTCGCGGCGGAATACTGCGGGTATAGCGGGGCCAGCAGGATCCGCTCACACCCGGCATCCTTCAGCGCGTTCAGCCCTTGGGGAATCGAAGGAGTGCCGTAGCGCATGCCCCATAGAACCTTCACGTCCTCCCCCAGCCGGTCCTGCAATCCGGCGGCCTGATCGGCGGTGATCACCGCGAGGGGGGAGCCTCTCTCGGTCCAGACCTGCTGGTATGCGTGGGCGGATTTCTTCGGCCGGGTGTTGAGGATGATCCCCCGCAGGATCGGCTGCCAGGCAATCGCCGGGATCTCCACCACCCGGGGATCGGACAGGAATTCCGCCAGATAGCGCTTCACCGCCCCCGGCTCCGGCGCGTCGGGCGTGCCGAGGTTGACGATCAGCACGCCGACACCGCCGGATTTCACCGGGGGATGATCGGACGGCCGGTGGGCTTCGGACACGCTCATCGCGCGTTCGCATCCAGCCAGTCGGCCACGCGCCGGGCAATCCGCGTGAAGGCCTGGCCTTGCGGGGTGTCACCGGCCGCCGGGGGCTGGCCAGTGTCGCTCGCCACGCGGATTTCCATCGCCAGCGGCACCCGGCCCAGGAAATCCTCGCCCAGAGTGCGCGCCGCCGCCTCGGCCCCGCCGGCGCCGAACGGATCGCTGACTTCGCCGCAATGCGGGCAGACATAGCCGGTCATGTTCTCGACCACCCCGATCACCGGCACGTGGGTCTGGCGGAACAAGTCGATCGCCCGGGTCGCGTCGATCAGCGCCAGATCCTGCGGAGTGGAGACGATCACCGCGCCGGCGGGCTTGAACTTCTGCATCATGGTCAGCTGCACGTCGCCGGTGCCCGGCGGCAGGTCGACCAGCAGCAACTCGGTATCGCCCCAGTCCGCTTCCATCAGCTGGCCCAGCGCGCCGCCGATCATCGGCCCGCGCCAGGCGATCGCCCGGCCCGGCTCGATCAGCTGGCCCATCGACAGCAGCTTGACCCCGAATTCGGTTTCCACCGGGATCAGCGTCTGCTCGCGCGCTTTCGGGCGCTGACCTTCGATGTCCAGCAGGGTAGGCTGGGACGGGCCGTAGATGTCGGCATCGACCACCCCGACCTTGCGCCCCATCCGCGCAAGCGCAACCGCGAGATTGGCCGTCAGGGTGGACTTGCCGACCCCGCCCTTGCCCGATCCGATCGCCACGATCCGGCGCTGGACACGCTCGGCGGTCATCGCCACGCGCACTTCCTCGATCCCCTCGATTTCGCCAAGTGCGGCGCGCAAGTCCTTTTCCAGCGCCTGCGCGGCATTGCGGCCAAGACCGCTGGCATCGATCACCAGGGTGGCGTTCGCACCGGTCACGCGGACCGACTGGACGCGGGGTTGAATCGGGCCGGGTATCCGGCTGCGGATGGTTTCTTCGGTACTCATGGCGGCCCTGCTAACGCCTCTGCCCCCCGGATGCAGCGAAAACTTGCCGGATCGCCCTGTTTTTATCCGCTTTCGTCCCTATTATCGGAACCATGCGAAGATTGGGCGGGTTGGAAAGGATTAAACTGGCAATGGCTGGCAGCCCCTGGGGCAAACCCCCGGCTGGTGACGATGGCGGCAGACGCCCGCCGGAACGCGGTCCGGAACGAAACGACGATCCGCCCGCGCGCGGACCCCGCAACCCCTGGCTTCCCGGCGGGTCGGACAAGCCGCGCCGTTCGGCCAGCATCGAAGACATCTTCCGCTCCCGCGGCCCTGAAGGCCCGCGGCGGACCGGCCCCGGCGGGCCGAACTTCCGCCTGCCGGATGGTCCGCTCGGCAAGATGCTGATCCCGATCGTCATCGGCCTCGCGCTGCTGGTCTGGCTGGGGCTGACCAGCGTCCATCAGGTCCAGCCAACGGAAGAAGGTGTTGTCACGACGTTCGGGAAGTACACCCGTACGCTTGAGCCGGGCCTCAACTTCACCCTGCCCTGGCCGATCCAGCAAGTCGCGGTCGAACCGGTGAGCGAGATCCGCAGCTTCCGCATCCCGCAAGGGGAGCAGGAAAAGCTGATCCTGACCGGCGACCAGAACCTGGTCGACCTCTCCTATCTGGTGCGCTGGTACATCAAGGACCTGAAGCAGTACCAGTTCCAGCTCGCCCAGCCGGAAGAGACGGTGCGCGAAGTGGCCGAAGCCGCCATGCGTTCCGCCGTGGCCGAGCACACGCTCAACGATACCCTCTCCGGTGCGGGCCGTGCCGCGATCGAACAGCAGGTGTCGACGCGGATGCAGGCGCTGCTGGATGCCTACAACGCCGGCATCGCGGTGCAAGGCGTGGAAATCGACAAGACCGATCCGCCCGCCCGGGTGGTAGAGGCGTTCAAGGACGTCTCCGCCGCGCAGCAGGACGCCGATGCGGCAGTGAACCGGGCGCAGGCTTATGCCCAGCAGGTTCTCGCGCAGGCGCAGGGCGATGCGACCTCGTTCAACAAGATCTACGAACAGTACCGGCTGGCTCCCGAAGTAACGCGGCGGCGGCTGTATTATGAAACCATGGAAGGCGTGTTGGGCAAGACCGACAAGACCATCGTCGAAACTCCCGGTGTGCAGACGTATCTGCCGCTCCCGGAAATCCAGCGGCGCAACGCGCCTCAGGCGGAGGGCCAGTGATGGACCGCGTGTGGCATAATTATAAGACCTGGATCGTCGCGGGCGTCGTCCTGCTGGTGATCCTGCTGCTGAGCGTGATCGTGGTGCCGGAAAGCCAGCAGGCGGTGATCGTCCGTACCGGTGAACCGGTGCGCGTGGTCAACCGCTACCGCGCCAACGTTCCCTTCGGGGAAACCGGCGCCGGCATGTCGTGGCGCATCCCGGTGCTGGAAACCGTGCAGATGGTCGACAAGCGGGTGCTGGACCTCGACATGGAGCGCCAGCAGGTGCTTTCCGCTGACCAGCAGCGGCTGCAAGTCGATGCCTATGCCCGTTTCCGGGTGATCGATCCGGTGCGCCTGGTCGAAACCGTGGGCACCGAACGCAATGTCGCGGAACAGCTCCGCCCGATCCTGACTTCGGTCCTGCGGCAGGAACTGGGCCGCCGGACGTTCGCTTCGCTGCTGACGGCGGAGCGCGGCGACGCGATGACCAACATCCGCAACAACCTCGATGAACAGGCCCGCGAATACGGCGTGCAGGTAATCGACGTGCGGGTGAAGCGGACCGATCTGCCCGATGGCACCCCGCTGCAGGCGGCGTACACCCGGATGGAAACCGCCCGCCAGCAGGAAGCGGCGACGCTCCGCGCGCAAGGTGAACGCAACGCCCAGATCACGCGCGCCGATGCCGAAGCGCAGGCGGCGAGGATCTATGCCGATGCCTATGGCAAGGACCCGCAGTTCTACGATTTCTACCGCGCGATGGAAAGCTACCGGCGGACGTTCCAGACCGGAGAGGGCGACAGTTCGATCGTCCTTTCGCCGGATAACGAATATCTCCGCCAGTTCCGGGGGCAACCGCGCTGAAACATTCGTGCCGCTGATGCATTCAATGTGCGTTCAGCCCACGCGGTCTGAATCGGCGCGGCATTCATGGCGCGCGATGCGCCCAATCGAGAGGAACAAGAGGACGTGAAGCCCGTGCGCTATTCCTATGGCATAACATCGGTCCTGCTTGCGGGCGGGGCGGCGGTGACGCTGATCACCGGAATCCCCGCTGGCGCCCAGGTGGCCCAGAACGACGAATCCCAGATCAACCGCGTGATGCCGCGCGGCTCCGGTCCGGCCAGCTTTGCCGACCTGACCGCGCAGTTGCAGCCGGCGGTGGTCAACATTGCCACGCGCCAGCGGGTGACGGTCAACACCAACAACCCCTTCGCCGGGACCCCCTTGTCGGACTTGTTCGGCGGCGGACGCGGCGGGCAGCCGACCACGCGGGAAGCGCAGTCGCTCGGCTCCGGCTTCATCATTTCGGCCGATGGCTACGTCGTGACCAACAATCACGTGATTACCGCGGAAGGCCAGGGTGAGGTTGAGGAAATCACCGTCACCATGCCGGACGGCACGGAATTCCCGGCCGAACTGGTCGGCAACGATGCCGCATCCGACCTCGCCGTGCTCAAGATCCAGCGCGGGACGCCGTTCCCCTTCGTCCGGTTCGGCGATTCCACCCAGTCTCGGGTGGGCGACTGGGTCGTCGCAATCGGCAACCCCTTCGGGCTTGGCGGAACGGTGACCGCAGGGATCATCTCGGCGGTGTACCGCGCCACCAACACCGGCGGCGCCTACGATCGCTACATCCAGACCGACGCGGCGATCAACCGGGGCAACTCGGGCGGTCCGCTGTTCGACATGGAAGGCAACGTGATCGGGATCAACAACGCGATCTTCTCGCCGTCAGGCGGCAGCGTCGGGATCGGCTTCGCGATCCCCGCGGATATCGCCGCGCCGATCGTGCGCAAGCTGATCGCCGGCGAAGAGATTGAGCGCGGCTATCTCGGCGTCCGGATCCAGCCGGTAACGGACGACGTCGCAGCGGCCCTCGGCATCCCCCGGAACCGGGGCGAATTCATCCAGTCGGTCCAGCCCGGCGAGGCCGCGGATCTGGCCGGCCTGCAGGCCGGCGACGTAGTGGTCAGCGTCAACGGGGAGGAAATCACCCCCGACCAGACGCTGTCGTTCCTTGTCGCGAACATCGCGCCGGGAACGACCGTGCCGGTGCAGATCATCCGCGACGGCCGCCGCCAGAACCTCAACGTGCGGGTGGGCGAACGCCCGACCGAGGAAGAGCTGGCGCGGCAGGTGTTCAACCCGGACAGCGAAGCGACCCCCGGACCGCGCAACACCGCTCCCGGCGTGCTGGAAAACTCGCTCGGGGTGCAAGGCATCGCCCTCACGCCCGAGATCGCACCCCAACTGGGGATCAGCGCCGGCGCGAACGGCGTGGTGGTAACGGCCGTCGATCCCAGCTCCGACGCCGGGCAGAAAGGCCTCCAGCGCGGCGACGTGATCCTGTCGGCCAATTACCGCGACGTGGCGAGCGCAGAGCAACTGGAAAGCGTCATTGCCCAAGCCAAGAGCGAGGGCCGCGACGCGGTCCTGCTGCGCGTCCAGCGCCGCGGTCAGCCGCCGCTGTTCCTGCCCGTACGGCTGCGCTGACGGGGCACTGCCCCAAAGGACATGGCCGGCTGAATGAGAAAGGCCCTCCCGCAAGCGGGAGGGCCTTTTCCTTTGTCGTAGCGGGGTAGGGCCAAACCGTGAAACCTGCCCTGCGCCGGGCGCACCGGTCGCCTTACAACTGCCCGCCGGTTGCCCGTTCCAGGAAGTCGTCGGTTGCCGCCGGCGGCCCCGGCAGCGGCGGCGGAGCGTCCGGCCCGGCAGGCATCGGAGCCTCGCCGGGGAACGGTTCCTGCGCCGGGAACGGCTCCAGGCCCGGATCGCCGAATCCCGGCTCGACGGTCCCCTGGTCCATGTAGAAATAATCATCCGGATCGCCGTAGTAGTACTCTTCGTCCGGTTCGAGCTGCCACTGCGGCAACTGCACTTCGGTATCGAACGGTTCCACCGGGCGGTCCGCCACGGCCTTGCGCATGTAGGAAGCAAAGATCCGCGCCGGGGCAGCCCCGCCTGCGAGGCCGGCAACCGGCTCGGCATCGTCGCGGCCGACCCACACGCCCGTGGTGATGCCGCTGGAAAACCCGACGAACCAGCCGTCCTTGGACGACGTGGTCGTGCCCGTCTTGCCCGCCACCGGACGGCCGATCTGCGCGGCCCGTCCAGTGCCGGTGCTGACTGCGGTCTGCAGCAGGTCGGTCATTTCCGATGCGACGTATTCCGGCACCAGCTGCGTGGGGCGGGACGGTTCGTGGGCGTAGAGCAGTTCCCCGTCGGACGTCGCTACCTTCAGGATGCCGTACGGCTCGACCGAATGGCCGCGTGCAGCGATGGAGGCGAATGCTTCGGTGAGTTCGATCACCCGCACTTCCGACGTGCCGAGCACCATCGAAGGAAACGTGGAAATCGGCGTGGTGATGCCGAAGCGCCGCGCCATCGAGGCCACGGTGTCGAACCCGACTTCGTTGCCCAGCTGGGCCGCGACGGTGTTCTTGGAATAGGCGAAGGCGGTGCGCAGGTCGATCGCGCCGGCATAGGAATTGCCTGAATTCTGCGGAGACCAGCCCTGGATCGTCACCGGCGCGTCCACCACCCGGTCACTGGGCCGGTATCCGGCTTCCAGCGCGGCAAGATAGACGAACAGCTTCCAAGCCGATCCCGGCTGACGCACCGCGCTGGTTGCACGGTTGTAGTTGCTGGACACGTAATCGGTGCCGCCGACCATCGCCAGCACTGCCCCGTCCCGGTCAAGGCTGACCAGCGAGGCTTGCGCGCCGTTCGGCACGTTTGCCTTCACCGCGGCCGTGGCCGCACGCTGCTTTTCGATGTCGAGAGTGGTCCACACCTGCAGCGGCTCGAACTGGGCGGTTGCGGGCAGCAGGGTATCGAGCTGCGGCAGGACCCAGTCCGTGAAGTAGCGAACCGAGTTCTGCCCCTGCTCTTCCTTCAGCTTGACCGCCGAAACGTCGACGTCGGCGGCTTCCCCGGGATCGAGCGCGCCGTACTTGCGCATCTGGTCCAGCACCACGTTGGCCCGGCCGACGGCGGCTTCGACATCGGCAGTCGGCGAATAGCGGGAAGGCGCCTTGACCAGCCCGGCGATGATCGCGGCCTCGGCGGTCGAAAGGTCCCGCGCCGAATGGCTGAAGAACTTCCGGCTGGCCGCATCGATGCCGTAGGCGCCGCCGCCGAAATAGACCTTGTTGAGATACAGCTCCAGGATCTGCTGCTTGGTGAACTTGTTCTCCAGCGCAATCGCCAGCACCGCCTCGCGCAGCTTGCGGTCGACGCTGCGGTTGGAATTGAGGAACAGGTTGCGCGCCAGCTGCTGGGTAATGGTGGAGGTCGCCTTGGCCGGCTCGCTGTGGATCAGGGACACGGCCACCGCGCGGACAAGGCCCAGCGGATCGATCCCGAAGTGGGAATGGAACCGCCGGTCCTCCACCGCGACCATCGCCGCCTTCATGATCGGCGGGATCTCGCTTGCGGAAAGCCACTCGCCGTAGCTTGGCCCCAGCGTGACGATTTCGGTCCCGTCGCTGGCGCGCACGACGATCGTCTGCCCGGTCTGCCGGTTCTGCAGCGCCGAATAGCTCGGCAATTCGCGAGTGGTGAAGAACACTGCCGTACCGACGGCGACGGCCAGAATCAGCGTCAGCGCCACCAGGCCGATCAGGACCCGCTTGATGATCCGCCGGAAAGTACCGCCCGAATCGCGCGGCTCTTTTCTGGTAGGGGCCCGCTTGCCCCGTCTTTTCGCCATCTACCCCCGCCGGTCCTGTGCTGGCCCGCCTAATGTACCAATTCCGCGTCCACGAAGCTCGTGTCCGCTGCGTGCGGCCGCCTGATGGGCGCAGTCCGTGCCTAGGGCAAGCCTAACTGCGCCTGAACGTGCACGGAACCGCGCAAGACCCCTTAGGCGCCGTCTTTGGGCTTGAAGTCCAGCGACGCGCTGTTGATGCAGTAGCGCAAGCCGTCCGCCCCCGGCCCGTCCGGGAACACATGGCCCAGATGGCCCTCGCACTTGGCGCAGCGCACTTCGGTGCGGATCATCCCGTGGGAAAAATCGCGATGTTCGGCAACCGAACCTCCCGCGGCAGGCTGGGTGAAGCTGGGCCAGCCGGACCCGCTGTCGTACTTGTGGTCGCTGTCGAACAGCGACTCCCCGCAGCCCGCGCAGCGGTATTCGCCGGAATCCTTGTTCTTCTCATACTTGCCGGTGAACGCGCGCTCGGTCCCGCTTTCGCGCAGGATGCGGTACTGTTCCGGGGTCAGGCGCTCACGCCATTCGGCATCGCTGAGCTTGATCTTGTCGGCCATGGGGTTCTCCTTTGCCAAAGGATATGGGCCCTGACGCAGCGGACGCAACCGGCCCGTTCAGCCATCCACGTCGGCATAGTGGCTCGGCGGTGCAAGGCCCTGCATCTTTTCGGTCAGCAGCGGGCGAAAGCTGGGCCGGCTCTTCATCACCCGGTACCACGCGTTCGCGCCTTCGTGCCCGGCCCAGTCGATCCCGCCGAGGTAATCGGCGACGGAAACCTGCGCCGCGGCGGCGAAATCGGCCAGGCTCATCTGCGCGCCGGCCAGCCAGCGGCGGTTGTCGACCAGCCATTCGATATAACCGAGATGGTTCTGCGCCAGCCGCATCGCCTCACGCAATGTCCTGGAATCCGGCGGCGCGCGCAGGACCAGCCGCTTCTTCATCCGCTCATGCAATAGGGGATGAGTGACTTCGGCGAAGAAGTTCTGGTCGAACATCGCCACCAGCCGCCGGATCTCGGCCCGGTTTTCCGCCGTGCCAAGGATCAGCGGGGTCTTTTCGACCGTTTCCTCGAAATACTCGCAGATCGCCTGGCTATCGACGAGGGTGACATTGCGTTCCTCGTTCCGCAGCACCGGCGTCTGCCCGATGTGGTTGAGATCGAAGAACGCCTCGCGCCCTTCCCACGGGTTTTCCCGCAGGAGTTCGTAGGCGACGCCCTTCTCGCTCAGCGCAAGCCGGACCTTGCGGCTGAAGGGACAGAGCGGGAAATGGTAAAGCTGCCACATTCCTCCCGCTCATGCCCCACGCAAGGCCCGGCGTCCACCGTTACGCCCACACCTTTACGCAGCCTCGGCAATGTCCTCGGCCAATTCGGTGCGGATCAGGTAGTCGAAGGCCGAAAGCGCCGCCTTCGATCCCTCGCCCATCGCGATCACGATCTGCTTGTACGGCACCGTGGTCGCGTCCCCGGCCGCAAACACGCCCGGCAGGTTGGTGGCCGCGCGCCCGTCGATCTCGATCTCGCCGAACTTGTTGAGCGCCAGCCCTGATTCCTTCAGCCACTCGGTGTTGGGGACCAGCCCGATCTGGACGAACACGCCTTCCAGGTCGATGCGATGCTCCTCCCCGGTTTCGCGGTTCTTGTAGACGAGACCGTTCACCCGCTCTCCGTCGCCGGTCACCTCGGTGCTCTGGGCCGAGACGAGGATGTCGACGTTCTTCAGCGACCGCAGCTTGTCCTGCAGCACCTGGTCGGCGCGCAGCTTGCTGTCGAATTCGATCAGGGTCACGTGGCCGACGATGTTGGCAAGGTCGATCGCCGCTTCCACGCCGGAGTTGCCCCCGCCGACCACTGCGATCCGCTTGCCCTTGAACAGCGGCCCGTCGCAGTGCGGGCAATAGGCGACCCCGCGGTTGCGATACTCGAACTCACCCGGCACGCCGAGGTTGCGCCACCGCGCACCCGGCGCAAGGATGAGGCTGCGCGCCTTGAGCGAGGCGCCGTTCTTCATCCGCACTTCGTGGTATCCGCCCGGTTGGCTAGCCGGGATGAGCGCTTCGGCAGTCTGCAGGTTCATCACGTCGATGTCGTAATCGGCGACGTGCGCCTCCAGCGCCGCGGCAAGCTTCGGACCTTCGGTGTACTGGACCGAGATGAAGTTCTCGATCCCCATCGTATCGAGCACTTGCCCGCCGAAGCGTTCGGCGGCGATACCGGTCGAAAAGCCCTTGCGCGCGGTATAGATCGCCGCCGATGCCCCGGCGGGACCGCCGCCGACCACCAGCACTTCGAACGGATCCTTGTCGGCCAGCTTCGCCGCGGCGCGCGCTTCCGCACCGGTATCGAGCTTGGCGAGGATTTCCTCCACGCCCATCTTGCCGCTGCCCCACATCTCGCCGTGGAGGAACACGGCGGGCACGGCCAGCACGTTGCGCTCCTCGGTTTCGGCCTGAAAGGTGCCGCCTTCGATCAGGGTGGCCGAAATGCGCGAATTGTTCAGCGCCATCAGGATCAGCGCCTGCACGACATCCGGGCAGTTGTGGCAGGAAAGCGAGAAGTACATCTCGAATTCGTAATCGCCTTCCAGCGCGCGGATCTGCTCCAGCACGTCTTCGGAAACCTTCGGCGGATGGCCGCCGGCCCACAGCAGCGCGAGGACGAGGGAGGTGAATTCATGCCCCATCGGCAGACCGGCGAAGCGGACCCACTTTTCGGCGTCCGATGCGCGGCGAATGATGAAACTGGGCTTGCGTTCGTTGTCGCCGTCGAAAGAGGCGGTGACCTTGTCGCTCAGTTCGGCGATCTCGGTCAGCAACGCGCGCGTGTCGGCGGAACGCTGGTCGTCGCCAAGCGAGGCGACAAGCTCAATGGGCTCGCGCAAGTTGCCGAGGTATTGCTCAAGCTGTTGCTTCATGTTGGCGTCGAGCATGAAAAATCTCCTGCTGGAATGAAAAACGGCCCGGGGCGGTACGGATCGCCCCGGGCCGTTCATGCGCCCGTGATACGGGCTCGGGGGGTTCGTTAGATCTTGCCGACGAGGTCGAGCGAGGGGGCCAGCGTGTCGCCGCCTTCTTCCCACGCAGCCGGGCAAACCTGGCCGGGGTGTTCGCGGACGTACTGGGCAGCCTTGATCTTGCGGACCAGTTCGTTGGCGTTGCGGCCGACGCCTTCGGAGGTGATTTCCATCAACTGGATCACGCCATCGGGATCGACGACGAAGGTCGCGCGGTCGGCCAGGCCCATTTCCTCGCGCAGAACGCCGAAGTTGTTGGACAGGCGGTGCAGCTGGTCACCCAGGAACGGGTATTCGAGCTTGCCGATCTTGTCGGACGTGTCGTGCCAGGCCTTGTGGCTGAAGTGCGTGTCGGTGGACACGGCGAAGACTTCCACGCCCATCTTCTGGAGGTTGGCGTACTGCTTGCCGAGGTCTTCCAGCTCGGTCGGGCAGACGAACGTGAAGTCGGCCGGATAGAAGAAGAAAATCGCCCACTTGCCCTTCACGTCCTCGTCGGTGACGTCGAAGAAGTCCTTGCCTTTCTGGAAGGCGGTGGCGCGGAACGGCTTTAGCTGGCTGCCGATGATACCCATGGATGAGTGCTCCCGTTGTTGGTGAATTCGAACACCGCCCAGATAGGCGGGCCCGGCCATTCAGGCCAATGGGAACTCTCGATGGCATTGATAGAGTAAATCAATCAACGAGGCCGGGAACCATCCATAAATCCGAACACTGATGTCCTTACGCGCCCGCGTTCCCGTGCGGCCTACGCGCCTGAATTGCTGGCCTGAATTACCGGCCGCCGGGATTACCTGGCCGGATCATCCACACTGGGCGCGGTGCAGCAGCTTGTGGTCGGCCAGCACCAGCGCCATCATTGCCTCGGCCACCGGCACGCCGCGAATGCCGACGCACGGGTCGTGCCGGCCCTTGGTGGCCAGTTCGGTGGCCTCGCCTTCCCGGGTGACCGTCGGCTGCGCAATCAGGATCGAACTGGTCGGCTTGAACGCCACGCGCACCACCACCGGCTGCCCGGTGGAAATCCCGCCCGCGATCCCGCCGGCGTGATTGGCGGCGAAGCGGACCGAGCCGTGGGCGCCGGGATGCATCGGGTCGGCGTTCTCCTCCCCCCGCAGCCGCGCGGCGGCAAACCCGTCGCCGATCTCCACGCCCTTCACCGCGTTGATCCCCATCATCCCGGAGGCGAGGTCGGCATCCAGCTTGGCATAGATCGGCGCGCCCCAGCCGGGCGGAACCCCTTCGGCCACGCATTCGACCACCGCGCCGAGCGAGGACCCGGCCTTGCGCGCTTCGTCCACCAGCGCTTCCCAGCGCTTCGCCGCCGCAGGATCGGGGCAGAAGAACGGGTTGTTGCGGATTTCGCCTGCGTCGAATGCCTCGCGGTCAATCGCGTCGCCGCCGATCTCGGAAACGTAGGCGGTAATCGCCACTTCGGGGATCACGAGCCGCGCGACCGCCCCGGCTGCGACCCGGGCCGCGGTTTCCCGGGCCGAACTGCGCCCGCCGCCGCGATAATCGCGAAATCCGTACTTCGCGTCATAGGCATAGTCGGCATGGCCCGGACGGTACGCCTTGGCGACGTCGGAATAATCCTTGGACCGCTGGTCCGTGTTCTCGATCATCAGGCTGATCGGGGTGCCGGTGGTCTTGCCCTCGAACAGGCCGGACAGGATGCGGACTTCGTCCGGCTCGCGCCGCTGGGTAGTGAAGCGGTTCTGCCCCGGCTTGCGGGCATCGAGGAACGGCTGGATCGCGGCTTCGGACAATTCCAGTCCCGGCGGGCACCCATCGACCACCGCGCCCAGCGCGGGCCCGTGGCTTTCGCCCCAGGTGGTGAAACGGAACACGCGGCCAAAGGTGTTGAAGCTCATGCCCGCAAGCTTTTGACGATAACGCGCGCCCTGTCCATGCTCCCCGTCGCCCTCCCGTATTCCTTCGCCCTGCCCTCCTTGGCCATCCCCGCGAACGCGGGGATTCAGCAGGGCACGCGCCGCCGACCGGCAAGGGCGATTTCCTACTCGGTCCCGATCTGTCAGCCCAACCGGATGTCCGCGCCCCAGCCCGCTCGCGTCCTAAGTATCCGGCACCCGGCTCACGCACCGAAGCAGGCGCAACTTTGTTTCACGGCCGGGATAGAACATTTTATTTTCCCGGAAGCCGGAAAGTGTCATCAGGCGGGCGTTAAACCCCTGATTGCAAAGCGGATTTCATGGGTTACACCGCCCAGTCCATTTGTCAGGTGTGTAAACCTCACCCGCCCGGGTTTCCAACAGCGCGGCGCACGGTCCTGCACCCGATTGCCTCTAGCCAAAGAGGCCGCGAGGCGGCAGGAACAAACCATGATTGCAAAGCTGAAAGGGCGGCTGGACGAAACCGGCGTGGACTGGGCGGTGCTGGACGTGAACGGCGTCGGCTATCTCGTCCACTGCTCGGCCAAGACGCTGGCCGCGCTCGGGAACACCGGGGAAGCCTGCACCGTGTTCACCGACATGCAGGTGAGCGAAACGGACATGCGCCTGATCGGCTTCGCCTCGGCCGCCGAACGCGACTGGTTCCGCCTGCTGCACGCGGTGCAGGGCGTCGGCAGCAAGGTCGCGCTGGCGATCCTGTCCGCCCTGACGATCGAGGAACTGCAACGCGCCTGCGCCAACCAGGACGCAGGCCAGGTCTCCCGCGCCAACGGCGTCGGCCCGAAACTCGCCACCCGGATCGTCAACGAACTGAAGGACAAGGCCGGCGCCTTGCCCGCCGCGCCCGGCACGCCCAGCTTCATCCCGGCAGGCGGCGCGAGCGCGGACGCGGTCTCCGCCTTGCAGAACCTCGGCTTCAAACCCGCCGTAGCCGCCAGCGCCATCGCGCAGGCCCAGGCCGAACTGGGCGAAGACGCCGCGCTGAACGACTTGGTGCGAATCGGCCTGAAAAGGGCTGCGGGCTAGATCCCATGACCGACAACCCCACCCTCACTCCGATGCGTCAGCCAGAAGATCCGGACGCGGCCCTGCGGCCCAAGTCGCTCACCGAATTCGTCGGACAGGCCGCCGCGCGGGAAAACCTGCGCGTGTTCATCGAAAGCGCGAAGTCACGCCGGGAAGCGATGGACCACGTGCTGTTCTTCGGCCCGCCCGGCCTCGGCAAGACCACGCTGGCCCAGATCGTCGCCAAGGAACTCGGCGTCGGCTTTCGCGCCACCAGCGGCCCGGTGATCGCCAAGGCGGGCGATCTTGCCGCCCTGCTGACCAACCTCGAATCCGGCGATGTCCTGTTCATCGACGAGATTCACCGCCTCAGCCCGGTGGTGGAGGAAGTGCTCTATCCGGCGATGGAGGACCGCGCGCTCGACCTGATCATCGGCGAAGGGCCTTCGGCGCGCTCCGTGCGAATCGACTTGCCGCCGTTCACCCTGATCGGCGCTACGACCCGGCAGGGCCTGCTGACCACGCCCTTGCGTGACCGGTTTGGCATTCCGGTGCGGCTCAATTTCTACACCGAAGCCGAACTGGAACGAGTCGTCGCCCGCGGAGCCAAGCTGCTCGGGGTGACGATGGATTCCGGCGGCGCGCGGGAAATCGCCCGCCGCGCGCGCGGAACCCCGCGCGTCGCGGGCCGGCTGCTGCGCCGGGTGCGCGATTTCGCGCACGTCGCGGGCAACAAGGTCGTCACCGCCGAGATCGCCGACCAGGCGCTGACCCGGCTGGAAGTCGATTCGCTCGGCCTCGATGCGATGGACCGGCGCTATCTCCACATGATCGCGGGCATCTACAAGGGCGGCCCGGTCGGCGTGGAAACCCTCGCCGCCGGCCTCGCCGAACCGCGCGACACGATCGAGGACGTGGTGGAGCCTTACCTGATCCAGCTCGGTCTGGTCGCCCGCACCGCGCGCGGGCGCTGCCTCAACGATCGCGGCTGGCAGCACCTCGGCCTTGCCCCGCCCACCGGCACGCAAGGCGGCTTGTTCGCCGGCAAGTAGCCGCGAATCCCGGACCGGCGCCAACCGGCTTACGGCTTACGCCGAATCGACCAGATGAGCGTCGCCAGCGCGCTCATGAACGCCGCCAGCGCCGTCAGCACCGCAGGTTCGAGGATGAACATGGCACATCTCCACGCAAAGAATCACGATCTGTTTCTGTTTCGTTCCATATCTGTTCTACCAAAAAGTCTCGCCTCGGCAACTCCCGGCACAAATTTCGCCGAGCTGCGAATCGGCGATTCCGCAAAAAAGTCAGGCCACCGTCCGGAACTCTCCGGAAGATGGCCTGTTTGCGCTTCTATAATTGGTAACTGTTTTCTGGCCGCTGCCAGCACCACCGGGCCTTTGCAGGCTCACGGTGGGAAAATGGCAGGAGTGGAGGGACTCGAACCCACGGCCCTCGGTTTTGGAGACCGATGCTCTACCAGCTGAGCTACACTCCTACAGGCGGTTCGGGCTGTAGTACGGTGTCTTACGCTTGGCAAGCGAGGAGGCAAAGAGCATCAGGAGCACCATGAGTACGCTTGCGGAACCGCCGCAGATCATTCCATCGGACCTGCTGCTGCTGGCTTACCGCAGCGGCATCTTTCCCATGTCCGATCGGCGGGATGATCCGGAAGTCTTCTGGGTGGAACCTCGGGAAAGGGCGATTCTCCCGCTGGACAATTTCCGCTGCTCCCGCTCCCTTGCGAAAGCCGTGCGCCAGGATCGCTTCCGCGTCACCTTGAACACCGCGTTCGAAGACGTGATCGCGGCCTGCGCCGCTCCGCGCCCGAACTATCCGGAAAGCTGGATCAGCGGCCGAATCGGCGCGAGCTATCGCGCGCTGCACATGATCGGCCACGCCCATTCGATCGAATGCTGGCAGGGGGACGATCTGGTCGGCGGCCTCTACGGCGTATCGTTTGACCGGGTATTCTGCGGGGAAAGCATGTTCAGCCGCGCCTCCAACGCTTCGAAAGTGGCGCTGGCCTGGCTGGTCGCGCTGATGCGCCGGGGCGGGTACGAATTGCTGGACTGCCAGTTCATTACCGATCACCTCGCCTCCCTAGGCGCGGTGTCGCTGTCACAGCGGCTCTATCTCGAGCGGCTCCGGCATGCGACGACGCCGGGACCTTCAGGCGATCTGGCGGGCGCCTATTCCGGGGTTGTGGAGGAAGCGGGTGCTTCCTCTCCCGGGAAGCTCATCGCGCAGTCCTTGACCCAGACATCGTAAATCGGGTGCTCTAGCACGTTGAGGCTGGGCGAGTTCTTGAACAGCCAGCCGGAAAATACCTTGTTCCAGCGCAGGCTCTCACGCACGCTCGCCCTTTCATTGACGAAGACCTGGACGAACGCCCCGGTTTCCGGCGTGTTCTCCCACGGCGCGGTGCGCTCGCAACTTGCCAGGCGGATCACGACATTACCGATCCGGCGCGACTCGCCGGGCTTGAGCTGGATGTCCTGGGTAAGATCGTTCCGCTTGTTCAGCAGACCCAACGTGGCGACTCGCTCAGCCAGCGGTGTCCCCACCGAGTCGCCCGCAGCCTGCGGAGGCGGAGGCGCCTGGGTGGCAAGGTCTTCCGGCACCTGCGTTTCAACCGGCTCGGGCGGCGGCGGCTCCTGGGCGCAAGCAGCCAGCAGCAACGGCGCGAGAAGGGCCAATGCCCGCATGATCAGGCGTCCGGTGTCCAGGCTTCGTAATCCCCGGTGGCGCGGGCCCGCTTGCCGCCCCGCTCCAGCGCGCCTTGCGGCCGGTAAGCGGCGGACGTGCCGGTGGCGTTGGGAGTGAAGTCAGCCTCCCAGACGCGCGCAGCCGGAAGGTAGCTTTCCGGCACGCCTTCGTGGGTGCCGTGGAGCCAGCCATGCCATTCGGGCGGCACCCGGCTGGCATCGTTGGCGCCGGTGTAGATCACCCAGCGCCGTTCCCGCCCCGAAGCAGTGCGCGGATGACGGTAGTAGCGGTTGCCTTGGGCATCCGTGCCGACATGCTCGCCATGGCGCCAGTTGACCAGGGCGGTGCCGATCGTCGCGCCGTCCCACCAGGTGAAGATCTTGGAAAGGATTCCCATGGACAGCGCGTTAGCCACAAGTCCCGCGCGCGCGCAAGCGGCGCATCACCATTCCACCTTCGATCCCGGTACGATTCCCAGCTCGGCCGCCCGCCCGCCGTTCAGCTCCAGCACGGCTGCGGTCAACCCGGCCGACTCCCGCGGGTCGAGGGAATGGGGCACGGCGTCGGCTGCGATGTTGATCACGCGCCGGTCGGCACCGATGAAAATGATGTCGAGCGGGATGAGCGTGTTCTTCATCCAGAAACTTGCTGGACCGGGCGGGTTCCTGAGGAACAGCATTCCCTCGTTCGTCCCCATCCGTTCGCGGAACATCAGCCCGCGGGCCTGCTCCTCCGGGCTTTGCGCAACTTCGACCTTGAAGGTGTGCCGTTTCCCGTCCTGAGCAGCCACTGTCAACGGGATGACCTCCAGCCCTGAAACGGGATGCCGGACTGCCTCCGCAGATGTCGCGTTCGCTTGCGGCAAAGCTTGGGGGGAGCACGCGGTGAGCGCGAGGCAGGCTATTGGCAGCAGACGCATGGTTCAGTTCTCTCCGGCTTCGGCCACCCACTGCTCGGCCGCATCCACGTTCGGGGCATCGATCATTTCACGCGCGCTGTCGAGCGGATGCCCGGCGCGCATCATGGCGGCGATCTGCTTTTCACGGGCCGGCCGGTCAAGCGGCTGCAAACCGAACGGGCCGAATCGGCGTTTCCGCGCCAGCGCCAGCGCGGCCTGACGCTGGCCTTGCTCGTTCGTCCCGATTCGCTCCCGGATGTCTTCGGAGATCCCCGCCTCCGCCAGCGACTGGCGAATCCGGCGGACGCCGTACCCGCGCCGCAGCAGGCTGCCGGACTTTGCCCGCGCAAACCCTTCATCGTCGACATAACCCAGATCGACATAGCGGGCGACCAGCGTGGCGACGGGGGGCTCGCCTTCGCCGTCCCAGCCCCGTTCCCGCAGCTTGCGCACCAGATACCGCTCCAGTTTAGAGGCCGAAGTAGCAAACCGGGCGACGTAGGCGAGCGCCAGTTCCTCCAGCCGCGCGCGGTCGAGAGGTTTCGGCGTGCGCTTGCGGCGGCCGTGGGATCGTGTATCGCGCTCCATCGGCCATATTCGTGCCACACTGGCACGCAATGAGAAACCGGCCTATGGGAGCGCCTGCGAAAAACGGTCAGGCTGCGTTCAAGAGCGGGGGAGAGAACCTGCGGTTGAGGCAACAACGGACAGGTTCTGCAACAAAGCGCACATGGATAAGGCACACACTCCAACCCCCAACACTTGCGGCCTGGAACGGCGCTTTTCGGACTTTGCCACCTTTGGCGAAGCGGTCGATTACGCCGCCAGTGGATCGCGCGGACTCAACCTCCACGATCCGCGGGGCAATCTGGTGCGCGCGTATCCATTCGCGGAGCTGAGGGAAGACGCGCTTGCCGCGGCCCGCCGGCTGATCGCGCGGGGCGTCTGTCCGGGGGACCGGGTAGCCCTCGTCGCCGAAACCGGACCGGAATTCGCCGCCTTGTTCTGCGGAACCGTGTATGCCGGTGCCTGGCCGGTCCCGCTGCCGCTGCCGACGAGCTTCGGCGGCAAGGAAAGCTACATCGATCAGATTGCGGTCCAGCTGGACAGCTCCGATCCCGAGCTTCTGCTGTATCCGGCCGAATTGTCCGAAATGGCCGGCAAGGCCGCGCAGCGACATGGCTGCTCTGCGATGAGCTACGCCGAGTTCGCTACTCTTGCGCAAGGCGACGCCCCTCTGCCGGAACAGCGCCCGGACGATATCTGCTACCTTCAGTACTCATCCGGATCGACTCGCTTTCCGCACGGGGTCGCCGTCACCCACCGCGCCCTGCTCAACAATCTGCGTGGCCACGGAATCGGGATGGAACTGGTGGCGGAGGACCGCTGCGTCAGCTGGCTGCCTTGGTATCATGACATGGGGCTCGTCGGCTGCTTCCTCTCGCCGATCGCGAACCAGGTTTCGACCGATTACCTGAAGACGGAGGATTTTGCCCGCCGTCCGCTCGCCTGGTTGGACATGATTAGCCGCAATCAAGGCACGACGCTCTCCTACTCACCTACGTTCGGGTACGATATCTGCGCGCGGCGCATATCCAGCCAGTCCTCGGTGGCCGAACGATTCGATCTTTCACGCTGGCGCATCGCCGGAAACGGAGCGGACATGATTCGCCCGGACGTGATGCAGAGCTTCGTCAATGCCTTTGCCGAGGCCGGTTTTTCCGCCAGTGCCTTTCTGCCGAGCTATGGGCTGGCCGAAGCGACGCTTGCGGTTACCATCATGCCGCCGGGCGAAGGCATCCGGGTGGAACTGGTGGAAGAGGAAAGACTGTCCGGCCGTCCGCGCGACTTGTCTCGACCCGCCCGCTACCGCGCGATCGTCAACTGCGGCAAGCCCGTGCTCGACATGGACGTCGAGATTCGAGGAGAGAGCGGGAAGCCCAAGCCGGACCACCAGATCGGCAAGGTCTGGTGCCGGGGGCCGAGCGTGATGCATTCCTACTTCCGCGATCCGGAGGCGACCGAGGCCTGTCTGGTAGACGGGTGGCTGGACACCGGCGACATGGGCTACATGGCCGATGGGTACTTGTTCATCGTCGGGCGGGCGAAGGACATGATCATCATCAACGGCAAGAACCACTGGCCGCAGGATATTGAGTGGGCGGTGGAGCAGCTTCCCGGATTCCACCAAGGCGACATCGCAGCGTTTTCCGTGGAGACGGAGAATGGCGAGGAAGTGCCCGCCGTACTGGTCCATTGCCGGGTCAGCGATCCCCAGGAGCGGCTGAGGCTGCACGATGAAATCCGGGACAAGGTCCGCTCGATCACCGGGATGAACTGCGTGGTCGAACTGGTTCCCCCGCGCACGCTGCCGCGCACCAGCTCGGGCAAGCTTTCTCGCGCCAAAGCGAAGAAGCTTTACCTTTCAGGCGAAATCGAACCGTTTGAACTCGCCGCCTGAATAGGCGCTCCCAAAGCAGGTCAGTCGGGTTTCCAGCCGATTTCCGCCACCGTGGCGGACAAGGGAATATCGGCCATGGCTTCGTTGACCGCGATCGTTTCGCCCGGGGCCAGGCTGCGTTTTGGCGAGATGACATCCCAGCGATAGACGATACGCTCTTCCGCATCCCGCAGCACGATCAGGATTGGCGGCACCCGGCGTGTCGTGCTGCCGGTGTTGGTGATGGTGCCGCTCGCGTTGAAGAACTCGGTTCCATTTGGAAGCCGGTGCCGTTCCTGCCGGGCGGCCGGGAAGTCCAGCCGCAAGCCGGGCTGGTCCTGCGCAAACGTGTTCGCGCCGGCTGGAGCCCAGCCAGGCAATCCCAGATAGTAGCCGGCCGCAACAGTGGCCGCGGCTATCAGCAGCACGATCCCGACAACCCAGGCCCAGAACCGGAGCGGCGCCCTGCGCGATGCGAACAGCGGCTTCGGATCGAAACGGGACCCGGCTGCATCGTCTTCGGAGATATCCGCCGCCCTTGCCGCGGTTTCGTGTTCGGATCGGAGTTCCGCCACGGGCCCCGGATCGACCGGCGGTACCGCCGGCTCCTCCGTGGGAGCAGGCTCGGCTGCCGCTTCGGAAACAGGGGCATCGTCAAGCGCGGCTTGCGGCCCCTCCTGAAACCAGCTGTGTCCGCACTTGGCGCAGCGGACGGTCCGCCCTTCCGGCCGGATTGCGCTATCGGCCACGGCGTACCGCGTATTGCAATCGGGACAAGCGATGATCATGGCGGACCGACACTAAGCATGGCACGGCAGCGGCAACAAGACAGGATGGAAGACAGCGAAGGGGCGGATGGGTTTTTTCCGCGCCGATCGGAGGCTATAGCTGCATGCTCATGGTTCGTCTCGGTCACCCGTCCCGTTCGTCCATCCGGGTGTCGCTGATGAGGCGGGGCCTGTGATCCGGCGCCTGCTTGCCACGTTGCTGGTCGCGTGGGTATTCGGCTTCCTGTGGTTCGCGGTGGCCTTGCCGCTGCCAGCCGGGCTGCAGGAGACCGACGCGATCGTGGTTCCGACGGGCAGCGGCGGCCGCATCGAGCGCGGGCTGTCTCTCCTCCGGCAGGGAACTGCCGATCACATGCTGGTCACCGGGGTTGGCCTGGACGTGAAACCTCAGGAATTCGCGGCGATTTACGGCGCTTCCGATACGCTGATGGACTGCTGCATCACCTTGGGGTTCGATGCCCTCGACACCCGGGGCAATGCGCGGGAAACGGCCGCATGGATGGACCAGAAGGGCTTCCAATCGCTGCGCCTCGTGACTTCCGACTGGCATATGCGCCGAACGGCCCTGGAACTGGAGCAAACGCTTCCTTCCGGAACCGGTATCCTGCTGGACGCCGTACAGACCCAGCCTTCGCTGTGGATCCTGTTCCTGGAATACAACAAGCTGCTCGCTGCGGCCGCCGTCTGGGCCCTGGACCGGATCTGAGGCGTGGCAGTCCTGCGCAGCCTCTTGTTTTACGGCGTGTTCTACGGCGGAACACCGCTTTATCTGATCGCCGCCTTGATCGCTCCCCGGCTGAGTGACGAGGCGCTGCGCCAAGTCGCCGACGGCTGGTCTCGCTTTCACCGTTCATGCGTGCGGCGCATCCTCGGAATTCACGTGCGGCAAGTGGGAGACAGGCCGGAAGGCGCGGCGCTCTACGCCTTCAAGCATGAAAGCTTTTTCGAGGCGATCGATCTTCCGACCACGCTCTATCGCCCGGTGATTTTCGCAAAGCAGGAATTGTTCACCTTACCCGGCTGGGGCCGCGCCGCACGGGCGTATGGCGGCGTGCCGGTGGCCCGAAACCAGGGTGCCAAGGCGCTGCGCAGCATGATGGCTGAAGCTCGGCGCTTCGCGGCAACCGGCCGGCCGCTGGTGATTTTTCCTGAAGGCACGCGCGTGCCGCATGGAACAGAGCCGGAGCTTCGGTCCGGCTTTGCCGGCTTGTACAAGATGCTGGGGCTGCCGGTAATCCCGGTGGCGGTCGACAGCGGGCCACTGTATCAGCGCAAGTGGAAACGGAAGGGCACGATCACGCTGCACTTCGGAGAGGCTATTCCCCCCGGCCTTGCGCGAGAGGACGTCGAAGCCCGGGTCCACGCTGCAATCAACCGGCTGAACTCCTGACGCTCAGCTGAGGCTGGCGCGGCCGAAATCGGGCCGTGCGTCGTCCTGGCCCAATTCGATGATCGATCGGCGCACCGCCCGCGTCCGCGTAAACAAGTCGAACATCGTCTCGCCATCGCCGGCGCGGATTGCCTCGCGCATGTGCGCCAGATCGGTCAGGAACCGATCAAGCATTTCCAGCACCGCTTCCCGGTTGTTGAGGAACACGTCGCGCCACATCGTCGGATCGGACGCGGCGATCCGGGTGAAGTCCCGGAAGCCGCCGGCGGAGTACTTGATGACCTCGGACCGAGTGACATCTTCAAGGTCGGACGCAGTGCCGACGATCGTGTAGGCGATCAGATGCGGAATATGGCTGGTGACGGCCAGAACCAGATCGTGATGTTCTGCGTCCATCGTTTCGACTGTCGCGCCCAGTCCCCTCCAAAAGGCCGCCAGCCGCTCCACCCGGTCCGGATCGGCGCCTGCAGGCGGAGTGATAATGCACCAGCGATGGCGGAACAGAGCGGCAAAGCCCGCATCGGGTCCGCTATGCTCCGTCCCCGCAACGGGGTGAGCCGGGATCACCGCGTGATTCGGCAAGGCTTCCCCCAGCACTCGCGTGATGCCTTGTTTCGAGGACCCGACATCGCTGATGAGCGCATCTGCGGGCAGGACGCCTGCGATCCCGCGCGCTGTCTCGCCCATCGCGCCCACCGGCACGCACAGGATCACCAGATCGGCTTCGCGCACTGCGTCGGCGGCTTCATCGCACACTTCGCCCACCAAGCCGATTTCGCGAGCGCGCTGGCGCACGTCGGGATCGATATCGAACCCCCGGGTGGAGACATCCGGGAGATACCGCGCCACGGCCAGCCCGATGGAGCCGCCCAGCAGGCCCAGCCCGATGATGGCGACCCGCTGGAACGTCACGCCGCGTTCCCGCTGAGGTCCCGCAAGGCCGCGGCGATGTCGTCCATCTGCTCTCGCGTGCCGACCGTGATGCGCAATCCCTGCGGCAGGCCCTGCCCGGGAAGCCAGCGCGTCGCATAGCCTCGCTCCATCAGCGCCTCATGTGCTGCTTCGGCACTCAGCGCGCCTTCGAACAGCACGAGGACGAAGTTCGCCTCGCTCGGCAGCGGGCGCAACCCGCGATTGCTCAAGCCTTCCAGCGCAGCGACGAAGCGGGCGCGTTCCACCCGGTTATGTTCGCGTGAGGCAGCGACGAAGCCTTGATCCGCAACAGCCGCGATTGCCGCTGCCTGTCCGCTGTTCGTCACGTTGAACGGGCCCCGGATGCGGTTCAGCGCGTCGATCAGGTGCGGCGCGCCGGTTCCCCAGCCGATCCGCTCTCCGGCGAGACCGTAAATCTTGGAGAAGGTCCGCGTTACCAGAACATTTTCGCTGCTGGCCGCAAGGTCCAGCCCGCCATCCTCGTCGCCTGGCTGAAGGTATTCGGCATAGGCCTGATCGAGCACGAACAGCACGTCGTGCGGGAGCGCAGAATGAAGGCGCTGCAGTTCTCCCTTCGGCAGGAAGCTGCCGGTCGGGTTGTTGGGATTGGCCAGGAACACGACCCGGGTCCGCTCGGTCACGCACGCCAGCAGCGCATCCACGTCGGTGCCGTAATCCCGGTCCGGCGCGATCACCGGAATAGCGCCGCAGCGGCGGGCGGCGATGTCGTAGACCGAAAAGCCGTAGCGCACGTAGGCGACTTCATCCCCCGGCCCGGCGAAGGCCTGGGCGGCGAGGTTGAGCAATTCGTCCGAACCGGTCCCGCAGACGATTCGCGCCGGATCGATGCCGTGAACGCGGCCGATGCTCTCCCGCAAGGCGACCGAGTCCGGATCCGGATACCGGTCGGGCGCGGATGCGCCAGCCCGTGCTTGCAGCGCCAGCGGACTGGTGCCAAGCGGGTTTTCGTTGGCGGAAAGCTTGATGAGTTCGCGGCCATCGGCGGATTTTGCCTTGCCGGGGACATAGGCATGGATACCTGCGATCCATTCCTTCACTTCGGGCCGGGTCTGGGAGGGCTTGTCGGTCACGGCGCGCGCATAGCCGCTGTTCGCCCCGATTGACAGCCCGCTTGGCCTCCCCCAAGTCCTCGGACCGAATGGCCACCCTGCTTGCCCCCCCATCCACGAGCCTCACGCTTCCCGCCCCGCTTGCACTCGACAGCGGGCAGCGGCTCGAGAACGTCACCATCGCGTACGAGACATACGGCGACCTTCACGCCGACAAGTCGAACGCGATCCTGGTCTGCCACGCGCTGACCGGCGACCAGCACCTTGCCAGCCCGCACCCCATCACCGGCAAGCCCGGCTGGTGGAACCGGATGGTCGGGCCCGGCAAGCCGATCGACACCAGCCGCTATCACGTGATCTGCGCCAACGTGATCGGCAGCTGCATGGGATCGACCGGCCCGGCGAGCCCGGCTTCGGACGGCGAGCCTTACGGAATGCGCTTCCCGGTGATCACCATCCGCGACATGGTGCGCGCGCTGATCGGGCTGCTGGATACGCTGGGGATCGAGCGGCTGCACGCCGTCGTCGGCGGGTCGATGGGCGGGATGCAGACGCTGAGTCTTGCGGCCAATTTCCCGGACCGCGCCGCCCGCGTGCTCGCGATTGCGACAACGGCGCGCCATTCGGCCCAGAACATCGCCTTCCACGAAGTCGGACGGCAGGCGATCATGGCCGATCCCAACTGGCAGGGCGGCAGCTATTACGGCACCGGCTCGATCCCGGACAAAGGCCTGGCCGTCGCGCGGATGGCGGCGCACATCACCTATCTGTCCGAAGCCGGGCTGACCGAGAAATTCGGGCGCAGGCTGCAGGATCGGCCGGATGGGACGCGGGGGGCGAAAAGCTTCGGGTTCGATGCCGATTTCCAGGTCGAATCCTATCTGCGGTACCAGGGCCTGAGCTTTTCCGACCGGTTCGACGCCAATTCCTACCTCTACATCACTCGGGCGATGGACTATTTCGATCTTGCGGAAGAGCATGGCGGGCGGCTGGCGGATGCCTTCGCCGGATCGAGTGCGCGGTTCTGCGTGATCAGCTTCGATACCGACTGGCTTTACCCGACAGCCGATTCGCGGGCGGTGGTCCACGCGCTGAACGCGGCCGCGCTTCCGGTCAGCTTCGTGGAGCTGTCCGCTCCGTTCGGGCATGACAGCTTCCTGCTCGATGTTCCGGCGCTGGACCGGGTGGTGGGAGGATTCCTCGGATGAGCTTGCGCCCCGACCTTGCGGTGATCGCGCAGCATGTCGCGCCCGGATCGCGGGTGCTGGATGTCGGCTGCGGCGACGGCGAACTGATGAGCGTGCTGCGGGATGATCGGCAGGTCGATGCCCGCGGGCTGGAAATCGATCCCGCCAAGGTCGAGCGCGGCGTCAGCCGCGGCTTGTCGGTGGTGCAGGGAGACGCGGACCGGGACCTGGCCAACTATCCGGATGACGCGTTCGATTACGCCATCCTTTCGCAGACACTGCAGACGGCCGAACGGCCGGACCGGATGCTGGACGAACTGCTGCGGATCGGGCGGCGAGCCTTCGTCAGCTTTCCCAACTTCGCGCACTGGCGCGTGCGGCTGGCCCTGCTGTGGCGCGGCCGGATGCCGGTGACCTCCCGCCTGCCGGTCACCTGGTACGAAACAGAGAACATCCACCACCTGACCGTGGCGGATTTCCACGAGCTTCTGGCCAGCAAGGGCGTCAAGGTGGAACGCAGCTGGTTCTTCGCCGGGGAGCGCGAGTCCGGCTCCGCGGGAGCCAACTGGCGCGCCGAACACGCGGTCTACCTGCTGCGGCGCTGACGTTCGGGCGCCGGCATGGCGCAGGCGCGAGGTTGACACACCTGACAGACCGCTGACTCGGTGTCAGGCGCCAGAACCTCAGGGTTTCTGCGGCTCTGCGCCCCGTCGCGCGACACTTTACGCGTTCCGGAAAAAAGAAATGTTCTTTCCTACTTGAGATCGAAAGTTGCGCAGGAGCCGGAACCCGCCTCGGCCTGCGGGAAACCGGAACGTTCGGAACGGACGGACAATGGCAAAGAGCGAGGGCCGGGGGTAAGCTGTCCCTGTTCCTGTAGGAAACCCGCGCCGGGCATGCCCGCTGTCAGCCGGCCGTCGCCATTTCGGCCTGGAGGAACGGCGCGACCACGTTCACGGCCTGCTTAACGAACAAGGCCTTCTCTCCCACCGGAGCGACGTAGTGCATTGCTTCTTCGGCATCGCGCATTGAAGCGCCCCGCGCGATCATCCAGGTCGCGAGGTACATCGAGGCAAGACAGCCGCCCGCCGTCGCCACGTTGCCGTGGGCCGCGAACGGCGCATCGATCACGTTTGCGCCCGCTTCGATCACCCAGGGCTTGGTGGTCAAATCGGTGCAGGCCGGCAGATCGCCCAGCAGCCCAAGCTTTGCCAGCAGCAAGGTGCCCGAGCATTGCGCACCGACAAGCTGGCGCGACGGATCCAGCCTGATGCGGGACAGCAGCGCGCGATCGGCGGCGATGTCCCGCGTCCGGATCCCGCTGCCGACGATGACCGCATCGGCATCGGCCGCGAATTCCAGCGGCTTTTGCCGCTGGACGGTGACCCCGTTCATCGACGTGACGTATTCGGCCGGCGAGGTAATATGCGCGGCCCACCCGCGCGCCTTCATCCGGTTCAGGATCGCTGCCGCGACGAACGAGTCCAGTTCGTTGAACCCTTCGAACGTCAGAACCGCAATCTGCATGGATATCTCCTGTGGCACCGGATTGCAGCCTGCATAGACCGGGTGACGCGGCTGGCAACAGGATGGCGCGGCATTTTGCGCGCTTCGTGCGCGGGGACAGCCGGCAGACCGGCTGAAGCGGATCGCGGGCGATCCTAGCTCCCTCTTACCCCAAGCCGCATGAGATGATCGATTCTCTTGCGCTCGATGCCCCAGGCAGCAGGATCGACCTCAGCCAGGATGCAGCCCTCGTCCGCGAAGAAAAGTTCGCTGCGGATGAATTCCCGTTGAGGAATGGAATAGAACGCCAGCACCCGCGGCGTCGGTGCCTTGCGGCCGCCCTGAACAACGACGCCGAGCCGATCGTCTCGCAAGTGCACGACCGTGCCCAGCGGAAGCACGCCGATGCTGATCATGAACGAGGACAGGAGCTGCGGGTCGAAGTGCCCGGACCATTGCCGCATCCGCGTCATGGCTTCCACCGGCGACCACGCATCCTTGTAGGGCCGATTGGACGTGATGGCATCGTAGACGTCGCAGATCGCCCCCATGCGCGCTGCCACGCTGATCTGATCGCCGCAAAGCCCGTGGGGATAGCCGGTCCCGTCGATCTTCTCATGGTGATGCAGACACACATCCAGGGCCATCGCCGGAATGCTGCCGACCCTGGACAGCAGGTGGTAGCCTTCCAGCGAATGGGTCCGAACCAGCGCGAGTTCTTCGTCCGTCAGCTTGCCCGGCTTGTTCAGCACGGTTGCAGGGATCATTACCTTGCCGATGTCGTGCAGCAGGCCCGCAGTGCCAAGGTGTGCCACCATCTCTCTGTCGAGTCCGACCTGACGGCCCAGATTGACCATCAGGGCACAGACGGTGACGGAGTGCAGATAGGTATATTCATCCTTCGACTTGAGCTTCAGGACCTTGAGCAGGGCACGCCGGTTACACTCGATCGATGCAGCGACATCGCCGACGACGGACGTCACCGCCTCGGTTTCGATGGCATTTCCCAGCCGCGCAGAGTCGAAGATCGCGCGCATCGCCTCCGCGGAACGGTTCACGACCTGCTCCGCAGCGGTGATTTGCTCGTCCTGTGTGAGGGGGGCTTCAAGCGAGGCCTGCACCGTCGGTTTCCTCGGGCTGGCCCCGGCTTTCGCCGGAAGCAACGTGTCGCTGCCTCTGGATGTGTCGATCAGCACCGTTACGATGCCGCTATCGAGCAAGCTGTCCAGATCGCTTTGCTGCCGAAGCAGGAAGCTGCGCCTCCAGAACGGGTGGTTGAACCACGAGCCGTCGACGGCATGGACATACATGCCCAGCCTGAGCTGATTACGCCCGACGCGCTTCAGCTTCGGGGCTTTCCCCCTTGGCCCATCTGTACGCGAGCTCAGATCCGTAGCTCCATTCACAAACCTATCACGGCATCATAGAGGGCAGTGACGCCTGTGGGGGTGCGATCCGGAAAAAATACGGAAGGTTCGTCTTGGGCCTCCGGTGACGGGTGAGCGCCCGGTCACGAACATCCGGCGAATTTCCGCCACCCCTTGCAGCGCAGCGCCGGTTCGGCTCGACCCGTTTTCCCCGGAAGCGCGCCAAGTCCAGGGGGTCGGCGAGGGCTCCCCTTCTGCCGGAGCCGTGCCCCGGCGCGCAGCTAATCGGCTTTGCGGCTCGCCACAGGGCGAAGCTCCACCGCTGCAAGGGACGCTATCCAGAAGCAGATCGTGACGAAGATGTGGGGCGTCGGGCGCGGGCCATGGAACGCCGCCGCGCCGATGTCGTGGACCAGCAGCACGTAGAGCCCGCCTGTCAGCACCAGCAGATGCGCCAGATTGCTCCAGCGCCGGGTGCCGACAGGGTAGAGATGGATGTACAGCACGATCAGGCAGATGATCGCGATGATCAGGGTGTAGTCGCGCAGGACCAGTTTCTCGATCGTCCCCAGGTTGGCACCGGTCAGGGCACCGAAAAACAGGGAGATCGCGCTCAGCGCCGCTCGCTTCTCGCTCGCGGTTTGCTCTTCCAGGCCCAGTCCGCGTCGCCACTGCATGCTTTCGCCCTCCCTGCCCGCCGGGTTCGATTTGCGCAGATGCCGGCGATCCTGTCCTAGCGGGTTCCGCAGGAGAGGGCGATTGGCTGAAATCGCCACTGCGCAGCGTCCGCTGCTTCGCAAAAAGGCCGTTGGGTGGATGCCGGAAACAGCCTACTGCCCGTGCGGGTGTCCAGAGGTAAGGTTCCATTTGCATGGCGATAACCGAGAACACGCGGCGGGATGAGCGCGGGGGCTTCCTCCTGTTCCTGGCCCTGATCACGCTGGCGCTGGTGTTCGTCGCCTGGCCGTTCGCTTCCGCCTTGCTGTGGGCGGTGCTGGCCGCGATCATGTTCCAGCCGCTTTACTGCGCGATCCTGCGCACGGTGCGGGGCGGGGAAAACCGCGCGGCCATCATCACCCTGCTGATCCTTACCGTGGCGATCATCGTGCCGGCCGTGCTGATCGGGGAAGTGATCCTTGACCAGGCGACCGACGTCTATCTCGCTATTCAGGAGCAGAGGATCGACGCCTCGTTCTATTTCGACCGGATCCACGATGGATTGCCGCTTCGGCTGCGCGAGATGCTGGATGCGTCCGGCTATGGCGAGTTCGAGGCGCTGCAGGAGCGGGTGTCGCAGTTCCTGCGCGACAGCCTGGGGGCAATCGCCCAGAGGGCGCTGGCGATCGGCGGCAATGCGTTCGCTTTCGTGCTGTCCTTCGGCCTGGGCCTTTACGTGACCTATTTCCTGTTGCGGGACGGGCGGCGGATCGGCGCGGTCGTGGCGCAAGCCCTGCCGCTGGAGCCGGCGATTGCCGGTCGGCTGGTCGAAAAGTTCGTCGCCATCGTGCGGGCGACGATCAAGGGATCGATCGTTGTCGGCCTGGTTCAAGGCGCGCTGGGCGCGGCCACCTTCTGGATCGTGGGCGTGCCGTCCGCCGTGCTGCTTGGCTTGCTGATGGCAATCTTTTCCCTGCTGCCTGCACTGGGCCCGGCGATCATCTGGCTTCCCATCGCGATCTACCTGCTGGCCACGAGCGCGATCTGGCAAGGGCTGGTGGTGATCGCTTCCGGAGTGCTGGTGATCGGCCTTGCCGACAACGTCCTGCGCCCGATCCTGGTCGGCCGGGACACGGGCATTCCGGACTGGATCGTGCTGGTCAGCACGCTGGGCGGGATTGCCACGCTGGGACTGGGCGGGATCGTGATCGGCCCAGTGATTGCGGGCTTGTTCCTCGCAAGCTGGTCCCTGTTCCGCGAGCAGCGCGAGGCCGCGCGGGACGCTGCCTAGAGGGGCGCGTCCGAGGGTCCGGTAACGCGCAGCACGCTGTCATCGCGGGCGAGCGACCAGAGGCCAAGACCCGCCGCCGTTGCCCGCTCCACCGCGAGGCTGGTGGGCAGCGAGACGGTGACCAGGCGGGTCGCCCCGGCGCGTACGGCTTTCTCGACGATTTCGTAGGAGCAGCGGGCGGTCGACAGAATGAAGCCGCCTTGCGCATCCTGCCCGGCAGCGGCGAGTGCGCCGATCAGCTTGTCGAGCGCGTTGTGGCGGCCGACATCCTCCCGCACATGCAGGATCGCGCCGCTCTCACCGCAGAACGCCGCCGCGTGGGCGGCGCCCGTGCGGCGGGTGAGCGGCTGATGGTCGCGCAAGCTGCCCAAGGCGGCGAAGATCGCCTGCGGGTCGAGCGGCCGGTGCGCGGCGACGCGGGGCAAGGGCTTGGCGACAGCTTCGAGATTCTCGATCCCGCACAAGCCGCAGGAGGATTCCGCCACGCGGGCACGGACACGCTCCGTCAGCTGGCCGATCCCAAGGCCGGAAAGAGTGGCGCGGACGATCCAGCCCTTGTCCACTTCGGCGACGGCGATCTCGGTCACGTCGCCGGGCGTCTTCGCCAGCCCTTCGGTCAGCGCGAAGCCGCGGGCGAAGTCTTCCAGGTCCTGCGGGCTGGCCATCATCACCGCGTAGGACAAGCCGTTGAATTCGAGCGCGATGGGTGCTTCCGGCACCCATTCGCGGGTGCGCAGACGAACGGTGCCGTCGCGGGTCACCTCATCGATGCGGGTGCCGCCCGGCGCGAGGTCAGCGGGAGGCGGCACGGGCCGCCTACCCTGCGTCGACGTGGCCGACTTCGTCCACCGCGTTGAACACGGTGGCGCGGGTCTGGTGTTCCGGCTCGATCCCGGCGGCGAGTTCGTCGATCGCGGCGCGGGCGATGGGGGTAAGCCCTTCCCGATTGGCGAAGATCGCGTCCTTCATCCGCGGGTCCCAGAACATGTTGATGTGATCGGCCGTGGCTTCCACGGCCGATTCCACACCCATGTGCTGGAAATTGCGGGCGATCTGGTCCGCCATCCGGTGCAGGGTATCGATGGTGCTGCTCACTCGGCCGGCTCCATTTCCTCACCCTCAATGCGGCGGGAGCGTTCGGACAAGTCGGAATATTCCTCCTGCCATTCGCTCGGGCCGTTGGACGGCATGACCTGCACCGCGGTGACCTTGTATTCCGGGCAATTGGTCGCCCAGTCGGAATAGTCGGTGGTGACCACGTTGGCCTGCGTCGCCGGGTGGTGGAAGGTGGTGTAGACCACGCCGGGAGCGACCCGGTCAGTCACCCTGACCCGCAGCGTCGTTTCGCCGGTGCGGCTGGCAAGCTTCGTCCAGTCGCCGTCGTTGAGCCCGCGGTTCTCGGCATCGGTCGGGTGCATTTCCAGCACGTCTTCCGCATGCCAGACGGTGTTTGCCGTGCGGCGGGTCTGCGCGCCGACGTTGTACTGGCTGAGAATCCGCCCGGTGGTCAGCAGCAGGGGGAAGCGCGGGCCGGTCTTTTCGTCGGTCGGCACGTATTCGGTGACCACGAACTTGCCCTTGCCCCGCACGAAGCGGTCCTGGTGCATGATCGGCGAACCGTCCGGATACTCCTCGTTGACCGGCCACTGCAGCGAGTCTTCGGCGCAGAGCCGTTCCCACGACACACCGGCGAAGCTCGGCGTCAGGCGGGCGATCTCGTCCATGATCTCGCTCGGGTGGGTATAAGTCCAGTTGAGGCCCAGCGCGTTGGCGAGCAGCTGGGTGACTTCCCAGTCCTCATAGCCATTGGCCGGTTCCATCACCTTGCGCACCGGCTGAATCCGCCGTTCCGCGTTGGTGAAGGTGCCGTTCTTCTCAAGGAAGGTCGAACCCGGCAGGAAGACGTGCGCGTAGTTCGCGGTTTCGTTGAGGAACAAGTCGTGGACGATCACGCAGTCCATTGCCGACAGCCCGGCCGCGACGTGCTGGGTGTTGGGATCGGACTGGAGGATATCTTCACCCTGGATGTAGATCGCCCGGAAAGACCCGTCGACCGCCGCATCCAGCATGTTGTTGATGCGCAGGCCCGGTTCCGGATCCAGCGCCACGCCCCAGTCCTTTTCGAACAGGGCGCGGGTCTCGACGTCCGAGATGTGGCGGTAGCCGGAAAGCTCGTGCGGGAAGCTGCCCATGTCGCAGGCGCCCTGCACGTTGTTCTGCCCGCGCAAGGGATTCACGCCCACCCCTGGACGGCCGATGTTGCCGGTGACCATCGCGAGGTTGGCGATCGCCATCACCGTGGACGAACCCTGGCTGTGCTCGGTCACGCCGAGGCCGTAGTAGATCGCTGCGTTGCCGCCGGTGGCGTAGAGCCGGGCCGCTTCGCGCAAGTCCTGCGCGGGGACGCGGGTCACTTCCTCAAGGAATTCGGGCGAATGCTTCACGTCGGAGACGAAGCTGGCCCAATCCTCGTACTCGTCCACTTCGCAGCGTTCGCGGATGAACTGGTCGTTGGCGAGGCCCTCGGTCACGATCACGTGCGCCATCGCGGTCAGCACGGCGACGTTGGTACCGGGCTGCAGCGGCAGGTGATGCGCGGCTTCGATGTGGGGAGAGCGGACGAGATCGATCCGGCGCGGGTCGATCACGATCAGCTTCGCCCCTTCGCGCAGGCGCCGCTTCATGCGGGAGGCGAACACCGGGTGCCCGTCCGTCGGATTGGCGCCGATCAGCAGGACCACGTCGGTGTCCATCACCGAATCGAAGTCCTGCGTGCCGGCCGAAGTGCCGAACGTGGTCTTCAGCCCGTAGCCGGTCGGCGAATGGCAGACGCGCGCGCAGGTATCGACGTTGTTCGATCCGAACCCGCCGCGCACCAGCTTCTGAACGAGGAACGTTTCCTCGTTCGTGCAGCGGCTGGAGGTGATCCCGCCGAGCGCGCGGGCGCCGTACTGCTGCTTGATGCCGTTGAGCTTGTTTGCCGCGAACGACAGCGCTTCGTCCCAGCTGACTTCGCGCCACGGCTGGTCGATGCTGTCGCGGATCATCGGGCTGGTGATCCGGTCCTTGTGGTTGGCATAGCCCCATGCGAACCGGCCCTTGACGCAGGAGTGGCCGCGGTTGGCCTTGCCGTCCTTGTACGGAACCATGCGGACGAGCTGCTCACCGCGCATTTCGGCGCGGAAGGTGCAGCCGACGCCGCAATAGGCGCACGTGGTGACGACGGAGCGTTCCGGCAGGCCGACGTCCTTGACCGCCTTTTCCTGCAGCGTCGCGGTGGGGCAAGCCTGCACGCAGGCGCCGCAGCTGACGCATTCGGAGGACAGGAAGTTGTCGCTCGCCTGGCTGGCGCTGACCATCGAGGCGAAGCCGCGTCCGTCGATCGTCAGCGCGAAGGTGCCCTGCACTTCGGCGCAGGCCCGCACACAGCGCGAGCAGACGATGCACTTGGACGGATCGAACTGGAAATAGGGATTGGACGTGTCGGTCGGCAGGCCGAGATGGCTGGTGCCTTCATAGCCGTAGCGCACATCGCGCAGGCCGACATTCGCCGCTTCTTCCTGCAGTTCGCAATCGTTGTTGGCGCTGCAGGTCAGGCAATCGAGCGGGTGGTCGGAAATGTACAGTTCCATCACCCCCCGGCGCAGCTTCTGCAGGCGCGGGGTCTGGGTGTGGACGACCATTCCGGGCGTGGCCGGGGTGGTGCAGCTCGCCGGTGTGCCGCGCGCGCCTTCGATCTCCACCAGACACATGCGGCAGCTGCCGTAGGCCTTGAGGTTATCGGTCGCACAGAGCTTGGGGATCGATCCGCCCGATTCCGCCGCGGCGCGCATCACGCTGGTGCCGGCGGGCACGGTGACTTCGCGCCCGTCGATGGTCAGCGTGACCGGTTCATCGGAGGTGGCTTCCGGCGTGCCGAAATCCGCTTGGCGTTCATAACCCATAATTCTTCTCCGCGGCGGCAAGATCCGCCAGCGTGTTGATATTAACAGACTTCTGCGCGCTTTTCACCGGGGTGGCGGAAATCGCTTCGGCCAGAGCCATCATCGAGTGCTTGCCATCCCCGTGCAGGATCGATTCCACCGTGGAAACTGCGCCGACCGGCCAATGGCCGACTACCGGCTGGCTTTCGAGGTAAGCGGGCGCGGGGCTGAGCATCTCAAGGAGATTGGGTGGCAAGCCCACCGAATCAACGCCGCAGGTGAGCACGCTGGCAAAATCTTCATCCTGCGCATAGCGCAAAGCGGCAGCCAGCCCGCCAAGCGGGCCCATTCCCGGCCGCGGCCAGTCGGGCACCGTCGGGGCCGGCGCCTGTGCGCGGCCCGCGACGATCACGAAATCGCACCAGCCGGACAAGGCATCGACGCCGCGAGCCAGCAGGGTTTGCCCGCCGAGTTCGGCCAGCGCCTTGTCGCTGCCGAACCGGCTCGACTGGCCGCCGGCCAGGACTACGCCCAGAATCATGCGCCCTTGCCTCCCGGCACCGTTCCCAGTTCGCGTTCGGCGACAGCTTCGCCGGTGAAATCCTGCGGCCAGTGCTTCAGCGCGCTGAGCACCGGATAGGGTGTGAACCCGCCAAGCGCGCAGAGCGAGCCGAACTTCATGGTTTCGCACAAGTCGGTCAGCAGTTCGATTTCCTCTTCCGCCGTGCGTCCGCGCTTGGGCGCGTTCTGCATGACCGGCGAGAGCTCGATTCGGTCAGGCTGCCGCCCGCCTCCGGTTTCCTTGCCCGCCAGGATGCGGTCGATCAGCTCGATTCCCCGGACCGAGCCGATCCGGCACGGGGTACACTTGCCGCAGCTTTCCGCCGCGCAGAATTCCATCGCGAACCGGGCCATCGATCCCATGTCGGCCGTGTCGTCGAACACCGTAATCCCGCCATGGCCGATCAGCGCGTCGGCGGCGGTGTAGGCTTCATAGTCGAATACGATGTCGAACTGCTCGGGCGGAAGGTAGGCGCCAAGCGGACCGCCGACCTGCACCGCCTTGACCGGACGGCCCGAGTGCGTTCCGCCGCCGATGTCGTTGACCAGTTCGCCAAGGGTGACGCCGAACGCGGCTTCGTACAGCCCGCCGTGCTTGATGTTGCCGGCGAGCTGGATCGGCATCGTGCCCTTCGAACGGCCCATGCCCAGCGCTTCGTAATCGTTCGCTCCGCCTTCGCCGAGGATGTGCGGCACGGCGGACAACGTCAGCACGTTGTTGACCACTGTCGGGCGGCCGAACAGCCCCCGGATCGCCGGCAGCGGCGGCTTGGCGCGGACTTCTCCCCGCACGCCTTCGAGCGAGTTGAGCAGCGAGGTTTCCTCCCCGCAGACATAGGCGCCCGCGCCGACGCGGATTTCCACTTCGAACGGAGCGATGATGTGCGCGCACAGCTGGGCCGCGCGTTCCATCTTGCGGATCGCATCGGGATATTCGCTGCGGATGTAGACGAAACCCTTCAGCGCGCCGACGGCTTCACCGGCAATCGCCATGCCTTCGATCAGGGCGTAGGGATCGCCTTCCATCATCATGCGGTCGGCAAAGGTGCCGGAATCGCCTTCGTCCGCATTGCAGACGATGTACTTGCGATCTCCGACAGCGTTCGCGACCGTGCGCCACTTGATGCCGGCGGGGAAGCCCGCCCCGCCCCGCCCGCGCAGGCCGGACCGGGTCACCTCCTCGATGATCGCGTCCGATCCGATCTGGCGTGCGCGCTTCAGGCCGGACCAGCCGCCGGTCCCCTCGTAATCCTCAAGGCTCAAGGGGCGGGTCTTGCCGGCGCGCGCGAACGTCAGGCGCTGCTGGCGGGCGATGAACGGGTGATCCTCGATTGCGCCAATAGCGCGGTCGCTGGTGCCCGAAAGGATCGCATCCACATCGGCCAGCGTCGCGGGGCCGAAGCCCTTGCCGTCGATCTCGACCAGCGGTTCCAGCCAGTGCATTCCCCAGCTGGAAGTGCGCTGCACGTCGCAGCCCTGCTTCTCGAAGGCGGCGGCCAAGGCGTCGGCTCCTACCGCGCGGGCAAGGGCATCGTCGGAAATGCGGACAATCGTCTGGGTCATGCGTTTTCGATCAGGCTGGCCAGGCTTCCGGTGTCGAGCCGGGCGTGGAGAGTTTCACCCATGCGCGCGGCCGGGCCGGCGCTGCACAAGCCGAGGCAGTAGACGGCCGACAGCTTGACCCGGTCTCCCGCCGCTTGCTGCGCTTCGTCCATCATGCTTTCGATCCCGCGCGCCTTGCAGGCTTCGGCGCGGCAGATCTGCACTTCCGGCCGGGGATCGGGATTGGCGAGGAAATCGTGGTAGAAGCTGACCACGCCGTGCACGTCGGCCCGGCTCCAGTTCAGCGCCTTGGCAATCAGGGCCTCGGATTCGGCATCGACGCAGCCGAATTCCTCCTGCACTTCATGCAGGATCGGCAGCAGCGGGCCTTCGCGATGGAAGTGGCCCGCGACGATTTCTCCGATGCGTAGTTCCTTGCTCACGATTTCAGCCGTTCCGCGTGCCAGGCGATGTGATCGCCCATGAAGGTGGAAATGAAGAAGTAGGAGTGATCGTATCCCTCCTGCATCCGAATCTGGGCTGGGATGTCGGCCTTGCGGCACGCTTCGTCCAGCAAATGAGTCTTGAGTTCGGTATCAAGGAAGTTGTCCGCCTGTCCCTGGTCGACCAGCAAGTCAGGCAAGCGGGCGCCGTTCTCGATCAGCGCGCAGGCATCGTATTCCCGCCATGTATCGCGATCCGGACCGAGATAGGCGGTCAGCGCCTTTTCGCCCCACGGGCAGTGCAGCGGACTGACGATGGGAGCAAACGCGCTGGTTGAGCGGAACCGGCCAGGATTGCGAAGGGAGATCGTCAGCGCGCCGTGGCCGCCCATCGAATGGCCGGTGATCCCCTGCCGGTTCATGTCGACCGGGAAATTCTGCGCGATCAGATCGGGCAGTTCCCGTTCGATGTAGGACCGCATGCGGTAATTGGCCGCCCACGGCTGCTCGGTCGCATCGACGTAGAAGCCCGCGCCCTTGCCGAGATCATAGCCTTCCGCATCCGGCACCTCGTCACCCCGGGGCGAGGTATCCGGCGCGATGAAGACGATCCCGTGTTCCGCGCAGGCGCGGCGGTATTCGCCCTTCTCCACCACGTTCGCATGGGTGCAGGTGAGGCCTGAAAGATACCACAATACCGGCAGCTTTGCGCCCGGAGCGTGGTCAGGCACGAAGACTGCAAAAGTCATCTCCGTGCCTGTTTCACGTGAAACATGGCGGCAGACAGTCTGCCTGCCGCCATGGCTCAGGTTCTGGCTGACAGCCTCCACGCTCAGCTTACCGCGGACCGACGTTCGGCGCGAAGCAGCAGATCTTGTGGCCGTCCGGATCGCGCAGGTACGCGCCGTACATGTTGCCGGGCGAGCTGGCGCGGAAACCCGGTGCGCCTTCATCGGTGCCGCCCGCCTCGAGGCCAGCCTTGTGCCAGGCGTCGACCTGATCGTACGAGGCGCCCTTCAGCCCGAGCGTCGCGCCGTTGGAAGCGTTGGCCGCCTCCCCGTTGGCGGGACGAGCGACGATCACCGTGCCTCCTTCGCTCGGGTACGCGGTGCCGTGGGGCAGCTCATGACCGGCATGGCCCAGCTTGCCCATGGTGGAGTTGTAGAACGTGCGGCTCTTCTCGATGTCGTTGGTGCCGAGGAAAACGTGGTTCAGCATGGCGTGTCCTTCTTTTTCAGTCGTGATGGTCAGGCTTCGACGGCAATCGTGGCAGTCGCCGGATCGCCAGTATTGGGCATATCGGCCGGATCGATCAACAGCGCCTTGACCTCGCCTTGGCGGGCGCAAGGCCGGTGCTCGGTTCCGCGCGGGACAACGAACAGTTCCCCCGGATTGAGCGTGACCGTTCGGTCGCGCATCTCGATGTCGAGCGTTCCATCAAGGATCAGGAACAGCTCATCGGTGTCGGTGTGGCAATGCCAGACGAACTCGCCCGAAAGCTTCGCCAGGCGCACCTCGTTTCCGTTGTAGCGCGCCACGATGCGCGGCGCCCACTGTTCGGAAAAGGTCGCGAACTTATCGGCCAGGTTGACCTTTTCGCCCATCAATAAACCACGACCGAACGAATGCTTTCGCCCTTGTGCATCAGGTCGAAGCCCTTGTTGATCTCTTCGAGGGAAAGCACGTGGGTGATCATCGGGTCGATCTCGATCTGCCCGTTCATGTACCAGTCGACGATCTTGGGCACGTCCGTGCGGCCCTTGGCCCCGCCGAAAGCGGTCCCGCGCCAGTTGCGGCCCGTGACCAGCTGGAACGGACGAGTGGCGATTTCCTTGCCCGCTTCGGCGACCCCGATGACGATCGAGGTGCCCCAGCCGCGGTGGCAGCATTCGAGCGCGGTGCGCATCACTTCCGTGTTGCCGGTGCAGTCGAACGAATAGTCCGCGCCCCCGTCCGTCAGCTCGATCACCTTGGCGACGATCTGGTCCCGGTTCATGCCCCTGGTGTTGAGGAAGTGGGTCATGCCGAACTTGCCGCCCCACTCTTCCCGGTCGGAATTGATGTCGATGCCGATGATCTTGTCCGCGCCGGCCAGCCGCGCGCCCTGGATCACGTTGAGGCCGATCCCGCCGAGCCCGAAGACGACCACGTTGTCGCCGACCTGGACCTTGGCCGTGTTGACCACCGCGCCGACGCCGGTCGTCACGCCGCAGCCGATGTAGCAGCTGGTCTTGAACGGCGCGTCCTCCCGGATCTTCGCCACCGCGATTTCCGGCAGCACCGTGAAGTTGGAGAACGTGGAGCAGCCCATGTAGTGGAAGATCGGCGCCCCCTTGTAGGAGAACCGGGTGGTTCCGTCCGGCATCAGCCCCTTGCCTTGCGTGGCGCGGATCGCGGTGCACAGGTTCGTCTTGCCCGACAGGCACGACTTACACTGACGGCACTCGGGCGTGTAGAGCGGGATAACGTGATCGTCCGGCTTCACCGAGGTCACGCCGGGGCCGACCTCGCGCACGATCCCGGCGCCTTCGTGGCCAAGGATGCTGGGGAAGATCCCTTCCGAATCCAGCCCGTCCAGCGTGTAGGCATCGGTGTGGCAAATGCCGGTCGCCATGATCTCGACCAGCACTTCGCCTTCCCGCGGCCCTTCAAGATCGACTTCGATGATCTCGAGCGGCTGCTTGGCTTCGAAGGCTACGGCTGCACGGGTTTTCATCGTCTCTCCCCTAAGGCTGAATCGCTTCGGTTATAATGTGCGCCATGCCGCAAGACGGCGCGCGGCGCCACCCCCGGAGGGGCGCAGCCGCGCTCCTGTCAGGCGACCGTTCTTACCGGCACTCCCGTCTCCGGATCGTTCAGGGGCAGCGGCGCGGTTTCGGCCGGGGCTTCGTCCGCGTCGCTGACCGGCAGGAACCACAGCAGGATCGCGCCCGCGATCGAGCCGAGGCTCATGATGAGCGACACGGTCAGCAAGGCGTCGTCGCCCAAGGCTCCGAACAGGAAGCCCGCGATAATCGGCGATCCCGCCGCGCCGGCCCGGCCAACGCCGAGAACGAACCCGGTGCCGGTCGCCCGGGCATAAGCCGGGAAGCCGCGCGCGAACGCGGCGTAGTACCCAACAATCGCGGAGTTCAGGAAGAACATCGTGAAGAAGGCGGCAAGGCGCCAGGTCCACAGCGTGTCATGCCCGGTGCCGAACCACGCCACCGCGACCACGCCCAGCAGCAGCACCGTGATCGTCGGCCCCTTGATGTCCCATTTCTTGAGCAGGAACCCGAACAGGAAGCCGCCCAGGGCTCCGCCGATGTTGGCGTACGTCAGGCTGCTCGCCGCATCGGGCTGGCTGAACCCGGCATCGGCCACGATCGTCGGCGCGAACTTCAGGATGTAGTAGAACGTCAGCGTGTGGAACATGTAGCCGAAAGCCAGCAGCCACGTGACCTTGCGCAGGCCTGGCTTCGACAGGATGTCGGTAACCTTCGGCTTGGGGCCATCGTTCGGAATTTCGGGCAGCGCGTCGATTTCCGGCTTCTTGAACGCCCTCAGCGACCGGTTGATCTTTTCCAGTGCCCCTTCCGGGCGGCGAGCTACGTAATAAGCGGGGGTTTCCGGCACCAGCAGGTACACGAGCGGGATCATCACCGCCGTCGCGACGGCACCGAACAGGAACACCGCGCGCCAGTCATACTCCACCAGCAGCCATTCCTGGGCCGCAAAGCCGCCGATCACGCCGCCCAGCGGATACCCGATGACGTAAAGCGCCATGGAAATGCTCCGCCCCGAACGATTGCTCGTTTCCGCGACCACGGCGTTGGTCGCGGCCAGCATGCCGCCGATGCCGAGGCCCGTGATAAAGCGCCAGATCGTGATCGTCATGACCGAGCCGGCCAGATGGGCGAACCACATGCCCGCAGCCATCACCGCCAGGCAAATCAGCATGGCCGGTTTGCGCCCGATCTTGTCCGCCAGGCTGCCCAGCAGCACAGAGCCGAAGCCCATGCCCACGAGTTCGGCCGACAGGACGATGCCGAGTTCGGAGCGCGGGATACCCCACTCAGCCGAGATGCCGGGGGCGGCAAATGCGCTGGACAGCACGTCGAATCCATCGAGCGCATTCAGCAGGACCATCAGGAAGACGACCACCTTCTGGCGAACGCCCATTGGGGTGTCATTGATTACGGCGACGGGATTGGACCCGCCCGATGCTCCGGCCATGTTGTTACCCTCTCTCCCGTTCGATGCCCCTCAATCGTGGATTCGCGCCAGCATTTCCACCAGTATTTTGACTTCGTCCGGAGTGAACCGCCGCTTGAGCCAGGCTTCGTGGGCGACGATGCAGCTCTTGGCCTCGTCCAGCGCGGCTACGCCGCCGCTCGTCAGGAACACCGCCTGCTTGCGCCGGTCGCTTTGGGAAGCTTGGCGGCGAAGAAGACCGCGGGCCTCCAGCCGGTTGACGATCGTCATCGTCGTCGCGCGGTCCATCTGCAACCTGCGACCAAGTTCGACTTGCGCCAGTCCGGGATGCTCGCTGACCAGCCACAGGACGGAAACCTGCTTCTGCGTCAGGTCGATGTCCGAGAACGTCTCCGTGAAGTGACGGTAGACCGCGCCGTGCGCCAGCCGGATGTGGAAGCCGAGGATATCGCCCAGCCGATCTTCCCCGTCATCCTTGTTCTCGGTCAAAGTCTGAAGTCCCCGGCAGCGTCTATCAGGCCGTCCTCGTAGCTTGCCTATTCGTTAGTGAAGCATACAATCCGTGGCAAGGAGAGGACAAGCATGGCAAAATTTCCCGACACACCGAACTTCACCGGATTCAACACCCCCAGCCGGATCGAGGCGGACATTCGCGACCTCGCTCACGAAGGGGAAATCCCGCAGGAACTGGACGGCGCCTTCTTCCGCGTGCAGCCCGATCCCCAGTTCCCGCCGCGCCTCAGCGACGATATCTCCTTCAATGGCGATGGGATGGTCAGCCGGTTCCATTTTCACGATGGCCGGTGCGATTTCCGCCAGCGCTGGGCGCAGACCGACAAGTGGAAGCTGGAGAACGAAGCCGGCAAGGCGCTGTTCGGCTCCTATCGCAATCCCCTGACCGACGACGAAAGCGTCAAGGGTGAGATCCGCGGCACCGCCAACACCAACGCCTTCGTCTTCGGCGGCAAGCTGTGGGCGCTGAAGGAGGACTCTCCCGCGCTGGTGATGGACCCGGCGACGATGGAGACCAAGGGGTACGAGAAGTTCGGCGGCAAGATGACCGGCCAGACTTTCACCGCCCACCCCAAGATCGATCCCGACACCGGCAACATGATCGCCATCGGCTACGCCGCGTCGGGCCTGTGTTCCGATGACGTGACCTATTACGAAGTCAGCCCGGAAGGGGAGCTGATCCGCGAGAAGTGGTTCAAGGTTCCCTACTACTGCATGATGCACGATTTCGGGGTCACGCCCGATTACCTGGTGCTGCACATCGTCCCGTCCATCGGCAGCTGGGACCGGCTGGAGCAGGGCCTGCCGCACTTCGGGTTCGACACGACCAAGGAAGTGTATCTCGGCATCATTCCCCGGCGCGACGACGTGACGGACAAGGATATCCGCTGGTTCAAGCGGGGCAACTGCTTTGCCTCCCACGTGCTCAACGCCTGGCAGGAAGGGACCAAGATCCATTTCCTGACCCCTGAGGCGAAGAACAACATGTTTCCCTTCTTCCCGGACGTTCACGGCGCGCCGTTCAACGGGATGGAGGCGATGAGCAAGCTGACCGACTGGACGGTCGACATGGCCAGCAACGGGGAAGACTTCGACGCGATCACCCAGCTTACCGAGACGGCGGGCGAGTTTCCCCGGATAGACGACCGGTTCACCGGCAAGAAGACGCGCTATGGCTGGATGCTGGAGATGGACATGCGCCGCCCGGTGGAGCTGAAGGGCGGCAGCGCGGGCGGGCTGCTGATGAACTGCCTGTTCCTGAAGGACCTTGAGACGGGGGCCGACCAGCATTGGTGGTGCGGGCCGACCAGTTCCCTGCAGGAGCCGTGCTTCATTCCGCGCAGCAAGGATGCGCCCGAAGGGGACGGCTGGATCGTACAGGTCTGCAACCGGCTGGAAGAGCACCGGTCCGATCTGCTGCTGTTCGATGCGCTGGAGATCGAGAAGGGCCCGATCGCGACGATCCGCGTGCCGATCCAGCTGCGTTTCGGCCTGCACGGCAACTTTGCGCCGAGCGACGAGATCGGGCTGGCCTGACCGGCCTTGAGGAAGCAGCGCGCCTGTACGGCTGAGCCGTCAGGCGCGCGCTTTCGATCAGTCGAAGATTTCCTCAAGCCAGCTTTTCCGCTTCTTGTGCGGTTTTCCGTGGCCCGAATGACCGTAGCCATGGCCGACGCCGCCGTGGGTATAGGCGCTGGCCGCCCACGGGCTTTCCCCGCCGCCCGCATGGAGCGGGGCCGAGGGCTGCGGTGCGGGCGCGTTCTGGGCCGGGGCGTTCTGGGCCGGAGCACCTTGGGGAGCGCCGGTGTTCTGGACCTGCGGGGCGCTGCGTTCGATGATCTTGTCCAGTTCACCGCGATCGAGCCACACGCCGCGGCACTGCGGGCAGTAGTCGATCTCGATTCCCTGGCGGTCGCTCATGGCGAGCGGCACCCGGCAGACGGGGCACTGCATTCCGGCGACTTCATCGTGCGTGCGCATGGCATTCCTCTCCTGTGCGGCGTTACTGCGTGATCGGCTCCGACGCGTTGCCCGGCTCGGCGGCGGCGCTGTCGGCCGGGATGTTGTCGGTTTCCACGACCGGGGCGACGGTGCCGTCTTCGAACGGGACGATGCCGGTCTGTTCGGTTGCGGTGTCCTGGGCGGCGATCGCCTCGCTCGCGTCGTCGGCATCCGCCATGACGAAGAGGTACATCACCAGCACGACCGCCAGCAGGGCGATCAGGGCAAGCCAGATCCACTTGGTATTGGGACGGGAAACGGGGTCGGCCATCGCTAGGCTCCTTTTCTTCCGGGTTGCAGAACCAACGGGGCGGACCGGCTGGTGTTCCAGTCGGGCCTGAGGGTGACACACCTGACACGTGTCATGCCCGGTGTCTGCCGGGTTTTTCTGTTTTGTTTCAAAGGCTTGAGCGGTCAGAAATGACAAATCGGCGCGTATGAGAAAATAAAATGCTCTTTCGCCCCTGCGCAATAATCCTGCGCAGGCGAGACGGCGCGCGGGCGCTGCGGTGATCCGGGGAGAATGAGGTAACGCGCCCATCCCTTCCCGCTGGCAGAGTGCGCCGGATGTAGGGAAGACGTTCATGCCTTGCGCCCTTCTTCCCCCCTCCCGCTTGCGGGAGGGGCCGGGGGTGGGCAGACCGGACGCCATGCCCGACTGGAAACCCCGTAACACCGAGCGCGCCCGGGATCTGCGCCACGCCGCCACCCCGGCGGAACGCTTGCTATGGCGCTATCTCGCCCGGTCCCAGCTTGGGGCGAAGTTCAGCCGCCAAATCCCGGTCGGGCCGTATTACGCGGACTTCCTGTGCCGGTCCGCCCGGCTGGTGGTGGAACTGGACGGCTTTTCCCGCGATGCGCAGCCGGGGCGCGATGCGGTCCGGGACCGGTGGTTTGCCGAGAAGGGGTGTCGCACCGTGCGCTTTGCCAACGAGGCGGTGCTCCGCGATCCGGAAAGCGTCGCGTGCGCGATCCGCGAGGTTTTGCGGGACATAGAGGAAGGCAGCCTGCGGCCGCTGGCCCGCCCCTAGCCGCGCGCAAGCGGGTTGCGCAGCAGGCGCTAGTCGCGGCGGTGTGGACGAGATGTCGCGTTAGTGGAGTGCTGAGTAGATGCAAGCTAAGGCTTCACTCAGCTTGGCGCGGGCTCGCGCCACTCCCGAAGAAGTCAGCGAAACGGCCGACACCTCGTTCGGTTTCTTGGAGCGCAGCCTTTAGAAACGGTATTAGGGGGCGTTTATCTGCGGGCTTTTGTAAGCACAAAATCAACTCACACGACACGCTAGATGTCTGGTCAAGATAAATGGGGCCAAAGGCCGGACTGCCGATGATCCCGTTATCGTCGGGAAAATTCACTATTCCGCTGTTCGTAAGCTTGATTTCGATGCCTTGGCCGTTGAATCGGGCGTCCTCGAAATGGGAATGCTGAATAACAAGCATCAACATGTTATGCTTGTTCCAATTATCCACTTGGGCGATAAACCAAAGCGTCTCGTTTCCGTTTTTGAAAGGCTTGAGTTCACTTAAAATGAACTCCGCAGCCGCTGGAAACTTTGTTCTGAGCGAAGCCTTTTGGATGACGGCTTCTACGCTTTCGGGATTCCCCCGGGGGAGCGTACCCTTACCGGCTTCACTATCGATCGCACGCCTGAGCCCCATCCAGCAACAGTCTAGGGCAGATCGCAAGCTAAACACGATATCGCCAGCAAGGCAGGAATAGAAAGGATCGACAGGAGCGTTTCCAATTGCGAATTGTCCCGCTTTACTGTTGTAGCTTGCGCCGCCGCTTTTCTGAAACTCCTTAGTAAGATCGGCAAATTTTTTCTCTAGGTAAATGAGATTAAACTTTGCCCAACTGACCTTAGCTCTTGCGTCTGCGAATGACCGCTCGGGTTCGTCCGGATCTCCTACTCGAGATGATTCCTGCATAGCCATCTCCCGCCATTGATGAGCGCATTCACGAGTGGCCTTATCGCCACAGCGCCTGTTGATCAGGCACCCTTCGCTTCTATCTTCAAACCTCCAGCTTCCAGACCTCAAAGGTTTTGCACAGTCGCTTTTGGAGGAACTGCCCCTTGGCCTCAGAGTGCAAAAAGGCTTCATGATGAATGTGGTACGGCTAAGCAGCCGCACTGGCCTTCGTCCGTGACCTAAAAAGAACAGGGTCATCGAGTCCGGGGCGTAGTCGATCTCGCGGATCGCCCCGGACTCGACGGTGACCGTTACTCGGCGGCCTGGATGCCGCTGATCGCGCCGAACATGTCGGGTTCGCCGGCTTCCTCCACCTCGTTGGCGGCGTCGGAATTGCGGGCGTTGCGGCGCTGGTCGAAGTTGGACCACACGTCGTTCCAGTTGCCGCGGGTGGCCGCCTTGGAATATTCGGTGGCGCGGGTTTCGAAGAAGTTGGCGTGCTCCACGCCGTTCAGCAGCGGGGCGAGCCACGGCAGCGGGTGATCCTCCACCATGTAGATCGCCGGCAGGCCCAGCTGGCCCAGCCGCCAGTCCGCGATGTAGCGGATGTACTTCTTGATCTCCTTGGCCGTCATCCCCGGCACCGGGCCTTGTTCGAACGCCAGATCGATGAAGGCATCTTCCAGCCGCACGGTCTTTTGGCAGCAGTCGATGATGTCTTCCTTCACCGCCTTGGTCAGGCACTGCCGTTCCGCGCAGAAGGCGTGGAACAGCTGGGTGATGCCTTCGCAGTGCAGGCTTTCATCGCGGACCGACCAGCTGACGATCTGGCCCATGCCCTTCATCTTGTTGAAGCGCGGGAAGTTCATCAGCATGGCGAAGCTGGCGAACAGCTGCAGGCCTTCGGTAAAGCCGCCGAACATCGCCAGCGTGCGTGCGATATCCTCGTCGCTGTCCACGCCGAACTGCTGCAGGTAATCGTGCTTGGCCTTCATCTCCTCATATTCGAGGAACATGCCGTATTCGCTTTCCGGCATGCCGATGGTGTCCAGCAAGTGGGAATAGGCCGCGATGTGGATGGTTTCCATGTTGCTGAACGCGGCCAGCATCATCTTGACCTCGGTCGGCTTGAACACCCGGCCGTACTTTTCGTGGTAGCAATCCTGCACTTCCACGTCGGCCTGGGTGAAGAAGCGGAAGATCTGCGTCAGCAGGTTCCGTTCGTGATCGGACAGCTTCTGCGCCCAGTCGCGGCAGTCTTCGCCCAGCGGCACTTCCTCGGGCATCCAGTGCACTTGCTGCTGGCGCTTCCAGAACTCGTACGCCCACGGGTATTCGAAGGGTTTGTAGGTCTTGCGGGCTTCGAGCAACGACATCTTGTGTCTCCGTGGGGAATAGCAGCCGGTTGATATAGGCGCTGAGGGCCCGGATGTGGAATCGGGAAAGGCCCTTGGGTGGGGAAAACTTTTCTCGCAGCCCCTCCCCGCCCTTCCGGGAACTCGCCCTGCCGCAAGGCGGGGGCGCATGGGCGTTCGGCGGGCCGGGCCGTGGAACGGGGGACCGGCGCTACTGGTTGATCGGTAAAGGAAATACCGAAAAAGGAGTACTCCGATGGGTGAATATGAACCCGATGACCGCCGCAACATGGACCGCAGCACGAACTCGGTCGGCAACGCGCCGAAGCACGGCTGGCATGACCGCGAGAAGACGCAGGACGAAGCGCGCAAGCAGCCCCCGACCAAGGTGATCCGCGAGGAAGTCGTCACCGAACGCATCGTTCCGGTGCCCGTCCCGGTTCCTGTTGGCACCCCCGAATCAGGTGCGGAGCCGCAGGATGAAGTGCGCGGGCAGGCTCTGGAGCGCGCCGCGGCCGAGCAGGGCCGCGCGCCCTTCACCGATCCGCCGCAGGACGATTTCGTACAGCACAGCCCGCAGGCGACCACGCATGCGGACCATCAGACCCCCATGCGCCGCGCCCCCGTCGGCTCACCGGGCGGACGTGCCGAAGCGATGAACGAGCAGCGCCAGGACGGCTACCGCGCCGGGCGGGCATCCCCGGAATTCACCCAGTCCCGCGACGGGGTGGGCCAGACGGTGCAAGGCGGCGTCAACAGCACCAACTACAAGACGGCGCAGCAGCAGGAACAGCAGGCTAGCCCGCGCCCCGGGTCTGAAGCGACCACCGGCGGCCCGGACGATCCGACGCTGAGCGGGAACGACGCGGTGCGCCGGGCGCAGGCCCAGATGGGTGAGCAGGCCGGGTACGGCAATCCGCCCCGGCAGATGACCGACGATGCGCCTGCGGCAAGCGGAACGGGGCAGAAGGGGGCCGGGAAGCAGGACTCCGGCAAGCAGGACAAGGGCCTCGGCTACGGTGCCGATGGCGGCGAGGAAATGCGCGAAGCCCCTGACGTGACCCAGCGCGGATACGGCGGACGCGGCGAAGTGGCGAAGGAAAGCGAGCGCTAAGGCCGCTCCTCCTCTCCCACACGCAATGCAAGCGGCTCTGGAGCCGCGCAGGAAAGGCGCCCCCCCGATGTTCGACGGGGCGCCTTCTCGTGCGTCGGCGGGGGTGGGGCATGCGGCGTGCGGTTCGACCAGCGGGGCGAAATGCAAGGTCACCGGCTGCATCGATTCGCTTGCCCGTGCGTTGGTCAGGCGAACCTCAAATGTTAAGGAGACGCCACATGGCCAACACCAGCGAACTCAAGAGCCAGATCAAGGAACACATGGAAGTGATCGGCGCGGACGGCGTGCACGTCGGCACCGTGGATCACCTCGAGGGTGACCGGATCAAGCTGACGAAGAAGGATTCCGCCGCGCAGATCAAGGGCGGCGAAGGCGAGCATTCCGGGCACCACCATTACATCTCGGTCGGGCTCATCGCCGATGTCGAAGGCGACAAGGTCCGCCTGAGCGCAACCGGTGCGAACGCGCAGCTGTTCGAAGAAGAACAGAAGTAAGCCTTCCCCCTTGCAGGTAAGGTCCGGGCGCGGCCCGGACCGCCTTGCTTTGCGAGTCGGGCCGCGGGCGTGTATGGGCCGGTGCGATGAATGCGCTGATGCCCCTTGATTTGCCGATCGAACCCGCGAGCCTGTTCGACCTGCCGCGCCCCGCGAAGGAGTGCCGGATCGTGGTCGCGATGTCCGGCGGGGTCGATTCCTCGGTCGTCGCCGCGCTTGCTGCCGCGAGCGGGGCGGAGACGATCGGCATCACCTTGCAGCTGTACGATTACGGCGCTGCCACCGGGCGCAAGGGCGCCTGCTGCGCGGGCGATGACATCCGCGACGCCCGCGCGGTCGCCGACCGGCTGGGCGTGGCCCACTACGTGTTCGACCATGAGAGCGCGTTTCGCGAAGACGTGGTCGAAAAGTTCGCCGACGAATACCTCTCCGGCCGCACGCCGATCCCCTGCATTCGCTGCAACATGGGGCCCAAGTTTACCGACCTTCTGCGCATGGCGCGCGACCTCGGGGCCGATTGCCTCGCGACCGGGCATTATGTCCGCCGCGTAATGGGGCCAGCCGGCTCCGAGCTTCACCGCGCGATCGATCCTGCGCGGGACCAGTCCTATTTCCTGTACGGGACAACCGAGAAGCAGCTCGATTTCCTGCGCTTTCCGCTGGGCGGGCTGCCCAAGCAGGACGTGCGGCGGATTGCCGACCAGTTTGGGCTGGCGGTGGCGATGAAGCCCGATAGCCAGGACATCTGCTTCGTCCCCGATGGCGATTACGCGAAGATCGTGCGCAAGGTCCGCCCCGAAGGCGCGCGGGCCGGCAGCATCGTCCATGCCGAAACCGGCGAGGAGTTGGGGCGGCACGAAGGAATCATCCACTATACGGTCGGCCAGCGGCGCGGGCTGGAGATCGGCGGCCAGCCGGAACCGCTTTATGTAACCGGGCTCGATGCTGAAAGCGCTCAGGTCCGCGTCGGCCCCCGCCGCCTACTGGCGGTCAGCGCGGCTCGGATCGTCGAAACCAACCGGATAGGCCCGCTTCCGGATGGACCGTTAACCGCCAAGGTTCGGTCCCTGGCGAAGCCGGTGCCGGTTTCGCTGGACGGTTCGTTCGGCGAAGGCGCTTCGGCCACGATCCGCTTCGCCAATCCCGAATACGGCGTCGCGCCGGGACAAGCGGCGGTGCTTTATGCCGGGGACCGGGTGGTCGGCGGCGGGTGGATCGACGGGACCGAGGCCGCCTAGTCCTCCCACCTTTCCAGCACGCAGCCGTAGCCTTCGCGGAAGGTTGCGGTCTGGCTGGAGAGCAGGGGCACGCGGGCGGTGACGCTTTGAGTTTCCGCGTCTTCACTCAGGAACACGATTTCCATCCCGGGCTCGAAGTCCTTTTGGCAATCGCTGAGTTCCCGCCCGGCAATGAAGCGGCAGGCGCAGGCAGTGCGGGCGCCGAAGGATGCGCCGGTCAGGGTGTAGCCGCGAATCGGCTCCCGATAATACCAGCCGATTGCGGCCATGACCGCCAGCGCAAGCGCCAGCAGGGTCAGCCAGCCGGACCGGCGCGCGCCGGAAGCCTTCGCGGTTCGTCTGTTTGCGGTTGCCATGGATGCGTGCCTGAAGGAAAGGGCGCCGGGATGACGCGGCGCCTTCTCCCTAGCTTCTGTCTTGCGGCTCTGCCAGCCCTGCTGCTGCCTGTGCTTCTGGCTGCCTGTTCAGGCGGCAACGAACCCGACCCTTTGCCGCCCGAGGCAATGGCGGCGGTAGCGGAAGACCCCGACGTGGACCGCGAAAAGCTGGCCCGCGCGGTGGACGACGTGTTTACCCGCGAAGGCATCGGGGAAACCCGGGCGGTGATCGTGCTGCACAACGGCCGGATCGCCGCCGAACGCTACGCCGAAGGATACGGGCCGGAGACGAAGTTCCTTGGCTGGTCGATGTCGAAGACCGTCACCGCCGTGCTGACTGGGCTGCTGGTGTCCGAAGGGCGGCTGGACCTCGATCGTTCGCCACCGATCGATCGCTGGCAGCGCCCGGGCGACCCGCGCGGGGAAATCACCTTGCGCCAGTTGCTGCAAATGCGATCGGGCTTGCGGCACGAGGAGAAGGCGGAGCCGGTCTATACCTCCGACGAGGTGCGGATGATGTTCCTCGATGGGCGGGACAACATGGCCGACTGGGCCGAATCGCAGCCGCTGGAGCATGAGCCGGGGCGGGTGTTCGCCTATTCCACCCCCAGCGCGGTAATCCTGGCCGATATCGCCGCCCGGGTGCTCGCGCCCGAGGGATCGCCGGAAGAGCGCCGCAAGGCAGTGCAGGACTTCATCGATTCGCGCCTCGTGGTGCCGCTGGGAATGACCTCGCTCACCCCGGAATACGACCGCGCCGGGACGATGATCGGCGGGGCGATGATCTGGGCCACCGCGCGCGACTGGGGCACGTTCGGTGAGTTTCTGCGCCACGGCGGATCGGTCAAGGGGGCGCAGATCGTCCCGCGTGGATGGATCGACCTGATGAAGCGCCCCAGCCCGCGCGCGCCCGACTACGGGGCGATGCTGTGGCTCAACCGCGATTCGGAAACAGACCGGCAGATCCTGGCCCCCGATGACATGCCGGAAGACGTGTTCGCCGCGGTCGGCCACCTTGGGCAATACATCGTCGTTTCCCCGAAGCGGAACCTGACGGTGGTGCGGCTCGGCAAGACCGACCAGGCCGACCGCCCCGCACTGGTCGAAGCGCTGGCCGACGTGGTCGAGGTCTATCGGCGGTAGAGCGATCTCGAAGCGGGCGGGATCACCTGCTGACTCGGAAATCGCGGCAAGGAAAGGGTGGGACCATCCGCCTTACGGAAGGTAGAACGTGCCTTCCACCACCGTCACGCAGGATCCGCCGAGCCAGACCCGATCCGCTTCCAGCCGGCAGGCAAGACGGCCGCCGCGGGCCGAAGCCTGAAAGGCGGTGAGCACATCGCGCCCGAGCCGCGGCGCCCAGAACGGGGTCAGCGCCGCGTGGGCCGATCCGGTGACGCTGTCTTCGTCCACGCCTTCACCCGGCACGAACACGCGGGAGACGATGTCCGTGTCCTGCCCCGGCGCGGTGCAGATGAACTGGTGCCCGCGCAGGGCGGCAAGCCCGCGCAGATCGGGCGTGAGCGTGCGCACCTCGTCTTCGGACGCGTAGAGGAAGATGTCGTACCCGTCCGGGTTGCGCCAGACTGCGCGCGGCTCTGCGCCCAGCAAGGCCACCGCTTCGGGCCATTCGCCCCGTTCGGTCGATATCGCCGGAAGCGCCAGTTCGTACCCCGCTTCGCTGCGCCGCACTTCGAGCACGCCGGAATGGCGGGTGCGGAAAGTGACGCGGTCGCCCCCCTCCCGCGCGAGCACGGCATGGCCGCTGGCGAGCGTCGCGTGGCCGCACAAGCGCACTTCGCAGACCGGAGTGAACCAGCGCAGCTCATAATCCGCCGTCCCGCTCGTATCCCGCACCAGAAAGGCGGTTTCGGCGAACATGTTCTCCTCCCCGATGCGCGTGAGGACGGCGTCGGGCAGCCAGTCATCCAGCAGCATGACCGCCGCCTGATTTCCGCCGAAGACCTGTTCGGCAAAGGCATCGACGTGGATGTAGGGAACGGGCGTGGTCATCGTCTTGGCTCCAATCGGGCGAATTCATCGTTTTCGACCAGCGGGTTGTCCGGCATGTCGATGTGGCCTTCCGGGTCGATGTGGATCAGCAGCTCCATCCGGGGGAAATGCCGCAGCAAGTCGGCTTCCACTCGCTCTATGATGTCGTGCGCTTCGGCGACGGTCATCGCTGCGGGCAGGTCCACGTGGAACTGGACGAAGTCACGGTCCCCGCTGGTGCGGGTGCGCAGATCGTGCAGGTTGGACAATTCGGGATGGCGAGAAGCCAGCTCAACGAACCGGCGGCGCTCTTCCTCCGGCCATTCCCGGTCCATCAAATGGTTCACCGCCTCGCTCGACGCGCGCCATGCGCCAAACAGCAGCCACCCCGCGATAGCGAGGCCGAACAGCGGATCGGCCATGCCGAAGCCGAGATACTGGTCCAGCGCCAGCGCCGCGATCACTGCGAGATTGAGCAGCAAGTCCGACTGGTAATGCACGTTGTCGGTCGCAATCGCGACCGAGCCGGTCTGCCGGATCACGTGGCGCTGCCACCCGATCAGGGCGAAGGTGGCCACAATCGCGAGGGCGGAAACGACGATCCCGTCCGTGGCGGCCGCGGTTTCCTGTCCCCGGGCCAGTTGCCCGGCCGCGCGCGCCGCGATGCCGAAGGCCGAGACCGCGATCAGCAGGACCTGGAAGATCGCGGCCAGTGCCTCTGCCTTCCCGTGGCCGAAGCGGTGTTCCTCATCCGCCGGGCGAGCTGCGATCCACACTCCGACCAGCGTCGCAACGCTGGCGACGAGATCGAGCGCGGTATCCGCCAGGCTGCCGAGCATCGCGGTGGATGAGGTGCGCCACACCGCCCATGTCTTCAGGCCTGCCAGCAGCAGCGCCACCGCGATGGAGGCGAAGGCGGCGCTGCGGGTGAGCCGGGCGCGCGCCTTGGCGTCAGGCCCCGGTGGAGCAGCGGCTGGGGCGTCAGGCTGGCTCATGGATAAAGCAGGGTGCTGCTCCAGCCGTCACCGGTGCGGACGAAACGGCGGCGTTCGTGCAGGCGGTTCGGGCGGTCGATCCAGAACTCGATGGCAGTGGGCGCAAGGCGGAAGCCGGTCCAGTGGGCCGGGCGCGGGATGTTGCCGGTAGGAAACCGCTCATCCAGCGCGTCCACGCGGGACAAGTAGGTTTCGCGCGATGCCAGCGGGCGCGACTGGTCGGACGCAGCGGAGCCAAGCTGGGACACGCGCGGGCGGCTGTGGAAGTAAGCGTCCGCTTCATCGCTGCTTACTTCGCTCAACGGGCCTTCGATGCGTATCTGGCGGCGCAGCGACTTCCAGTGGAACAGCAGCGCGGCCTGCGGATTGGCGAGGATTTCCGTGCCTTTGCGGCTTTGCGCGTTGGTGTAGAACACGAACCCGTCCGGCCCGTGGCCTTTCAGCAGCACCATCCGCACCGAAGGCGCTGCGTCAGGGGTGGCGGTGGCCAGCGCCATGGCGTTGGGATCGTTCGGCTCTGCCTGCAGGGCGTCGGCAAACCATTCGTCGAACAGGGCGAAGGGATCGTGGCCGGAAATCGCATCCTGGTCCGCATTCATCGCGTTATCCTCACATCACGGTGCATATTTCCAACCGGCCCCTGCTCTACGCGTTCCGCCGCTTGCGCGCACGCGGCGCTCCACCTAGCTAGAACGGCATGGCCGACCCTTATACGACCCTTGGCGTAGCCCGTAGCGCGAGCGAGAAGGACATCAAGTCCGCCTATCGCAAGCTGGCCAAGGAGCTTCACCCCGACCGCAACGCCGACAACCCGAAGGCCGCCGAACGGTTTTCGGAAGTGACCCGCGCCTACGATCTCCTGTCCGACAAGGACAAGCGCGCGCGGTTCGACCGGGGAGAGATCGACCAGGACGGCAATCCCCGGAGCCCGTTCGGCGGCGGCGGGTTCGGCGGATTTGGCGCAGGACAAGGCCGCGGCTCACGCTCCGGCGGGTTCTCGACCGAGGATCTGGGAGCAGACGGCGCGGATCTGGGCGACTTGTTCGAAGGCCTGTTTGGGCGCGGCGGGCGTTCGCCGGGTGGCGGCTTCGGCGGCGGCGGGTTCGGCCGCGGAGGGGCGAACACCTACCAGCGCCGGCCTCCGCCGATGGGTGCCAACGTGCCTTACCGCCTGCGAGTGCCCTTCACCGATGCGGCCGCGCGCAAGGACCAGCGGATCACGCTGGGCGGCGGCGCGGCGATCGACCTCAAGCTGCCGGCCGGGGTCGAGGACGGCACGCAGATGCGCCTCAAGGGCAAGGGCGAACAGGGTCCGGGCGGCGCGGGCGACGCGCTGGTGACGATCGAGATCGAACCGCACCCGTTCTTCCGCCGGGAGGGCGACGATGTCCGGCTCGACTTGCCGATCACGCTGGATGAGGCGGTGAACGGGGCCAAGGTCAAGGTGCCGACCGTCGATGGGCCGGTAATGCTCACGATCGCGGCAGGCTCCAGCTCGGGCAAGGTGCTGCGGCTGAAGGGCAAGGGTTTCTCGCGCAAGAGCGGCGGGCGCGGCGACCAGCTGGTCACGCTGGAGATCCAGCTGCCCGCCGATGTTTCGGAACTGGCCCGGCGGCTGGACGGTTGGAGCGATTCGAGCGGAGTACGCAGCAGACTGGGAGTGTAATGACGGCGCCGCCGCCCCACGACGAAGAGCCCCCCTCGGCCACCCCGCTCGCGCCGGACCTTACCCCGGAAAACCGGCGCCGGAACGCGCGCAAGCGGCTCGGGCACGGGCTGGAAGTCGTTCGCGAGGAAATCGGGCCCGGCACCCGGTTCTTCAACGTTGCCAAGCGCGCGGCGATCGGCGCCTACACCGACGGGTTCACCCATGCCGGAAACCTTGCCTACATGGCGATGCTGGCGATTTTCCCGTTCTTCATCCTGGGTGCGGCGATCTTTTCCCTGATCGGGGAGGAAAGCCAGCGCGCAGCGTCGGTCAACGCGGTGCTGATGGCAATGCCGCGCGACGTGCGGGACGTGATCGGGCCGGTCGCGAACAGCGTTGTCGAACAGCGCAGCGGATGGGTGCTGTGGGCTGGCGGCGCCTTTGCGCTGTGGACCGTCAGCAGCCTGGTCGAATCGATCCGCGAGATGCTGCGCCGGGCCTATGGCACTCCGGCAACGATGAGCTTCTGGCGTTATCGCCTGCGCAGCGCCGGGATCATCCTGCTGGGCGTGTTCCTGCTGCTGGTATCGCTGATCTCGCAAGTGCTGATCGGCACGGCCGAACAAATGATCGATGCTTACTTCCCGCAGCTGAACGACATGGTCGGGCAGTTGGCGCTGTACCGGATCGTGCCGGCAATCGGCCTGTTCGGCTCGCTTTACCTGATATTCTACTCCCTCACCCCCGCGGCCTACCGTCTGCGGCGCTATCCCAAGTGGCCGGGCGCGCTGCTGGTGACGGTGTGGTGGGTGGGGGTGACGATTGCCCTGCCCCCCTTGCTGCGCAGCGTGTTCAGCTATGATCTGACGTACGGAAGTCTCGCCGGAGCGATGATCGCGCTTTTCTTTTTCTATCTCGTGGGACTAGGGATGGTCGTGGGGGCCGAACTGAACGCCGCGCTGGCCGAAACGCCGGAAGAAGAGGCCCTGAAAGGCGGGACCGGCGAGCCGGACCGGGACGATACCGGACAAGAAAGGGAGAATGCGCCGACATGACCGGTCTGATGCAGGGGAAACGCGGGCTGGTGATGGGCCTTGCGAATGAAAAGTCGCTGGCCTGGGGCATTTCCCGCAAGCTGGCCGAGCACGGCGCCGAAATCGCCTTTTCCTACCACGGCGACCCGCTGCGCAAGCGCGTGCAGCCGCTGGCCCAGCAGCTTGGGTCCGATTTCCTGATCGAATGCGATGCCTCGAACATGGATTCGCTCGATGCCGCGTTCGACCAGCTGAAGGCCCGCTGGGACACGATCGACTTCGTGGTCCACGCGATCGGCTTTTCCGACAAGAACGAACTGCGCGGGAAGTTCGTCGATACCAGCCTGGAAAACTTCCTGCTGACGCTGAACGTATCCGCCTACAGCCTGGTGGCCGTCACCAAGCGCGCGTGCGCGATGATGCCGGACGGCGGATCGGTCCTGACGCTGAGCTATTACGGCGCGGAAAAGGTGATCCCGCACTACAACGTGATGGGCGTGGCCAAGGCCGCGCTGGAAGCCAGCGTCAAGTACCTTGCCAACGATCTGGGGCCGGAGAACATCCGGGTCAACGCGATCTCCGCCGGTCCGATCAAGACGCTGGCAGCCAGCGGGATCGGCGATTTCCGCTACATCCTGAAGTGGAATGAGCTGAACAGCCCGATGCGCCGCAACGTCAGCATCGACGATGTCGGCGGCGCGGGCCTCTACATGCTGTCCGATCTCGCGTCCGGCGTCACCGGGGAAATCCACCACGTGGACGGCGGCTACAACGTCGTCGGCATGAAGCAGGAAGACGCGCCCGACATCGCGCTGGCGTAAGCCATCCGCTCACGGGAACGGGACCATGCAGGGGTGCCAGGCTGATCGATCAGCCTGGCACCCCTGGCCCGATCGGGATCAGGCGTTGCCGACGGTCGCCAGCGCCTGCTTGCAGCCGTCCGCGCATTCGCGGCACATCTTTGCGCAAAGCTGGCAATGCTCTGCCTCGTGCTTCTCGCACTCGGCGGCGCAGCGTTCGCAGGCAAGGATGCACATCTCCAGCATGGCCCGCAGGGTTTCGACGTTCTGATCGCTGCGCCGCACGCCCAGCCGGGCAGTCGTGGCGCAGACATCCGCACAATCGAGGCAGGAGCGGATGCACGCCGCCATGTCCATCTCCTCCACCACGCAGGCATCGGCGCAGGACGTGCAGAACAGCGAGCACAGCATCGCATGACGGGACGCCTCGACCAGCGTCTCGTTGACGTTGCCGCCGACTTGCGGATGAAGGGAAACCATCTTTACCAGGGACATGAAACGAACGCTCCCGTTTGAGTGAAACACGGTGCGGGAACGGGGCGGCGGAACGCGGGTTCCGCGGCGTGCGGCGACCGGTCCCGCGCCGGGGACCGGTCGTTCGCAGCGCAGCCTGAAAGGGTCTTACTGAGGGTTGATTACCGTCGGGATGTGCGGGGCCACTGGCCGGGGAAGGTTGTCTTCCGGCGCAGGATCGACCAGCGGAGGCGGCACACCGACGTCGGTCGTCGAAACCGGCGGGGTGATCGGAACTTCCTCCCCGATGGGAGCCTGCTCGAAGCGCGAAACAACGGTATCCGCCGTGCCGTCTTCCCGCGCCTGCCGCAGCCGTTCGGCGTACTGCCGCTCAATTTCCTCGACTCGCGCCTGGGTATCGGCGGCGTCCTCGTCGATCGTGGCGAGCCGCTTTTGGCGTTCTTCCTCGATCAACTGGCTGAACCGCACCCCCGGAGCCTGGGCCCGTTCCTGGTACGCGGCCTCGATCAGCTGCGCGGTGCAGCCGAGATTACCGCCTGCGCCCACCGCGGTGCAGGACATCGGACCGAAATCGCCCACCGTTTCGAACGAGCGCACGCGTGTGGCCCAGGCTTCGTTGGTCGGGCCTTCGTTCTGCCGCAGGACTTCGGGCACACGGTAGCGCTCCCCTTCGTCCATCCGGGCGCAGACCACGATTTCGCCGGGATTGGACTGCGGGCATTGATCGTCGCCGTAGATGATCAGTGTGTTGACCTTGTCTCCGCCGCTATCCTGCGCAGAGGCAGGTGCGGACGAGCCGGCCAGCCCCGCAAGGGCGGCGATGGCCGAGGCAGACGATACGATCAGGCGGTTCATGATAAATCCTTCGCTTCCCGGGTCGGCCGCGCGGCGCAACACGAACGAACAAGCGGCACGCGCGGTGAACCCATTATGAAGCGAACGGAACCGGCGCCGAGTTCCCAAAAGGTCGGGCGCCGATTTTCCCGTCAGACCTTTTCGGAAAGGCGGATCGCCGCGCGGCAGCCGAAACGGATCGCCGCGGAAAGCAGGGGATAACCGGGCGCGCGTTCCGCCCCGGCGCGCAAGGCGGCCTCGCGGTGCTCCCGCTCATCTTCGCGGAATTCCTCGATCATCCCGGCGAGTTCAGGGTCGTCCCCGGCCGCTTCCAGATCATCGAGCTGGTGCGAATAGTGCCGGTCGATTTCCTCCTCGACCGCGGCGGTGCAGGCCATAGCGGCTTCCGGTCCGATCAGCGCGGTCCCGGCGCCAAGGGCAAAGCCGGCCACGTCCCACAGCGGTTGCAGCGCGGTCGGGCGCACGCCGCGGCGGACCATCAGCGCATCGAAGCGGGCGCGGTGGCCTTGCTCCTGTTCCGCCATTGCACGGATTTCGGCGGACAAGGGTGTGCGGTCCCCCATCACCGCCAGCTGGCCGGCGTAGATGCGGGTCGCGCCGTATTCGCCCGCCTGATCGACGCGGATCATTTCCGAACGGTCGGGTTTCACACTCGGTCCTTTCGTGCCAGCAGCCAGAAGATCGCTGCTGCGGTAACGCTCGAGAACAGGAAGTTCCACCCGGCGAGCGAAATCGCCGCCACGCTCCACTGCACCTGGTCGCAGCGGACCAGCGGCGCCTCCATGATCGCATCGAGCGCGTTGCCGGCGCCCGTCAGGCTGGAACAGGTCGTGATCCCTTCCCACCAGCCGTATTCGACCCCGGCGTGGTAGGCGCCGATCAGCCCCGAGATCAGGATTGCCAGCCCCGCAAGCGCGATCCACACCCGTTTCGGCGCTGCGACAGTGGAGATCAGCCCCAGCGCGATCGCGGCAAAGTGCGGATAGCGCTGCCACCAGCACATCTCGCACGGGTAGAGGCCGAAGCCGTATTGCGAGATGTACGCCCCGGCCAGAAGCAGCGCCGGCACACCCAGCGCGAGCCGCTGGGCGAGCCGGGTCGAAGGAGCCAAGCGCGTCCGCATCAGCGGCGGGCGGCAGGCTGCGCGAACGCCATGGCGGTCCGGGTATGACGCAGCGTATCGAGGGCGTAGCTCAGCTGGAAGTCCTCGATCCCCTTCGCCTTCAGCTCCTCCGCCGTGGCGGTGAAGCGCGGGTCCGGCTTGTTGTCGGCTTCGACCGCTTCATCCTTGAGGTCGATTTCATTGACCAGGTGGCGGCGCAAGTCGGATTCGCGGTACGAATACTTGGCTCTCAGCGCAGCGTCCGGATCGGACAGCTGCGGCACGCGGATATCCGGCTGGATTCCGCCTTCCTGCACCGACCGCCCCGAAGGCGTGTAGTAGCGGGCCGTCGTCAGTTTCAGCGCGCTTTCCCGGGTCAGCGGCAGCAGCGACTGGACGCTGCCCTTGCCGAAGCTGCGCTCGCCCATCACCACGGCGCGTTGCTGATCCTGCAAGGCACCGGCGACGATCTCGCTGGCCGAGGCCGAACCGGCATCGATCAGCACCACCATCGGCACGCCCTTGGCGACATCGCCGGGGAACACGCTTTCGGCATCGTAGTAGATCGTGTCGCGCCGGGTGCGGCCGCGCTGGGAGACGATCTGGCCTTCGTCGAGGAACAAGTCCGACAAGGCGACCGCTTCGTCCAGCGAGCCGCCCGGATTCTTCCGCATGTCGAGCACGAGGCCGTTGAGCCGTCCGCCCGCTTCCTTGCGCATCGTGCTGATCGCAGCCTGCACGTCGCGGCCGACATCGCGGCTGAATTCGTTGACGCTGACGTAGCCGATCCCGCCGTCCTTCAGTTCATGGGTCACCGGCTCAAGCTCGATCACGCCGCGGGTGACAGTGACGTCGAACGGCTCATCCCGACCGGTGCGGAACAGCGACAAGGTCACGCTGCTGCCCGACGGGCCGCGCATCTTCTCAACCGCTTCGTCCAGCTCCAGGCCGTAGATCAGTTCTCCGTTCAGGTGCGTGATGTAATCGCCTGCCTTGATCCCGGCATCTTCCGCCGGGCTGCCCTTGAACGGCGAGACGACCTTGACCGCGCCGTCGTCCATCTGGACCGAAATCCCGAGGCCCTGGTAATTGCCGTCGATCATCGATTCCAGCCGCTTGAGATCGCCGCCGTCGATGAACGAGGAATGGGGATCGAGCGAGGCGAGCATGCCGTCGATGGCGCCGCGGATCAGCTTTTCGTCGTCCACTTGTTCGACGTAGTTCGACTTGATCATCTGGTAGGTGGCGAACAGCTTCGCGAATTCAGGCGATGCCCGGCTTTCCACCTGGGCCATGCCGGCCGTGGCGGCGGGAACCAGCGCGACGGCAGAGAGCAAGGCGGCGGCACGCAGGGCGGGAGCGAATTTCATCAGGCGAACCTCTCGATTGATCGCGAGTGTATAGCGACCATGCGCTGAACGCCAGATGAGGATGGTTGGTGCCGCAAGTCTCTAAAATCGCTTACCCGGAGCGGTGATAGGGATGGCCGGCAAGGATGCTGACGGCGCGGAACAGCTGTTCCATCAGCATTGACCGCACCAGCAGGTGCGGCCAGGTGGCGGGTCCGAAGGCGAGCAGGAGATCGGCCTCCGCCCGCTCCCGCTCCTCGTGCCCGTCGGCCGCGCCGATCGCGAAACGTGTTTCGCGGATGCCGTCATCCCGCCAGCGGCCCAGCAGGGCGGCGAAATCTTCCGACGCCATCGCCTTGCCGCGCTCATCCAGCAAGACTGTGCGGTACGGGGTCAGGGGATCGGGAATGCGGCCGCCGGTTTCCGGCAGCTCGGTCAGCTTCAGCGGCCAGGTAATCCGCTTTTCGTAGCGCGCCACAAGGTCGGCTTCGGGCGAACGGCCAAGCTTGCCGCGCGCGATGACGTGGAGGAGCATGGCGTATCCGTCCTCATGCGCCGGAGCCGACATCCGCCGGTTTGGCTATCCTCGCACCCTTTCGGGCGCTGCGGGCGGCCGGTCGGCCTTGCGGTCCGCTGGTCGCGGGTTTTGTCTGACCCTCAGGCGCCGGCGCCGACATCCGTCGGCTAGGCTGTCCTCGCACCCTTTCGGGCGCTGCGGGCGGCCGGTCGGCCTTGCGGTCCGCTGGTCGCGAACCGGGGCACGCCTGCCGCCACGGCGTTGCCGGTCAGGCTTGTCCGGCCACGGCTGCCTCGTCGCCGAAGCCCCACATCCGTTCAAGGTTGTAGAACCCGCGCACTTCGGGGCGGAACAAGTGGACGACCACGTCTCCGGCATCGACCAGCACCCAGTCGGCGGCTGGCAGGCCTTCGATCCGGGGGGCACCATGGCCCGCTTTTTTGACGCGTTCCGCCAGCTTGACCGCCATCGAGGCCACCTGGCGCGTGGAGCGCCCGGTCGCGATTACCATGTGGTCGGCGATGCTCGACTTGCCTTGCAGCGGAATCGAGACAACGTCCTGCGCCTGGTCTTCATCGAGGCTGCCGAGAACCAGCGCGTGAAGCGGGTCCGTCTCCGCAGGGGAGGAAGAGGTGTCAGTCACGGGAACGCCGGCCCGTGCCGGCGACATCTGCGTATGATCCATCGCAGCAATATGGGCTCCTGAAAGGACAATGGAAGAGCAGGGAGGAACGACGCATCATGCGCCGGGGTCCCGATCCGGAAAAATTGGAGAATGCGTGACCGCGTCCCTGGCCGCTGTGCCGGACAAACGGCTGGCCCAGTCGGGATCCGTCAGCCGGATGTCGGTGGCTGAACGCGGATCGGGGTCGAAACGCAATTCTATCAGCGCCGGTGCGCTCCATCGGTGCCGGTTCTTCATGGTGGAAGCGGATAACCGGTAGCGCCGCAACCACGCCATCGCGGGGCTCGCGATAGCAGCGGTATCATACCCCGGGCGGGCTACCACCGCAATCGGCATTTCCCGCGCGATCCTCCGCCAGTCGCGCCAGAGGTGGAACTGGGCGAGATTATCGGCCCCCATGATCCAGACGAAGCGGCGGCGCGGGTACCGGCGTTTCAGCGCGCGCAGGCTGTCGATGGTGTAGCGCGTGCCGAGTTCCCGCTCGATCGCGGTTACTCGTATCGGCGCGCGCCGGGCCTGCCGCCGGGCGGAGGCGACCCGCGCCGCCAGCGGCGCCATGCCGGCACGGGGCTTGAGCGGATTGCCGGGGGACACCAGCCACCAGCATTCGTCCAGCGCCAAGGCGGACAGCGCGACCAGGGTGATCTTGCGGTGTCCGCCGTGCGCCGGGTTGAAGCTGCCGCCGAGCAGGCCGGTGACGGGGCCGGTTCGGTTCATTCAGAGCAAATCATTTGGGCAGAGCAAATCATTTGGGCTGGCGCCGCTCCGACATTTTGGAGGCGACGTAGTTTTTCTGCAGGTCGATCATCCAGCCGGGGTATTCGGCCGGAAGCGCGCTCAGGCGGCCGAGTTCGTCCATCTCGGCCCGGCTCAGCTCCACGTCCACCGCCGCAAGGTTATCGGCCAGCTGGTCCGCTCGCTTCGCGCCGACAATCACCGTGGAGACAACCGGCTGGTAGAGCAGCCAGGCGAGCGCGATGCTGGCGACCGACACCCCGCGATCTTCCGCCATGCGGCGCATCGCGTCGATGATGGGGAACGCGCGATCGAGATCGACGGGGGGAAAATCGAAGCTGGCGCGGCGCCCTTCGCCTTCGGCACCGTCATCGGTCCGGGAATACTTGCCGCTGAGCAGTCCGCCCGCCAGCGGCGACCAGACCATCAGGCCCAGCCCTTCGGCCTGCAGCATCGGTGCAAGCTCGCGTTCCAGATCCCGCCCGGCCACGGTGTAGTAGGCCTGAAGGGAAATGAACTTCGCCCAGCCGCGCCGTTCGGCGATCCCCAGCGCCTTGACGATCTGCCACGCCGCCCAGTTCGATACTCCGACATAACGGGCGCGGCCGGACCGGACGATGTCGTTCAGCGCCTCCAGCGCTTCCTCGATCGGGGTGGCCGGGTCCCAGCCGTGGATCTGGTAAAGGTCCACGTGGTCGAGCTGCAGCCGCTTCAGGCTGGCGTCGATCTGGTCGAGCATGTGCTTGCGCCCGGTCCCGGCGTCGTTCGGCCCTTCCCCCATCGTGCCCATCGCCTTGGTGGCAACGACGATGTCCTTGCGGGCAATGCCAAGCGCTTTCAGCGCCCCGCCGACCATCTGTTCCGACTGGCCTTCGCTGTAGACGTTGGCGGTGTCGATGAAGTTGATCCCGCCATCGACCGCTTGCTTGACCAGCGCGGTGGCCCCGTCCTGATCCAGCCCGGTGATGCTGCCCCAGCGCCCTTCGTTGGTGCCGAAGGTCATCGCGCCAAGGCACAATTCGGAAACGGTCAGGCCGGTCTGGCCGAGACGGTTGTAGCGCATGGGGTTCTCCTGTTTCTCCGCCGCTCTACGAGCGGGCGGAGAAAAGGTTCAAGCCCCGCTCACGCTCGCCTGCGTCACGCCCGCGCCTGGCCTTCGCCGCGCACTTGCCACTTGTAGGTGGTCAGCCCTTCGAGCGCGACCGGGCCGCGCGCGTGGAGCCGCCCGGTAGCAATGCCGATTTCCGCGCCAAGTCCGAATTCGCCGCCATCGGCGAACTGGGTCGAGGCGTTGACCATCACGATCGCGCTGTCGACTTCGTTGAGGAACCGCTCCGCCGCGGCATCCTCAGCCGTGACGATCGCGTCGGTGTGGTGGGAGGAATGGCGGTCGATGTGCGTCAACGCGGCGTCGAGGCCGTCCACCACCGCGACCGACAGCACCGCGTCGAGATACTCGGTGTCCCAATCGTTCGCGCTGGCCGGCTTGACCCGGGGATCGATTGCCTGGGCGCGGGCATCGCCGCGCAGTTCGCAGCCCGCGTCGATCAGAGAGTCCAGCACGCCGTGGGCGGCGGGGAACGCAGCATCGAGCAGCAGCGTCTCGGTCGCCCCGCAGATGCCGGTGCGGCGCATCTTGGAATTGAGCGCCAGCTTTTGCGCCATGTCCGGATCGGCCGAGGCGTGGATGTAGGTGTGGCAGATCCCGTCAAGGTGGGCGAGCACCGGCACGCGGGCATCGGCCTGCACCCGGGCGACCAGCCCCTTGCCCCCACGCGGCACGATCATGTCGATCAGCCCGGAGGCTTTCAGCATCGCGCCGACGGCCTCCCGGTCCTGCGTCGGCAGCAACTGGACCGCTTCGGCGGGAAGGCCGGCTTCCGCGAGCCCGGCGGCCATCGCCGCGTGGATCGCGCGGTTGGAATGAACCGCCTCGCTTCCGCCGCGCAGCAACACCGCATTGCCGGCCCGCAGGCACAGCGAAGCGGCATCGGCGGTGACGTTGGGGCGGCTTTCGTAGATGATCCCGATCAGCCCGATCGGCACCCGCACGCGGGACAATTTCAGCCCTGAGGGCGCGGTGCTGTGGTCGATCACCTGGCCGGCGGGATCGGGCAAGGCGGCAACCGCTTCGATTGCGGAGGCAATGCCTTCCAGCCGCTGCTCATCCAGCTTCAGCCGGTCAAGCAGAGCGCCGGTCAGGCCGTTCGCTTCGCCGGCGGCGATGTCGCGCGCGTTTTCGGACAGGATCTGCGGGGCCGAGCGGCGGAGCGAGGCAGCCGCGGCGCGCAGGGCGGCGGCTTTCTCCTCGTCGGTGGCGCGGGCAAGGACGCGCTGGGCGTCGCGCCCGGCGCGCGCCAGGCGCTCCACCAAGGTGGTGCAATCTTCGGATGTGGTCGCGTGTGCGTTGGAAACTGTAGCCATCTGCGCGCCTTAGCAGTGCCTCCCCGGTTTGTCAGACCCTAATCCCGGCCGGAATGCCCGCTCGAATCGAGCCAATCCTGCCGATCCACGCGGAACTTCTCCACTGGTTCCCGGCGATTTTCACATTTCATCGCCCCGACGGCTCACCCCATCCCGAATAATGGGGATGCGTGTCGATTTTCATCCTGCACCCGCTAACTCCCCCGTCACCAGAGACGGGTGGGGTATTTTTTCTTGAGCACACGACTTACCAGCTTGCCGGCGCGTGCGCCGCAGACGGTTCTTGCGGCTAAGCCAGTTTTTCCTGCCGTTTCCATGCGCTTGGCGCTGATCGCAGCCGCGGTCGTGATTGCGCTGGCTGCCCTTGTTCTGACGGTGATCGCGCTGGATGGGCGCAACGAGGCGGAAGCGGCTCGTCTCCGGGCACGGGAACAGCAGACCCTGCAGGCCGAACAGCGGCTTGCCGCTTACCGGCAGGAACTGGACGCCCTGGCCGACGATCTTCAGCGGCGGCAGGATTTCATCGAGCAGGTCCTGCCGATGCTGCCCGCCGACGTGAAGGCAGAAGACGTGGCCGAAGCCGATCCCGCCGTGACCAAGGTCAGCGCGATCCTGCCGGAAGCCGCGGCGCTGTCCCGGCTTGAGGCGCGCCAGTTCGCCTTCGTTGCAAACCTCACCCGTTACGCCGATGAGCGTTCGGCCCACACGGAGGCGGCCATTCGCCAGCTCGGGCTCGATCCCAAGGCGATCGTCCGCTCCTCCCGCACCGCCCAGGGTGGTCCGCTGGAACGGCTTTCCACCAGCAAGGACGGATCGATCGATCCCAAGTTCGAACGGCTCGGCCTCGCGCTTGCCCGGATGGATGCGCTGGAGCGCGGCCTCCAGGGCATTCCGCAGGTGATGCCGGCGGACATCCGGATGATTTCCTCGGGCTTCGGCTTCCGCCACGATCCGTTCAACGGCCACGGCGCGATGCACGCCGGGCTGGATTTCCGCGGCGCCACCGGGTCCCCGATCCATGCCGCCGCCGATGGCAAGGTCAGCTTCGTCGGCGTGCGCGGCGGCTATGGCAACGTGGTCGAGATCACGCACGGCAACGGGATGATGACTCGCTACGCCCACATGTCGGCGTTCAAGTCCAAGGTCGGCCAGACGGTCGGCGCCGGCGACGTGATCGGGCTGATCGGCAGCACCGGCCGTTCCACCGGGCCGCACCTTCACTTCGAAGTGCGGATCCACGGCCGGGCAGTCAATCCGCGCCCCTTCCTGGAAAACGCGCCGCAGATCCTTGAAGAAGCCCGCGCCGCGTAAGCCTGACTTCAGGGTAGTTGGCTGACCCGAGGTAATCGGGGCTTGATGTTCGAACGCAAAAGCGCCCGATCCGACAGTCTCGGATCGGGCGCTTTTGCGTTGGTCAGTCTGAAGAAGCCGCCGAGCGCTGATGCCGCCCGGCGGGAGGGGTTCAGCTCTCGCCCTGCGCCTCGGACGCGCGCTTGGCTTGCAGCCAGGCTTCGGCTTCGGCTTCCTGCGCTGCCTCGACCGCGGCCCGGGCCGCTTCGATCCGTTCCGCCTGAAGCTCGGCGATCAGGCTTTCGCGCCCGTCGCCCGGCTGGGTTTCACGAACGGTTTCCTCTTCCCCTTCGCGAGCAGGCACGTTCTTCGCCGCCTTGGCGACTGCGCTGTCCAGTTCCCGCTGGGAGCACAGGCCAAGCGTGACCGGGTCTTTCGGCTGGATGTTCTGGATGTTCCAGTGGCTCCGCTCCCGGATCGCACCGATCGTGGTGCGGGTCGTGCCGATCAGCTTGCCGATCTGCGCGTCGGAGATTTCCGGGTGGTTGCGGATGATCCACGCGATTCCGTCGGGCTTGTCCTGCCGCTTGGACACGGGCGTGTAGCGCGGGCCCTTGGTACGGCTGACCTCGACCGGGGCGCGGTGCATCTTCAGCCGGTAGGCGGGATCGGCCTGCCCCTTCTCGATCTCCTCGTGCGTCAATTCGCCCGAGTGGACCGGATCGCGGCCGGTGTATTTCGTGCTGGCGAGATCGTCCGCCATCGCCTGCACTTCAAGGATATGCAGGCCGCAGAACTCGGCGATCTGTTCAAAGCTCAGGGATGTGCTGTCGACCAGCCAGGAAGCGGTCGCATGCGGCATCAGGGGGGTGGGCTGGGCCACGGCAGGTCTCCTGGAAAAAGAAGGGCCGCCCCTCACGGAGCGGCCGAACGTGGCTGAAAGGTAGGGCCTTTGCCGCAAGACGGCAAGGAAAAGCGTTATTTCATCGGCACGAAGCCCGGCAGTCCGCTCACGCGATCAAGCCAGGCGCGCACGTGGGGGTGGTCCTGCAGCCGGAAACCGCCTGCCTCGCACACGTGGGTATAGGCGAACAAGGCGACGTCGGCGACGCTTGGCCGGTCTCCCGCGAACCAGGGCTGCTGTTCCAGATGTTCATCCATCAGCGCCAGCGCGCCCTCGCCCGCGATCCGCTTGGCCGCGATCTGCCCGCGCTGCTGGTCCGACAGGTTCGCCTCTCCCACGAAAAGCAGCCAGAAGCGCAGCGTGGCGATGTTCGGCTCGTGGTTGTACTGTTCGAAGAACATCCAGCGCAGCGCATTGGCGCGCGTGAAGCGGTCCTGCGGGATCAGCGGGCTTTCTTCGGCCAGATACCAGCACGCGGCGTTGCTTTCCGGCAGGAAGCGATCCCCCACCTGCAGCACCGGGATGCGCCCGTTGGGGTTCACGTTTGCGAGGAAATCGGGGGTGCGGGTTTCCCCCTCCATAATATCGTATTCCCGCCGTTCCAGCGGCAGGCCGAGCAGCGCGGCGGTGAGCCGGATCTTGTAGCAGTTCCCGCTGCGGGGGTCCTCATGCAGGATCAGCGGTTCCATCATCCCTCCGCATCGGCGGGGGCGAACGCAGGCATGACTTCGGCCGCGAACAATTCCGCGCTGCGGGCGACTTCGGCTTCCGACAAGTCCCCGAAGGCGAGTTCCAGCGCCATGTAGTTCGCGCCCGCCGCGTGCGCCTCCGCCACGAAGTCGCGCGCCGAAGCGGGCGAGCCGGCAAAGGCCATGCCCCGCTTTACCGCGTCGGCATAAGTCGGCGCGATCGGGGCGGCGGGTCGTCCCAGCCGGTTGACCAGCCAATTGAACGACTGGACGAACTTCGCCCAGCCGCGCTCGGCAATCCGTTCGGCCTCGGCATCGGTGTCGGCGACGACCATCTGGCGGGCAAGGCCGATGAACGGTTCCTTCGCACCCGTCTTGCCGAGCCGGGCGAGATGATCCCGGTAATCGGCAAAGATCGCGGCGGACCGCTCATTTGGGGTGAGGCATAGCAGATTGACGTCGTGCTGCGCCGCCCAGGCGTTGCGGTGGGTCGATCCCGTTCCGTACCACAAGGGGGGATGGGGCTGCTGCACTGGGCGGATCAGCAGCGGCGTCTCGGGCAGCGACCAGTAGCGCCCTTCGTGCGCCACCCGCCCCTCATCCAGCCCCTGCATCACGATCTCCAGCGCTTCCTCGAACATCGGGCCGAGGTCTTCTTCCGCCAGCCCGAAGCGGGAATGTTCCGCCGGTTGCCCGCCGCGCCCCACGCCAAGCTGGAAGCGCCCGCCGGACAACTGGTCGAGCATACCGATTTCCTCCAGCAGGCGCACCGGGTGGTGCAGCGGCAGGATATAGATCAGCGTGCCGATCCGCATGCGCCGGGTCCGCTGGGCCACCGCCGACAGGAACACGCTGGGTGAGGATCCGCGGCCCAGTTCGGTCGCGTGGTGTTCCGTCAGGTGGTAGCAGTAGAACCCGAGCGCGTCGTAGCGTTCGGCCAGCGCCAAGCGCTGCTCGTACTGCTCCCCCACCGCCATGCCGTTGCTGTCGATGTGATCGAAGACTCCGAAGTGCATCAGCCGCGAACCTCCAGCACGATTTTTCCAATATGCTCGCCCGCTTCCATCCATCGGTGGGCCGCGGCGGCATCGCGCAAGGCATACGTGCGGTCCATCACCGGGAGCAGGCGGCCTTGTTCGACGAATGGCCAGACCTTGTCGGCGATATCCTGCGCCAACGCGGCCTTGAACGCATCCGAGCGAGGGCGCAGCGTCGATCCGGTCAGCGTCAGGCGCTTGACCATGACCTGCGCCATGTTGACGGTCGCCTTCGCACCGCCAAGCACCGCGATCGTCACCAGCCGCCCGTCAAGCTTCAGGCACTGGATGTTGCGCGCGGTATAATCGCCCGCAACCATGTCGAGCACCAGCTCCACCCCGGCGCCATCCGTGATTCGCTCGACTTCCGTCACGAAGTCGGCGGCCTTGTAGTTGATCGCGTGGTCGGCCCCGATGCGGCGCGCCGCTTCGCACTTCTCCTCGGTCCCGCAAGTGACGATCACCGTGAGGCCGAGCAGCTTGCCCAGCATCGTCGCCATCGTGCCGATCCCGCTGGTGCCGCCGTGGATCAGCAGGGTCTCGCCTTCCTTCGCTTGTCCGCGCTGGAACACGTTGTGCCAGACGGTGAACAGCGTTTCCGGCAGCGCCGCCGCTTCGGCCAGCGTCAGGGTATCGGGCACCGGCAGGCAGTGCCCGGTCGGCACGGTGCAGTATTCGGCATACCCGCCCCCCGGCACCAGCGCGCAGACCGTTTGTCCGCGCAGCGATTCGCTCACGCCTTGTCCCAGGGCGACGATTCGGCCCGAGACTTCGAGCCCCGGCAGGGGCGAGGCGCCGGGCGGTGGGGGATAGGCGCCCTGGCGCTGCAGCACGTCGGGCCGGTTCACCCCCGCGTGCGACACCTCGATCAGCACTTCGTTCGGGCCGGCGCGTGGCACCGGCACTTGGCGCACGGCCAGGACATCCGGGCCTCCCGGCTCATCGAACCCGGCTGCCGCCATCGTTTCCGGGATCGTTTCGGGCACCGCCGCGGCTGTCGTTTCCGCCATCCTGCCTCCCTGTGGCAATCGCGCCACGCTTACGGCGCATTACGGACGTACCCGTGACCCGTATTGACAGCAAGCGGACCGCACCCGATCTTTCGTGCATGGACGACGATCTCCCCCGACCCCGCGGAGATGCAGCGAGCCGGCTCGCCGGCGAGAGCCTCGACAGCTACTCGCAGGACGAGCTGATGGCCCGGATCGGGCTGCTCGAGGCAGAGATCGGCCGAATCCGGCGTCATCACGCGAAGGCCGCCGACAGCCGCAAGGCAGCGGACGCCCTGTTCGGGTCAAGAAGCCCGGATTAGTGGCGCGAACGGCGCCTTTTCGGGCCACCGGCCCCGCCCTCTCGCAATCGCGCAGCGCCGTCCCATATCTGTTTTATCAGACGTTTGTCGGTTCATTTGGGCCGCATTCATTACCGCTCCGTTACGAAGGGCGGATCAAAAACAATCTTGCGGATCGTATCCTCTCGCCATTGGACACAGTTTATGCCTAGTTTCGCCCAGAGCCTCGAAAAGACCCTCCACAGCGCGCTGCAGAACGCGAGCGACCGAGCGCACGAGTACGCGACGCTCGAACATCTGCTGCTGGCGCTGGTGGCCGATCCCGACGCTGCCGAGGTGATGACCGCTTGCGGCGTCGACCTTGGGGAGCTGACCGGGGTCGTGAAACAGTACCTCGATCAGGAATATCAGTCCCTCAAGACCGACGACGGCAGCGATCCGCAGCCGACCGCCGGGTTCCAGCGCGTGATCCAGCGCGCGATCCTGCACGTTCAGTCGTCCGGCAAGGACACCGTCACCGGCGCCAACGTGCTGGTTGCGCTGTTTTCCGAACGGGACAGCTACGCGGTCTACTTCCTGCAGCAGCAGGACATGAGCCGGCTGGATGCGGTGAGCTTCATCAGCCACGGGATCGGCAAGGGCGGCCGCCAGGCCGAAACCCGCGCCGCGCCGGGAGCCGAGGAACCGCAGGGTGAGAAGGCCGAGGAAAAGTCCGACAAGAACAAGAAGGATTCCGCGCTCGACCAGTTCTGCGTCAATCTCAACACCAAGGCACTGGACGGCAAGGTCGATCCGCTGATCGGCCGCGGGCCGGAAGTGGACCGCACGATCCAGATCCTGTGCCGCCGGTCGAAGAACAACCCGCTTTATGTGGGCGATCCGGGCGTCGGCAAGACCGCCATCGCGGAAGGCCTCGCGCGCAAGATCGTTGAGGGCGAAGTGCCCGACGTGCTGACCAAGGCGGTGATCTACTCGCTCGACATGGGCGCGCTGCTGGCCGGCACACGCTATCGCGGCGACTTCGAGGAGCGGCTGAAGCAGGTCGTCTCCGAGCTGGAAAAGATGCCCGAAGCAGTGCTGTTCATCGACGAGATCCACACCGTGATCGGTGCCGGCGCGACCAGCGGCGGGGCGATGGACGCGTCCAACCTCCTGAAGCCGGCGCTGTCGGGCGGCACGATCCGCTGCATCGGATCGACCACCTACAAGGAGTTCCGCAACCACTTCGAGAAGGACCGCGCGCTGCTGCGTCGCTTCCAGAAGATCGACGTGAACGAACCCACGGTCGAAGACACGGTGAAGATCCTCAAGGGCCTGCGCACCGCGTTCGAGGAGCACCACAACGTCAAGTACACGCCGGACGCGATCAAGACCGCGGTCGAGCTGTCCGCTCGCTACATCAACGACCGCAAGCTGCCGGACAAGGCGATCGACGTGATCGACGAAGTCGGCGCGATGCAGATGCTGGTGCCGCCAAGCCGGCGGAAGAAGAAGATCACCGCCAAGGAGATCGAGGCCGTGATCGCGACGATGGCGCGCATTCCGCCCAAGTCCGTCAGCAGCGATGACAAGAAGGCGCTCGGAACCCTGGAAAAGGATTTGAAGCGAGTCGTCTTCGGGCAGGACAAAGCCATCGAGGTGCTCTCCACCGCGATGAAGCTGTCCCGCGCGGGTCTGCGCGATGCGGACAAGCCGATCGGCAGCTTCCTGTTCTCGGGCCCGACCGGCGTCGGCAAGACCGAGGTCGCGCGGCAGCTCGCCAGCATCATGGGTATCCCGCTGCAGCGGTTCGACATGTCGGAATACATGGAACGGCACAGCGTATCCCGCCTGATCGGCGCGCCTCCCGGCTATGTCGGGTACGACCAGGGCGGCCTGCTGACCGATGCCATCGACCAGCAGCCGCATTGCGTCCTGCTGCTCGACGAGATCGAGAAGGCCCACCCCGACTTGTTCAACATCCTGCTGCAGGTCATGGATAACGGACGCCTGACCGACCACCACGGCAAGACGGTCGATTTCCGCAACGTCGTGCTGATCATGACGACCAACGCGGGCGCGGCCGACATGGCGCGGCAGGGCATCGGCTTTGGCGACGTATCGAAGGCGGATGCCGGCGATGAGGCGGTGAAGAAGATGTTCACCCCCGAATTCCGCAACCGTCTGGATGCGATCGTGCCGTTTGCCTACCTTGGCCAGGACACGGTCAGCCGGGTGGTGGACAAGTTCATCCTGCAGCTGGAGCTCCAGCTGGCGGACCAGAACGTCCACATCCAGTTCGACAGCGACGCCCGGGCATGGCTGGGCAAGCGCGGCTATGACAAACTCTACGGTGCCCGGCCGATGTCGCGGCTCATCCAGGAGAAGGTCAAGCAGCCGCTGGCGGAGGAACTGCTGTTCGGCAAGCTGTCGGCAGGCGGGGAGGTCCACATCAGCCTGAAGGACGACAAGCTCGCCTTCGAGCTGGCTCCCGCCGCGCCGAAGGCCGCCAAGCCCAAGAAGCGCAGGACGCCCGCGAAGAAGAAGCCGGAGGAACAGACCGGCGAAGGTTCGACCGGCACCACGGGCGAAGAGTAAGCCTGCTCTCCTGCGGGAGGAGCAGACGCACGCCGGGCCCCTCGGGGTCCGGCGTAGTCGTTTCTGGACCAAGCCGGGTGGAACCACGGGGTCGCCCTGCCCATTTCTCCTTCATGCCGCACTGCTTTCCCGCATGATCGCCGACTTCGCCTGGATCCGGCCAGAGCCGCACGGCATCCATGTGGTCCCTGCCGATTCCTGGATCGATCCCTCGCAGCCCGTGGAGCGGGCGCTCGTCACCCACGGCCACGCCGACCACGCGCGCGGCGGGCACGGGCAAACGGTCGCCACCCCGGCGACGCTGGCGATCATGGACTTGCGCTACCAGACGAAGAACGGACTTCCGGCCGAATACGGGGAGACGATCCGGCTGGCTGGCGGGGTCGACGTGACGTACCTTCCCGCCGGGCATGTGCTCGGCTCAGCCCAGATCCTGCTGGAACATGCCGGGGAGCGGGTGATCGTGACGGGCGACTACAAACGCCGAGCGGACCCGACGTGCCCGCCGTTCCTGCCCACCCCCTGCGACATCTTCATTACCGAGGCGACGTTCGGCCTGCCGGTGTTCGTCCATCCCCCGATCGCGGGCGAGATGGCGAAGCTGCGGACGGTTCTGGCGGAAAATCCCGACGCCTGCGTGCTGGTCGGCGCCTATGCGCTGGGCAAGGCGCAGCGCGTGATCGCGGAACTGCGCGCCCACGGCCACCACGATCCGATCTACCTCCACGGCGCGCTGGAGAAGATGTGCCGCCTTTACGAGGATTTCGGCATCAATCTGGGGGAGCTGCGGCTGGTTTCCGAGGCGAAGAAGGACGATCTGCGGGGTCATGTGGTCGTCTGCCCGCCGGGTGCGCTCAACGACCGGTGGAGCCGCCGCTTGCCCGATCCGATAACCGCGATGGCATCGGGCTGGATGCGGGTGCGCCAGCGGGCGCGGCAGCGCAACGTGGAACTGCCGCTGATCGTGTCCGACCACGCCGACTGGTGTGAGCTCACCGACACGATCGCTGAGGTGAACCCGCATGAAACCTGGATCACCCACGGACGCGAGGAAGCGCTGCTGCGCTGGTGCCAGCTCAATCAGCGCCGCGCCCGCGCGCTTGCGCTGGTGGGGTATGAGGATGAGGACGACTGAGTGCAGGACTTCGCCGCCCTCGTCGATCGGCTCGTCTACACCCGCAGCCGTAACGGCAAGCTGGACCGGATCGCGGATTACCTGAGGTCCACCGCCGATCCGGATCGCGGCTGGGCGCTCGCCGCGCTGACCGGGGCCTTGAGCTTTGCCGCAGTGAAAAGCTCCACCATCCGCAACCTGCTGATGGAGCGAGTCGATCCGGTGCTGTGGAACCTCAGCCGCGATTTCGTGGGCGACACGGCGGAGACCGCCAGCTTGCTGTGGCCCGACCCGGCTTACGACGTCCCCCCGCCGCCCAGCTTGTCCGAAGCGGTCGAAACGCTGGACCGGATGACGCGGGCCTCCGCGCTCAGCGAATTGCCCAAGCTGCTCGACCGGCTCGATCCCCCGGGGCGTTATGCCTTGCTCAAGCTGGCCACCGGGGCGATGCGGATCGGAATTTCCGCGCGGCTGGCCAAGCTCGCCTTCGCGCAGGCGTTCGACGTGCGGGTCGAGGATGTGGAGGAATACTGGCACGGCCTTGCTCCCCCGTACGAAGCGCTGTTCGCCTGGGCTGCCGACGGGGCCGAGCCGCCCGATACCGGCAACATGCCGCTGTTCCGCCCGTTCATGCTCGCCCATCCGCTGGAGGATGCCCGGGTCGATCTGGCCGACTATGCCGCCGAGTGGAAATGGGACGGCATTCGGGTGCAGCTGGTGCATGCGGGCGGCGAGACCCGGCTCTATTCCCGCACCGGGGACGACATCACCGGCAGCTTTCCCGAAATGGCCGAGGCCTTGCCCTTCGCCTGCGTGCTCGATGGTGAACTGCTGGTGCGCGGCAGCCATCAGGGCGGAGAGGCCAACGAGCGGATCCAGGGCGGCGCGGCCAGCTTCAACGCCTTGCAGCAGCGGCTGGGGCGCAAGACCGTGTCCAAGGCGATGCGCGAACAGTACCCCGCGTTCGTCCGGCTGTACGATGCGCTGATCGTGGAAGACGAGGACTTGCGCGAACTGCCGTGGGAGGACCGCCGCCGCCGGCTGGAAGCGCTGCTGCCTCGCTTGCCGCAGGACCGATTCGACTTGTCCTCCACCGTCGAGGCGGCGGATTTCGAGGAACTGACCCGGATTCGCGCCAGTGCCCGGGACGATGCGATCGAGGGGCTGATGCTCAAGCGGCGCGATTCGCCTTATGTCGCCGGGCGCAGGGTCGGCTTGTGGTACAAGTGGAAACGCGACCCGCTGCTGGTCGATTGCGTGCTGATGTACGCCCAGCGCGGCAGCGGCAAGCGCTCGAGCTTCTATTCCGACTACACCTTCGGCTGCTGGGACGGCGATCCCGATCAAGGGGCCGAATTGCTGCCGGTCGGCAAGGCCTACTTCGGCTTCACCGATGAGGAACTGAAGAAGATCGATCACTACGTCCGCCAGCACACCACCAATCGGTTTGGGCCGGTGCGCGAAACGGACAAGAGCCTGGTGTTCGAGGTCGCCTTCGATTCGGTGCACGAAAGCAAGCGCCACAAGTCCGGCCTCGCCATGCGGTTTCCCCGCATTCACCGCATTCGCTGGGACAAGCCGGCCGAAGAAGCCGACAGGATCGATGCACTCCGGGCTTTGGTGCGGGACTAGGCAGGCGGCAACTGGACCAGCTTGTCCCGCCCGGTCGCCCCGCGCAGCAACTGCAGGCGGGACGGCGCGGAGCCGAGCGCCTGCGCCAGCAGCGTGAGCACCGCCTCGTTCGCCTCACCATCCTTCGGCTTGGCCCGGACTTTCACCAGCAGGTGATCGGCGGCAAGTTCGATCCCCTCTGTCCGCGCACCCGGCGTGACGCGCAGCCTCAGCCGCCCTTCGCCGTCCGCCCGCGCGCGGATCGCATCGGCAGGGGGAAGCTCAGGCCTGGCTCTGGCCATCCAGCGCCGCGCGGTGCCGCTTGGCAAGCTCGACATAGCGGGCGGTCTGGAAGCCGATCTTGGCGACTTGCGCTTCGTCCTGCACGCGGAGGAACTTCGCGGGCCGGCCAACCCAGATCTCCCGCGCGGGGATGCACTTGCCGGGGGAAAGCAGCGCGCCTGCCCCCAGCATCGCCCCTTCCCCGATCCGGCAGGCGTCCATCGCCACTGCCCCCATGCCGACGAAGGCCTTGTTCTCGAGCGTACAGCCATGGACGACCGCCATGTGCCCGATCACGCAATCGTCCCCGATGATCGTCGGGCAGCCATCGGTTTCCGGACGCGGGCCTTCGACGTGGATCACGGTGCCGTCCTGCACGTTGGAGCGGGCGCCCACCTCGATCCGGTGAATGTCCCCCCGCAGCACGCAGTTGTACCAGATGCTGGCGTTGGGTCCGATCGTCACGTCCCCGATGATCCGCGCGCCCGGCGCGATGAAGGCGGTTTCGTGGATCCGGGGCACTTTGCCTTCGAACGGCAGGATCGTTGCGCCTTCATGCCGCATTGAACAGTCCTTCCCACTCATCCCGGTTGATCGAATAGATGATGATCGGCCCTTCATCGGCGCCGAAGTCCTCGCTTTCGAAATCGAGGTCCGGCCGGCGTTTCATGCCCAGCCGCTTCATCAGGCCCCAACTGGCGGTGTTGCCGTTGACCGTCAGCGCGATCACGTGCGGCGCGTTGAACCGTTCGAACGCCGCGTTCATCGATGCGACCGCCGCCTCGCGGGCATAGCCGTGCCCCCAGGCGTCCTCCCGAAACCGCCAGCCGATCTCGAAGTCGCCGATCGGCGCGCCTTGCTGGTTGGCGCGCTTGAGGCCGCAGAAGCCGAGAAGTTCGCCCGACAAGTGACCGCCGTCGGCCTTGCGCTCCACCGCCCAGAACGTGTGGCCGTAATCGCGCCGATAGGCATCGACCCGTTCCCACATTGCGCGCCTGCCGTCCTCGTCCAGCAAGCCGTCGAGCCAGCGCATCACCGCGGGCGTGTTGGTGTGGCGGAAGAACGGCTCCCGATCCGCGTCCTGCCAGTCGCGCAGGACCAGCCGCTCGGTCTCCAGGCGGAACTCAGCCATGGAGCAGTCTCGCCGCCAGGGGTGCATGATAGGTCAGCACCCCGGAACACCCGGCACGCTTGAAGCTCATCAGCGTTTCCAGCACCAGCGCGTCGCGCTCTCCCGCGCCGGCAGCCGCCGCGGCCTCGATCATCGCGTATTCCCCACTGACCTGATAAGCGAACACCGGCACTTCGAACCGCTCCTTCACCCGCCGGACGATGTCGAGGTAAGGCAGCCCGGGCTTGACCATCACGCTGTCGGCCCCTTCGGCAAGGTCGAGCGCGACCTCGCGCAGCGCTTCCTCTCCGTTCGCCGGGTCCATCTGGTACGCCTTCTTGTCGCCCTTCAGCAGCCCGCTTGAGCCGACCGCATCGCGGAACGGGCCGTAGAAGGCAGATGCATACTTCGCGGCGTAGCTCATGATCTGGACGTTGTGGTGCCCGCCCATTTCCAGCGCCAGCCGGATCGCGTGGATCCGCCCGTCCATCATGTCGGACGGGGCAACGATGTCGGCGCCTGCCTCGGCCTGGTTGACCGCTTGGTCGACCAGCATCGCCACGGTATCGTCATTCACGACGTAGCCGGCATCGTTCACCAGCCCGTCCTGCCCGTGGCTGGTATAGGGATCGAGCGCGACGTCGGTCAGGATGCCGATGTCGGACCCGCAGGCATCGCGGATCGCCCGGATCGCGCGGCACATCAGGTTATCGGGATTGAGCGCCTCTGCCCCGTCGTCGCTCCGCTTCTCGCGCGGGGTGTTGGGAAACAGCGCAAGGCAGGGAATGCCGAGGCCCACCGCTTCCTTCGCACGGGCGACAATCCCGTCGGCCGACCAGCGCGAGACGCCGGGCAGCGACCCGATCGGTTCTTCCACCCCGGTCCCCTCGGTCACGAACAAGGGCCAGATCAGGTCCGCCGGGGTCAGCAGGGTTTCGCGATGGAGCGAGCGGCTCCATGCGGTTGAGCGAGTGCGGCGCAGGCGCAGGGCGGGATAGGAGCCAGTCATGTCTTCGACACCTGCCGCAAATTGCCCCGCGTCGCAATCGCACCCGATCCCCTGCGGGGTATTCCCGCCTTGCGGCACGGCGCCCGAAGCGCCACATTGCATTGTATTGTGAATGTTTCGGCCAACGACAGCCGTGTGCGGGCCGTGCTTGGCCCGACCAACACCGGCAAGACCCATCTCGCGATTGAGCGGATGTGCGCCCATTCCAGCGGAGCCATCGGCTTCCCGCTGCGGCTGCTGGCGCGCGAGGTTTACGACAAGGTACGCGCGATCAAGGGCGACAAGGACGTCGCGCTGATCACCGGGGAGGAACGGATCGAGCCGGAAGGCGCGCGCTACCTCCTCTGCACCGCCGAAGCGATGCCCCGCGACGGCGGCGGGCGCGCGTTCGTGGCGCTGGACGAAGCGCAGCTTTCCGCCGACCGTGAACGGGGGCACATCTTCACCGATCGCCTGCTGAACGCGCGCGGACGCGACGAAACGATGATCCTCGGTTCCTCGACGCTGGAGCCGATGGTCAAGGCGCTGATCCCCGGCGTTTCGGTGGAGGAGCGGCCGCGCTTTTCCACCCTGACCCATGCAGGATCGACCAAGCTGTCCCGCCTTCCCGCGCGATCCGCGATCGTCGCCTTCTCGATCGAGCAAGTCTATGCGGTGGCCGAGATGCTGCGCCGCTTCCGCGGAGGGGCGGCAGTAGTGATGGGCGGCCTCAGCCCCCAAACCCGCAACCGCCAAGTGGAATTGTTCCAGTCGGGCGAAGTCGACTACATCGTTGCCACCGACGCAATCGGCATGGGGCTGAACCTCGATGTCACCCATGTCGCCTTCGCCTCGCTTTCCAAATTCGACGGCATTCGCCAGCGGCGGCTTACGCCGGCGGAAATGGCCCAGATCGCGGGCCGCGCCGGGCGTCACCAGCGCGACGGCAGCTTCGGCACGCTCAGCGGCAGCAAGGCGGGCGCCGGGGTGGAATTCACCGAGGAAGAAATCTACGCGATCGAGGAGCACCGGTTTCCGCCGCTGACCCACCTGTTCTGGCGCGATTCGCAGCCGCGGCTGACCTCGCTCGGGGTGCTGATCGCCGATCTGGAAGCCAAGCCTGCGGTTCCGCAACTAATCCCGGCGCCCGAGGCGATCGATCTGGCGGTGCTCAAGCGCTTGACCGGAGATCCGCAGATCGCGGCGGGGGTAAAAGGAGCAGGCGGGGTCCGCCGCTTTTGGGAAGCGTGCCAGCTGCCCGATTTCCGTCAGCAAGGCGCGGACATGCACGCCCGCTTCGTCGCCCGGCTGTGGCAGGACTTGCGCGATGGATACCTTGGCGCGGACTTCGTCGCGGCCCGGATTTCCGAGCTCGACCGGACGCAGGGTGACATCGACACGCTGCAGGGCCGGATCGCGGCTGTGCGCAGCTGGGCCTATATCTGCCAGCGGCCCGACTGGGTCCTGGCCCGGGACGAAATGGCTGCTCGCGCCCGTGCAGCGGAGGCACGGCTGTCCGATGCGTTGCACCAGCGGTTAACGGAACGTTTCGTCAATCGCCGGACTGCGGTATTGATGCGCACCATGGGTAAGGATGCAGGATTGTTGCGCGTAGCGCTGGAAGAAGACGGAACCGTCACCGTCGAGGACGAAAAGATCGGCCATCTGGAGGGATTCCGCTTCGTGGTCGATGCCGATGCCAGCAAGGAGGACAAGCGCCTGATGCTGGCGGCGGCGGAAAAACACTTGCCCAAGCTTCTGGCCGACAAGGCGCAAAAGCTGGTGGCCGAGGAACTGGGCGAGCTGGAAATTCGATCCGGCAAGGTCCTGCGCGATGGCCAGCCGCTTGCCGAGCTGGCGCCCGGCAAGTCCGCCAGCCGTCCGCGGCTGGAATTGACGAAAGACCTGCGCGCGCTCGATCCCGCCAACCACAAGCGGCTGGCCGAAGCGCTGGACGTGTGGCTGGAAGGCCAGCTCTCCGCCCTTTCCCCCTTGCGCGCCATAGAGCAAGCCGCCCACGATCCCGAAGCCGGGACGGAAGTGCGCGCCTTGCTGCTGACGCTGGCGGACCGTGCCGGAACCGTGCAGCGCGAAGCGGCCGGCCTGGCGCAGATCCCCAAGGAAAAGCGCCCTCTGCTGCGCAAGCTCGGGGTCACGATCGGCGCGCTCGACGTGTTCATGCCAGCCTTGCTCAAGCCTGCCCCCCGCCGCCTGCTGCGGGAAATCGGCGCGGACCGCCGCCCCTTGCGTGAAGCGATGGAAGCGGTGATCGAGGGCGGCAAGCATGTTCCCGCCGGCTATCGCCGCGCCGGGAAGCAAGCGATTCGAGTCGACATGGCCGAAAAGCTGTTCCGCGCCGCCTACGAAGCCCGCGCCAAGGCAGGCGGGCGTCTGTTTCCGGTCGATACCGCGCTGCCGACTTCGATGGGTCTGCTGCCGGACAACTTCATGGGCCTGATGCGCGATGCCGGTTTCCGGCAAGTTCCGGGCAAGCCGCTGGCCGAAGGCGCGTTCGGCCCGCCCGCTCCCGCCCTGTGGAACTGGCGCCCGGTCGGCAAGGACCGGCAGCCGCGCAAGCCCGCCCCTCAGGTGCGCGAAGGCAGCGCGTTCGCCGCGCTGGCCAACCTCGTCCGGTAATGCGAATCGACAGATTGCTGTGCTTCCTGCGGTTCGCCAAGACCCGCAGCCTTGCCCAGCGATGGATCGGAGAAGGGCACATCCGTCGGAACGGACAGCGCGTGGTGCGCTGCGATCAGGCGATCGCCCCCGGCGACGTATTGACCCTGCCGCTGGCGCGCAGCGTGCTCGCGATCCGGATTCTGGCCCTGCCGCACCGGCGCGGACCGGCGGACGAAGCGCGTGCGTGCTATCGCGCGCTTGACGCTGGGGGCGCAATCGCCATAGCAGGCGGCGAACGGCCGCCAGAGGAAGGAACAAAGCAGCCATGACCTATGTCGTCACCGACGCGTGCATCCGCTGTAAGTATACGGATTGCGTGGAGGTTTGCCCGGTCGACTGCTTCTATGAGGGCGAGAACATGCTCGTCATCAATCCGTCCGAATGCATCGACTGCGGTGTGTGCGAGCCGGAATGCCCGGCCGAGGCGATCCTGCCCGATACCGAAGGCGGGCTTGAGAAGTGGTTGGAACTCAACACCAAGTATTCCGCCGAATGGCCGAACATCACCGAAAAGAAGGATCCGCCTGAGGACGCCGACGCGCACAAGGGTGAGGACGAGAAGTTCGACAAGTACTTCACGGCCGCTCCCGGCGAAGGCGACTGATCGAGGCTGCGGGCACAAAATCGCCGTTCGGCCGTATGAATGGCCGTGAACGGAACAACGACCACTGCTCGCACCCCCGATTCTGCCTCTGAAGGCACTCCCTCACTCACGAACGTGTCGATGGGTGACTGGAAGGACGCGTTCGTCGCCAGCTACAAGGAGGCGAACGACGACAACCTGGCCATCGTCGCCGCGGGAGTCGGGTTCTACAGCTTCCTTTCGCTCGTCCCGCTGCTCGCATCGGTCGTGCTGATCTACGGATTGGTCGTCGATTCCGAAACCGTGGCGCGGCACGTTTCCTCGATGTCCAGCATGCTGCCGGGTTCCGCGACCGAGCTGGTCCGCACGCAGCTGGAATCGATTGTTTCGGGCCCCGACAGCAGCAAGGGCTTCGGTCTTGTCGTCGCCCTCGGACTGGCGCTGTTCTCCGCTCGCAACGCGGCAGGGGCGGTCATAATCGCCCTCAACATCGCGTACGACGTGGAGGACGACCGCAGCTTCTTCAAACGCGTCCTGCTGGCGCTGGCGATCACGATCGGCGGCATCCTGGGTGCTGGTCTGGTGCTCGGCGCCACGACGGCGATCACCATGCTCGGATCGCTGATGCCGGACCTGGGAGGCGGAACTCAGATCGCCCTCAAGATCGGGACTTACGTCTTGCTGTTCCTCCTTGGAATGGCCGCGGCCGCCACGCTTTACCGATTCGGTCCCAACAGGGCCGAACCCCGTTGGAAGTGGGTGACCCCGGGTTCGTTTTTCGCGGCCGCCGGCTGGCTGCTGGTGACGATCGGGTTCGGCATCTACGTCAACAATTTCGGCAACTATGACGCGACTTACGGCACGCTTGGCGCGGTCGTGGTGCTGATGACCTGGATGTGGCTGTCCGCCTATGTCCTGCTGTTCGGCGCAGAGCTCAACGATGCGGTCCGCAAGCAGGCGAAGGAAGACGACGAAACCGCTTCGTAGCGCCTGTCGCCATCCTTCTCCCCGGCAGGGGTGGCACTTTTGCCACGCATCTGCTATATTCTGTGCCAACGGCTTCTCTCACCTTCGTGAGGTGCGGCCGGAACAGGAAGGCAGGCCCCTCACTCCACGCCCGGTCGCCGTTGCCAGCTACCTCTCGGTGGTGCGGCATCCGGTGGTTTGGCGTTTTTTACGGGGCTGCACAGGAAAGGACTTTCAATGGCCAATGCGCCCGCCTTCGACGTCGGCGACTATGTTGTCTATCCCAAGCACGGTGTCGGCCGTGTTGTCGAGCTTCAAAAAGAAGAAATCGCCGGGATGCATCTTGAGCTTTACGTCCTGCGCTTCGAGAAGGAGCGGATGACGCTCCGCGTGCCGGTGAACAAGGTCGAATCCATCGGCATGCGCAAGCTCTCAAGCGACAAGACGCTCAAGGAAGCGATGGAGACGCTCAAGGGCAAGCCCAAGGTCAAGCGCACGATGTGGTCGCGCCGCGCCCAGGAGTACAAAGCCAAGATCAATTCGGGCGATCTCGTCTCGATCGCTGAAGTGACCCGCGACTTGTTCCGTCCGGAAGACCAGCCCGAACAAAGCTATTCGGAACGGCAGATCTTCGAAGCGGCCTCCAGCCGCCTTGCCCGCGAACTGGCGGCGATGGAAAAGACCGATGAGCCGGCGGCTCTCCGGAAGATTCTCGACGTGCTGAAAGAGCACGCACCCCAGTACTACGAAAACAGCGAAGAGGCCTGATCGCGCGGGCTGATCGAAAACAGGGGCTGCCCGTAATGGGCGGCCCTTTTTTTGTGGCGTATACACGGCCGGGTAACCGTCTGCTGACCGATCCGGTTCGAAAGGAACCTCCATGCGCGCCGCTTTCCTGATGGTGCCTGCGTTCTCCCTGATGTTGGGGGGCTGCCTGGCCAAGACCGCCATCGACCTGGCCACCGCTCCCGTGCGGATGGTGGGCAAGGCCGCCGATCTTGCCACCACCAGCCAGTCCGAAGCGGACGAGAACCGCGGGCGCGAACTGCGCCGGCGGGAAGAACGGCTGGGCCAGCTCCAGCGGGATTACGAAAAACAGTCCCGGAAATGCGTCGATGGCGATCGGCGCGCCTGCGCGCAAATGCAGATGGATTATCAGGAAATCCAGCAGCTCCTGCCGACCGTCCCGGTGGAGCCGCAACGCCGTTAGACGGCGGCCCGGCGCAGGCGGTCGTTGATCGCGGCGCCTATCCCACTGTCCGGCACCGGCGCTATCGCGATGCTGGGCTGCGGGGCCGCCGCTGCGCGGTGGAGGCAGGCGTAGAGCCGCGCCGCCGCTTCGGCGAGATCGCCACGTTCCGACAGCGAGCAATCCCCTGTGATGGGGCCAAACCCGATCAGAAACTCGTCCGCCCTCGCCTCACGCGCATTCAGCCGCACGGGCTTTCCTGGGGCGTAGTGACTGGCCAGCTGGCCCGGCGCTTCGATCCCGCCTTGGTGACGCGTAGAGGGGCCGAGGAGTGCCGTCAGCTCCGCTTCCGGTATCGGACCCGGGCGCAACAGGTTCCAGCCCCCCTGCGGGCGCAGGGCGACGATGGTCGATTCCACCCCGCTGCGGCACGGCCCGCCATCAAGGATCGCCTCCACCCGCTCCCCCAATGAGGTAAGGACATGCTCCGCGGTCGTCGGGCTCACCGCGCCGCTGCGGTTCGCCGATGGAGCCGCGAGCGGAACCCCGGCTGCGCGCAGCACCGCCTGCATCACCGGGTGATCGGGCAGACGCAGCGCAACCGTCGGCAAGCCCGCGGTAACCGCCGGCGCGACCCCATCCTTCAGAGGCAGGACCATCGTCAGCGGTCCGGGCCAGAACCGGGCGGCAAGGTCTTCCGCTCGCTGGTCGAAGGCGGAAAGCGCACGGGCCTGATCCAGCCCGGCGACGTGGACGATCAGCGGATTGAAATCCGGCCGTCCCTTGGCGCGGTATATCCCCGCCACCGCCTCGGCACTGTCGGCCCGGGCAGCAAGGCCGTAGACCGTTTCGGTCGGCAGGGCGACGCGCTTGCCGGCGCGCAGCAGCTCGGCCGCCCGGACGATGCCCGCTGCGTCTGCGTTCAGCCGTTCCGGTGCCTGCTTGCCGCTCATGACCGGGGGCTATAGGCCACCGGTCCATGAAAGACCAAGCCGAAGCCCCATCTCCGCCCGCCTCGTCCCCCTTGGCGTCACCCGACGTGCTGGCGCGGATCGCCGATGCGCTGGAGCGGCTGGCCCCTTCCGCTGCGCCGCCGTCCGACTGGTCATGCGCCCCTGCCTACGTCTGGGATGGGCAAACCGCGCGTCCGGTGGAGCGGATCGAGGCCCCTGCGCTTCCCCTGTTGCAAGGCGTGGACCGCCAGAAGCAGGCGGTGGTGGAAAACATGCAGCGGCTGGCCGCGGGGCATGCGGCCCACGACATGCTGCTGTGGGGCGCGCGCGGGATGGGCAAGTCGGCGCTGGTCCGATCGGCGGTGCGCGCGGCGCAGCAGGACCGGCCGCAAGCGCTGGCGCTGATCCAGGTCGGGACGGACGGGCTTTCCTCGCTGGCTCGCCTGTTCGCCGCGCTTGGCCGGGTGGATCGCAACTTCCTGGTGTTCATCGACGATCTGGGATTTGCCGATGACGACACCACCGGACCGCGGCAGCTGCGATCATGGCTGGAAGGCGGGGTCGAAGCCCGGCCGGGCAACGTCCGGCTGGCGGTTACCGCCAACCGGCGGGCCATCGTGCCGCGCCAGATGGGTGAACAGGACGATCCGATCAATCCGCGCGACGCCGTGGACGACAAGCTGGCGCTGGCGGACCGCTTCGGTCTTTCCCTTGGCTTCCATTCGTGCAGCCACGACGATTATCTCGCGATGATCCGCGGCTACGCCGAAGAATACGGCCTTGCCTGGGATGAAGCCGAAGCTCTGGAATGGGCGCGGCGGCGCGGCGCCCGGTCCGGGCGGATCGCCTGGCACTTCATCACGGAGCTGGCCGGGCGGGCCGGGAAACGGCCCGCCTGACAGCCTGTCAGAACGCGCCGGGCTGGATGTCGGCCGGCGGCGATTCGAACGCGCGGGAGGGATCCCCGATGAGTTCGCGCCGGGGCGGCAGCGATTCGCCGCGAATGCGCGTCGGTTCCGGCGCCGGCGTCGCTCCCGGAGCGCTGATGCGCCAGATGATGTTGGCGGTATCGTCGCTGACCAGCAGCGCGCCCGTCTTGTCCCAGGCGGTCCATGTCGGCCGGCCGTAGGTCTTGCCCTCGCCGGCAAGGAAGCTGTTCAGCACCTGCACTGGCTTGCCGGTTGGGTTGCCGCGCTCATCGAACGGGACATAGACCACATCGTATCCGGACGCCGGCTTGCGGTTCCACGATCCGTGCCGCGCGATGAAGGCGCCGTGGGAGAATCGTTCCGGCATCGCGCTTCCACCCTGGGTGAACACCAGCCCGAGCGCGGCGACATGCGGGCCGAGCGAGTACTGCGGCCGGCGCGTGTACTGGGTCAGGTAGTTGGGCATCGGCGCTTCGACGCGTTCGTCGAAGGTATCGCCCCAGTAGACCCAGGGCCAGCCATAGTGGGCGCCGACCGGCACGTTGGTCAGGTAATCGGGCACGAGGTCCGATCCCAGCTGGTCTCGCTCATTCACCGTGACCCACAATTCGTCGGACCAGGGATTCCACGCGAGCCCATTGGGGTTGCGCAGGCCCGCCGCGTATTCACGCCACTTGCCGGTTTCCAGGTTGTATTCGACGATAGCGGCACGCCCTCGTTCGATCTCCATGCCGCCTTCGCCGATGTTGGAGGCGGAACCGATCGCGATGTAGATCCGCGTCCCTTCCGGATTCAGCAGGATGTTGCGCATCCAGTGATTGCCGGCCGGGGGCAAGTCCATCAGCTTGACCGGAGCGCTGGTGAGCGCCGTCTGCCCCAGTTCGTAATCGAAGCTCAGCAGGGCGTCGTGGTTGGCGACGTAGAGCTTGCCGTTGCCGTAAGCTATCCCGGAAGGCGAGCTGAGACCGCTGCCCAGCACGGTGCGCTGTTCGGCCACGCCGTCCCCGTCGGCATCGCGCAGCAGCACCAGCCGGTCAGCCGAAGGAACCGCCGCGCCCGCCTTGCGGAACAGGAATCCGGCAACAAGGTTGGTGATCCCCCCCATGATGCCGCCGCCGCCGGTCACCACGCGTTCCGGCGCGTTGCTTTCCGCGACGATCACATCGCCGTTCGGCAGGGTGTAGATAACCCGCGGATGTTCGAGCCCGGCGGCGAAGCGCTGGACCACCAATCCTTCCGCAGCTTCCGGAGTGGCGCCATCCGGCCAGCCGATCGGCGTGGCGACCTGCACGGTCGGGATCGTTTCGGGATCGGGCTCAGCCAGCAGCGGATCGTCGCCGGTTACCTGAGCCATGTTATAGTCCGCCGTGTCGCCTCGCGTCACCCACCAGCCGAGAGCGGCCAGGATCAGGAACACGATCGCAAGGGCGATAAGGATCTTTTTCCACGTCTGCATGAAACCTGATTAGGCGAGCCGAACGCTTGCGGCAATTGCCCAGCAAGCTAAGCGGGCGCGATGTACGATTTCACAGCCGATCCCGCCCAAGCCAAGCCCGATCTCTACCGCGACCTGCTCGGCGCCGCCGATGCCCTTACGCAAGGAGAGCCGGACGCCGTCGCCAACATGGCCAACGTCGCGGCCCTGATCTGGCAGCTTGTCCCCGACCTCAACTGGGCCGGATTCTATCGCATGGTCGAAGGCGGACTGGTGCTCGGCCCGTTCTGCGGCAAGCCGGCATGTATCCGCATCGCAGTCGGTCAGGGAGTGTGCGGAGCAGCAGCCGAAAGCGGGCAGACCCAGCTGGTCGAAGACGTTCACGCCTTCCCCGGCCACATCGCCTGCGACGCAGAGAGCCGGTCCGAACTGGTCGTTCCGGTCGTGCGCGATGGAGCGGTCATCGCGGTGATCGACCTAGACAGCCCGGTAAAGGGGCGCTTCGATGCTGAGGACCAGGCCGGAGTGGAAGCGCTGGCGACGCTCCTTTCCTCCCGGATCTGAAACGTCAGATATCGCCGCCGGTCAGGCGCTGGCAGATCAGGTCCAGTTGATCGAGCGTGCGGTAGCGGATGGTGACCGTGCCGGCGCGCGGATCGGCTTCGCTGGCAATCCTTACGGAGAGCCCAAGGAATTCCTCCAGCTGGTTCTGGATCGCGGCAAGGTCCGCGTCCTGATTCGGGTCGCGCGGCTCGCGAGCACGGCGCGGGGCCGCGGGCTGGATCCCGCGCGTCTGGCGGCGGACCAGCTTTTCCACTTCGCGCACCGACAGGTTGTTTTCGATCGCTTCGGCGGCAAGCGCTTCGCAATTGTCCTGCCCGATCAGCGCCCGGGCATGACCCATGGTCAGGCGCCCGTTCTCCAAGTGCTGGAGAACCGGGTCAGGCAGCGCCAGCAGCCGCTGCAGGTTGGCCACGTGGCTGCGCGACTTTTCCACCAGCCGGGCAATTTCGGCCTGGGTCAGGCCTTCCTGATCGGCCAGGCGCTGGTAGGCGCGCGCTTCTTCCACCGGGTTCAGGTCTTCGCGCTGGATGTTCTCGATCAGAGCGAGCGCCATCACGTCGCGCTCGTCGAGTTGGCGGACGAGTGCCGGGATTTCGGTGAGCTGCGCCTTTTGCGCGGCGCGCCAGCGGCGTTCCCCGGCGACGAGCTGGTAACGTCCGCCAGCCAGCGGGCGCACGATCACCGGCTGGATGACTCCGCGCGCCGCGATCGAGGATGCAAGCTCCTCCAGCGCGGCTTCATCGAAATGGCGCCGCGGCTGATCGGGATGCGGTTCGATCGCGGTTACCGGCAGCGTGGTCAGCGCTTCCTTGCCTTCTGCCGCTTGCGGCTGAGCCAAGTCCCGCACGACGGGTTCCTCGCGCCGGGTTTCACCGAGCAACGCGCCCAACCCCTTGCCGAGGCGGCGGGGCTTGGCCTGCCCCTCCTCGCGCCCGGAAACAGGCAAGCGGACCGGATCGGCAGAGGGATTCATGCGGCTTTCCTTTGTTCGGGCAGGCGGCCGATCAGTTCACGAGCCAGCGCGATATAGGCGCGGCTTCCGGCGCAGGCGTTGTCGTAAATCAGCGCGGGCAATCCATGGCTGGGCGCTTCGGACAAGCGCACGTTGCGCGGAATCACGGCATCGAACACCAGTTTGCCAAGGCATTCGCGCACGTCTTCCGCCACTTGATCGGTCAGCCGGTTGCGGCGGTCGAACATCGTCAGGACTACGCCGACGATGCCGAGATCGGGATTGAAGCGCTGCTGGACGCTGTCGACCGTCTGCAACAGCTGACTAAGCCCTTCCAGCGCGAAGAATTCGCATTGCAGCGGGACCATCAGCATATCCGCGGCGGTGAGTGCGTTCAGCGTCAGCAGGCCCAGCGATGGCGGGCAGTCGATGAAGCAGATGTCATGGCCATTGTGCCCCTTCAGCGCGTCCCGCAGCCGCCCGGTGCGATCCCCCATTCCGACGAGTTCCACCTCGGCCCCGCTCAGGTCCTGTGTAGCGGGGACGACATCGAGGCCAGGAATCGTCGTAGGGTGAATGCACTCGTCGAGCGGCGCCTGCTCGATCAGAAGGTCATAGCTGGACCGGTCGCGGTCGGCGGCGTCGATGCCGATCCCGGTCGAAGCATTGCCCTGCGCGTCCAGATCGATCAGCAGGGTTCGCCAGCCGGCGGCCGCCATGGCGGTGGTGATGTTGATGGCAGTCGTCGTCTTGCCGACCCCGCCCTTCTGGTTTGCGATGGCTATGCGCAGCACGGCGTCTAGAGCCTTCCCTTGAATGTGCCGACGATGATTCCCGCCGTGTCATCCGTAACAGATTGTTCCACGTGAAACAGCGCCCGCGTATTTGGACTTAGTTCATCCAGCTCGTGCGCTGCGGAACGCCCCTTCGGCAACAGCCAACAGGTAGATGGCCCTGAAAAACGGGCAGACAGGCTGAGCAACTTGGGCAGTGGAGCGAATGCGCGGGCGGAAATCGTACCCGCCGTGAAGCTGTCGACCAGTTCCAGCCGCTGGGCAATGATACGGCAGTTTGTCAGCCCCAGTGCCTTCCCGGCCGTTTCCAGCCATTCGGTGCGGCGCTTGCGCGATTCCACAAGTCGCACATCCCACTCAGGCCGCAGAGCTGCGATGACCAACCCGGGGAAGCCCGCCCCCGTGCCTAGATCGAGCCATGGCTGTGTTCCACGTGGAACGTGACTCAGCAACTGGGCACTGTCGGCGATATGCCGCTGCCACACCGAATCGAGCGTCGCCTTTGAGATCAGGTTCTGCCGCTGATTTTCCTCCAGCAGCAGATGGACCAATTGTTCCAGCCGCTCCATCGCCTCGGCGTCGGCAAACTGGCGGCAGTAGTCTCGCGCTTGCGCTTCGCTGGTGATCATGCGGCGATCCGCCGCCGGGCGTGGACCAGCAAGGCTGCCAGCGCAGCCGGAGTGATGCCGCGCACCTGCCCCGCCGCCGCCAGCGTTTCCGGTTGCGCCGCTGTCAGTCGCTCCACCATTTCGCGCGAGAGCCCGGGAACATGATCATACGGGAAGCCAGCGCCAAGAAGCACCGACTGGCTGGCGCGAAGATCCCGCAGCTCCGATTCCTGCCGTTCGAGGTACGGCGCATAAAGGGCATCCTCGGCCACTTCTTCAGCCAGGTCGCTTGCCGGGTCCAGTCCGTCCGGCAGGAACGGCGCAAGATCGGACAAGCCCAGATCATGCCGCAGCCAGGTCGAAAGCGGTAGCGCGCCTGCGTCGCGGCGAACCGGCAATCCGTAAGCAGCCAGCTCGGTTGCACGAACGTCCCGCGCCAGAGCCTGACACCAGTCCGCCCGCTGCTGTTCACGCTGTTCGAACCAGGCGCGCCGCTCCTCCCCCACGCAGCCGGCTTCTATCGCGAGCGGGGTCAGCCGGGTGGACGCATTGTTGGCCCTTAGCCGCAAGCGGTACTCCGCGCGCGCGGTAAGCATCCGATAAGGCTCGCTCACGCCGTGCAGCGTCAGGTCATCGATCATCACGGCCATGTAGCTGTTCGCCCGGTCAAGCTGCACCGGTGTGCGCCCGAGCACGGCCGCGGCGGCGTTCATGCCGGCAACCAGTCCTTGCGCCGCCGCTTCTTCATACCCGGTGGTGCCGTTGATTTGGCCCGCGCAGTAGAGACCCGGGATCGCCGACAACTCCAGCCCCGATGACAGCGCGCGGGGATCGACGTGATCGTATTCGACCGCGTAGCCCGGCACGGCCATCTCGACTTGCGCCAGGCCTTCGATGGTCCGCAGCATGGTGAGCTGCACATCGGCGGGCAGCGAGGTGCTGATCCCGTTGGGGTAGACGAGATGCGTGTCCAGCCCTTCAGGCTCCAGGAACAACTGGTGCCCGTCCCGATCGGCAAACCGATGGATCTTGTCCTCGATCGACGGGCAGTAGCGCGGACCGGTCGCGCCGATGGCTCCTGAGAACAAGGGAGAGCGATGCAGGTTGGCCCGGATGACGTCGTGCGTGTCCGGATTGGTGCGCGTTATGGCGCAGAACACTTGCGGGTTTGCTCGCCGCTCCGTCAGCGGCGACATGGTCCAGGGCTCGGGATCGGACGGCTGTTCGGCGAGGCGGGCCCAGTCGATGGTTCGCCCGTCGAGCCGGGGCGGCGTTCCGGTCTTCAGCCGGGCGAGCGGCAAGTCCGCCCCGCGCAACTGCTCGGCCAGCCGCTGCGCCGAGGACTCATCGATGCGCCCGCCGGTCAGCCGCTCTTCGCCCCGAAACAGCGTACCACCCAGGAACGTGCCGGTGCACAGGACCACGGCCGGGGCACGGATCGCTTGCCCCTCCCCCAGTCGGATTCCGGCGACGCGGCCCTGCTCGAAAATCAGTTCCGCCGCTTCGCCAGCGATTTGTTGAAGGTTCGGGTGACGCCCCAGCATTCGCTGGATGGCGGCCTTGAACAAGGTCCGGTCCGCTTGCACGCGAGGACCCCAGACCGCGCTCCCCTTCGACCGGTTGAGCATTCGGTAGTGAATCGCAGCGGCATCGGCGGCGCGGCCGATCAAGCCGTCGAATGCATCGACCTCGCGCACGAGGTGGCCTTTGCCCAAGCCACCGATCGCGGGGTTGCAGCTCATGGCGCCGATGGTGTCGAGATCGAAGCTGACCAGCGCCACGCGGGCGCCCATACGGGCAGCCACGGCAGCGGCTTCGCAGCCTGCATGGCCCCCGCCGACCACCACTATATCGAATTCGCGCATCAGCGGGCCTTTAGGCAGGCGGGAGGGTCCGGTCAAAGGGGCAGAGATGTTCCACGTGAAACACCGCTCACTTGCCGATGCAGAATCGGCCGAACAACGTATCGAGCACGTCCTCGGTGGAACTGCGTCCGACAAGGCGATCGAACGCCACGCGCACCCGCCGCAAGTGCTCCGCCAGGATCAGCGGATCGTTGCATCCCTCTGCCGTGCGGAGCGCTTCGGCTGCTTCGGACAGGATATCCCGCTGGCGTTGTCCCAAGGCGGCCTGCCCGGGCTTGGGCATCGCGCCGCGCGCATGGGCGATCAGGGCAACCTTGAGATCTTCCAGTCCCGCTCCGGTTACTGCCGACAAGCGGAAGGCCGGGTTCTGCTTGGGCGGATGATCGGTCCGGTCGCATTGAGCCTCAACCTCCCAGGCGCCTTGCGGCCCTTCCCCTTCTGGTCCGAGCCAGAGGACGAGATCGGCGCGGGCAATCTCTTCCCGTGCGCGCGCGATGCCGATTGTCTCGATGACGTCCCCGCTCTCATCCCGCAGCCCTGCCATGTCGACGAAGCTGAACGGGATCCCGGCCATGGCGACTGGCCGCACCAGGATATCGCGCGTGGTCCCGGCGATCGGCGCGATGATGGCCGCCTCGCTTTCCACCAGGGCATTGAACAAGGTGGACTTGCCCGCATTCGGCGGTCCGGCGAGCGCCACGCGAAATCCCTCCCGTAGGGTCTCGGCTCGCGGCGCGGCGAGCCAATCTTCCAGCTCCCTGTGCATGACTGCAATCTGCTGCAGGAACTCTGAGGGCAGCGCCGCGACATCGTCCTCATCGGCGAAATCGAGCACGGCCTCGACTTGCGCCGAACACGCCAGCACCCGCTCCCTCCAGCCTTCCACGGTGTGTGAGAGGGTTCCGCCTGCCAGCGACACGGCAGAGCGGCGCTGAAGCTCGGTCTCGGCAGACAGGAGATCGGCCAGTCCTTCGGCTTCCATCAAGTCGATCCGCCCGTTGGCGAAGGCACGGCGGGTGAACTCCCCCGCTTCTGCCTTGCGTAATCCGCCAAGGCCCTGCAGCGCGGCTTCCACCGCAGCTATGACCGCCCGGCCGCCATGGAGGTGCAGTTCGGCCAGATCCTCTCCCGTCACGCTGTGCGGTCCCGGAAACCAAAGCACCAGCGCGTGGTCCAGCAACTCTCCTTGCGGGTCGGACAGCCGAGTGTAATGGGCGCGGCGCGGCGGCGGCAGGGAGCCGGACAGCCGGACCAGCGCATCCCCGGCAAGCGGGCCGCTGATCCGGACGACGGCAATACCGGCCGGCGGCGCCCCGCTCGACAAGGCGAAGATCGTATCCATCAGGAAAGCCGGCTCACGAGGTGGGCTTGTCGCCTTTTCCCTTGCCCGGGCCAGTCGCCGAGCCCGTACCGGGGTCCCGCATGGCCGCGCCGCCTTCCATGAAGTTCTGGAACAGCTTCATGCCCAGCTGGCCCATCGGAGCGAGCTGCTTGGCGTATTCCTGCAGCTGGTCGGCGTTGGAAACGCCCTTCATCGCCTTGGCGATAGTGTCGACATAGATTTCGTTCGCCTTGTCGACATCCGGCAGGCCCATGAAACGGCGGGCTTCCTCAGGCGAGCATTCGATTTCGATATGCACTTTCATGGTAGATTCTCCGGCAGGAACGCAGGCGCCCGCGAACGCGTATCATTGGCTTGAAGGTGCACGCCACAGCGGGAGGATGCAATATGAGCGAGACGGTGCAAATTTCCACTCTGGACGACGACGGCCAGTTCGATTGCTACGTCGCGCGCCCGGCGAAACAGCCGAAGGCCGCAATCGTGGTCATCCAGGAAATCTTCGGCGTGAACGAAGGGATCCGCCGCAAGTGCGACAAGCTGGCGGAAGACGGCTATCTCGCTCTCGCCCCCGACTTGTTCTGGCGGCTGGAGCGGGGGATCGAACTTGATCCTGACGTCGAGCCGGAGTTCCAGCGCGCGCTGGAGTTGATGGGGCAGTTCGACCAGGACCGCGGCATCTACGATCTGGAAGCGGCGATCAAACATGCCCGCGGAACGGAAGGCTGCGACAAGGTCGGCGCGGTCGGGTACTGCCTGGGCGGCCGGCTCGCCTACATGGTGGCGGCCCGGACGGACAGCGATGCGACGGTCGGCTATTATGCGGTCGGGATCGACAACCTGCTGCGGGAAAAGGACGCGATCGCCAATCCGCTAATGCTGCACATTCCGAAACAGGACGATTTCGTTGGGCCGGACGTGCAGCAGGCGATGCACGAAGCGCTCGACCCGCATCCCAAGGTCACGCTGCACGATTACGAAGGGCTCGACCACGGCTTCGCAACCGAGTTCGGCAAACGGCGCAATGAACAAGGCGCGCAGCTGGCGGACACGCGGACGGCGGAATTCTTCGCCCGGCACCTGAAGCCGGAATCCTGAGCGCATGAAGAAGGGCGGGGTTTGTCGCCCCGCCCTTCTGCTTCGCGGACTGGCCGCGCGTTACTGGTTCATCGTCGCGAAGAAGTCTTCGTTGGTCTTGGAATCCTTCATCTTGTCGAGCAGGAATTCCATCGCGTCGATCGTGCCCATCTGCATCAGGATGCGGCGCAGGACCCACATCTTCGACAACTGGTCCTTGCCGGCCAGCAGCTCTTCCTTGCGGGTGCCGGACTTGCCGACATCGAGCGCGGGGAAGATGCGCTTGTCCGCGACCTTGCGGTCCAGCACGATTTCCGAGTTGCCGGTGCCCTTGAACTCTTCGAAGATCACTTCATCCATCCGGCTGCCGGTGTCGATCAGCGCAGTGGCGATGATCGACAGCGATCCGCCTTCCTCGATGTTACGTGCCGCGCCGAAGAAGCGCTTCGGCCGCTGCAGCGCGTTGGCGTCGACACCGCCGGTCAGCACCTTGCCCGAACTGGGCACCACGGTGTTGTAGGCGCGGCCGAGGCGGGTGATGGAATCGAGCAGGATCACCACGTCCTTCTTGTGCTCGACAAGGCGCTTGGCCTTCTCGATCACCATTTCCGCGACTTGCACGTGACGGCTCGCGGGCTCGTCGAAGGTGGAGGAAATCACCTCGCCCTTCACGGACCGCTGCATGTCGGTAACTTCCTCAGGCCGTTCATCGACCAGCAGCACGATCAGGAACACTTCCGGATGGTTGTCCGTGATCGCCTTGGCCATGTTCTGCAGCAGAACCGTCTTGCCGGTACGCGGCGGGGCGACGATCAGCGCGCGCTGGCCCTTGCCCTGCGGCGCGATCAGATCGATCACTCGGGCCGACTTGTCCTTGACCGTGGGATCGACGGTGTCGAGCACCAGCCGCTCATCGGGATAGAGCGGGGTCAGGTTGTCGAAGTTGGTCCGGTGACGCACCGCGTCGGGATCGTCGAAATTGACCTTGAGCAGCTTCGTCAGCGCGAAGTAGCGTTCCCCGTCGCGCGGGGCGCGGATTTCACCTTCGACCGTGTCACCGGTCCTCAGGCCCATCTTGCGGACCTGGTTGGGGGAGACGTAGATATCGTCCGGCCCGGCAAGGTAATTGGCTTCCGGCGACCGCAGGAAACCGAATCCGTCCTGCAGCACCTCGATCGTGCCGACGCCGAGGATTTCCTCCCCGTCTTCGGCCACTTCCTTGAGGATGGCGAACATCAGGTCCTGCCGGCGCATGGTCGATGCGCCTTCGACGCCCAGCTCCTCGGCCATCGAAACGAGTTCGGCCGGCGTCCTTTTCTTCAATTCTTTCAAATGCATGTGGGTATTCCAGTGATGGGAGGAAGCCGGCAGTCCTGAAGGGCTTGGAGAAAGCGGGACCGGCCGCTCGGAACGGCGGCCTCAGCCGGATCGGGCGCGAAAATAGGCGCTGAGCCGCCCAGCGTCAATTCGTGAATCGCAGGTCGCAAAATTCCCGGAGCGGCCGCTCTGCCTGGCTGTTTTTACCGCGATTCCTGATCAGCCGGTGGTTCACCTGCCTCGAGATCGCTCAGAAGGGCTTGATCACCACCAGGATCACGATCAGCGCCACGGTGATCCCCGGAATCTCGTTGAGCAGGCGCAGGGTCTTGCCCTTCATCGGACGTTCTCCCCGGGCCAGCTTCTTCGCATAGCCGGCCATCCACCCATGGAAGGCGCTGAGAATCAGCACCAGCAGCAATTTGGCGTGCAGCCACGGCTGGTCCCAGGCGTCGGTCGCAATCGCGAGCGCGATGCCGAATCCCCACACCGCCAGGATCGCGGGCAGCAGGATGATCTTCAGCAGCTTGCGCTCCCGGTCCACCCACAGCGCGTTTTCGGGCGATCCCTCGGCCGCTTCCTGGTGATAGACGAAAAAGCGCGGGAGCATGAACAGCCCGGCCATCCAGAAGATCACGAAGATGATGTGGCCGGCCTTGAGCCAGAAATAGAGCATCGAGAGTAAGTCCTGCATGGGAGTGATCTACTGGGCCGGGGCCCGCGCGTCACCCCTCCCAGTTGCGTACGGTTTCAACCAGCCGTTCGACATGGGCGATCGGGGTATCCTTGTGGATTCCGTGGCCGAGGTTGAACACGTGCGGCCGTCCGGCGAAGGCATCGAGGATCGTGCGCGCCCGCCCCTCCAGCGTTTCTCCGCCGGCAAGCAGCAGCAAGGGATCGAGGTTGCCCTGCACGGGCAGGTTTTCGGGCAGCGTGGCCGCCGCCCAGAGCGGATCGATCGTTTCATCGAGCCCGATCGCGTCGGCTCCGGTTTCCTGCGCGTAGGCCGCCAGCTTGGCCCCTGCTCCCTTTGGAAAGCCGACCACCGGCACGTCCGGATGCCGTTCATGCAAGGCCGCGATGATCGCGGCGTTGGGCGCGATCACCCAGCGCTCGAATTCGTCAGGCGCCAGGCTCCCCGCCCAGCTGTCGAACAATTGCACGGCTTCGGCCCCGGCGCGAATCTGGCCGTCGAGGTAGTCCACCGTCAGGTCGGCGATGGCGTCGATGATCGCCCGGAACGCGGACGGATCGCGGTAGGCCATCGTCCGCGCCTGCAAGTGATCGCGGCTGCCTGCACCGGCGATCATGTAGGTCGCGACCGTCCATGGGCTGCCCGCAAAGCCCAGCAAGGTGGTTTCCGGCCCCAGTTGCTCCCGCACCAGGGACACGGTCCGGTAAATCGGATCAAGCCGCTGTGGCACCCCTTGGAGCGCCGCCAGCGCATGATCGACCAGCGGGGGCGAGAGGTGCGGTCCTTCCCCGGCCAGAAACGCGAGATCCTGTCCCATCGCATAGGGCACGATCAGGATATCGGAAAACAGGATCGCTCCGTCGAACCCGAAGCGCCGGATCGGCTGCAGCGTGACCTCGGCCGCGGCCTCGCAGTCGTAAACCAGTTCGAGAAAGCCGCCCTTGTCCGCGCGGAGTTCGCGGTATTCCGGGAGGTAGCGCCCCGCTTGCCGCATCAGCCAGAGCGGGCGGCGGGGTCCGATTTTTCCGTGGAGGGTCTCAAGAAGCAAGCCAGGCATCGGGTCCAATCCAACACAATAAGATCTTTATAAAAGGATGAAGGAGTCTGTTGGTCCTGTGGATTGTGGGGAGAGCGCGCTCCTGCCCGATTTCTCCCGCGATGAACAGGGTCTTGGGGGCGATGCGAATCCGGATGGCTCTTGAGTCAAGCGACGGTTATCCCCGTTGTCCCCAGCCAGTGGACGAAATCCACAGCCTGTCGGCAAGCCCGAGCGGGAATCACCTGTCAGTGGGCACAGCTTCCTGTCCCGAACTTGTCCCCAGGCTCATCCCGTGGTTTATGCAGGACTTCTCCACATGACCCGACTGCACCTTCATCTTCTCTCGGACTCGACTGGCGAAACGCTGGAAATGATCGCCAAGGCGGCGCTGGCCCAGTTCGACCATGCCGAGGTGATCCGCCACTTCTGGCCGATGGTCCGGTCCCTGCAGCATCTGGAACGGATCGCGGAGGAGCTGGCCGCCAATCCGGGCCTGGTGCTCTACACCCTGGTCAATCCCGAAACCCGGATGAAGCTGGAGGAATTCTGCCGTGCGCGCGGACTGCCCCACATCGCCGCGCTCGATACCGTCACCGCGGTGCTGGAAGACCTGCTGCAGGAACAAGCCAAGGGGCGTCCCGGACGCCAGCACGTGCTCGACGATGCCTATTTCGCCCGGGTCGACGCGATCCAGTTCACCATCGCGCATGATGACGGGGTCCTGTTCGAACACTGGGAGGAAGCCGACATCGTGCTGGCCGGGGTCTCGCGATCGTCGAAGACGCCGACCAGCATCTATCTCGCCAATCGCGGGTACAAGGTGGCCAACATTCCGGTCGTGGTCGAAAGCCCGCCCCCGCCCGAATTGTTCGAACTGCGCAAGCCGCTGATCGTCGGGCTGACCACGGCGCCGCGCCGCTTGATCGAAATTCGCCGCAACCGCTTGCTGACGCTGAACGAAACGCCCGACACTGCCTATGTCGATGAGCAGCGGGTGGCGGAGGAACTGGCGTTCGCCCGCCGAATGTTCGCCGACAACGGCTGGCCGGTGATCGATGTCACCCGCCGCTCGATCGAGGAAACCGCCGCGGCGGTCATCCGGCTGTACAACGAACGCGCCATGCAGGACGGTTCGCACCAGACGGGCATCAAGCCGATATGATCGTACCGGCATGATTATCCTTGCCTCGAAAAGCGCCTCGCGCGCCGCGATGTTGCAGGCCGCTGGCGTTGCGTTCGAGCCGCGGCCCGCTTCTATCGACGAGCGTGCGCTCGAAGCCCGGCTGGGCGATGCTTCGCCGGACGCGGTCGCCCTTGCACTCGCCGAAGCCAAGGCACTCGCCCTTGCTGAGCCGGAACGGCTGGTGCTGGGCAGCGACTCACTGGTGGTGGTGGACGGCCGGCGGTTCGACAAGCCCGACAGCCGGGAGGATGCGGCGCGGCACCTGGCTTTCTTCTCCGGAAAAACGATGGAGCTGCATTCAGCGGCCGCCCTCGCGCGCAGGGGAAAGACCGTTTGGAGCCACGCCGCCGTCGCCCGGCTGCACGTGCGCGCGCTGTCGCCCGCCTTCATCGATCGCTATCTCGACGCGGAATGGCCTGAGGTGGCCGGCTGCGTCGGGGTGTTCCGGATCGAAGCCCTTGGCGTGCAGCTGTTTGAGCGGATCGAAGGCGACACGTTTACCATTCTTGGAATGCCGCTGCTCCCGCTGCTGGGCGCGTTGCGGCAGATGGGGGAATTGCCGGCATGAGCGTTGAAGGAACCGAAACGCTCTATGCTGAAGTGATCGGCGATCCGATCGCGCAGTCAAAGTCCCCGGCGATCCATGGCTTCTGGCTGGAAAAGCTTGGGCTGCGGGCGGAATACCGCGCCTGCCATGTACGCGCCGAGGAGCTTGAGGAGTACTTCGCGCTAAGGCGCAAGGACCCGCGGTGGCGCGGCTGCAACGTCACCATGCCGCACAAGCAGGCGGTGCTACCGCTGCTGGATCGGATCGATCCGCTCGCCGAGCGGATCGGGGCAGTGAACACCGTCACGCGCGGTGAGGACGGGACGCTGACTGGCTACAACACCGATGCCGCCGGGTTTCTTGAACCGCTGCGGCCGCTGCTGGAACGCACGCATTTGTTCCGCATGGCCCGCGTGCTTGGCACGGGCGGCGCGGCGCGGGCGATCGTCGCCGCGCTCGCTGCCCAGAACGTGGTAATCGTGCTGGCCGGACGCGATCCCGGAAAAGCGCGAGCGCTGCTGGATGAACTCGATCCCGGGGGCGAGCATCACGTGGCGCCCCTCGCCCATTTTTCCGAACCGACCGATTTCGCGTTCGACGACCGCGCGGGCTGTTTCGACCTGATCGTGAATGCCAGCCCACTCGGCATGGCGGGCCAGCCGCCGCTGGCGTTCGATTTCAGCCATGCCCCGCCGGGCAGCGTGGTCTACGACATCGTCACCCACCCGCTCGACACCGAATTCCTGCAAGCCGCGCGTGCAGCGGGCTTCGTCACGCTGGACGGGCTGACAATGCTGATCGGTCAGGCGGCGGAGGCGTTCGGCAAGTTCTTCGGGGCCGAGCCGCCGAGGGCCGATGGTGATGCCGAATTGCGGCGCCTGCTGACGGCGTGAGCCGGCCGTTCATCCTCGGCCTGACCGGCTCGATCGGGATGGGCAAGTCGACCGTCGCGAAGATGTTCGACCGGCAAGGCGTGCCGGTGTTCGATGCCGATGCGGAGGTGCGCCGGCTGCAAGGCCCCGACGGGGCGCTGTTGCCGGCAATCGAGGCCGCGTTTCCCGGCACCACCAGCTCGCAGGGGGTGGACCGGGCGAAGCTGGGGGCAAGCGTGTTTGCCGATCCCGCCGCCCTCGCCCGGCTTGAGGCAATCGTTCATCCGGCGGTGCGCGCCGCGCGGGACCGTTTCCTGGCCGAACACGCCGACGCTGCGCTGGTGGTGTTCGACATTCCGCTCCTGTTCGAAAAGGGCGGCGCGGATGAAGTGGATGCGGTCGCGGTCGTTTCCGCACCGGCCGAAGTGCAGAGCGCCCGCGTGCTCGCTCGGCCGGGAATGACTGCCCGGCGTCTGGCCGAAATCCGCCGGCTCCAGTTGCCGGACGCGGAAAAACGGGTTCGGGCCGACTGCTTGATCGATACCGGCACGTCCTTGGCAGAGACCGAGGCAGCCGTTGCCGAACTGGCGGCTCGGCTGGCCACCCAGAGGCGCTGATCCCCCTTGCCAGCGCGCCGGCTCCGGCCGATATTCGCGCCATGCGGGAAATTGTCTTCGATACGGAAACCACCGGGCTCGATCCGGTGAGCGGCGACCGGCTGGTGGAAATCGGCTGCATCGAGCTGGTCAACAAGGTGCCGACCGGGAGCCGGTTTCACGCCTATTTCAACCCTGGCCGCTCGATGCCGCTGGCGGCGGAGCGAGTCCACGGATTGTCCGACGTGTTCCTGGCCGACAAGCCGCAATTCGTGGAACACGTGCTGGAGCTGCTCGAATTCCTGGGTGATGCGCCGCTGGTGGCGCACAACGCACAATTCGACTTCGGCTTCCTCAATCACGAACTCGGCTTGTGCGGTCATCCCGAAGTGGGAATGCACCGGATGATCGACACCCTGTCCCTTGCCCGCCGCCGGCATCCCGGGGCGAAGCACACGCTGGATGCGCTGTGTTCCCGCTACGGTGTCGACCGCAGCCACCGCGTGCTGCACGGGGCGCTGCTCGACGCGGAACTGCTGGCGCAAGTCTATGTCGAGTTGACCGGCGGACGGCAGATCGGGCTGGAACTGGCTGCCGAGTCCTCGCAGACGGTGGTCGAAGTGGCGGTTGTAAGCACGCGTCGCCGCGAGTTCCGCCCGCCTCGGCTCCATGCGCCTTCCGCGGCCGAACTTGCCCGGCACAAAGCGTTTGTCGGAACGTTGGACTCTCCACTCTGGGCGCAATGAGTTTTTCTCTCGCCCGAGCGGTCGATAACAAAAAAGGAGGTCTTGCGAGCGATGGAAATCCGGATTTCAGGTCACCAGGTCGAAACCGGTGAGGCGCTTCAGGACCACGCCACGGCGCGCCTCAACGCAATCGTCGAAAAGTACTTCAGCCGCGCGCAAACCGCGGTCGTAACCCTCGGCAAGACGCCGCCCAACGCCTTTGCCTGCGACATCGTGATGTACGTGGTGAACGGGCTGGTGCTCAAGAGCCGCGCCGAATCGCCCGATGCCCACCAGGCGTTCGACGGCGCGGCCGACAAGGTCGAAAAGCAGCTGCGCCGCTACAAGCGCCGCTTGAAGGACCGGCATGAGCGGGCCTCCTTCGTAGCCGAGGCGGAAGACGCTGCCTACACCGTCTTCGCCCCGCGGGAGGAAGCCGAATCCCAGGACGAAGAGGATGATGGCGCGCAGGAGGCGGACTATGCCTCCCCCGTGATCGCCGAAACTCGGGTCGATATTCCCGAAGTCAGCGTGTCGGATGCCGTGATGATGCTGGACTTGCGGCACACCAACGCCTTGTTTTTCAAAAACGCTGGCACCGGGCGGCACAATATGGTCTATCGCCGGGACGACGGCTCGATCGGGTGGGTCGAACCTTCCTGAACGCGCCGGCCTCGGCCGGAAACAACAGCCCAAGCGGTCAGGCCTGACCGGCGGAGTTCCCGCCGCGTCGGGCTGTCCCTTGGCAGAGTTCGTACAGCGACTGATAAGAAGCCATGAATCCCCTCTTTTCCATTCACCCGGATGCGGTTGCCGAGGTCGAGGCCAGCAGCAAGCGCACGATTCTGGACCAGCTCGCCCGTACGTTTGCCGCCGGGTACGGGCTCGATCGCGCACATGTCCTGGACCAGCTGGAAGAGCGGGAAAAGCTCGGCAGCACCGGTTTCGGCCGCGGCGTGGCCATTCCGCACGCGCGCGTACGCGGCTTGCAGCGTCCGGTGGTCGCGCTGCTGAAGTTGTCGGAGCCGGTGGATTTCGCGGCGGCGGACGGTCTGCCGGTCGATCTTGTCTTCGGCCTGCTTTCCCCGGAAAACTCGGGCGCAACCCATCTTCACGCACTGGCCGCGATTTCCCGGCTGGTGCGCGACGAACGCATGCATGAAGCGCTGAGCGAGGCGCCGGATTCCGAGGCGCTTTACGCCCTGCTGACGAATGTCACGGACCGCGACGTCGCCTGACCCCCGACCAGACGCCGGGCCTGGCTCCGCGCCGGATGCGCCTCGCGCGGGCGGTTCGGGCGCGGCGCTGCATTATCGGGCGCTTGAATCGCTGTACGCTTCGGCGCCGATCAACGCGCTGTTCTCCTCCCGGCTGGAAATCGTTGGCGAAGGGCATGCCCGGATCCGCTTCACCGTGGATGACCGGCTGCACCACGCCGCGGGCGCGGCGCACGGGACGGTCTACTTCAAGATGCTCGACGATGCGGCATTCTATGCGGCCAACACGCTGGTGACCGATCGCTTCCTGCTGACCACCGGCTTCAACCTCCACTTCACCAAGCCCGTCAGGGGCGGAGCGGTCATCGCCGAAGGACGCTGGGTCAGCGGCAAGCGCCGGGTGTTCGTAGCCGAAGCTCGCTTGGTCGATCAGGACGGGGAGGAGATCGGCCGCGGCACCGGCACCTTCATGCGCTCCCGCATTCCCTTGTCGGGGCTGCCCGGTTACCGGGCCGATCCTGCGTGAGCGAGCGGCTCCCGGCCCACCTTGAGGCAGCAGGGCTGATCCGCAGCGTCGAAGCAGCGGGCGGGTTCGCCGTGGTTCTGGCGAAAGGAGAGCGCGACGCCGGTACGATCCTGGTAGTATGCCTGGAAAATGGCGCAAACGCGCGGCTTTATGAGCGGATGCCGCAGCGTGACGGCACCCGCAGTTGGGTTCTTGCCCGCAGCGAAGACCCCGAAAACCCGCTGGATTTCTCCGAGTATTGCCAGCGCCGCAAGCGGCAGGACCCGGATTTGTGGATAATCGAACTGGATATCGCAAACGCTGAACAGTTCATCGACGGGTTGGGAACTTCAGGTTGATCGCCTGAGCGAAACGTTTAGGGGCCCGGTTCCTCCAACAGCGCAGGCGATTCGCAGCACGGCTTTTCGGCCGTGACGAATTAGCGCGCAGACGGGGGACGGCCGGCAGGCGGTTTAATGTGGACGATCGCAGTACCCGTCGCCCAAGGCGGCACGCGATTGTCAGTCTGCGTCAGGTCCGTCCACCGCCGTGATGACGGAACATATGAGCCGCAAGACTCACCGCGCGGGCGCCTTTGCCGCCATTGCCATGCTTGTTACCTCTTTCTTCGGCGCCGCCAGTTCCGGCGCCTTCGCTGAAGACCCTGTTTCGCTCCAGCCGGCCGTGATTACGGCCCAGAGCGAAGTCCAGAGCGAAACCGAGATCACCCCCGGCCCGCGCTTCGTGGCCCAGGAAGTGGTCCAGCCCCTGCCGGCGACCCCCCTGCCCGACAGCGCGGAACTGCCCGCTGAAGAGGCAGAAAAGGTCGATGCTCCCACAGCTTCTCTGGTCGAGCTGGTGGCCGAAATCCCTGCCGACGATGCATTGTCGCGCGACATGACCTGCCTGGCCGAAGCCGTCTATTTCGAAGCGCGCGGAGAACCGCTCGATGGTCAGATCGCCGTCGCGGAAGTGATCGTGAACCGCGCGCAATCGCCGCTATTTCCCGATGACTACTGCGCTGTCGTGACCCAGCGCTCCCAATTTTCCTTTGTTCGTAACGGACAGATTCCCGAGCCGAAACTCGGCTCACCCGAATGGCGCAAGGCCAAGGCGGTTGCCCGTATTGCGCACGAGGAATTGTGGGATAGCCCGGCAAGCGACGCGCTGTTCTTTCACGCGACTTATGTGAAGCCGAAATGGGCCCGCACCAAGCTCGCCGCCGCGACCATCCAGCGGCACGTGTTCTACAAGTAACAGGAAGGCCGGCGCATCAGCCGGCCAGTTCGACCCACACAGGGGCGTGATCGCTGGCTTTTTCCCGCCCGCGATGCGCCTTGTCGACCCCGGCGGCGACCAAGCGGTCGGCCGCCTCGGGCGACAACAGCAAGTGGTCGATCCGGATACCCAGATCGCGCGGCCAGCAGCCGGCCTGATAGTCCCAGAAGGTCCATACCCCGCCGCGCGGGTTGAGCGTGTCGATCGCGTCGGTCCAGCCTTCGTTGAGCAGCCGGCGGTACGCATCGCGCGACTCCGGCCGAAACACCGCGTCCTGCGCCATGGCGCGAGGGGACCAGACGTCCTTGTCATCCGGCGCGACGTTGTAGTCGCCCAGCACGACGGTCGGCACTTCGCGGGCCATCAACTCCTGCATCCGCTGGTGCAGCCGTTCCATCCACGCCAGCTTGTAATCGAACTTTGGGCCCGGCTGCGGGTTGCCGTTGGGCAGGTAGAGGTTGGCCACTCGCAGGCCCTTCACGTCGGCCTCGAGGTAGCGCGCCTGCTCATCCTCCTCGTCTCCGGGAAGGCCCCTCAGGACCTCAACCGGCGCTTCACCGTCGGCAAGGATCGCCACGCCGTTGAAGCTCTTCTGGCCGTGCCAGATCGCCTTGTACCCAAGCTTCTCGAATTCCTCGGCCGGAAACACATCGTCCGGGCACTTGATTTCCTGCAGGCAGGCGACGGCGGGGCGGGTTTCCTCCAGCCATTCGAGCAGGCGCGGCAGGCGCGCCTTGGTGCCGTTGATGTTGAAGCTGGCGATGCGCAAGGTCAGATCCCGAAGCTGGAGCCGCAGCCGCAGCCGGCCGAAGCGTTGGGATTTTCCACCCGGAAGGCAGCCCCGCCCAGCGATTCGACGTAGTCGACGACACTGCCGTCCACCAGATCGAGGCTTATTGGATCGACCACCAGCCTGACCCCGTCGGTTTCGCTGACGATATCGTCAGGCTCCGGCGCTTCGGTCAGGCCGAACTTGTACTGAAAGCCCGAGCAGCCGCCGCCTTCCACGGCCAGCCGCAGGATCGCGGGCTTGTTCTGTTTTTGAGCGATCCAGCCGACGCGCGCGGCGGCGGATTTCGTGAGAGAGAGGGTTCCGGCCATGCCTCCGATGTAGGAGGCGCAGGCCACGCCCTCAAGCGGTTCAGACGGTGCGGATATATTCGCGCATCTGCCGGGCTTCGGTTTCCACCTTGTCGAGCCGATGCTTTACGAGGTCTCCGATCGAGACGAAGCCCGACAGCCGTCCCTTGTCGACTACCGGCAAGTGGCGAATCCGCCGCCGCGTCATCAGCTCCAGCGCATCCATCACGCCGGTGGAGGAGTCGACGGTGATCGCGGGCGCGGTCATTACTTCGCTGACCGGCCGCCGCAGCACGTCCGCACCTTCGTGGGCAATGCAGTACAGCAAGTCGCGTTCGGAAAAGATTCCGATCGGCTTGCCGCCATCCAGCACCGGAAGTGCGCCGATCCGGTTTTCCGCAAGCTTGCGTGCGGCGTGTTCAACGGTAGCGTCGGCGGTGCAGCTGATGATGGTCTGGTCGCGGTTTTCGAGTACCTGGGCGATGGTCATGGCTTCTCTCCCCTGCTGAGGGCATCATGCCATGACTCGCCCGTTCGGCAAAATGCTTGGCCGCTTCGGCGGAAATCGGGGCAGAGACTGTTTGCCAACCCGCGTTCCGGCGGGCATCAGGGCGCGATGACGCGCCGTTCCCCGCTCGACGACCCGGAAAAGGCCGCCCACGCCTGGCGGCGGTACCGGCGCCTGATGCGCTTCATGTTCCTGGTGACGGTTGGCGTGGTGATCATCGCGCTGCTGCTGTTCTACCGGGAATTCGGCGCGATCTCGATCCACTTCTTCATCGCAACCGCGCTCGGCATCGGGCTGATGATGCTGCTGATGTCGGCGCTGATGGGGCTGGTGTTCCTGTCGAGCGGGACGGGTCACGACGAGTCGGTCGACTCAAGCCTGGAGGACGAGGATCACTGATCGGAGGCGCTAAGCCGGTATTCCTCGACCGGGCGGCCGCCGATCAGGTGTTCCTGGATGATCCGCTCCAGCACGTCTTCGGTGCAGGAATGGTACCAGACCCGGTCAGGCCAGACGACCGCGATCGGGCCGGCCGCACAAATTTGCAGGCAATCCGCCTTGCTGCGCTGTACCCCGCCGCACCCGCGAGACTTTGGTCCCGCGAGCCGCAGTTCCTTGAGCCGCCGTTTGAGGTACTTCCACGCCCGCTGCCCGGTTTCCCGGGAACAGCATTCCTGCTTTTCCGCCAGGGCGCAGAGGAAGATATGCCGCTCGATCTCCTCGCCGCCAATCTTGGCGAGCGCGCGTTCGGCCTTCGTCAGTTCGGAACCGAAAATAGCGCGCTTAGCCTTTCTTGCCGGCGATACGCGCGATTTCCGCCTTCACCAGCCGCTCCACGATCGGGGGCAGATGGGCATCGAGCCACTGGGCCAGCATCGGGCGAAGCATTTCGCGGACCATGCTTTCCAGCGAAGTTTCGCCGGAGCGGACGATCTGGGGCGATGCGCCCGGTTCCGACAGGACCGCCAGCGCAGCGAGCGATTCGCGCATTGCCCGGGCAGAGCGTTCCGCCGTCAGCGGCGCTTCGTCGTCAGCCGATTCGGCGTCGGAAAACTCATCCGCTTCGCCGAGGTCGAGCACATCCTCGTCCTCCTCCGCGTGTGGCTGGCGCAAGGCGCGCGCGCTTTCGCGGTTGTCCCGCGCGATCACCTTCTTGATGGATTCGAGGATCTCTTCGACTGAAGGTTCGCCGTCCTGAGGCATTGGCATTCTCACTGTGGCTGCTCGCGGATATCCACGTCCGAGGGAGGGACATCGGTTGTCCGAATTCCGTAGGGCGCCCCGAATGTAGTGGGTGAGAGAGGTTCGTCAATCAAGGGAAGCTCTTCCATTCCGCCGGGAATGTCCGCGGTCTGGGCCGGGATCTCGATCGTGCGGGTGGCGCGGGTCTCCGGATCGGGGTCCCTGCGCCAATCCCAGATCGACCCGCGCACGTCTTCGTAATACACGGTCGGATCGTACAGCGGGCCCGCCTCGGCAAGGTTGAGGTCTTCAGCCTCGGCCCGGCCCATCGCGGCCAGAAGCGTAAAGCCGGCGACGTATTCGGTCCGCCGGGCAGTGACGAGCTGCGCCCGGGCCTGGAGCAGTTCCTGCTCCGCGTCCAGAACGTCGAGGATCTGGCGATTGCCGACGGTCTGTTCCGCCCGCACGCCTTCCAGGCCAAGCTCGGCCGCGCTGACCGCCGCCTGGGTCGATGCGATGATCGCGTTGGCCGCCAGCCATGCGGCGTAGGCACCGCGAACCTGCTGGATCACGTCGCGTTCGACCGCCACCACTTGTTCCAGCGCCTGCGAGGCCCGGGCCTGCGCCTGACGCTCCTGCGCGGCGGGACGCCCGCCTTGATAGAGCGGGATCGTCGCCCGCACGCCGGCTTGTACCGTCGTCTGCACTTGCGGGATCGGTACGTTGATCACGCCAGCGCCGAGAGAGTTCAGGAAGTTGGTGTAGCCTCCCGTCGTGAACGCTTCGAGCTGGGGCAGCCGGCCCGCTCCGGCCACGTCGATATCGTAGAACGCGGCATCGGCGCGTTCCTGCGCGGCGATCAGGTCGGGGTTGTTTTCCAGCGCCGCCGCCACCGCCACCGCCACCGAGTCGGGCAGGTTGGGCAAGGGGGGAGGGGCTTGGAGATCCGTCGGTGCTTCTCCGACCAGCGCGATGTACGTTTCGCGCGCGGTGATCAGGTTGGCCTGCACCGTTCTGAGATCACTTCGGGCGAGCGACAGCCGTGCTTCGGACTGGGCGACGTCCGTGCGAGTGAGGTCGCCGATCTGGAAGCGGTCCTGTGTCGCCTGGAGGTTGATCCCCAGCACCTCCACGTTATTGGCGTTGAGGGCGACCAGCGCTTCCTGCAGGATCACGTCCATGTAGGCGGCGACCACTTGGCTGAACAAGGCGCTTTCGGTTCCGCGCAACTCGGCCCGTCCGGCCAGCACCCGGGTCTCCGCCGCACGAACCGCGTTTCGGATCGCTCCGCCGGAATAGATCGGCACAGCCAGGTTCAGCTGCCCGGTCAATGAACGCTCCGGCGCCGTGAAGGACGCGGCGTTCTGCTTGACGAATTCCGTGTAGGTGCCTTGTGCGCTGGCGGATGGCCGCCCCCCCGATCGCTCGATCGCGACCGTTTCGTCGGTCACGCGCTGCTGGGCGCGTGCGCCCTCGATCGTAGGGTTGGTGAGGTAAGCCTGCCTCAGCGCTTCTTCCAGCGTATCCGCCTGCACCGGCGCCGCGATGGCGCACAGGCATGCAGCCGCAACCGGTCCCGCGCGCAGCCCCCTCCCGGCCATGCTCAGAAGCTCCAGGCTTTCGGTGCAGCGAATTCCCGCAGGACCGGAATGCCCATCTCGGCCAGCGGAAGCAGGGCGGCATCGCCCAGCGCCTTGCGCCCGTAAGCGAGGCGGGTCAGTTCGTTTAGCACGATCCCCGTGACCACCCGGCCGTCATCGGCCAGCCGTTCCATCAGCGTGGAAGGCAGCTTCTCGACTGCGCCGTCGACCAGCAGCAGCGTAAAGCCGCTCGCGCCGCCCGGCTGGAACGCCGCAGCCGGATCGATCACCTCAACCGTGCCGACCAGCGTATCGAGCAGCCGCGGCAGGTATCCGCTGCCTCCGTCCACCACGAGCGCGCGGTCCTGCAGAACCGGAAGGGCTTCCTGCAGCATCGTTCCATAGAACGCCGCAGGCGCCAGATAGCGCCCGTCGCCGAGCGCAATCGAGCGATCGATATAGGCGAGGCTCTTCGCCGATTCCGGAACGAAATCCTCACGCGGGATGCTGCCCATGCGCTTGAGGACAAACGGGGCATTCACGCCGCTTGGTCGAAGCTGGCTGTCGACCATCGCCTTGCGTGCTACTTCAAATCCGGCGAGCCGGTTTTCCACCATGGTCATCGCAAAACTCTCTTGGGGGTTCGGCAGGTGCTTTAGGTGCTAGACCCGCGCAGGCCAAGCGGTTTGACCATAGCGATTGCCGCGCGCCGTGACCTCATCGTTCGACCGGGGGGAATTCGTTTCCGACGAGCGACGTGCAGGGCCTTTTCGCCTGCCTGCGTGCGTCCCTGCCTGATCGACCGGAAGACGACAGCGTTCGACCATGGTGTTGGCGCTGGCAGGCAGCGGCGGGCTAAGAAGTCGAAATGGAAGTCTCGGAGCCTGAAGTCCACTACGCCCGCGTGTCGTTCGAAACCGTACTGGCTTCGATCGCCGGGCTGTGGCTGTGCTATTTCGTGCTGACGACGCTGCGGGCCGAGATCCTCGATCTCGGTTTCGAGAACCAGCTGCTGGGGCGGCGAGCCCTTGCATCCCTTGCCGGAGCGGCGATCACCCTTGGCTTGTGGGTGATCCTGCAGCTGTTCGACAATCGCCCGCTCTGGACGAAGATCGCCGCCGCCCTGCTGGTTTCCGCGCCCGTGGCGCTGGCGCAGGCGCTGGCCAACCAGGCGGCCTTTGCCGACATGGAGCAGGCGATCATACAGCGGGTTGCCGAACAGCAGGGTATCCGGGTGCGGCAGACCGAAAGCGGCGATCTTCTGGTCGAAGTACCCGCGACCGGGGTTTCCAGCCTTGCCGGTCCCGATGCCCCGCACGGGACGATCACCATCGACCGTGACGCGCAGCGCTTGTCCGCGTGGCAGGAAATCACAGAGGTCGCGTTCGGGCGCTACTTCATGATGCTGGCCTGGTCCGCGTTGTACCTCGCGCTGCTGACGGGCGAAAAGGCACGAGCGGCGGAACGGCGCGAAGGCACCTTCCGGCGCGCGGCCAAGGCGGCGGAGCTGCGATCGCTGCGCTATCAGGTCAATCCGCACTTCCTGTTCAATACGCTCAATTCCCTTTCGGCGCTGGTGCTGACGGGCCGGACCGAAGCGGCCGAGCGGATGATCCAGACGATCTCCACCTTTTACCGCCGCAGCCTGGCCGACGATCCCACGTCCGACGTGCCGCTGCGGGAAGAAGTCGCACTGCAGCGCCTGTACCTTGAGGTGGAGGCAGTCCGCTTTCCCGACCGGCTGCGCGTGGACATCCAGCTTCCTCCCGAACTCGCGGACGCGAAGGTGCCCGGCATGATCCTGCAGCCCCTGGTCGAGAATTCGGTGAAGCACGCAGTTGCGGTCTCGTCCGGACAAGTGACCATCGCGATCCACGCGCGGGAGGAATTCGGCCAGTTGGTCGTCACGGTGGCGGACGACGGGCCGGGGGCTTCCGGTACGATTGCGCCGCGCCCCGGTCACGGAATCGGCCTTGCCAACGTACGGGACCGGCTGGAAGCCCGCTTCGGCCGGCAGGCCAGCCTCGTTTCCGGGCTGGTGCCGGAAGGCTATGTCACCACCATTCGCGTTCCCTTCGATCCGGAGAAAGCATGAGCGAGACCGACGGCCAGGCGCTGCGAACGCTGATTGTCGATGACGAACCGCTGGCGATCGAGCGGATGCAGGTGATCTGCGCGGGGCTGGAAGGCCTGGCGGTGGTCGGCACCGCCAGCGACGGCGCGGCCGCGCTGCGGCTGGCCGGAACGCTCAAGCCGGACTTGCTGCTGCTCGACATGACCATGCCGGGGGTCGACGGACTGGCCGTCGCGCGTGAACTGGGCCGCGGCGATTTGCGGCCGGCGGTAATCTTCGTGACGGCACATGACAGCTTCGCCGTGGAAGCGTTCGATCTCGATGCGGTCGACTATGTCCTGAAGCCGGTGACGCCCGACCGGCTGGAGCGCGCGATCGAGCGGGCGATTTCCCGCCGGGGTACACGGGCCAAGGCGGCTGGCGAATGGCTCACCGAGTTCTGGGTGCCGCACCGGTCGGAATTGCTGCGGATCGATGCCGGGCAAGTGGAGCGGATCGATGCCGAACGGGATTATGTCCGGCTGCATGTCCCGGACAACAGCTATCTCCTGCTTCAGACGATCGCGGGGCTGGAGCAGAAACTGGATCCCCGGCAGTTCATCCGCATCCACCGCTCCACCATCCTGCGCCGCGACTGCATCCGCGGCTTCCGGCATGAAGGACTGGGCGTGTGGTCGGCAGAGCTCGCCAACGGCGAAATGCTGCGGATCGGGCGCACATACCTGCGCAAGGTGAAGGCTATGGCAGGCCGGTAGGGGCAGGCCGGCAGGGGCCCGGCGGCAACGCCGAGCGCTCGCGCTGTTCAGGAATGTTCGGCGCCTTGGGCCGGGCAGGTCGGTGCCTGACCCAAGGCGCTACGGCTCAGCCGTCATGGCTCAACCGAGGCGGTTCTTCTGGGCCATCGCCGCAATGTGCTGCTTCAGCTGGTCTTTGGTTTCCTTGTAGCAGAGGCGCGATTCAGTGTCCGGAATGCGGGTGCCGGTCTTGGTGGCGTTGAGGTTGCAGACCTGGCGGGCTGCCTTGTCGAGCCGGCGATCCAGCTCGGCCATGCCTTGCGGGGAGGACAAGTCGAGATCGCGGTACTGGACCTCGACCGAGTTCCCGGCCGGCTGGGCGGCGAAGGCAGGAGCGGCAAGGGCAAGAGCGGCAGCTGCGGATACGAGCGTGAAAATCTTCATGGCGGTCATCCTTCCTCATTGCGCCAGGTCCGGGCAGGGGGTTCGGCTTGAACCTTGGCGTGAAACAGGATTAACCCACCTAGACCCCGGATTCCCGTGCTTCCCGACCATCGATTGAAGCCAGCCGACGAACGAATCGCGCTATCGACCAAAGACTGGCGCGGACCGGCGAAACGCGTTTGGCAATCGACGAAGGAAGCGCCACATTGGCAGGCGTAGTGGCTGTCGTGCTGATCCTGATCCTGGGAGTCGCGAATTTCGCGCTCCACAAGGCCGTGCTCGAAAGCGGGCATCCCCTGCTGGGGCGGGTTCCGTGGTTCGTGCACCTGCTGGGCGGGCGAATCAGCCTGGCCACGGAATTCCTGCTGCTGCTCGCCGCTCTGCTGCTGACGTCCCAGGGGCTGGTCGTCTGGGCTTGGGGTTACCTGGCCTACACCGCGTTCAACGCCGCCGCTGCCTGGTTAATCCTTTCGAATAGGGTTTGACGGGAACCGGCGGGCATGCAGCGCGCTGTAGGGCCATGGCGCGGCAGGGTTCCTTGTGGCTGGTGGTCAACGAAGCGAGCGGCAGCAACGATGCGGCAGCGCTGGAAGCGCTGAATTCTTGCTGCGGCGATGCCGGCTTCCATGTCGCCCGGACGATCTGTTTTCCCGAAGATCCACTGCCCACCGCTGCCGAACTGGATGCGGCAGGAGTAGGAGTGCTGGCGGTGTTTGCCGGAGACGGGACCACCAGCGCAGTCGTGACCTCGCTCTATGGCTGGAACGGTGCGATCCTGGTCCTGCCCGGCGGAACGATGAACCTGCTTTATCACCGGCTTCATGGAGAAACGGCGCTTGAAGCGGTGGTGCACACGGCCGCCAGCGGCCTGGCTCAGCCTGTCCGCCCCCTCATCCTGCGATCACCTCATGGAGACGCCCTGGCCGAGCTTCTGGCGGGTCCGGGAACGGTCTGGAGCGAAGTGCGCGAAGCCATGCGCTCGGCGGACGTCGTCGCCCTGACCGACCGAGCTGCCCAGGCGATCGAGCAGTCGGTCGCCGCCCCCATGATCGCGTGTATCGAGCCGGAAATGGGGCGGGATCAAGGCTATCCGCTGCTCATGCTGTGCCCGCGGGAGAAAGGGATCGAGGTGAACGGCTACTATTCCGACACCCTGGGGGATTATTTCAACCACGGGCTCGCCATGCTGCGGCACAATTTTCGGACCGGACCACATGACGAGCTTGGGCTTGCGGAGGCCCTGCGAATCGTCAGTCTTGGGGGAGGGTCGTTCGGGTTGGCGTTCGACGGGGAGCTGAAGGAAGGCGGCCCGGCGGAAACCTTCCGGCTGGCGCGGTGCGAGGTCGATCTGCTAGCGACACACTATCATGGCTGAACCAACGCTGCTCTTCCACATCAGCGATATCCACTTCGGGCTGGAGGACAACCGCTCGCTCGACTGGGTAAAGCAGGAAATTGCCGAACAACGGCCTGCGGCCGTCGCCATCACCGGCGATTTGACGATGCGGGCCCGGCAGCATGAATTCGATGCCGCCTGCCGCTGGATCCAGTCGCTCGATGTGCCGGTGACGGTCGAAATCGGCAATCACGACTTGCCCTACTTCAATCTGCTGGAGCGGTTCACCAGCCCTTACAAGCGTTTCAGGGCGATCGAACATCTGGTTGAGCGTGAGATCGACTTGCCCGGCATCGCCGTGGTCCCGCTGAAGACGGTGCGTCGCTGGCAGCCCCGCTGGCCGTGGTCCTACGGCTGGATTACCGATGAGGCTCTGGCGCGGACGCTCGGGGCGATCGATGCGCTCCCCTCGGGCACGCGCGCGCTGGTTGCCTGCCATCACCCGCTGGTCGAAGCCGGAACCCGGGGCCACGCGCTGACTCACGGCGGCGATCATGCCCTGGCTGAACTTGCGAAGCGGAACGTGGTGGGAGTGCTGAGCGGGCATGTCCACGATGCCTTCGATCTTCTGCGGGAAACCCCCAACGGGCCGGTGCGGATGATCGGTGCGGGAACGCTGTCCCAGCGGATTCGATCAACCCCGCAGAGCTTCAACGAACTCCGGTGGGACGGGGAACGGATCGATGTCCGCGTCCGCTCGATCGAGGATATACCGACACCGGACATGCAGATCGACGACGTGCCCGAAGACGCGCTGCCTCCGCGTACCCCGGAGGAGCCGGTGGCGCCGGTCCAGCATGTTCCGCGCACCGATCCCCCGGTGCACTGACCCGGACCGTGCGTTCGATCAGCCCGCGACTTCCAGCTGTGTAAAACGGGCAGGGATGATTGCGCGGGTCTGAAAGGAGCCGTTCGGCCGCTTTTCGACCACGCTCAGTTTCTGGACATCGGCCCCTCCAAGCGGAAGCACGATGCGCCCTTGGGGGGCAAGCTGTTCGACCAGGTCCGGCGGAACCTCCGATGCGGCGGCGGTCACCAGGATGGCATCGTAAGGCCCGTGATCGGCCCATCCGCGCGAGCCATCTCCCACGCGGACCTCGATATCGTAACCAAGCGCCAGGAACTGGCTTTCCGCCGTTTCTGCAAACTCCTCCACCACCTCGACGCTGAACACTTCCGCACCCATTTCGGCCAGGATCGCGGCTTGGTATCCGAGGCCGGTTCCGATCTCGAGCACGCGCTGCCCGGGCTCGAGATCCAGCAGGTCTATCATCAAGGCGCCGATAAACGGCTGGGAGATGGTCTTTTCAAAGCCGATCGGCAGCGGTGTGTCCTGATACGCCACCGCCATGAGCGGCTGAGGCACGAACAAGTGCCGCGGCACTTCCATCAGGGCGCGGCGCAAATCGGGACTGAGCACGCTCTTGCCGATTTCGTCGCTGGCGAGGTCGAGATGCATCTCGACGATCTCGACCATGTGCCTGCGAAGAATCGCAAGGTGCTTTTCGGTCAGGGGCTTCATGAATTCCTCCGGCTCTGATCCGAATAGCGGACCCGCCGGGGCTTTGTTCCAAGGATTGCGGGGACTCGGTGGTGAGGTTCGGCAGTTTGCGGTTACTTCGGCTGGAGCAGGAACTCCGCGTGGACCGTCACCTCGGACGTGATCTCTCCCGGTTCGATCGGTGTAACGCCAATCCTTGATCCGGTAACGACGATCATCTGGCGCTCATCGCTGCGAAAGCTGCGATCGGACACCCGAACCACCCGGGAAACTTTCATCCCGAGGGCGTCGGCATAGTTTTGCGCCTCATGCAGCGCTGCGGCGACGGCGGCCCGTTCGGCTTGCCGCTGTACAGGCGTGGGATTGCGAAGGGAAAAGACCGGTCCGCGAATTTCATTCGCCCCCGCTTCGAACAGGAGGCCGATGAGTTCGCTGGCCTGGGCGACTTGCACCAGCTCGATCTCCAGCGAGTTGCGGGCGATATAGCCGGTAATCCGGGGAGCCTGCTCTTCGCTTTCGTCCCGGTTCCGGTTGCCGGCAAAACGCGGGTTCACCGACAAAGATGCGGTCTGGAGTGTCCCTATCGGGATCCCTGAGGCTTTGACGGCCCCGATCATCCGGCCGGCGAGCTCATCGTTTCGGTTGAGCGCCTCGATCGCCGTCGACCCGGTGGTAACGATGCCGGCGGTTACCGTCATGACGTCCGGAGCGGCCCGTGCAGTGCCCGTCGCTTCGATCTGGAGCAGGGTGCCCGAAGCGGCGGGAACTTCCGGGATAGCCGACTGCGCCAGAACCGGCGGACTGGTTGCAAACACAACCGAGGCGGCCATGGTTCGCCACATCTGTCCCATACCGTCTCCCCCGCAAGCACTGCCAGTCTAGCGGGGGAAGCACTGTTCGCAAGCGACTGGAAGGGGCGACAGGCGCATACAAAAAGGGCGGCCCGTTTCCGGACCGCCCCTTGATTGCGAAATTTCGCTTCGCTTAGCGCTTCGAGAACTGGAAGCTGCGGCGAGCCTTGGCCTTGCCGTACTTCTTGCGCTCGACGACGCGGGGGTCGCGGGTCAGGAAACCGGCGGCCTTGACGGTGCTGCGCAGCGCCGGTTCGAACTTCGACAGCGCCTGGGCGATGCCATGCTTGACCGCGCCGGCCTGGCCGGAAAGCCCGCCGCCGGTGACGGTGCAGACCACATCGTACTGACCGTCGCGGCCGGCGATCCCGAACGGCTGGTTGATCACCAGGCGCAGGGTCGGACGGGCGAAGTAGACTTCCTGGTCACGGCCATTGACCGTGATCTTGCCGCTGCCGGGCTTGATCCACACGCGGGCGACTGCGTCCTTGCGGCGGCCGGTGGCGTAAGCGCGGCCCTGCGCGTCAAGCTCCTGCTCGCGCAGCGGGGCGTTGCTGACCGGGATGATCGGGGCAGCCGCGGCATCTTCGGACGACGCGTCGCTGGATGCATCGGCGGAAGCGGCAACCGCCGTGCGGAGATCCGCCAGGTCGGAAAGGGTGCCGGTGTTGGTGCTGCCCGTGTCGGGGGTGGTTTCGTCGGCCATCACTTGGCTGCCTTGTTCTTGCGGTTCATCGAAGCAACATCGAGCGGCTGGGGCTGGGTGCCCGCGTGCGGATGCTCGCTGCCGGCATAAAGGTGCAGCGCCTTCATCTGCTGACGGCCGAGCGGGCCGCGCGGAATCATGCGCTCAACAGCCTTTTCCAGAACGCGTTCTGGAAAACGGCCTTCCAGCACCTTCTGGGCGGTCACTTCCTTGATCCCGCCGATATAGCCGGTGTGCTTGTAATAGACCTTCTCACCCAGCTTGTTGCCGGTGAAACGGACCTTGTCGGCGTTGATCACGACAACGTGATCGCCGCAATCGACGTGCGGGGTGAAGCTGGGCTTGTGCTTGCCGCGCAGCAGGTTGGCGACGATGGCGGCGAGGCGGCCGACGACCAGCCCTTCGGCATCGATCAGGTGCCAGTTCTTTTCGACCTCGGCCGGCTTGATCGACCGGGTCGCTTTGGTGAGCGCCTTCATGGCTGTTCTTGTCCTTGTTCAATCCGTCCGCGCAGCGTGCCGGCGGCATCGGCGCGAGAAGGGCGCCATTTGTTCTTTTGGACCTCTCAAGTCAAGCGATTCTGCGCCTTTGGGGGGAGGTATAATAATACCTTCAGGATTTATCCGCCAGCAGCGCACCCAGCCACAGCGCGGTGGCCGGCGTGCTTTCGGCGCATCGCCAGCCGAGGATCGCGGGGTCCTGATAAGGGTGGATTTCCGCCAGACGGGCGCAGGCGCGCTCCAGGAGGGCAGCATCAGTCTTCAGCAGTGCGCCGCATTCACGCGATTCGCCCCGTTCGCCCTGCCAGCAGTAGAGGGAGCGCATGGGCGGGAGGATGTTCGCGCAAGCAATCAACCCTTCGTCGAGCAGGGTCGAGGCCGCGGCTGCTGCGCTGTCCTCATCCGCGAAAGGGCACCAGACCAGCGCAGGTCCTTCCGGCTGCCCGGGGGCCGGACTCACGCCGGTCGCCGCCCGAGCACATGGACGCCCCAGGCCACCGCCGCGACCAGCAGGGCGCCGACCAGCTGGTGCGCGACTGCCAGCCACAAGGCGACGCCCGACCAGACGGTGGCGATGCCCAGCAGGATCTGGATGCCGAAGGCGCTGTGGATCGCGACCGAGGCCTTGCGCGCCGGACGGCGGATCCGGCGGGCGAGCACCACCAGCAGCGCCACGACCACCCACGCCCCCCAGCGATGGACGAAGTGAACCAGGAAGGGATCGGTCAGGAACGCCTGAAGGACGCCGCCTGCCCAGTAGACACCTTCGGGAAAGAAGCTGCCCTGCATCAGCGGCCACGAATCCCAGCTGAACCAGCCGCCCCCAGCGACCACGCCGGAGCGCATTCCGGCAACCTGCGCGCCGAAGAACAGCTGGATCGTCAGTATGATCAGCACGAGAGCGCCGAAGCCCGTCAGGCGCGCTTCCTCTTCGCCGCGGGCGAGCGCCCGCAAGTCCAGTGCGGTCCAGATAAGGCCGCCGAGCGTGAACAGTGCCACCAGCAAATGGGTCGCCAGCCGGAAGTGGCTGACCCGGTCACCGGCATCGGCGGAAAGGCCGGAGGACACCATCCACCAGCCGATCACTCCTTGCAGCCCGCCGAGAGCCAGCAGGGCGACAAGCCGCGGCTTGTACCCGGCGGGAATTGCTCCGCGAATCCAGAACCACGCCAGCGGCAGCGCGAAGGCGAGCCCGATCGCCCGGCCGAGCAGCCGGTGGAGCCATTCCCAGAAGTAGATGAACTTGTAGTCGGCCAGGGTCATCCCGGCGGGACCGTTGACCTCGATGTATTGCGGAATGCGCTGATAGGCCGCGAATTCCGCCTGCCACTGCGCGTCGGTCAGCGGGGGAAGCGCACCAGTCACCGGCTTCCACTCGGTGATCGAAAGCCCCGATTCGGTCAGGCGGGTGATCCCTCCGACCGTCACGATCAGCACGACGAGCGCGGCGATCACCAGCAGCCAGTTGGACACGGCGATCGGGCGCAGCGCGCGCGCGGGAATCGCGGGCGCGCCGTCGATTCGTCCAGTTGTTGCAACCATGCCGCGCCCCTGCGCCGCGCGAGCGCGAATCGCAAGTGTTCTGCGACCAGCCGCCGTCGCGATTGAACTGTGGAGCTTCGGTCCCTACACGAATCGCGCTATGCGGGCCCTCCACTACTTGCGCGACCGGCTGGACCGGGCCGGAATGCTCCTGTCCGGGCTGTGCGTTGTCCATTGCCTGGGCACGCTGGTGCTGGTCGCCGGGCTTGGCATCGGCGGCGGATTGCTGCTCGAACCCTCGATCCACCGGGTCGGGCTGGGGCTGGCGGCAATGATCGCGGCGTTCTCGATCGGCATGGGGGCGCTGCGCCATCGCCGGGTTGCGCCTTCCGTCGTTGCGATCGTCGGGCTGGGCTTCATGGGCGCCGCGCTGCTGGTCCCGCACGGGAGCAAGGAAGCGGTGCTGACCGTGATCGGCGTCTCGCTCGTCGCCGTGGGCCACGTGCTCAACTTGCGTCGCGCGAAGGAACCGCTATCGCCTGAAGGCGATGACTGCGCTATCCCTAACTCTTAACGGCCAGGCCCACCGGACCTCGGCTTCGACCATCGCCGCTCTCGTGCGGGAGCTGGAGCTCACCCCCGAAAAGGTTGCGGTGGAGCGCAACGGCGAAATCGTGCCGCGCTCCACGCTGGAACACGCGCCGCTGAGCAATGGCGACGTGCTGGAAATCGTCCACTTCGTCGGCGGCGGCGATCATGAGGACGATACCTGGACCGTCGCGGGCCGCACCTTCCGGTCCCGCCTGATCGTCGGCACCGGAAAGTACAGGGACTTCGCCCAGAACGCGGCTGCCGTGGAGGCGAGCGGGGCCGAGATCGTCACGGTCGCGGTGCGCCGGGTCAACGTATCGGACCCCAAGGCGCCGATGCTGACCGACTTCATCGACCCGAAGAAGATCACCTACCTGCCGAACACTGCCGGCTGCTTCACCGCCGAGGACGCGATCCGCACGCTGCGGCTGGCGCGCGAGGCGGGCGGCTGGGACCTGGTGAAGCTGGAAGTGCTGGGCGAGGCGCGCACGCTGTATCCCGACATGCGCGAGACGCTGCGCGCGACGGAAACCCTCGCGAAAGAGGGGTTCCTGCCAATGGTCTACTGCACCGACGATCCGATCGCGGCCAAGCAGCTGGAAGAAGCCGGCGCGGTTGCGGTGATGCCGCTGGGCGCGCCGATCGGATCGGGGCTGGGCATCCAGAACCGGGTGACCATCCGCCTGATCGTGGAAGGCGCCAGCGTGCCCGTGCTGGTCGATGCCGGGGTCGGCACCGCGAGCGACGCGGCCGTGGCGATGGAGCTGGGCTGCGACGGCGTGCTTATGAACACCGCCATTGCCGAGGCGAAGGACCCGATCCGCATGGCCCGCGCGATGAAGCTGGCGATCGAGGCCGGGCGCGAGGCTTACCGTTCCGGGCGCATGGCAACCCGCAAATATGCCGATCCCTCGAGTCCGCTGGCGGGAATGATCTGAACGTTCGGCTTTGGCGCGGGGAGGGGCAGGACGGCTCCCCCTTGGGCCAAGGCGAAACGGCCCGCTGAGGTTGACACACCTGACATGTCCTACAGCCGGGTGTCACGCTGTGAACCTGCGGAGTTCTGCGGGTTTGCGGTCAAAAATCGACGAAATCGCGCGAACGTAAAAATTAAAATATCCTTTCGCCCGGGAGCAACAAGCAGCAAGCTTCCACCCGAGGTCTGCATGATCGCAGGAGTGGCTGGAAGCGGCGGAAACCACGATGGCAAAGAGCGCATCGGGTTTGCCGGGGCGCCCGGTCTGTAGGGAAGCGGGAATGTCGGCTTGCGGCCCATTCGTGACATTTGCGCCAGGTGTAGAAGCGACCCATTGCAGAGGGTGGATGGACGCGGCAGGATCCGGGCTGTGGCTCCAGCGAAAGTAACCCCATGCGTCTGACAACCCTATTGGTTCCAACCTACACGAACATGCTGAAAGCGCTGTCGGGTTGGTTGAGGAAGGCACAGGCGCAGATGCCGGAAGCTGAGGCGGAGGCGCTCCTGCTGGCGCGCCTCGCACCAGACATGTTCCCACTTTCGACCCAGATACGCTTCGCCTGCGTGCAGGCTCAGGAAGCCGCTCATCGCCTCCAGGGATTGCCTTTCCCGGCTTCGATCGGCGAATTGATCGAGGAGGGACGCAACGCAAGCGAAAGCCCCGGTTCGCTCGCGGACGCACAGGACCGGATCAGCGAGACGGTCGCCTTACTGGAAGCACTTCCGCCCCGCGCGCTCGACATGGAGCCGGACAGTCCGATCCCGCACGAAATTCCTAGCGGGATGATATTCGATCTGACTGCGGAGCAATATGCCCGCGACTGGACGGTGGCCCAGTTCTATTTTCACGTCATGACCGCCTATGCGATCTTGCGCAGTGAAAAGGTGGAGCTTGGGAAAGCCGATTACATTCCCCACCTGATCCCCCATCTGCGTCCTGCTGCGGAGCCAGAGGGGTAAGCCGCTGTGCGCGAGCGGCTGGCCTGAATAATTGCCTTCCAGCCATTCCGGACAGTCCGCCTCAGGCCTTGTACAACCGCTCCAGCCGGTCGGCATAGCGTTCGCGCAGCTTGTGGCGGCGGATTTTCAGGCTGGGGGTCAGTTCTTCGTTTTCGATGGTGAACGGTTCGTCCGCGAAGGCGAACTGGCGGACTTTTTCGGTGACGGGCACGTCCTCGTTCATCCGGTCAACCGCGCTGCGGATCGCGCTGCGGAACGGGGGGAGGTGTTGCAGGTGGGTCAGGTCGAACGGCTCGTTCGCGGCCTGGGCCCATTCGAACGCCCATTCAGCATCGGGCACGACCAGCGCGACGACGTAAGGCTTGCGGTCGCCGTGGACCATCGCCTGGCCGATTTCGGGCTGCAGCGTCAGCATGCCTTCGATCTTCTGCGGGGCGACATTGTCGCCCTTGTCGTTGACGATGATGTCCTTCTTGCGGTCGGTGATGACGATCCGCCCGCCATCGTCGAGATGGCCGACATCCCCGGTGTGGAGCCAGCCGTCTCGCAGCGCATGGGCGGTTTCCTGCGGATTGTTCCAGTAGCCCTTCATCACCACTTCCCCGCGCACGAGGATTTCCCCGTCCTCCGCGATCCGGACCTTTGTGCCCTTGAGCGGCGGACCGACCGTGTCGAGGCGAATGCCGGCCGAAGGATAATTGCAGCTGATGACCGGCGCGGCTTCGGTCTGGCCATAGCCTTGCAGCACGGTGATCCCGAGAGCCTGAAAGAACCGGCCGACCTCCGTGTTGAGCGGGGCGCCGCCGGACACCAGCGCGTGGATGCGTCCGCCGAAGCGGTGACGGATGCGGGGGCGCAGGGTGCGGTCCAGCACCTTGTCGAGCAAGCGGTCGCCCGGGCGCTGCCGGCCTTCGGTCTGCCGTTCCCCCAGCGCCAGCGCCTGATCCATCAGCCAGCGGGCAATCCGGCCCTGCCGGCAGACTTCGCGGATGATCTTGGTCCGCAGCATCTCGAACAAGCGGGGGACCACGACCATGAAGGTCGGCTTCACCTCGGCAATGTTGGCGGCGAGCTTTTCAAGGTTCTGGGCGTACCAGATCTCCGCCCCCATCCCGATGGGCAGGAACTGGCCTGCAGTGTGCTCATACGCATGGCTCAGCGGCAGGAACGACAGGAAGCGGTGCACTTCCCAGCCGTAGTCGGTGACCAGCACGGTGGCCGCGCCGTCCACGTTGGCGAGGATCGCCCCGTGGGACAGGATCACCCCGCGCGGCGTGCCGCCGGTGCCGCTGGTGTAGATGATGCAGGCCGTGTCCCGCCTCCCGATGGCGGCAAGGCGGGCCGCGACCGCTTGGCGGGCCGTCGTTTCTTCTCCCGCAAGCAAGTCGGCCCAGGGGTGGAAGGCGAAGGAGGGGCCTTGCGCGTCGTCCAGCTCGATCCCGATGACGTGTTCCAGCAAGGGGCAATCGGCGGCGGCGGCGAGCAAGGGGCCGGCGAGCGCGGGGTTCGACACGATTGCCGCCCGCGCGCCGGAATCGGTCAGGATGTGCCGGTGATCGCGCTCGGTGTTGGTGGTGTAGGCGGGGACGGTGATGCAGCCCGCAGCCATGATCGCCAGATCGGCGAGGCACCATTCGGGCCGGTTTTCGGACACCAGCACCACCCGGTCTCCGTCCTCAAGGCCAAGCGCGCGCAGGGATTCGGCGATCCGGCAGACGTGCCCCGCGGCTTCGCGCCAGGTCAGCGCGTGCCAGTCACCCTTGTGCTTGGCGAACAGAAAGGGGGCGTCCCCCAGCTCGTCCGCCCGGTCAAGGAACAGCTGCACGAGGTTGTTCGCCGCTTCGAAATCCGCCAGCTGCACGTGTATGCGTTCTCCCTGTCCCTTGGGTTTAGGGGCGCGGGCGGGGCGGCACAAGCTTACTCGCGCACGGCGGCGCCTTCGCTGCGCGGATCGGCCGCGCCGACCCAGCCTTGCGCGGTCCGCTGGGCGCCGTTGGCCTTCAGCGGAAGCGGACGCGTGACGATCTCCGCATGGCCCATCGCCTTCAGCGCCGGGATCATCGTTTCGAGCGAGGTGCCTTGCTCCACCAGCAGCGTATTGCCGGGGGCGAACAGCACGGGCAGTTCGAAAGCGCGTTCCAGCGGCAGGCCGAAATCGAGCACGCCGATCAGCGCGCGGGCGACTTGCACCGGGATCGTCGCCCCGCCGGCCGCGCCGACAGCGAGGTAAAGATCGCCGTTCGCGTCATAGACCAGTGTCGGCGCCATCGAACTGCGCGGGCGCTTGCCGCCTTCGACCCGGTTGGCGACGGGGCGGCCTTCCCCCGTGGGCGCGAAGCTGAAATCGGTCAGCTCGTTATTGAGGAAATAGCCGCCGGCGACGATGCCCGATCCGAACAGGCCTTCGATGGTCGAGGTGTAGCTGACGGCGTTGCCCTCCCCATCGATGGCGACGAAGTGGGAGGTGCCGCGCTCCTCCGGCTCAAGCCCGTCCGGCGGCGCGAGGGCGATGCCGGGCGGCGTGCCGGCTTCCACCGTCTCAAGCGCGCGGTCGGGCGCGATCAGCGCGCTACGCGCGGCGAGGTACGCGGGATCGCCCAGTCCCGCGACCGGGACGGAGACGAAATCGGTGTCGGCCAGATACCGCTCCCGGTCGGCGTAGGCGAGGCGCTGGGATTCGGCGAACACGTGCCAGAACACCGGCGAATCCGGCCCCATCGCGGCAAGATCGAACCGCTCCAGCTGCTTGAGCATCGCGAACACGGTGGTCGCGCCGGAAGACGGCGGGCCCATTCCGCAGATGCGGTAGACGCGGTAGGTCCCGCAGACCGGTTCCCGCTCCTTGGCCCGGTACGCGCCGATGTCGGCGGTGGTGAGGGGGCTGGGGCGCGGAGTTTCGGCCGCGACCCTGCGGGCGATTTCCGCCGCGTTCGTGCCGGTGTAGAACCAGTCGGGCCCCTGGGCAGCGAGCTTTTCCAGCGTTTCGGCCAGCGCCGGGTTGCGGATCGTGGCGCCGACTGGCAGCGCTTCGCCCGAGGCATCGTAGAACAGTGCCCGGCCTTCCGGGTGGCGGCCCGCGCGGTTCCTTGCGCTGACGAGGAACTGGCGCCCGCGTTCCGACAGCACGAAGCCTTCGCTGGCGAGGCGGATCGCGGGCTGGAACAGCGTGGCCCACGGCAGCTTGCCGTAGCGCTGGTGTGCCGCTTCGATCAGGCGGAGATTGCCTGGAACCCCGACGCTGAGGCCGGAGCGGACGGCGTCCATGAACGGCAGCGGCTTTCCGTCCGGGCCGAGGAACCATTCGGGCGTGGCGCCCGCCGGGGCGGTTTCGCGTCCGTCGAACGAAGTGACCGTGCCATCCGCGTCTCCGTGCAGCAGGAACCCGCCGCCGCCGATGCCGGAGCTTTGCGGCTCGACGACCGTCAGCGCCAGCATGGTCGCGATTGCGGCGTCGGTGGCGCTGCCGCCGAGGCGCAGCATTGCCGCCCCGGCTTCGGCCGCGCGCCGGTCAGCGGCGGAGACGACCCCTTCGGGCGCCAGCGGGACTGGAGGCGCCAGAGGACCGGGGGGCGCCAGCGGGGCGGTGGAGGCGGGAAGGGTGGCGCAGCCTGCAAGCAGCAGCGGCGCGGTAAGCGAAGCGAGGAAAGTTTGAACCATCGCCCCGCGTGCTATTCGCTTCCCACGGCCTCTGCAATGGACGCGAACCCGTCCCGCTGCATCAGGTACGTCAGATCGCGGACGATCCGCCGGGCGATGCCGGGTCCCTGGTACACCAGCGCGCTGTAGAGCTGCACGAGGCTGGCGCCGGCGCGAATCCGTTCCCACGCGTCCATTCCGTTGGCGATTCCGCCGACCCCGACCAGCGGCAGCGCGCCGCCGGTCGCCCGGCGGAAATCGCGCAGGCGTTCCAGCGCCAGATCCTTGATCGGGGCGCCCGACAGCCCGCCGGTTTCGCCCGCGTGGCGCGATTTCAGCGCGGGCCGCGAAATCGTGGTGTTGGAGACGATCAGCGCATCGAGCCGCTTGTCGAGCGCGATGCGGGCGATCGCGTCGATATCGGCGGGCTGCAAGTCCGGCGCGACCTTGAGGAAAACCGGCGGGCCGCCTTCGCCGCGGGCATTCAGCACCGCGTCAAGCAAGTCGGCCAGCGCGCCCTCATCCTGCAGTGCCCGCAAGCCGGGGGTGTTCGGGCTGGAGATGTTGACCGCGAGGTAGCTGGCCAGCGGCGCCATTTCCTGGGTCATCCAGGCGTAATCGGCCACCCGGTCCGCTGAATCCTTGTTCGCGCCGATGTTCACGCCGACGATGCCGGGTCGGCCGGCACGCGCCCGCAGCCGCAGGCGCGCGGCTTCGGCTCCGCGGTTGTTGAATCCCATGCGGTTGATCACCGCGCCGTCCTCCGCCAACCGGAACAGGCGCGGGCGCGGATTGCCTTCCTGCGGGCGCGGGGTGACCGATCCGACTTCGGCAAACCCGAACCCGAGCCCCAGCAGCGCGTCGGGCACTTCGGCGTCCTTGTCGAACCCGGCGGCCATTCCCACCGGGTTGGGAAAGCGCAAGCCGGCGACATCGATCGCCAGCGGACCGTCGGCGGCGAGCGGGCGACTGGCGCGGTTCCGGGGAGTGCGGTTCTTCAGGGCCCGCATCGCGAAGCCGTGCGCGGTTTCGGGATCGAGCGTGAACAAGGCAGGGCGAATCAGGCGGTACAGCATCGGCGCGCCTTTGGCAGTCCGGCCGCGGCCTGTCGATTGGCGGCCTGCCGATATATCCGCGCGCTCAGGATCAGCAGAAATGCAAACGACTCGCAGCAAGGCTTTGCGGTTGAAACCCTTCAGGTGCGCTCTTAGGTGAAAATCGGAACGAAACACTCCGATTACCCGCAGGAGCCGCAATGCGCTTGTCCAGCATGGCCGATTACGCCGTCGTCACGATGAGCGCCGCCGCGCGCCATTGCGGCTCCGCATCGCTTGTCGATGCGGATGGCAAGAAGCGTGCGCGCGTTTCGGCGGCCGAGCTGGCGGAGGAAACGGGCTTGCCCGCGCCGACGGTGCAGAAGCTGGTCAGCAAGCTGACCGCCGCGGGCCTGCTGCGGACGATGCGCGGAATGGGCGGCGGACTGACACTGGCCCGCCCGGCGGCGGCGATCACGCTGGCGGACATCGTCGAGGCAGTGGAAGGGCCGATTGCCCTTACCAGCTGCGTCGAGCCGACCCGCCACGATTGCGCGCTGGAATCCAGCTGCACCGTGCGTCCGCACTGGCCGCTGGTAAATGAAACCCTGCGCAGCGCACTGGCGCAGATCACCCTGACGCGCCTTGCCGCGACCGAACGGGCCGAAATGGAAGTCACCGCATGAACGAGCAAGTGGAAATCAAGGATCAGGCTGCGCGAGACGCCGCCGCCCGGGCCGCCGACTACGAGCACGGCTGGTCTTCGGGGATCGAGCAGGAATTCGCGCCCAAGGGCCTGTCCGAGGACACGGTCCGCTTCATCAGCGCCAAGAAGAACGAGCCGGAATGGATGCTCGAATGGCGGCTGAAGGCGTTCCGCGTGTGGCAGGGCATGGAAGCGCCGGACTGGGCGAAGCTGAACATCGCGCCGATCGATTACCAGAACGCGTATTACTACGCCGCGCCCAAGAAGAAGCCGACGCTCAGCAGCCTCGACGAACTCGATCCCGAGATCAAGGAAGTCTACGACAAGCTGGGCATCTCCCTGGAAGAGCAGAAAGTGCTCGCCGGGGTGGAAGGCGCGCGCAAGGTCGCGGTGGACGCGGTGTTCGACAGCGTCTCGGTGGCCACCACCTTCCGAGAGGAGCTGAAGAAAGCCGGCGTCGTTTTCCTGTCGATTTCCGAAGCGATCCGTGAATACCCGGACATGGTGAAGAAGTGGCTGGGGCGCGTGGTGCCGCAGCGGGACAACTTCTTCGCCACGCTGAACAGCGCGGTCTTTTCCGATGGGACCTTCGTCTACATCCCCGAAGGGGTGCGCTGCCCGATGGAGCTGTCCACCTATTTCCGGATCAACGCCGAAAATACCGGCCAGTTCGAACGCACGCTGATCGTTGCCGAAAAGGGCAGCTACGTCAGCTATCTCGAAGGCTGCACCGCACCGATGCGCGATGAAAACCAGCTCCACGCCGCGGTGGTGGAACTGGTCGCGCTCGACGATGCGGAGATCAAGTATTCCACCGTGCAGAACTGGTATCCCGGCGATGCCGAAGGCAAGGGCGGGATCTACAACTTCGTCACCAAGCGCGGATTGTGCCAGGGCGCGCGCTCCAAGATCAGCTGGACCCAGGTGGAAACCGGCAGCGCGGTGACGTGGAAGTATCCCTCCTGCGTGCTGAACGGGGAGGACTCGGTCGGCGAGTTCTATTCCGTGGCCCTGACCAACAACCATCAGCAGGCCGATACCGGCACCAAGATGATCCACAACGGCAAGGGCAGCCGCTCCACCATCGTGTCCAAGGGCATCAGCGCGGGCAAATCGAACAACACCTATCGCGGCCTTGTTCGCGTCGGGCCGAATGCGGACAACGTGCGCAACTTCACCCAGTGCGATTCCCTGCTTCTGGGCAGCGAATGTGGCGCCCACACGGTGCCGTACATCGAGGTGCGCAATCCGACCGCGCAGATCGAGCATGAGGCGACCACCAGCAAGATCAGCGATGACCAGCTGTTCTACGCGATGCAGCGCGGGCTGGGGCAGGAAGAAGCCGTGGCGCTGATCGTCAACGGCTTCGCACGGGAAGTGATGAAGCAGTTGCCGATGGAATTCGCCGTCGAGGCGCAGAAGCTGCTGGCGATTTCACTCGAAGGGAGCGTGGGATGACCGCCGAACGCAAGAAACTGTCTCTCGGCGCCGTGGGTGAACGGGCAGAGGAACGCGCGGCCGGCGATCGTACCGCCGCGTGGAACATCTCGCCCGCCCGCGCCGAGGCGCTGAAGGAACGCGCCCGCGATCAGCGCCGCAACCCGACCGAGGCGCAAAAGGCGCTGTGGGAACGGCTGAAGGACAAGCAATGCGGCTTCACCTTCAACCGCGAGGTGGTGATGGGCAGCGCGGTCGTCGACTTTGCCTGCCGCACGCGCTGGCTGGTGGTCGAAGTCGGGGACACCGAAGGCCCGTCGGCGACGATCGCCGAATTGAGCGACCGCAAGCTGCGCGAAGTCGGCGTGCGGGTGATGCGCTTTGCGGAAGCCGATGCGCTCGAAAACACGGACAGGATCGTCAAGGCGATCAAGGACGAGCTGCAGAAGCCGTTCGAAAAGCCGGCGCAGGCCGGAACGCAGGCCAGAAGCCATGCCGGAACCCAGGGAAATGCCTATGCTCGAAATCGCTGACCTCCACGCCGAAATCGACGGCAAGCCGATCCTCGACGGCCTCTCGCTTACGGTGAATGCCGGCGAGATCCACGCGATCATGGGGCCTAATGGGGCGGGCAAGTCGACCCTCGCCTACGTGCTGGGCGGGCGGCCCGGCTACGAGATCACCCGGGGATCGGTGACGTTCAACGGGCAGGACCTGCTGGACCTGGAACCGCATGAACGGGCCGCGGCCGGGGTGTTCCTCGGCTTCCAGTACCCGGTGGAGATTCCGGGCGTTTCCAACGTCCAGTTCCTGCGTGAGGCGCTGAACGCCCAGCGCAAGGCCAAGGGGGAAGACCCGCTTTCGGGTGGCGATTTCCTGAAGCTTGCGCGGGAGAAGGCCGGGCTGCTGAAGCTGGATATGGACATGCTCAAGCGGGCGGTGAACGTCGGGTTTTCCGGCGGCGAGAAGAAGCGCGCCGAGATGGTGCACATGGGCATCCTCGATCCTGCGTTCGCCGTGCTGGACGAAACCGACAGCGGGCTCGACATCGATGCGCTGCGCGTCGTGGGCGAGGGGATCAACGCGATCATGCGCGCGCCGGACAAGGCCGTGCTGCTGATCACGCACTACCAGCGGCTGCTCGATTACGTGAAGCCGGACAAGGTGCACGTGCTGGCCAAGGGCCGCATCGTGACCAGCGGCGGGCCGGAACTGGCGCTGCAGCTGGAGAGCGAAGGCTACGAGACGGTGCTGGCGTGAGCGATCTTGCCCTTCCCACCAAGCGTGACGAAGACTGGCGCTACGCCGATTTCGAGGCGCTGGAACGGCTTGCGCCGGACGATTTCGGCCAGTGGCGGGACATCGCCGTTCCGGCGGGCGAAACCTGCCGGGAATGCTTCGTGCTCGATGGTTCGGACGCCGACTTGCGCCGCGTGCGGGTGACCGTGGGTGAGGGCGGCCGGTGTGAACTGTTCGCGGTGAACGCCGGCGGCGACTATTCCCGGTTCGAAGCGGACGTGACGCTGGCGCGAGGCGCGCATTTCGAATTCGGCGGGGTGACCATCGGCGGCGGCGAGACGACGCGCGAGTTCGTCACCCGCCTGAACCACGCCGAACCGGACGCGACATCCGCGCAAGTCATCCGGGCAGTGCACTGGGACCGGGCGACCGGGAACTTCCTCGGCCGGATCGAGGTGGCGCGCGATGCGCAGAAGACCGATGCCGCGCAGGATTTCAAGGCGCTGCTGCTCAACAAGGGCGCGGCGGCCAACGCCAAGCCGGAACTGGAAATCTTCGCCGACGACGTGAAGTGCGCCCATGGCGCCGCGATCGGCCAGATGGACGAAGCCGCACGGTTCTACATGGCCGCGCGCGGATTGCCGCCGGAAGTGGCGCGCAAGCTGCTGGTCCGCGCTTTCCTGGCCGATGCCTTCGTCGCGCTGGAAGACGAGGCGGAGCAGGAGCGGATGCTGGAGACGGCCCTGTCCGTCCTGGGAGAGGCTGTGTGAGCGAAACCGCCACCCTTACTCGCAAGGCCGATTTTCCCGGCCTGCTCAACGCCGACGGATCGGCGTGGCATTACCTCGATTCCGCCGCGACCGCGCAGAAGCCGCAGGCGGTGATCGATGCGGTGGCCCGCGCGATCGGGGCGGATTACGCGACGGTGCATCGCGGCGTCTACACCCGCTCGGCCGAGATGACGCTGGGGTACGAGGCGGCGCGGCGCAAGGTGGCGCGGTTCATCGGCGCGGCGGAGGACGAGATCGTCTTCACCCGCGGCGCGACCGAGGCGATCAACCTTGTCGCGCAAAGCTGGGGACTGGCGAACCTCAAGGCCGGGGACCGCATCCTGCTGTCGCTGCTGGAGCATCATTCCAACATCGTTCCGTGGCAATTGCTGCGGGACCGCACCGGCATCGAAATCGACGTCTGCCCGCTGACCGAGGACGGGCGGATCGATCTCGACACGGCGGAGCGGATGCTGACGCCCGCGCACAAGCTGGTCGCCTTTGCCCATGTCTCCAACGTGCTCGGCTCCGTGCTCGATGCGAGCCGCGCGGCGAACCTTGCCCATGCGGTGGGCGCGAAGCTGCTGCTCGACGGATGCCAGGCGGTGCCGCGCCTGAAGGTCGACGTGCGCGATCTTGCTTGCGATTTCTACGCCTTTTCGGGCCACAAGCTTTACGGGCCTACGGGCATCGGTGCGCTGTGGGCGCGCAAGGACATCCTGGACGCGATGCCCCCGTGGCAGGGCGGCGGGGCGATGATCGACCGGGTGACTTTCGACAAGACCACTTACGCCCCCGCGCCGCAGCGGTTTGAAGCCGGAACGCCGGCGATCATCGAGGCGATCGGGCTGGGCGTGGCGGCGGAGTACGTCGAGGCCATCGGGCCGGACACGATCCACGCCCACGAGACGCGGCTGGTCGCCGCCACGCGCGAGGCCTTGCGCGGGATGAACGATGTTCGCCTGCTGGGGCCAGAAGACAGCGCGGGGATTGTCAGTTTCGTGATTGACGGGGTTCACCCCCACGATCTCGGCACCATATTGGACGAAGAGAACGTCGCGATCCGGGCCGGGCACCACTGCGCCCAGCCGCTGATGGATCACCTCGGCGTGCCCGCCACCGCGCGGGCGAGCTTCGGCCTGTATAGCGATGAAGACGATGTAGCCGCGCTTGTTCGCGGGATCGAACGAACGAAAAGGATCTTCGGATGAACGAAGAGGCAGACCGGACTTTCCGGGTCGAAGAAGTAGACAGCGTATCCCCGCCGCCGCGTGCGCGGGTGGAAGATGCCGAAAGCGACGCCGAGAAGCTGGGGCGCAAGAAGGATTACCTCGAAGGATTCCTGGCGAAGAAGCCGGACAGCGTCCCTGCCGGGGAGCCCGGCGGCGCGCTGCATGACGCGGTAATCGATGCGCTGAAGGACATCTTCGATCCCGAAATCCCGGTGAACATCTACGACCTCGGGCTGATCTACGGGGTCGATGTGACCGGCGAGGGCGATGTCGCGATCAGCATGACGCTGACCACGCCGCATTGTCCGGTGGCCGAATCGATGCCAGGCGAAGTCGAGCTGCGCGTCGGCGCGGTTCCCGGCGTGCGCGACGCGCAGGTCCAGATCACCTGGGATCCGCCGTGGGATCCTTCGAAGATGAGCGACGAGGCCCGGCTGGAACTGGGGATGCTGTGACCACGCTTGGCCTTGCCCCGAACCGTGCGCTGACCATCGCGCTGGCGGACTACGCCGATCCGCAGGACGCGGCGGCGCTGGTTGCCTTGCTCGATGCCTATGGGCAGGATCCGATGGGCGGCGGCGAGCCGCTGGCGGGCGACGTGCGGGACCGTCTGGTCCCCGCGCTTTCCGAGCAGCCCGGCGCGTTCTCGCTGATCGCGTGGCAAGATGGGAAGCCGGTGGGGCTGGCGAACTGCCTTACCGGATTTTCGACTTTCGCCGCGCAGGCGGTGATCAACATCCACGACATTGCCGTAGTCCCTGCTGCGCGGGGGCACGGCGTCGGCAAGGTGCTGATGGCCGCGATCGAGCACGAGGCCCGCGCGCGCGGCGCCTGCAAGATCACGCTGGAAGTGCTGAGCGGCAACGAACCCGCGCGGGGGCTTTACGCCTCGCTCGGCTATGGCGACTACACGCTCGATCCCGCAGCCGGACACGCGCTGTTCTGGCAGAAGAGGCTGACATGACCGATACGAAAACCCGCACCCGCCCCGCCGCCGTCATCCTGACGCCCAGCGCGGAGCAACGGATTGCCGACCTGATGGCCAAGGCGCCCGAAGGCACCATCGGGGTCAAGCTGTCCACCCCGCGCCGGGGCTGTTCGGGCCTTGCCTATTCGGTCGATTACGTCAGCGAAGAAAACGCGCTCGACGAGAAGATCGAGACGCCGGGCGGCGTGTTCTACATCGACGGGGCGAGCGTGCTCTACCTGATCGGATCGACAATGCAGTGGCGGGAGGACGATTTCACCGCCGGGTTTGTGTTCGAAAATCCGAACGCGAAAGGATCCTGCGGCTGCGGCGAAAGCTTCATGGTGTGACGCGGCTCAGCGCGGCGACATACGTCGCGCGGTCCACGTCCAGCCCGTCGCTTGCCCGCCGGGCATCGACATAAGTCGCCACCGGCTCCGCTCCGGGTCTGAGCGGATAGAGAAACACGTCGAGCACGCAGGGCGCTCCGGTGAACTGAAGCTTGCGCACGTCCCCTTCGCGCACGTCCAGCCGGGGCTGGCCGAACCGGCGGACCAGCGCGGCGGCGTTCTGCTCGATCACCCCTTCCAGCCCCGGCGCACGCATGATCTTCGGCGTCTGGAATACCGGATTGGGCCGGGGCGGGGCCGGGCGTGCCGGCGGGACGCGAGTCGCGGGCCGGGACGGCGGCGGCGCAGGCCGGGGCGATTCGGCCGAAGGCACGGCGACGCAGGCGGCGAGCAGCGGAAGCAGCAAGGCCGGGCCAAGGCGAAGCCCCGGCGCTTTTCGGTGGACGATCCCGGTCATCATCGCTTGCGATTGCCCGCGCAGCGGGCCAAGTCAACGCCCCTGCCGCCGCCGGGCCTTCGTCCGGCGCACTTCTGCAACGACAAATCTCTTTGAGGAACCGGATGACCGAACCCCGCTACGACGTAATCGCGATCGGCAACGCCATCGTCGATGTGATGGCCCCTTGCGAGGATTCGCTGATCCAGGAACTGGGCCTTACCCGCGGCGGGATGGAACTGGTCGACGCGGATCGCGCCGATGCGCTGTACCGGGCGATGGGCCCGGCGCGGGAGATTTCCGGCGGATCGGCGGCCAACACGCTGGCCGGACTTTCGGCGCTGGGCGCGCGGTGCGCCTTCATCGGCCAGGTGGCGGACGATCAGCTGGGTGAGGTCTTCGCCCACGACATCCGGGCAAGCGGGATCGATTTCGACACCCCTTCGCGCCCCGGTCAGCCGCCGACCGCGCGGTGCCTGATCTTCGTCACGCCCGATGGGCAGCGGACGATGAACACCTTCCTTGGCGCAAGCCAGTTCCTGGCGCAGGACCGGCTGGATGAAGACGCCGTCGCCGGCGGGTCGATTCTCTACCTCGAAGGCTATCTGTGGGACCCGGAAGAGCCGCGCGCGGCGATGCGCCGGGCGATCGAAGCCGCACGGGCCGCAGGGCGCAAGGTGGCCTTCACCTTGTCCGATCCGTTCGTGATCAGCCGCCACGGCGACGATTTCCGCCGCCTGATCGATGCTGGCCAGATCGACATCCTGTTCGCCAACCATCTTGAACTTGCGGCGCTGACGGGCACGGACGATTTTCAGGCGGGGCTGGACAGCCTTTCACCGAAGGTGCCGGTTCTCGTCGTCACGCGGGGCGAACACGGCGCGTCGGCCATCGCCAGGGGAGAGCGGGCCGATGTTGCCGCCGAGCCGGTGGAGCGCGTGATCGACACGACCGGGGCGGGCGACTTGTTTGCCGCAGGGTTCCTGTTCGGCCACGTCCGGGGTGAGAGCCTGGAGCGGTGCCTGCGCCTTGGCGCCATCGCGGCGGCGGAAATCATCTCCCACTACGGCGCGCGTCCGGAAGCCGACTTGCAGGCGCTGGTGGCCGACAAGCTGGGGTAAGGGCGGTTGGAAGCGGCCGATCCCGCAGATCGGATCGGCCGCTTCGAACGCGTCAGCCCGTCCGGGCGATTTCGCGCCAGCCGATGTCCCGGCGGCAGAATCCCGAAGGAAAGTCGATCTTGTCGACCGCTTCGTAGGCGCGCTGCTGCGCTTCGGCGGTGTTCTGGCCGGTTGCAGTGACGTTGAGCACGCGCCCTCCGGAAGCGACCAGCGATCCGCTGGCGTCGAGCGAAGTTCCGGCGTGGAACACCTTCGCGCCCGTTTCCTCCGCCGCATCGAGCTTGCCGATCGTTCCGCCCTTCTGGGGCGTTCCGGGATAGCCTTCGGCCGCCATCACCACCGTCAGGGCGCTGTGGTCGGAAAACTTCGGCGGCGGCATCGTACCAAGGCGCCGTTCGGCGCAGGCGAGCAGATAGTCCGCCAGATCGCTTTCCAGCCGCATCATCAGCACCTGGCATTCGGGATCGCCGAACCGGCAGTTGTATTCGACCAGCTTGGGTCCCTGGTTCGTCAGCATCAGCCCGGCGTAGAGCACGCCCGAATAGGGCATGCCTTCGTCCGCCATCGCGCGGATTGTCGGGGCGATGATGCGCTGCATCGCTTCTCCGCGGATCTGCGGGGTCAGGATCGGGGCGGGGCTGTAAGCGCCCATCCCGCCGGTGTTCGGGCCGGTATCGCCGTCGCCCACCCGCTTGTGGTCCTGCGCCCCGCCAAAGGCGTAGATCGTCGCCCCGTCGGTGATGGCGAAGTAGCTGGCTTCCTCGCCTTCCATGAATTCCTCGATCACCACTTCCCCGCCGCCGGAGAACATGTCGCGCAGCGTCTCCTCTGCCTCAGCCCGAGTTTCGGCGATGACGACGCCCTTGCCGGCCGCCAGACCATCGGCTTTGAGGACGTACGGCGCGGCGAAGCGGCCGAGCGCGGCCAGGGCCTCGTCCAGCGCCTTGGTCCGGACATAGCCGGCGGTGGGGATGTTGGCCCGGGCGCACAAGTCCTTGGTGAAACCCTTGCTGCCTTCGAGCTGCGCGGCGGCGCGGCTGGGGCCGAACACGGGAAATCCGCTGGCCCGCAGCGAATCGGCCAAGCCATCGACCAGCGGCGCTTCGGGGCCGATCACCACCAGGCCGATGGACTGCGCGGCGCAGAACGCCGCGACTTCGCCGTGGTTTGCGATGTCGAGGGTGACCAGCTGCGCGTGCCCGGCTATCCCGGGATTCCCGGGCGCGGCGAAGAGCGTTCCGCCTTCTTCCGCGATGCAGCGGGATTGCGCGAGCTTCCATGCCAGCGCATGTTCACGCCCACCCGATCCCAGCAAGAGTATGTGCATGCCCGGCTTTTCCTTCGATACAGAATCTGGTGACGATACAGAATCTGGCGGGCTCGTAGCCAAGGGTTCGCGGGGGGACAACGCCGCACCGCTCAGCATCACCGAGATTTCGCAGCTTCTGAAGCGGACGGTGGAGGATCGCTTCGGCTTCGTCCGGCTTCGGGGGGAGTTGTCCGGGGTGAAGCGGGCGGCGTCCGGCCACTTCTACTGCGCATTGAAGGATGAAGGCGCGGTGATCGACGGGGTGATGTGGCGCGGCAACGCGGGGCGCCTGACGTTCCGGCCCGAAGACGGGATCGAAGTCGTCGCGACCGGCAAGCTGACCACTTACCCTGGCCGCTCGAAATACCAGATCGTGATCGATTCGATGGCGATTGCGGGCGAGGGCGCATTACTCGCCTTGCTGGAGAAAACCCGCCGCCGGCTGGAAGCCGAAGGGTTGTTCGCCCAGGAGAGGAAGCGGCCGCTGCCGTTCCTGCCCAAGGTGATCGGGGTCGTCACCTCGCCCACCGGGGCGGTGATCCGGGACATCCTGCACCGGTTAGCGGACCGGTTCCCCAGCCACGTGATCGTCTGGCCGGTGCTAGTCCAGGGCCAGGGCTCTGCCGAGCAAGTCGCTGCGGCGCTGCGGGGATTCGGCAGCCTTGCACCCGGCGGCGCGGTGCCCCGGCCCGACTTGCTGATCGTTGCACGGGGCGGCGGCTCGATCGAGGACTTGTGGGGCTTCAATGAAGAAGTCGTCGTCCGCGCGATTGCCGATTCGCCGATCCCCGTCATCAGCGCCGTCGGGCACGAGACGGACACGACGCTGGCCGATCACGCCGCCGATCGCCGCGCGCCGACTCCCACGGCGGCGGCGGAAATCGCCGTCCCGGTGCTGGGCGAACTTGCGGCGGCCATCGCCGAGTTCGGCCTGCGGCAGCGCAAGTGTGCCAAGCGGCCGGTCCAGCTTGGACGGGAACGGCTGGAAGCGCGCGCCCAGCGCCTGCCGAAACCCGAAGCCTTGTTGCAGGGCCCGGCGCAGCGGCTGGACGATTTGTCGGAACGGCTGCGGCGGGGACTCGCCGACCGGGCGGTAAAGGCGCGTGAGCAATTGTTGTCCGATGCAGCTCGGTTGTCCGCGCCCCTGCTCGCCGGGCAATGGCGCCACGCCCGGCAGCGGCTCGACAGCGCGCGGCTTTCTCCCGCGTTGATTGCGCGCCCGATTGCAGAAGGAAGAAACCGGCTGGACGCGCTCGAGCGGTTGCGGCGGCAACTGGATCCGAAAGCCCCGCTCGCCCGCGGCTATGCCCTCGTCAGCGCCCCGGACCGTCCGCTGATCGCAACGCGTGAGGATGCGGCGGGGCAACCGGTCCTGACCCTGGAATTCGCCGACGGCACGCTGGACGTGCTCCCCGCGTCCGGACGGGGCGGCAAGCCGCGGCGTCCGGCACCCAAGCCGGGGCAGGGCGACTTGTTCTGATCCGGGAGCGCGTGCGGCGGTCTTTTCGCAAAGCTGTCTTTCTTTCTTCGCGCACCAGGCCTCCGATCCCGGTTGCCGAGCGGGAGACCAGTGCCTAGATGGCAGGAATGCTGATGTCCTCTGCCGATCGCGCCGCTACGCTTATCTATGGTCCCAACGGTTTCCGGGTCGTGAAGAACGGAACTTTCGTGCCCTGCGCGGTAACCGGGGAGCCGATTCCGCTTGAAGAGCTCACCTACTGGAGTGTTGAACGGCAGGAAGCCTACTCGTCCGCGGAGCTTTCCACCAAGCGCCTGCTGGGCGAGGCATGAATCGAGCCCGGCTTGCCCTGATCGTCGCAGGCACCTTGCTGTCTGCCTGCGTGGCTGCCCCGCAAGGCAGCGAAGGAGCGGTCCCGGCTGCGGCGCCTGCTGCCGCTGGCGCCCTCGCCTCGGTTCCATCCCCGCCACCCCCACCATCGGTTTCCCGGCCGACGCCTGCGCCGGCTCCGGCTGAACCGGCGCGGTTTGTCTTTTCAGGGGAGCTGACCCAGGGCGGCTGGATCAGGGGGGAGGTTCCACGTGGAACACTCTCCGCCCGGCTGGATGACACCGAAATCGCAATCGGGCCGGACGGCCACTTCTTTGCCGGGTTCAACCGCGATGCGGAACCTGCGGCCGTGCTCTCGGCAACGCTGGCCGATGGCCGCACCGTCACCGAGCAGCTGACGATCGCTCCCCGCGACTGGCGGCTTGAGCGAGTCAACGCCGATTTCACCGCCGGGGTACCGAGCGAAAGCTTCATGAAGCGCCGCCGGCCCGAACTGGAAGCCATCGCCGCGGCGCGCACGGCCGAAGCCGAAGCCGAGGGTTGGCAGCAGAACTTCATCTGGCCCGCGAGAGGGCGAATCTCGGGCCGGTTCGGGTCTCAGCGGATCTATCGCGGCGGCAAGGAGGGGAGCTACCACAGCGGGCTCGACATCGCCGGGGGCGGCGGCACGCCGTTCGTCGCGCCAGCGGACGGGGTCGTGGTTCTCGCCGCGCAGGAACCGTTCACGCTGGAAGGGCACCTGATCATTGTCGATCACGGGCACGGCCTGAACAGCGCGTTCCTTCACGCTTCAGAGATCGACGTGCGGGAAGGGGACCGCGTCCGGCAGGGCCAGGTGCTTGGAAAGATCGGGGCCAGCGGACGCGCCACCGGGCCCCACCTTCACTGGAGCCTGATGTGGCGCGGCGCGCGGCTCGATCCGCTGCTGATCCTGGGTGAGGACTAAACCCGAGGCAGGAGGCGGCTTTACCGCTCCCGCCGGACCTTGATCGCCCGCTGCCCGTCGATAGAGGCGGAATAGGTGCCGAGCGTACCTTCGCGAATGACGATCCGGCTCCCCGGCTTGGGGTCGAATATCGGCCGCTTTCCGCTGATTTGCCGCCAGACCGCACCATCCGGCAGGGCCACGAGCCACTGTCCTTCCGGATCGAGCCTGGCAGAGGCGACCGTGCTGTCGATCTCCTTCACTTCCGGGACTTCCCGGGTCAAGGCGGGCTGCACGGGTGAAGGGGAGTCGGGAAGGCCGAACTGTTCCCGCCGTGCTTCGGCCAGCGCCTTCAGCTCGGTTATGACCACTCGCTTTTCCGCAACGGCGGAGCGCAGCTCTCCGGTGTTCCGTTCAAAGCAGGAAAGCCGTTCCTCCGCAGCCGGCAGGGACTGACAAGCCAGCAGCCGATCGACGATAGGCGAAGGAGTTTCTGCCACCTGCGCAAGGGCGGGAGAGGGCAGCGCGGCAAAGGCAAGAAGCAAGGCGGCAAGACGCATCTTCGTTTTTCCAAGAAACTGCGGGTTTCGCATTCGTAATGGGCTCGGTTCCCGCGCGGCGCAACATACCAGAGGTGTGTTGCATAGAGGTTACAGAGGAAACAAAAACCCGCCACCTAGCCTGAACCTCACCTTTACAGGGGGTCGGGCTTGCCGCACGGAACTGCCATCCCGGCCTGCGAATGTGGATTCGCGGCCGTCAGGGCGAAAAGCGGTTCCGTCCTGCTATTCAGGGTAAGGGGTTTATCGACCAATGAAAAAGCTCTCCATTTTGAAGGCGGGGTCCGCCCCGCTGGCGATCGGACTCGCGATCTTCGCTACTCCGGCTTTCGGCCAGGCGACGCCTCCGGCTGCTGCGCCGCTGGAAACGCTGACCGAGAATGCCGACGGTTCCGATCCGATCGAAACCCAGTCGATCATCGTCACCGGTTCGCGCCTTGCGCAGCCGAATCTCGTATCCACCAGCCCCGTCACGGTTGTTGCGGCCGAGGAACTGCGGGCGACCGGCACGACTCGCGTCGAGGATCTCGTCAACTCGCTGCCGCAGGTTTTCGCCGGGCAGGGCGCCACGATTTCCAACGGCTCCACCGGTACGGCGACGCTGAACCTGCGCGGCCTCGGTTCCGAGCGCACGCTGGTGCTGATCAACGGCCGCCGCGCGATTCCGGGTGACCCGAGCACGTCGGCTGCCGACATCAACATCATCCCCGGTGCGCTGGTGAAGCGCATCGACGTCCTGACCGGCGGCGCTTCCTCCGTATACGGTGCTGACGCCGTTTCGGGCGTCGTCAACTTCATCATGGATACCGACTTCGAAGGTTTCCGGATCGACGCACAGGGCGCGTTCTACCAGCACGACAACGACGCGAGCGGCGCGATCACCGACGCGCTCGACGCCCGCGGGTTCACCTATCCGAGCGGCAACGTCGTCGATGGCCGTTCGATCGACGTCACTGCATCGTTCGGTGCCGGGTTCGACGATGGCCGCGGCCATGTCACGGCCTACGCCGGGTACCGCAAGATCAACGCGATTCTGCAGGGCGCACGCGATTACTCGTCCTGCGCGCTGAACGCCGGTTCTGCCACCGCGTCTTCCCGCTTCAGCTGCGGTGGTTCGCTGACTTCGCCGAACGGCTCGTTCATCGTGTACGACAGCTTCGGCGATCCGACGGACGTCGAGGGTGGTGGGCCGGAAGGCGATCAGCCGGATGGCATCGCGGATGCGTTCACCTCCACGTTGTACCAGATCGGCAACAGCCGGGCGTTCATTCCCGGTGCCACGACCTACAACTACAATCCGCTGAACTACTTCCAGCGCCCGGACGAGCGGTATACCGCCGGCCTGTTCGCAGACTACGAGATCTCGGACGCCGCGCGCCCGTACCTCGAGTTCATGTTCATGGATGACCGCACGGTCGCCCAGATCGCCCCGTCGGGTAACTTCGGCAACACCTTCTCCATCAACTGCAACAACCCGCTCCTGAGCGCGCAGCAGCTGGCGATCGTCTGCGACAACGAAAACCTGCTGGTCAGCGCAAGCCCCAGCCGCGCTTTCGACGTCGTCGGCAACACGGGTGAAGCCGCGTTCGACTTCATCGATCCCACCACCGGTGACACCTACAACCGCGGTTTCGCGCAGATTCTGCGCCGTAACGTGGAAGGCGGCGGCCGCCAGGATGACCTGCAGCACACCAACTATCGTGCTGTGATCGGCATGCGGGGTGAGCTCAGCCCGATCTGGTCGTATGACGCGTTCTACCAGTACGGCCGCACGATCTTCGCGCAGACGTATCTCAACGACTTCTCGGTCACGCGCCTGACGCGCGCGCTCGACGTCGTGACCGATCCGGATTCGGGTGCGGCGGTCTGCCGTTCCACCCTCGACGGGACGGATGCGAACTGCGTGCCCTACGACATCTTCGCTCCGGGCGGGGTGACGGACGCGGCGCTGAACTACCTGCAGGTCCCCGGCTTCACGCGCGGGCTCAACACCACGCAAGTGGCCAACGCCGCCATCACGGGCGACCTGACCGAGTACGGGTTCGCGTCTCCCTGGGCAAACTCGGGTGCGGCTCTCGCTCTCGGTGTGGAATACCGCAAGGAAACGCTGGACTTCAAATCGGACGTCTCGTTCCAGATCGGCGACCTCGCCGGTCAGGGTGCGCCGACGCTGCCGGTTGCGGGTGCGTTCGACGTGAAGGAAATCTTCGGCGAACTGCGCATTCCGCTGATCCAGGACAGCTTCATCTACGATGCGTCGATCACGGGCGGCTATCGCTACTCCAGCTATGACGTGAGCAGCGGCCGGTCGTTCAGCACCGACACCTACAAGATCGAAGGTGAAATCGCGCTGACCCCGGACATCCGCTTCCGTGGCGGCTACAACCGCGCGGTCCGCGTGCCGACGCTGCAGGATTTCTTCGCTCCGAACCGGGTCGCCCTGCAGGGCACGACCGACCCGTGCGCAAAGACGGACGCGGATGGCAATCCGGTTGCGATCGCGCCAGGGGACGTTGGCTGTCTGGCTCAGGGTCTGTCCGTCGGGCAGATCGTCGCGGAGAACCCGTCCAGCCAGTACAACGGCCTGATCGGCGGCAACGTCGACCTGATGCCGGAAACCGCCGACACCTACACCGCCGGTGTGGTGTTGAGCCCGCGCTTCGTGCCGGGTCTGGCGATCAGCGTCGATTACTTCGACATCACGGTGGATGACGCGATCCAGGCAATCGGTGCGGACACCATCGTAACGCAGTGCACCAACACGGCCGATCCGTTCTTCTGCGATCTCGTCAATCGTGACGCCTCCGGATCGCTGTGGCGGACCCCGCAGGGCTTCGTGGTCAACACCCAGCAGAACATCGGTAGCGCCAGCACCAGCGGCGTCGACGTGAACGCTGGCTACACCCGGACCCTCGGCCCGGGCCGCTTCACCAGCAGCTTCGTCGGTACCTGGCTCAACGATCTGACGACCGATCCGGGCGTTGGCGGGGCTTACGATTGCGTCGGACTGTATGGCGCAAACTGCGGCACCCCGAATCCGGAATGGCGCCACCAGATGCGCGTCGGCTTCGAACTGCCGTCGGGGATCGGCACGTCGGTCCGCTGGCGGTACTTCTCCTCGGTGGAGCAGGACACCACCAGCGACAATCCGGCGCTGGAGGGCACTGTACAGCCTGCGAACGCCAAGATCCCGTCGGTCAACTACATCGACCTGACGCTGACCTACGACATGAACGACGAAACCAGCTTCCGGATGGGTGTGAACAACCTGTTCGACAAGGCTCCGCCGATCATCGGTCAGCAGGCCTGCTCGCCGGTGTTCTGTAACGGCAATACCTATCCGGCGGTCTATGATGCGCTGGGACGCTATGTCTTCGTTGGCTTGACGCTCGACCTGTAAGTCGACTCAACACTGCGATTACACAGGGAGGCGGGGCCATTGGCTCCGCCTCCTTCTTTTTGGGCCTGATCGACAAACCCCGGTGCGGGCCTTATTCCGAGAGGCGAATGGCAGGCCTTCCCCTGATATCCGCCCGTCTGGCCGACGCCCGGTCTGACGATTGCGCCGCGCTCCACGCGGCGGCTAAGGAAGCGGTGGTTCACGGCGCCTATGAGGCCGTGCGCGACCGGCTCCGCCCGCTGCTGTCTGCTGTGCACCGCGGAGACGCGGGCCTGTGGCAGCTTTATGCCCTGGCGCTGCGCGGGCTCGGCGAAAGCGCCGAGGCGGCACAGGCGTTCCGCCGCGCCGCCGACCTCAATCCCGGCGATCCGCTGCTAACCCACAGCCTTGCCCGCACCACGCTGGAAGCCGGGGATGAGGCCGTGGCCTTGTTCGATGTGGCGATCGCTCGCGCCCCGGCAGACGCATCGGTGCGGCTTGGCCGTGCGGCGGCGCAGCTGGCTTCCGGAGCGGGGGAGAACGCGCGGGCCGATCTGGCGGCCCTGCTGCTGCAAACGCCAGGTTGGCTGGCTGGGCACGCGGCTTATGCCAACCTCACCGCGATGATTGCACCGGGCGAAGATCCGCTTGCGACGATTGATGCTGCCGTTGCCCGGTTTCCGGCAGACCGCAGCCTGATCGACGATGCCATCGCGCTCGCCATGCGGGCCGAAGACTACACGGGTGCACTGATGCGCATTGCGCGGGCGCGCGAACGGTTCGGCCCGGACGCCGCCCTGGCCGCGCGCGAAGCAGCTTGCCTCGCCGAAACCGGCTCCGCAGCGGAAGCGCTGCGCGTGTTCGGCACCGTCCCCGTGCAGTCCGCCGGAGATGTCATCTGGCGGGTGCGCACCCTGCTGCGGGTGGCCCGTCCCGACGAAGCTGCCGCGCTGCTGGAGCGACGCTGGCCGGACGGAGATCGGGCCTTGTGGCCTTACCGTGCGCTGGTCTGGCGCCTGACCGCCGATCCTCGGTGGCATTGGCTTGAAGGCGACGAACGGCTGATCCGCACATACGACATTGCCGGTGAACTCGGCGATCCGGAGGAACTGGCTGACTGCCTGCGCGCGCTTCACTGCAACGCGGGGCAGCAGCTCGATCAGTCGGTGCGCGGTGGCTCGCAGACGGACGGCAACCTGCTGGTCCGCGCCGAACCGCCGCTCCGCCGCTTGCGTACGGCTTTGCTGCACGCGGTTGGCGAGTACGTTGCACAGCTGCCTCCGCCAGTGGACGGGCACCCGACCCTGATAGCTGACCGCGGGCCGCTGCGGATCGCCGGATCGTGGTCGGTTCGGCTGACCGACGCCGGACTGCACGTCGACCATGTCCATTCGCATGGCTGGCTCAGTTCGGCATTCTATGTTGCCCTGCCGGAGCCAGACAAGGATCGGGATACGCCGCAGGCGGGATGGCTCGCTTTCGGGGAAAACCGCGATCTCGCGCCCGATTTGCCCGCCTTTCGCCTGATCGAGCCCAGGGCTGGAACGCTGGCGCTGTTCCCGTCGATCACCTGGCACGGGACGCGTGCTTTTGCCCAAGGGGAACGGATGACCGTCGCCTTCGACATTGCCTTGCCTGCAGGCGCGCGGGAATGACGGCCGAGCACCACCGGGCGCGAGCCGCGTCCGCGCTGCAACGCGGCGATTTTGCCGCTGCGCTGGCTGAGGCGGAGCAGGGACTGGCGCATGCTCCCGCTGAAGGCGCGCTGCTGGCGCTTGGCGGGCTGTGTGCCTTGCAACAGGGAGATGATGCGCGAGCCGAGGACTTGCTTGGGCGGCAAATCGCCGTCGCTCCAACCGATCCGGCGCCGCGGACCAATCTGGCCATGCTGCTGACCCGGCAGGGGCGGCTGGAGGAAGCGCTCGGGGTGCTGGAAGCGCATGCGGACGGCAGTGCGGGCAGCCCGAAAGCGCGGCGCCTGCTGGCTTATCTCCTGCAGGAAAACGGCCGCGAAGCCGAGGCTGTGCCGCTCTACCGCCAGCTGACCGCCGAAGCGCCGGGCGATTTCGAGTTATGGAACAACCTGGGCAATGCGCTACGCGCAACCGGGGACACAGCGGGTGCGATCCAGGCTTTCCAGCGGGCCGTCCACGCCGGAGCCGCACCGGAGGTTTTCCTGAACCTCTCCGAATTGCTCACCCGGCAGGACAGCCGTCACCGCCGCCTGCAGGTGATGGAAGCGGCACGGCGCCGGTTTCCCGGCCATCGGGGGATCGCGCTGGAATATGGTCTGGCCCTGGCTGCAGCGGATTCGCCGGAAGGCGCGGTCGATTTGCTGCGGCCGCTCGCCGATACCGAGGACGAGTTGGGAGAGGCGCACGTCGAGCTTGGCTTGCTTTATGAAAACCTCAACCGGCTGGACGATCTGCGGGCGTTGATCGAGAGTGCGGAACGGCGCGGGCTGGAAGCTCCGGAACTGGACTTCCTGCGGGCCTGGCTGCTGCGGCGGGAAGAACGTTTTGCCGAAGCCGAAGTATTTGCTGCCCGGGTGCCCGAGACGATCAGCGTCTTGCGCCGCGCCCAGCTCTCGGCTGAGATTGCCGACCGCCTCGGCAAGACGGGAGAAGCGTTCGATCACTATCGCCGGATGAATCGGGAGGTCGTTGCCAGCCGCCCGGCGCCGGACGGACCGAACTATCGCCAGACGATTGAGCAGGTCACGGCGGAGATGGTCGCGCCGCCGCCTGTCGAATTGCCCGACGATGACTGGCGCGATCCGGTGTTCGTCGTTGGGTTCCCGCGATCCGGCACGACCTTGCTCGACACGCTGCTGTCCGGCTTTCCCGAACTGCGCGTGTTCGAGGAAAAGCCGATGCTGTCCGAAACCGCCGCGGCTTTTCCCGGGCTTTCCCGGTCCGCCGATCCGGCCTTGATCGCTGCGGCGCGGACGGACTATTTCATGCGGGCGGAGCGGCACGGCCCCCCACTTGAAGGTCGCTGGCTGGTCGACAAGCACCCGCTGCACATGGCGCAGATGCCGCTGATCCAGCGCCTGTTTCCCAGGGCGCCAATCGTGATGATAGAGCGGCACCCCTGCGACGTGGTGCTCAGCTGCTTCATGGCGAACTTCACTCCGAACTTCGCGATGCGCAGCTTCACCGATCTTGAGGAAGCGGCCCGGACCTATGACGCGGTCCTGTCCTGCTGGACGCGGGCGTGCGCCCTGCTGCCGCTGACGGTGAAGGCCGTCCGCTACGAGCAGATGATCGAGGATCTTGAGCCGACCGTCCGCACGCTGGCGGACTTCCTTGGCCTGGTATGGAGGGACAGCGTGCTCGACCACCGGGCGAGCGCGGCCCGGCGCGGTCCTGTCCGCACCGCGAGCTACGCTCAGATCGGCCAGCCGATCTATCGCCGGGCAGTCGGCCGCTGGAAGCGGTACGAGGAGGAGCTTGCCCCGATTCGCCCTGTCCTGGAGCCGTGGATCCGCCGCCTCGGCTACGAAAGCTAGCCGCCGCAGGGCAGATCGACTGTGCGCCGGATAATCCCAACCCTCCTGCTCTGCGCCGCGCTTGCGCCTGGATTGTGGCTGCGCGATCCGCCGCAAGCCGTCGCAACCGATGAGCGGATAACCGCCACGCTGCTGCCGATAGATGCGGATGCCGTGCGCCTGCCCGGCATGCGTCTGCTCGGGGTGTGGCAGATGGGCAGCCGGAATTCGTTCTTCTACGGTTTCTCGGCGCTCCTGTGGCGGCCGCCGGGGCAGCTTATGGCGTTCAGCGATGCGGGCTACGTCGTGCGCTTCGGCGATCCCCATGCCTCGATATCGCCCACCTTCATCGGAAAGGTGGGGCAGCTGAGCGGGGAGGCAAAGGCCAACCGGGACATCGAAGCCGCCACCCGCAATCCGGACACCGGGCAGATCTGGATCGCGCTGGAGCGGTCCAACTCCATCTCCCGGACAAACGATTCGCTGACGGATTGGAGCACGGTCCGGCCGAGGGCCATGCGGGGCTGGCCCAACAACGAGGGGCCTGAGGCGCTCACCCGGTTGCGGGACGGGCGCTTTCTTGTGCTGTCGGAGACCCGGAGCGGTTCTGATGCATGGGAAACCCCGGGATTGCTGTTCCCGGACGATCCCCTGAAAAAGGTTCGGCCGATCGGCTTCCGCTTTGCACCGCCGGATGGTTTCCGGCCCGTGGATGCGGCGACGCTGCCTGATGGGCGCGTGCTGATCCTGTTGCGCAAGCTTGAGCTGTCCCTGCCACCGGGCTTTCGCTCACAACTGGTGCTGGCCGACCCGGCCGATATCCGTGCTGGCCAGCTGTGGCCATGGAATCCGGTGGGCCGAATCGACCATCCGCTGCCGCGCGACAACTACGAAGCGCTTGCGGTGACGCCGGAAGCGGATGGATCGGTGGTGGTCTGGCTGATGTCGGACGACAACCAGTCGGTGTTCCAGCGTACGCTGCTGGTCAAGCTGCGCTGGCAGGTTCCGCCGCGCTGACGCGCAAAAGCGCGCGAGGGTGCCCCCGCGCGCCTGCAATACTCCCACTTCCGCCGCAATGCGGCCGGAATCAGGCTGCCTGGTTGACCTTGGCCAGCTCGCGCTTCACCTTGCGGGCGCGCGGGGAAAGCTTGGCTTCCGCCGTCTTGAGCAGCCAGTTGTCCAGTCCGCCGTTGTGTTCGACGGAGCGAAGCCCTTGCGTCGAGACGCGGAACTTGAAGCTGCGGTCCAGCTTTTCGGACAGCAGGGTCACGTTCTGCAGGTTCGGCAGGAAGACCCGCTTGGTCTTGTTGTTGGCGTGGCTCACATTGTGGCCGACTTGGCGGCCCTTGCCGGTCAGTTCGCAGATGCGCGACATTTGGTTTTCTCTCGAATGCAAAAGCGTGATGGAAAGCGGGGCCCTTAGCTCCCGCAGGGCGCGGCGTCAAGTTTTGCGCCGGTTGCGCAAGCCGCGTTGAATCGCTAGCTCGCCCTTTGTGAGCCGATGGCCGCTCCCTCCTCCGATGCGCCGCGCGATCGAACTGGCGCGGCAAGCCGCCCTGGCCGGTGAAGTGCCGGTAGGCGCGGTGGTCACGCGCGGCACCACGGTGATTGCCGAAGGGCACAACCTCCCTCGCGCGCTGGCCGATCCGACGGCCCATGCCGAAATCCTCGCGCTGCGGCGGGCCGGCGAGAAGCTGAGCAACGAACGGCTCGACGGGTGCGACTTGTGGGTCACGCTGGAACCGTGCGCGATGTGCGCGGGCGCGATTTCCCACGCCCGCATCCGGCGGCTGTACTTCGCGGCTCCCGATCCCAAGGGCGGTGCGGTCCACCATGGGCCGCACTTGTACGATTTCCTGTCCCACCGACCGGACGTCTACTCCGGCATCGGGGAAGAGGAAGCAGCCCGCCTGCTGCGGGCTTTCTTCGCGGAACGGCGCTGATAGGATCCGGCGTTAGTCCAGCCCGGGAGGGTCGGCCGGGTCCTCTCGCCGCAGCCAGGCCTTCGCGTCCTCGCGGAACAGGAAAACGAGCGCGGCCACTTCCAGTGCGGTGACCAGCAGGCCGAAGACGGTGCCCCAGGTGAAGGGCGCGGAGAGGGCAGAGGGGAGCGTTGTCAGTCCGATCGCGACGAGTGCGATCAGGATCCACTTGGCGATTGCCGATCCCTTGCGCGCGATCAGGAACCACAGCAGCAGGTAAACCGCCAGGCTGAGGGAGAACACGCCAATCGCGAATCCGCCGGTAAGGCCGAGTTCCGACAAGCCGGGCTGGCGGGCCAGCTCGTCGGCCACAGCCTGATAGCTGAAGACGAACCCCAAGACGTTGAGCGCCATGGCGGCGAGGAACAGGCGTTCGAACATAACGATGGAATGAGGCCGCATCGGCATTTCCCTCCCGGTGGTTTTCTTCAGCTTATCCCGCGCCTGCGCCTTGCGCACAAGATCAGGGAGATCACAGCGGTGTGAAGTCGAGCCCGATGTCGGCCGCAGGGGCGCTTTGCGTCAGGCGGCCGACCGAGACGAAATCGACCCCGCTGGCGGCAATCGCGCCGATCGTGTCCAGCGTTACGCCGCCAGACGCTTCGGTCTGAGCCCGTCCGGCGATCAGGGAAACCGATTCGCGCAAGCTCGCCGGGTCCATGTTGTCGAGCAGGATGTGCGTGGCTCCGGCAACCAGCGCGGGCTCGATCTGGTCGATCCGGTCGACCTCGCAGATGATCCGCGCCACCCCGGCATTACGCGCGCGGCCGACGGCTTCGCCCACGCTGCCGGCGACGAGGATGTGGTTGTCCTTGATCATCGCTGCGTCCCAGAGGCCCATGCGATGGTTTTGCGCACCGCCCATTCGGGTGGCATACTTTTCCAGCACGCGCAGGCCGGGGATCGTCTTGCGGGTGTCGAGCAGGACCGCGCTGCCCTCCATCGCATCGACATAGCGGCGCGTAAGGGTGGCGATGCCGGAAAGGTGCTGCACGCTGTTGAGCGCGCTGCGCTCCGCCGTCAGCATGGCCCGGGCGTTTCCGGAAAGGCGCATCAGCTTGGTTCCAGCCGGGACGCTCTGGCCTTCGTCGGCCAGAAGCTCGATCTCCATGGCGGGATCGAGCGTGCGGAAAAACGCGGCGGCGATCGGCAGCCCCGCAACGGTGATCGGATCGCGGCTGTCCATCACTCCGGAAAAGCGAGCATCGGCCGGAATGACGCTTTCCGCGGTAACGTCCCGGCCGCCGCCCGAAATGCCCTCACCCAAGTCTTCCGCCAGCGTTTCGCGGACGAAGCGGGAAAGGTCGAAGTGTTCGAGCTGAAACATCACGTGGCCCCTCGCAGGTAGTAGGACTTCTGCGTCGTCCGGTGGCGGAAAGACGGCCCTTCCACAAGCTCAAGGCAGCCGATCAAGCGGCTAAAACCTCCGAACAGCAGAACCCGGGCCGCGACCAGCGGCCCGCAAGGCCGAACGGCGGTCCGCAGCGCCGCAGGCGCGAGGAAAGCCAAGCGGGCGGATGCCCGCGCCGGCGCTTGAGGCAAATACAAACCTCGCGACCAGCGGCCCGCAAGGCCGAACGGCCGCCCGCAGCGCCGCAGGCGCGGGGAAAGCCAAGCGGGCGGATGCCCGCGCCGGCGCTTGAGGCCAACCAAATCAGTGTACGAAGCGGGCCACCACGTCGCGGTAGGAGCGGCTGACTTTCACCTCGGCACCCGAATCGAGCACCAGGAAGCACTCGCCGTTGGTGTGCGGCTTTACCTGGCGAACCTGGTCGAGATTGACGATGGTCGAGCGGTGGACGCGCTGGAACACCCGCGGATCGAGCCGCCGTTCGAGGTCCTTCATCGTCTCGCGCAGGATCAGCGAATTATCGCCAGTGTAGATGCACATGTAGTCGCCAGCGGCCTCGATGTGCTCGATCGTGTCGACATCGACCCGGAAGATTTGGCCCCGGTCCTTCACGTTGATCAGCTTTTCGTACCGGCTGGCGCTTTCGTCTTCGGCCGAGAGGTTCTCGATCGCGTCGGGCGCAACTTCGGCGAGTACGTCCTTCAGCTTTTCCGCTTCTTCCGCCGAACGCTTTTCGGCAAGGCGCGTGCGGACCCGCTCAAGCGTGTCGGCCAGCTTGTCCTCGTCCACCGGCTTCATCAGGTAGTTGACGGCGTTCGCCTCGAACGCGCGGATCGCGTGTTCCTGATACGCGGTGACGAAGACGAACAGCGGCGGATCGATCTCCATCACGCCCTTGACGACCGAGAAGCCGTCAAACCCCGGCATCTGGATGTCGAGGAAAACAAGATCGGGCTTTTCCGTCTTGATCGTGCGGATCGCCTCGCGGCCGTTGGCGCAAGTGCCGATCACTTCGACATCGGGAAACTTCTCCAGCCTGAGCTGGAGTCCTTGGATGGCGAGCTTTTCGTCATCTACGATAAGTGTTCGAATGGTCATGCATCAAATCCCAGTGCCCGCGAACGGGGCATTGCGGTAACGGACGTCTGCCCAGTCGGTTTCGAAAACGGTTCGTCCTTCTCGGCTTCCTCAAGCGGAATCTCGACGATCACGGTGAATCCGCCCTCTGGCGGCGTGCGGATTTCGAACCGGTGATCCTCTCCGTAAGCCTGCTGCAGCCGGTTGCGGATGTTGGCGAGGCCGACCCCGGTGGAGACCGCCTGCGTCCCGAGATAGCTTTGCGCGCCTTCCCCGGGGCGGCCGGCTTGCGCGCCGGGGCCGGTGTCGGAAACCGTCACGCGTAGATGCGGCCCGATCGCCTGGGCAAGAATGCTGATCCGCGCGCCTTCCTCCTGCGGGGAGACCGCGTACTTGATCGCGTTTTCTACCAGAGGCTGCAGCAGCAGCGACGGGATCTGCGCGCCGGCGGCGGCCGGATCGATGCGGAAATGGGTTCGCAGCCGTTCCTCGAACCGCATCCGCTCAATGTCGAGATAGAGCTTGAGCGTCTCTATTTCCTGCGCGACCGACACCTTGCCGCCCGGCTGGCTGACCAGCGTGTGGCGCAGGAAGCTGGACAAGCGGGTGAGCATGGCGTTCGCGGGCTCTGTCTGCTTGAGCAGCACCAAGGTGGAAATCGAGTTCAGCGTGTTGAACAGGAAATGCGGGTTGAGCTGGTAACGCAGCATCGCCAGCTGCGCGCTGGTGGCCTGTGCTTCCAGCCGTTCCAGCCGGTCCGCCTGTTCTTCGACCTGCAGGTAGTAGTTGATCGCGTAGTAAAGCGCCGACCACGCGCCGAGCAGCGTCAGGTCGATATAGAACACCCCGATCACCAGCTGGGCGAAGCTGGACTGGCTATCGGCCTGATAGAGGCTGAGCGTCCAGCCGTTGATGAAGGCGGAAATCCCGACGGCGGCGGCCAGCGCCAGCGCGGTGACGCCCCAGGTGACCAGCGGCCGGCGGCGGATCAGCTTGCCGTAGATCACCGACAGCACCAGCGTGACCGAAAAACCGGCGATCGACGCAATCAGCACCAGCACCAGGAAGGACAGCGGCTTTCCGTTGGCGATGCTGGTGATCGCCCGCAGCAGGAACGCTCCGCCCCAGCCGATGAACTGCAGGCGCCAGAAAGCGCGGTTCTTGTCCGCGAAAAACGGGATCGGGCGGAAGGGCAGCATGCCCGGTCTGCGGGTGGCCGAAGAAAACCGATCCGGCGCAGGGTTCCGCGACCGGCCGGAGGCGGAAAGAGCGAGCCGCTTCAGGAGCTGCGCTCCTGCTCGATAGCCTCGGCAAGCGTCGCCTGGCCCACCGCGCCGGCAATCGCCCGGTCTCCGATGACCCAGGTCGGCGTTCCCTGGAACCCGAGCCGGGTGGCGAGCTGCACGTTTTCCTGCAGCTGCCGGTCGAACACGCCTGAAGCGATTGCCTCCTGCGCTCGGGGCACGTCGACTCCGGCCTCCCGCGCGGCCTGCGCAATGGTTTCGGCCGACGGCGGACCGAGCCGGAACATCGCATCGTGGAATGCGGCGTAGCGGCCCTGCTGCGCGGCGGCGAGCGCCATGCGCGCCGCGTCCGCGCTTTCCGGCGCAAGGATCGGGTATTCCCGCACAACGACCTTGAGATCGGGATTGGCCGCGATCAGCGCCTTTACGTCTTCCACGCTTTGCCGGCAGTACCCGCAGGCGTAGTCGGTGAATTCGACCAGGGTGACGTCGCCGTTCGGGTTGCCGAGCACCGCGCCGGGGAAGGGCCGTTGCAGTTCCGCCCGGACCGGCGCAATCTGCGAGGATTGCTGCCGCTGCTGGAGCAGCGCGATCGCTTCAGGCAGGACTTCGGGGTTAGCCAGCAGGTACGCGCGGGTGGAGTTGCCCGCCCAGGGGGTCTGGTCCCACAGTGCGGCACCGGCAAATCCCCCGACAAGGGCAAGAACGATCGTGAGAATCCAGCGCATCATGGCTCTGGCCTATCGGCGCTTGTCTTCGCGTTCAAGCTCTGCCCGGGCCTGAAGCGCAATGTCCTGCGCGCGGATCCAGTCGGGCGAGCCCTTCGGCAGGGCGCTTTCGGCGGCCTGGGCGCTGCGCAGCGCCTCGCGCGGCTGGCCGCTCATGATCTGCTGTTCGGCGGAAGCGAGCCGGGCGCGGGGCATGTCGCCGCGGGCGGCATAGACTACCCCGAGCTGGTACCAGGCAAAGGGATTTTCCCGGTCGCGGCCGACTGCGGTCCGCAGCACTTGCTCGGCCTCCTCGAAATGGCTCTTGTCCTCGGTCGCGATCAGGGCATGGCCGAAGGTGGCGGCGATCAGGGGCTCGTTCCCGGTCATCTGCGTCGCGCGGCGCAGAGGCTCGACCGCGTCGGCCGGGCGGCCGGATTCGAGCAGCACCTGGCCTTTCAGCTCAAGGAAATAGGGATCGTCGGGATCGGCGGCGATCAGCGCATCGGCTTCCCGAAGCGCATCGTCCATCTTCGCCTGCTTGTGATAGGCATAGGCCCGGGCATAGCGCGCCGGGATTCCCGTCAGCCGGGTGGGATAGGAATTGAGGGTGTCGGCTGGCTCGGCCAGATAGCCGTAGAGCTTGGCCCGGGCGCGTTCGAACCGCTGCTGCAGTTCCGGATCGGGCTGCTTGTCCCATGCGGGATCGACCTTGAAGTCCCCCTCCAGCCGCTGGATACGCTCACTGGAAAGCGGGTGGGTCCTGGCGAAGGCGGCGTCCTCGCTCTGGCTGTAGCCATAGCGGAATTCCAGGTTCTGCAGCTTGCGGAAGAAGCTGAGCGATCCCTTTCCGGTGATCCCGGCGGTGGAAAGATACTGCGCGCTGGCGGCGTCCGCGCTCGCTTCCTGGACCCGGCTGAACGCAAGATAGGAACCGAGCGCCGCCTGCTGGCCCAGCGCCATCGCGCCCATCGCGGCGTTCCCCGCCCCGGCAAGGGCCGCTGCGAGGCCGAGCAGCATCGAGACGACGGAGATCCGGGTCGCCTTGCTGGCGCCCTGGCTGCCGGTGATGATGTGCCCGCCGATGATGTGCCCGAGTTCGTGCGCCAGCACGCCCTGTACCTCGTTGGCGCTATCGGCTGCGTTGATCAGGCCGCTGTGGATGTAGATCCGCTGCCCGCCGGCGACGAAGGCATTGATCTGGGGATCGTTGATCAGCACGACGTCGACCGCGCCCCTTTGCAGGCCCGCGGCTTCGACCAGCGGATCGACCATGTCCTGCAGCAGCTGTTCGGTTTCCGCATCGCGCAGGATGCTTTGGGCAAGGGCCGGCTGGGCGGCGAGCGAGAGCGCCGCGATCGCGGCGAGAATCCGGGCAAGCAGGCGCATCACCGCCGTTGATGGCCCTTGTGCGGCTGAACCGCGGCTGAAGCACGTCCCGGCACCTGCGCTGTCACAGCATGTACCGCATCTGGATCGTCTGGCGCACGGGGCCGGTGCTTACCTGAAATGCGGCGGTGTCGAACCGCGGCGGACCAAACCGCACCGGCGCATCGCGGGAGAAACCGAACCCTTCGCGCGGGATCATTCGCAGCGCGCGGTCGACCTTGCCGTTGCCGTTCTCATCATGCAGCAACGCGATTGCGTAGCGGCCGGGCGGCACTCCGTAGAAATCGAACGTACCGGCCTGCGCTGCGGGGATCGTGAGCCGGTAATCCCCTTGCTCCTCCCGGCAATCCGGGAAGCGATCAGGGGCGGAGCTGAGGCAGGCCAGCACCACGCCTTGCGCGGAGCGCAGCCCGGTGACGGTAACCCCCACCTTCGCAGCCGGGCCCGCGCCGAGCAGCAGGGGCGCGGCAAGGGCAAGAGTCAGGGCGGCGAAAGGCCGCGGTCCGTGCCGCACAGGCGATCCCAGAACCGGAAATACAGACCATAATTGCATCGATACTGCTCATGATGGCGCTGGTGATGACTGGCGGTTATCAGCCAGTCTCCGGCCCGGGAATGGACCAGCGCGCGAGGAAACATTTCCCAGCCCATGTGATTGGTGACGCCCATCACCGTCATCACCATCAACACGGCACCCAGCAACGCAACATGAATGGGCACCAGAAACACGAGCAGCGGGATCACGATCGCCCCGCTCAACGCCTCAATCGGATGGAAGCTCATCGCCGCCCAGGCCGTCGGCGGGCGGCTGGCGTGGTGGACCGCGTGGGCCGCCCGGAACCAGCGCGGGCGATGGAACAGGCGGTGGGTCCAGTAGAACCAGGTGTCGTGGGCGAACAGGTAGATCAGCGGGGCGAGCGGCAGGTACCACAGCGGGTAGTCGTTCCAGCCGGTGTAGATCTGCGTCCAGCCGCGTTCCTGCCAGCCCCAGGCGACGATCCCGGCCGGAATCGCATAGATCGCGGCGGACAGCAGCGACCAGCCGATCTCACGCCGGATCTGGGCATCAAGCCCGGTGTAGAGCCCTGGCCGCACCCGCTTGGTGGCGAGCGCGAACAAGCCGCTTGCCGCCAGATAGCGGACCGCGACGATCAGCGTCATCGCGAGGATCGAGTACAGCAGCACCATGGTAGCTAGATCCTGGCCATTTCAGCCGTCCCGGCCCCATTCGGCACATCCGGGATCGAGCGCGACCAGCTGACGGCGCAGGGCCGTGCGGGCGAGCCGTTCGACTTCCACCTTCCGGCGGGCTGCGGGCAACGGGCGGGACGGGGCCGGGCGGACGAACTCCGCATCATAGGCATCGGCGACGATCACTCCGCAGCAATCGGGGCGGTACGCGTCTTCATCGAGCGGAGACCGATCGAGTTCCGGGGGCAGGCCCCAGAAGAACCGGTCGCAGAAGTCGAGATAGTCGGGCCACTTGCCATCGCCCAGCAAATCCGAGCGGGCAGTCTTGATTTCGACGATCACCACGCGCCCCTTGGCATCGATCCCCATCAAGTCGGCGCGGCGGCCGTTGCGCAGCGGCATCTCGGCAAGGCACCAGATGCCGTTGCGGGCAAACAGGCGCCCGATACCGCGCGCGACAGCCGCCGAACGGCGCTCACCGGGCGAAGGGTCTGAAACGACAAGGGAAAGCACGGCGGAATCGGCCATGCTCTTATGGTGGGGCCGCCTCCCGGCGGGGTCAAGCGGTTCCCCGGCAGGGGCGCAAGGTCCGTGCCGTGCGTCCTGCCGGAAAAGCGACTAGGACGGATCGGCCGGAGCGGTCACCGCTGCGGGGGCAGCAGCCGTTCCCGTAGCCGGAGTGGCGCCCGGAGGCGTCATCTGGCTGACGTCGCGCCGGTACTCCCCTTCCATCGTGATCTCGTTGTAGGGCGTGCTTTCGCTCGGCAGCCGGTAGATCGCGCCGTTCCCGACCGAGAACCACGCCGGCCCGCCTTCGAAGTCTTCAAGCCGGATGCGGCTGCCGTCTTCCATTCGGCTGTAGGTACCGGTGATCGCCTGGCCATTGGCCGTGGTGTATTCGTAGGTGTTGTCCTCGTTCAGCGTGAGGCGCCGGATTTCCCCGTCGGCCCCGGCCTGGCTGTAGCTGCCGCTGTACTGGACCGTGGTTGTCGAATTGACCGGGATCGTCGGCAGTTCCACCGGCACTTCGGCCGTCGGCATCGGCTCGGGCGTTACCTCGTCGGCCGGGGTCGTCTCCCCGCAGGCGGCCAGAGCCAGGACCAGCGGCGCGGCAAGGGCGATCGAAATGCGCATGAATATCTCCTGTTGTTCACCGTTCCTACGAACGGACCCGCCGGGTGGTTTCGATCCCGCGGCGGGTCTGTCCTCTAAAACTTACGTTCTGTACGCCTACCTGGCGAGATTCTTCCCGAAGAAAGGCAGAACCTTCGTGCGCGTGCGCTCCGTCAGCCGGTTGACGTGGTCCCCTGCATAGACTTCCCACTGGTGAGGCACGCCGAACCGATCGAGCTCCTCGTGCATCCAGGTGTCGTCCCGCACGAGGGTGTCCTTGTCCCCGACATCGAGCGCGATCGCCTTCATGGTCTTCAGCCCGGAAACGTACTGCGGCAGCATGGCGATCGGGGAGGCAGCATAGGTCCGCGCCTGCACCAGCGGATCCACCGTCCCGTCCTTCACGCCTGCATCGAAGTAGTTCGGTCCTTCGGGTGAGGGGGACCATGCCGCCAGCGAGGCGAGCGCCGCGGCATCGCCGAAGCTGGCTTTCTTCTGTTCCTCCACGCTCATCGCCGAAAGCCGGTTCAGCTCCTCGGTGGACCAGGTGCGCGGCGACAGGCAGCACGCGCTCATCGCGTAAAGGCTGGAGAATACGTCCGGGTTCTTCTGCCCGATCCGGAGCGTGCCGTACCCGCCCATAGAATGGCCCGCGAGACCGCGGCTCGCCCGATCGGGGATCGTCCGATAGCGGCCATCGACGTAGGACACGAGGTCGCGGGCGACGAATCGCTCCCAGTTGCCGGTGGTCGGGGAATCCGAATACATGGCCCCGCGCTGCCGGGTCATCGCGTCAGGCAGGACGAGGATCAGCTCGTTGCCGGCTGCCGCAGCCTCATTCACCGCATCCTCCATCTTGACGTAGTCGGCATAGGTCTGGTCGGTCAGGGCGAAGCCGTGGAGGAAATAGACCACCGGGTACCGCTTGTCCGGATCGGCATCATAATTCGGGGGCAGGAACACCATGACGCTGCGGTCCGGCGAGTTCCCTTCGTAATTGCCCTCCAGCGACGGCCCGTGAACCGTGACCTTCTCAACCCGCGCCTGTGCGGGCACGGCAGCGAGGGCAAGCGCTGCAAGCGCGCCGAGGCCAGCCAGAAATGTCTTCATTATCCTCTCCCGTCGATGCCGCCGGGTGCGTGCCGATCGGCTTTGGCCGGTTTTTGCCCGTAACACGGTCGATGTCGAGCCGTTTGGAACCACGAGTGGATGCACCCTCCGATCCGGGAGGAGAGCGCCCTTGGAAATGCCGCCGCATTCAGCTAGTTGAATACACAGAGGACTCCATTTGTTGAAAACGCCTGAACTTGTCCCCTGGCCCGGCGGGTCATCTCAATCGCCCGCGACTGGCGAAGGGGAAAGCCGCACCCAGGTGCTGGCGAGTTACGGCCTTGACGAACTGGAAGACGATCCCGAGCTTGAGCGGATCGTTCGCTTCGCCGCGCGATTGTGCGAAACGCCGATCGCGATCATCAGCATGGTCGAAAAAGAACGGCAGCGGTTCCTCGCCCTGAAGGGTCTGAAGGAGAGGGAGACTCCGCGCTCCGTTTCCTTCTGCGCCTACGCAATGCTGGCCGGGGAGGTGATGGAAGTCGCCGATGCCACGCAGGATCCGCGATTCGCGGATAATGCGCTGGTCACCGGAGACCCCAGCATCCGGTTCTATGCCGGGCAACCGCTGGTTTCCGATGACGGTGTACCGCTCGGTTCGCTGTGCGTGATCGACACCGCTCCCCGTCCGCACGGGCTGACGGCCCTGCAGCGCGAAGGCCTGGAAGTGCTCGGGCTTGCCGTGATGCGCCGGCTCGGTAGCCGGCGGGCCGATCTGGAGGCCCGCGCCGAGCTGGAGCAGAGCGAAGCCCAATTGCGAGCGCTGGCCGATTCAATCCCGGCAATCGCCTGGTCGGCCGACGAGAACGGGAAGTTCGACTACTTCAACAAGCACCTGCTGGATTTCACCGGGCGGGAGGAAAACTACCACGGCGAGGCTTTCCACCCGGAAGACCTGAAGGCCGCATCGGTCGCCTGGCAGGAATCGCTGCGAACCGGCGAGCCTTACGAGATCGAGCACCGGATGTGCCGTCACGATGGCGAATATCGCTGGATGATCGCCCGCGCGGTCCCGTTGCGCGATCAGCAGGGGAAGATCATCCGCTGGTTCGGCACTGCAGTCGACATCCACGACCTGCACGCCATGGCCGACGCGCGCGATTTGCTGGCGCGAGAATTGTCGCACCGGATCAAGAACATCTTCGCAGTGGTCTGCGGGCTCATCACGCTTTCGGTTCGCAAGCATCCGGAGCACGCAGAATTCGCCGAAGGCTTGATGGGCCGGATTCGCGCGCTCGGCCGGGCGCACGAATTCGTTCGTCCCGGAGACACCGAGGGGCCGCGTGACACCTTGGGGGGGCTGCTCCAGCAATTGTTCGCGCCCTACGGCTCCGGCGATTACGGGCGGGTGCGCATCGACGGCTACGACTTGCCGATCAATCCGCGCGCGGCAACCCCGCTGGCGCTGGTCTTCCATGAACTGGCGACCAATTCGGCCAAGTACGGCGCGTTGTCGACCGACGCCGGCCATATCGACCTGGACGTGCGCGACGGGGGCGACACGGTGTTTTTCTGCTGGAACGAGGTCGGCGGACCGCCTCCCCCCAAGGACATCGATCAGGCCACGGGTTTCGGCACCCGTCTGGTCGATACCAGCATCACCGGCCAGCTTGGCGGGCAATGGGAGCGCAAGTGGCGCGAAGACGGCTTGCTGGTCGAAATCGAGGTGTCTCGGAAGGTACTGGCTGCCAGCGGCAGCTGAGCGGCTTGGGCGGCTCTGGATCGGAGGCTGCGTCCGATCGCCCGCTCCGGATTTCTGTTCTTCGAAGATTTCAGGAGCCGGAGGTTTTCCGCCGCACTCGCTCTAGCGCGGCGGAAAACCGGCCCCGTCGGGCCAGCCGGGGGCGGCCAGCCCCATTACCTTGAACAGCAGGCCCATCTGGTCATCGCCGGTCAGCCGGTCCTTCGCCTGACGCAACGCTTCCGCCTTGCCCGGCGTAACCTGCGCCAGCGCCTCGGCGCGCTGGTCAATCCCCAGCGCGCGCAGGAACGCGCCGTGGGGCGCCGTGCCCAGCCATTTTGCACCGCCCGCTTCGGCCATCTGGGCCAGAGTGGCGAAATCGACGTGCGCGGTCAGGTCCGCTTCACCCGGCGCGGCCAAGGCGTCGACCTTTCGATGTTGCCGGACTGCTTGCAGGGTCGAGCCGGTGCGGAAGCGATCGTGTCCGTAATCGATGAACAAGGCCGCGCCGCCCTGAGCCACGAGCCGCCCGGCGACCTCGTCCACCACTGCGGCCGCACCGGGGCAGGTTTCCAGCACCGTGCCCGGTTCCGCCTCGCGCCAGTCCTGCGGCACGGCAGCGTCCATCGGCAGCGGGCCGGGCGCATAGGCAAAGCCGTCTTCCGCTGCCGCGACCATCATCTCGCGCCAGCCGCCCTCGATCCTGACCAACTGGCGGATAGGCAAGGCGTCCAGGAACTCGTTGGCCACCAGCAGGATCGGCGCGTCCGTCGGGATGTCCCCCAGATCCGCATGGAAGCGCGCCTGCGGCAGCGCTGCGCGCTGGATCGCCTGCAAGGCCGGGGAGCTTTCGACCAGGTGCACCTCCGGCGATAGCCCGAACCGGCCCATCGCCCGCAGCGCGTCGCGGGCCAGTGTTCCGCGCCCGGGTCCAAGTTCGACATAGCGGACCGGGCCTGGCTTGCCGGCGCGCATCCAGATGTCGGCCAGCCACAGCCCGATCAACTCCCCGAACATCTGGCTGATTTCCGGCGCGGTGACGAAATCGCCCGCCGTGCCGAGCGGGTCCTTCCCGGCGTAGTAGCGGGCGTTCGATTCGCCCATGAACTGCTGCACGCTGATCGGCCCGGAGGTGGCGATCAAGCGGCGGAAAATCTCCGTCAGGCTCGGTCCGCTCATCCAGCGGCGCGCGCCGGATCGGAGGCGGGCGCATCGGCATCGGCATCGACCGGCGGGCGGAGGATCGACCACACGATCAGCCCGATGCCGAGGAGAATCAGCGGAATCGTCAGCCACTGACCCATGTTGAGCCCGGTGCGGGCGGCAAATTCGGCCAGCTGCGCGTCCGGTTCCCGGTAGAATTCGACCGTGAAGCGCCCCAGCGAGATTCCGGTCACGAAGATCCCGGTCAGCAGGCCGACCCGGAAGCGGGCGCGCGTCCGCCAGAAGGCGAACAGCATGATGATGATCAGGACGAAGCCTTCCAGCGCCGCCTCGTACAGCTGACTGGGATGGCGCGGCAGCGGTCCGGCGCCGGGAAAGATCACCGCCCACGACGCGTCCGGCCCGGCCGGGCGGCCCCACAACTCGCCATTGATGAAGTTGGCGATCCGCCCGAACATCATCCCGAACGGCACATTGACCGCGACGTAGTCCGTGACGCGGATGAAACGCAGGTTGCCTTGCCAGGACACCCACGCAATCGCGATGACGGTGCCGATCAGGCCGCCGTGGAAGCTCATCCCGCCTTCCCAGACCTTGAACAGATCGAGGCTGGTCCACAGGTGCGGCTGGTAGAACGTCGCATAGCCGAGCCGGCCGCCGATGATCACGCCCAGTGTGCAGTAGAAGAACAAGTCGTCGACGTGGCGCTGCTCCATCGGCGCGCCGGGTGCCTTCACCATCTTCGACAAGTGCCAGTACCCCAGCACGATCCCGGCAAGATAGGCCAGCGAGTAGAAGCGCAAGGTGAAGAAGCCGAGGTCGATCCCCGGCCTCAGCCCCAGATCCTCCCAACGGATCGCGCTGCTTGCGGTGGCGAGAAAATCGAGCATGCGAATGGGTGTCCCTGGCGTTTCGGCGCCGCTGCGGCTTCGTCCAGCCCGTTTGGCACAGCGGCGGCCGGGGTGAAAGCCCGCGCGGGCGATTGCATGATGCGCAAATGGCCTTATCTCGGAAGGTGTGAGCGTGAAACGCATTCCCAGCCAGCGCGCGGTGATCGACCGCCGCAAGCTTGCCGCCGATATCGCCGCGGCGGTCGAGGCGAAGGGCGCCGAAGATGCGCGTGGCGAGGTACTTGCCCTCCTGCGGGAGGCGCTTGCCGCGGGGCGGGAGGAACTGGCCCGCCGGCTGATCGAAAAGCCATCCGCCGGGCACGAATGCGTCAACGGCCATTCGTTCCTGATAGACCAGATCATCCGCGTGATGCACGATCATGTGATCGAGAACGTCTTCCCCGCGCCGGATCGCTCCCGGGCCGAACGGCTGACGCTGATTGCCGTGGGCGGCTATGGCCGCGGCGAAATGGCGCCACAGTCCGATGTCGACATCGCCTTCATCACGCCGGGAAAGCAGACCCCCTGGTGCGAGCAGGTGATCGAGGCGATGCTCTATTTCCTGTGGGATCTCGGGCTGAAGGTCGGGCATTCCAGCCGGTCGCTCGACGACATGGTGCGCATGGCCCGGCAGGACCTGACGATCCGCACGGCCATCCTGGAAGGCCGCTATCTCTGGGGCGACCAGCCGCTGTTCGATGATGCGAGCCGGCGCTTCTGGGGCGAAGTCGTGCCGGGGACCGAGGCCCAGTTCGTCTCCGAAAAGCTGGAGGAGCGCAACGCGCGCCACAAGCGGATGGGGGATAGCCGCTATGTGGTCGAGCCGAACATCAAGGACGGCAAGGGCGGCCTGCGCGACCTTCAGACGCTCTACTGGATCGGCAAGTACATCCACAAGGTGACCAACGCTGCCGAACTGGTTGACGTCGGGCTGCTGACCCAGGCGGAATACCGCACGTTCCGCCGGGCCGAGGGGTTCCTGCTGGCGGTGCGATCCCATCTGCACGACATCACCGGGCGGGCCGAGGACCGGCTGACGTTCGATTTCCAGCCGCAAGTGGCAAAGCGGATGCAGTTCGCCGACCGCACGGGCAAGAGCGCGGTCGAGCGCTTCATGCAGTACTATTTCCTCCAGGCTCGCCATGTCGGACACCTGACCGGAGTGTTCCTGGCCCAGCTGGACGAACAGATCGCCAGCAAGCGGCGCGCGCGCGGGTTGCTGGCCAGCTTCCGAAGCCGGCCGCGGCACTTCAAGAACTATCTGGTGCAAGGCGGGAAGATCGCCGCGCCGGGAGACACGTGGTTCCAGGACGATCCGGTTCGCTTGCTCGAGGTCTACCAGATCGCCGAGGAGGAAGGGCTGGAGGTCCATCCCGACACGATGCGCATGGCCAGCCGGGATGCCGGGTTGATCCGGGGCGAGGTCCGCAAGGACCCACACGCGAACGAGCTGTTCATGAAGGTGTTGACCGGCCGCTGCGATCCGGAAACGGTGCTGCGCTGGATGAACGAATCCGGCGTGTTCGGCCGGTTCGTGCCCGATTTCGGAAAAGTCGGCGCGCAGATGCAGTTCGACATGTACCACCACTATACGGTGGACGAGCACACGATCCGCGCGATCGGCCTGCTTTCGCGGATCGAGCGCGGCGAATTGTCGGCCGATCATCCGCTGTCCGCCAAGATCATGCGCCAGCTTGCCTCGCGCCGGGTGCTCTATGTCGCGACCTTGCTGCACGACATCGCCAAGGGACGCGGCGGGGACCATTCGGTGCTGGGCGCCGAACTGGCGCTGGAACTTTGCCCGCGCCTTGGGCTGAGCCCGCATGAAACCCGCCTCGTCAGCTGGCTGGTGCGCTACCACTTGCTGATGAGCGCCACTGCCTTCAAGCGCGACTTGTCCGATCCCAAGACGATCACCGACTTCGTCGCCCAGGTGCAGAGCGTCGAACGGCTGCGGCTGCTGTTCGTCCTGACGGTGGTGGACATTCGCGCCGTCGGACCCGGGATCTGGAACAGCTGGAAGCGCCAGCTGCTGGGCGATCTTTACGAACTGGCCGAGGAGCAGCTGCGCCTCGGCCACAAGCGGCGCGGCCGGGCGGAACGGATCGCCGCCAAGCGGGAGAGAGTCTGCGAACTGCTCGGCGGTGGCGCCGTAGTCGACGAGCTGGATGACCGCTTCGACGATTCCTACTGGATCGCCGAGCCCGAGGACATCATCGCGCTGAACCTCAACCACTACGCGGCGGCCCGCGAGCATGAGCACAAGCTTTCAATCCATGCGGAATACTACCCGGCGCGCGGGGCGACGCTGGTGACGGTAATCGCGGACGACCACCCCGGCATCTTCAACCGCATCGCCGGGGCGATCCACCTCGCCGGCGGCAACATCATCGATGCGCGCATCCACACCACGCGGGTCGGCAAGGCCGTCGACAATTTCCTCGTGCAGGACCCGCTGGGCAATCCCTTCCGCGAGGAACCGCAACTGGAACGGCTGCGCACCGCCATCCGGGACGCGCTGGCGAACCGGATCCCGCTGGTCCCGCAACTGGCCAAGCGCCCACTCGCCCGCGCGCGCGCCGAGACATTCGACGTGCCCGCCCAGGTGTTCTTCGACAACAACGCGTCCAACCGGTTCACGGTGATCGAGGTGAGCGCAAAGGATCGGCCCGCGCTGCTCAACCGCTTGTCCCGCGCGCTGTTCGAATCCAAGCTGATGGTCAATTCCGCGCACATCACCAACTACGGGGAGCGGGCGGTGGACACGTTCTACGTCACCGACCTGATCGGCCACAAGGTGACCAGCGCCGAGCGCCGGAAGAAGGTGGAGCAAGCGCTGCTCGACGCGGCCGAGGAACTGGAAGCCGAAGCGGAGAAGGCCTAGCTCCGATCTCCGAACAGGGCGCTGCCGATCCGGACGTGCGTCGCACCCATCAGGATCGCGGTTTCGTAATCCCCGCTCATTCCCATGCTGCGGCCGGCAAGCCCGTGATCGCGGGCCAGCTTGTCGAGCAGGGCGAAGAACGGCGCAGGCTCTATTTCCAGCGGCGGAACGCACATCAGGCCGATCACCGGCACGTCCGCGGCGCGGGCCTGGGCCAGCAGATCGGGCAAGTCGGAGAGCGCGCAGCCGCCCTTTTGCTCTTCCGCACCGATGTTGACCTGGATGAAGCAGGGAACCCGCCGGTCCGCCTTGTCCATCGCCTTGGCCAGCGCGCCGACAAGGCTCGGCCGGTCGAGCGAGTGGACGCAATCGAACAACTCAACTGCATCGTCCGCCTTGTTGGATTGCAGCTGCCCGACAAGATGGAGTTCGGCCGCAGGATACCGCTCCCGCAGTTCGGGCCATTTCGTCTGGGCTTCCTGCACCCGGTTTTCACCGAAGACGGTCTGCCCGGCTTCCAGCAGCGGAAGAATCCGGTCCGCCGGGTGGGTCTTGCTGATCGCGACGAGGGTGATCGCGTCCGCCTCACGGCCCGCGATCGCGGCGGCGCGGGCGATGTTTGCGCGGACTTCATCGAGCGGGGTGGATGCGTTTTCCATTGTTCCCGGGCTATAGCGGGGGAATGTGCCGTTTCCAGCCCCTGCCCCGCGTGTGGTTGTTATCCGATGCGCGGAACGATGCCGGGCTGGAGGATGCGCTGGCCCGCCTGCCGCGCGGCTCGGGCTTCGTCTTTCGCCACTATCACCTTGAGGATCGGGCCCGCCGTGCTCGCTTCGCGCAGCTTGCGCGGATTGCCCGCGCGCGTGGCCACGCGGTGATCCTTGCAGGCGATGCCGCCACGGCGCGGCGCTGGGGCGCCGCCGGGGTGTACGGTCCGGCCGCGCTGGAACCGGCGCGCGGCCTGATCCGGCTCGCCGCCGCGCACGACTTGCGGGAGATCGCCGCCGCCAACCGCGCACGCGCCGATGCGGTGCTGCTGTCGCCGGTGTTTCCCACCCGGTCCCATCCGGGCGCGGCGGCTCTTGGTCCCATGCGGTTCCGCTGGCTGGCGGCGCGCGCGCGGATGCCGGTGATCGCGCTGGGCGGCATGGACCGGCGGGCGGCGCGCAGGCTCGGCTGGCCTCGCTGGGCGGCGATCGACGGACTTTCCCGTTCTTGACGCTGAATGGCTGGAGGGCGATGAGGACAGCCCACGGCAAGAGGACAGAATCATGGCAACGCGCGCAGTTAAGGCGCAGCCGACGGACTGGCGCGTAGCGTTCCGCAATTCGCTGCGTCGCGCCGGCCAGCTTGCGGGAAGCGCCGCGCTGCTCGTGGGCATGGTGTTCCTGGCCCTCGCGCTGATATCCTATCACCAGACCGATCCTTCGCCGTCCACCGCCGCGGGCGGAGCGGCGCAGAACTGGATGGGCTTGCCGGGTGCCTTCGTGGCTGAGCGGGCGCTGTTCCTGTTCGGCCCGGTCTCGGTGCTGCTCCTGCCGTTGCTTTATGCCTTCAGCCGCAAGCTGTGGCGCGACGCCGAAGCGGAAGCGACGCCGCACGGCACCCGCTGGTGGCGCGCCGTCGGGATGCTGCTGGTCGCCATGGCGCTGCTGTGTACCGTGCTGGCGCTGGTGTTCGATCAGCCGGGCGGCTCGCTTCCCGCCTCGTTCGGCGGCATCACCGGCCTGCTGGGCGCGGGTGCGATCCAGGCAGTGGCCGGACGCCTGCCCGAAGCGGCGCAAGTCTGGACCATCCTTGCACTTGGCCTCGTTTGCCTGATCGGTGGAGCGCTGCTTGCGGGCCGCGTCTTCGCCCTCGACTGGGCGCAATTGCTGACCATTCCGCGGACTATCCGCCGCAAACCGCGCGATCCAATGCAGGATGAGCCATACGAGCCTGAAGTCACCTTGCGCGAAGTGGCGCCGGATCGGCGGCCTGAGCGAGGGGCCGAGCGTCGGACCGGGCCGGAGGCAGAGCCCTTCCTCGATGCTGCGCCTCGCAAGGCGCCCGAGATTGCCGATCCCAGCGCCCCGCCGCGCGCCGCCCGCCCCGCCGCGCCGAAGCCGCAGGACCCGTCCCAGCCTTTCGCCCTGCCGAGCCTGGACTTGCTGGAAGACCCGCCGGCGCACGCGGGGCAGAAGGTCGATCGCCAGGCGCTGGAACGCAACGCGCGGCTGCTGGAAAACGTGCTCGACGATTTCAACGTGAAGGGGGAAATCACCGCCGTGCGCACCGGGCCGGTGGTGACGATGTACGAACTGGAACCCGCGCCGGGGATCAAGGCCTCCCGTGTCATTGGCCTGGCAGAGGATATCGCCCGCAACATGAGCGCGGTCAGCGCGCGCGTTTCGGCCATTCCCGGCAAGACGGTGATGGGCATCGAACTGCCCAACGCCGACCGGCAGACCGTCGCGTTCAAGGAACTGGCCGGGTGCGAGGCCTTCGTCGATGCGCGAGCCAGCATGCCGATCATCCTGGGCAAGGATATCGCGGGGGAGCCGATCGTCGCCGATCTGGCCGCGATGCCGCACTTGCTGGTTGCGGGCACGACCGGATCGGGCAAGTCTGTGGGCCTCAACTGCATCCTGCTGTCGTTGCTCTACCGGTTCACGCCCAATGAGTGCCGCCTGATCCTGATCGATCCCAAGGTGCTGGAGCTGAAAAGCTACGACAACATCCCGCACCTGCTTTCCCCGGTGGTGACCGAGCCGCACAAGTCGGTTCGCGCGCTGAAGTGGGCGGTCGAGGAGATGGAGCGGCGCTACCGGATGATGAGCAGCATCGGCGCGCGCAACCTGGGCGGCTTCAACGAACGCGTGCGCGCCGCAGCGGAGAAGGGCAAGCCGCTGGGTCGCCGCGTCCAGACCGGCTTTGATCCTGAAACGGGCGAGGAATTGTTCGAGGAAGAGCAGCTCGATTACGATGTCCTGCCCCAGATCGTGCTGATCGTCGACGAACTGGCCGACCTGATGGTGACCGTCGGCAAGGAGATCGAGGTGCTGATCCAGCGTCTGGCGCAGAAATCGCGTGCGGCCGGCATTCACCTGATCATGGCGACGCAGCGCCCCTCGGTCGATGTCATCACCGGCGTGATCAAGGCCAACCTGCCGACCCGCGTCAGCTTTGCCGTCACCAGCCGGATCGATTCCCGCACGATCCTGGGCGAACAAGGCGCCGAACAGCTGCTAGGCAAGGGCGACATGCTCTACAAGCCGTCCACCGGTGCGGTGGTGCGCGTGCACGGACCGTTCGTTTCCGATGAGGAAGTGGAGCGCGTCGCCACTCACTGGCGCGGACAAGGCGCGCCGCATTACATCGATTCGGTGACCGAGGAGCCGGAGGACGGCGGCATCTCGTTCGAGGACGAGTTCACCGCCTCCGACAACCCGGAAGAGCGCAAGTATCGGCAAGCCTGCCAGATCGTGGTCGAGAACCAGAAAGCCTCCGGCTCCTGGCTTCAGCGGCAGATGGGCGTCGGCTACAACACCGCTGCCAAGTGGATCGAACGGATGGAGGAAGACGGCCTCGTCGGGCCGGCCAACCACGTGGGCCGGCGCGAGATCTATCGGGACCGCGATGGCAACCCTCTCTGATCCGACTCCCTACGAGGAAAAGGGGAACGGCACCGAGGCCGAGGCGCCGTCTTCCAGCGACACGCACGTGCATCTGCTGGCGACGATCCGGGACTGGTGGCGGCGATCGATCGTCAGCGGGATCGATCAGCCATCGGTAATCGAGAAGCTCCACGTCGAATCGTCGATGAGCGCGCGCTATGTCTTCATGGCGTGCATGTCAGCGGGGATCGCGATCCTCGGCCTGCTGCTGTCCTCCCCTGCGGTGGTGATCGGGGCGATGCTGCTTGCTCCCTTCATGGGGCCGCTGCTCGGTGCCGGCTTCGCGCTCGCGGTCGGGGATTTCGACTGGCTCAAGACGTGCGTCCGCAACTTGTTCATCGGCATCGGCTTCGCCCTTATCGTGTGCATCCTGATCGTGCTGGCCAGCCCGCTCGACACCGTGACCGAGGAAATGGCCTCCCGGACCAAGCCGAACCTGTTCGACTTGCTGGTCGCGCTGTTCGCCTCGCTGGCGGGGTCCTATGCGATGATCCGGGGGCGCGAGGGGACGATCGTCGGCGTGGCGATCGCCACCGCCCTGATGCCGCCGCTTGCCGTCGTCGGCTTCGGCGCGGCCACGCTGAACCGGACGGTGTTCAGCGGATCGCTGATGCTGTTGGTCACCAACCTGGTGACCATCGCGTTGTCGGCGTTCGTCATGGCGCGGTATTATGGATTCCGAACCAATCTTTCCGAGCGGCAAAGCCTGCTGCAGAGCATCGGGATCGCAGCGGCCTTCATCGCACTGGCCGTCCCGCTTGGCATCTCGCTCATCGAGATTGCCTGGGAAGCGAACGCCTCGCGCTCGATCAACGGTGTGATCAAGGACCAGTTCGGCGAGGATGCGCGGATCAGCCAGATCGATATCGACTACGAGGCCGAGCCGGTGCAGGTCAGCGCGACCGTGCTGACGCCGGAATTCCGCCCGCAGGCGCAAGCCTTGGCGGAACGCAGCCTCAGCCGGCTGCTGGGCCGTCCTCTTGTCGTGGAGATCGATCAGTTCCGGGTCAGCACCGATCCCCGCGCGGCCGAGGCTGCCCAGCTTGCCCGGGCGCGCGAGGCGGAGCAGGCGGAGACGACCGAACGGCAGATCGATGAACTGAGCGCCCGGCTGGGCCTGGTTGCCGGAGTCGAGCGCGAGAACGTGACCATTGATCGCGAGAACCGGCGCGCCCTGGTCGATGCCCAGCCGATCGAAGGCACTACGCTGGCGGGATACCGGGCGCTGGAGCAGCGGATCACGGGGACGATGCCGGGCTGGACCATCCGGATGCGGCCTCCCACCCGGCCTCTGCCGACCGTACGATTCGAAGGCGGCAACCTGACGCCCGAAGGCCGCGAAGCAGCGAGTCTGATCGCCTGGGCGGCGGCGAGGACCGGCACCCCGGTCGGGCTTTCCGGTCCTGCGGGGGCCGTGGAACAACTGGCCCAGCTGCTGGAGCGGCAAGGCGTCACCGTGCGGATCGTCGAGGTGGAGGAGCAGGAAGTGCCCGATGACGGCGGCGCGGCGGAGGACGGGGAAATACCCGACGCTGTCGTCGTGCCGAACTGGGTTCTGGAACTCGGGTAGGGATGGCGCGGCTCAAGGTCTTTCGCGCCGTAGCGGGGTTCGAAAACGCCTACGTCGCCGCGCCGAGCCGAAAGGCGGCGCTGGAAGCCTGGGGCGCGGAGCATGACTTGTTCGCCCGCGGCCAGGCAGAGGAGATCAAGGACCCGGAGCTGACGAAGGAGCCGCTGGCGCACCCCGGCAAGGTGATCCGGGTATCGCGCGGCGGGCTCGAGGATCAGCTGAAGGCACTGGGCCCCACGCCCGGGCGGAAACGCCGCAAGGCTGCGCCGAAAGCGAAGCCGGCCAAGCGCAAGCCCCCGCCGTCCCGCACGAAAGTCGATGCCGCCGAACGCGCGATCGAGCGGGAGCGGCAGCGGCAGGCGGAAAAGGAAGCGGCGCTGGAGGAAAAGCGTGCTGCGCTCCTGCGCCAGATCGAGGATGCGCGGGAGAAGAGCCGAAAGCGGACCGTGCAATTGGAGCAGCGGCGGGATGCGGCGAAGGACGCCTACCAGCAAGCGCTCCGTGAATGGAGCGACAAGGGCTAGATCGCCGAAGCGGCCGTGGCGGTGAACGCGATGATCGGCAGGAAGCCGAGCAGGGTCGCCAGCGCAAAGGGACCGGCGCGGACGGGCGTCAGCGCGCTCGCCCCGGTGACGAGGAAGTGCGGCGCGCCGGCGATTCGCAAGCCGATGATGTAGAAGATGCCGCGGTCGGCGAAATGCTCATCGAACCGGTCCAGCTTGCTGCCGAGCTTGGCGTGGACGCGGTCACGCAGGGAGTACCGCGCCAGCAGGAACAGGAGCTGACTGCCCAGCAGGGCTCCTGTCACGACGACCAGCATCCCCGCCCATCCTCCAAGCAGCACGCCGGAAGAAAAGGCCAGCGGGATGATCACGCCGGGAACGCAGGCGGCAACGAGTGCGGTCGTGAGCATCGTAATGCCCATCGCCAGCAGAAGCGGGTTCTGCAGCAGGTCTGCCAGCCAGGGGAAAGTGTCGGCCCAGCCAAGGACCGTCTCGGTGAATCCCATGTTGCACTAGCGAGCAGATCGGACGGAAGTTCCCGCAATCGTTGCATAATCCGGGGCAATCGTGATGAATCGCCCCGGTGCCGATTCCGGGCCGGAACATGGGCCTTATTTCATCGCGCTGCCGTTCCGGTCCGCCGCTGCTATCCCTTGTTCTTATCTTCTGCATTGTTCTGCGGGTCGCGGTAGGTGCCACGCGTGGTCTTGTCGGATGCGGCGCTCTGGTGCGCCGGATCGAGCGAACGGTCGCGGGTGACGTCGCGGCTCTGCATGTCCTCGGGGGTGGGCTCGCTCACTTCGCGCTGACCGCCGGCGCCGAAGGTCCGCGCGTCCTGGCCGTAGGCGAGATCGCCCTCGCCGCTTTGCAGGGCATCGTTCTCGCGTCGTTGTTGCTTGTCTGTCATGATTGTCCTTTCGTCTGTTCTCCCAAGGGAAACGCCTGCCGGGGAGGGCCGATCCGCGTTTGAGGCGTGGCGAGCGATGCGGGCGGCAGCGCGTTGCAGTTGCCGCGCCTTCGTTTCATTTGTAACGAGTCCGCCAAGGAGAGACATGGCCATGCTGATCGGTACCCCCCGCGAAGTGAAGAACAACGAATTCCGCGTCGGCCTGACGCCGGAAAGCGCCACCGAACTGACGGCCCATGGCCATGAGGTCTGGGTCGAAACCGGTGCGGGTGAGGGGATCGGCGCTTCGGACGAGGAATACCGCGCAGCCGGTGCGGTGATCAAAGATAGCCCGAAGGAAATCTTCGACGCCTGCGAGATGATCGTGAAGGTCAAGGAACCGCAGCCGCAGGAACGCGCAATGCTGCGTGAAGGGCAGATCCTCTACACCTACCTGCATCTCGCGCCCGATGCGGAGCAGACCGCCGATCTCATCAAGTCCGGCGTGACGGCGATCGCCTATGAGACGGTCACCGGTCCCGGCGGCACTCTGCCGCTCCTCAAGCCGATGAGCCAGGTCGCCGGCCGGATGAGCGTGCAAGCCGGTGCGACGGCGCTGGAAAAGGTCCACGGCGGCCGCGGCGTCCTGCTTGGCGGCGTGCCGGGGGTAATGCCGGGCAAGGTCGTGGTAATCGGCGGCGGTGTGGTCGGGTTCAACGCGGCGCAGATGGCCGTGGGCCTTCACGCCGACGTCACGATCCTCGACCGTGATCCCGAAGTGCTGGAGAAGCTCGGCATTCATTTCGAAGCTCGGGCGAACACGCGGTTTTCGAACCGGGCGAACATCGCCGAAGTGCTGGCGGAGGCAGACCTGATCATCGGCGCCGTGCTGATCCCCGGTGCGGCCGCGCCCAAGCTGGTGACCCGCGAGATGCTGAAGCTGATGAAGCCGGGCGCCGTGCTGGTGGACGTTGCGATCGACCAGGGCGGCTGTTTCGAGACCAGCCACGCGACGACGCACGACAACCCGACTTACGTCGTGGACGGGATCGTGCATTACGCGGTTGCCAACATGCCGGGTGCGGTGGCGCGGACGAGCACCTATGCGCTGAACAACGTGACCCTGCCCCACGCGCTGAAAATCGCCGGGCTCGGGTGGAAGGAGGCGATGCGCCGCGATCCGCACCTCGCCCATGGGCTCAACGTCCATGCCGGACGCGTGACCTACGGCGCGGTGGCCGAGGAACTCGGCTACGACGTGCTGACGCTGGAAGACGCGCTCGGCTGATCGAGAAACGGCGCGGCCACCTCGGGCGGGACGCGGGCCGGTTTCCCGGTTGCGCGGTCGATCATCGCCCAGGTGGTCCGCGCCCGCACGATCGCCTTTCCGCGCGCGTCGGCAAACGTTGAGTGACGATCGAACCGCGCGCCGGAAGGGCCTTCGCGGATCTCGGTACTGCCCTGCGCGCTCTCGCCTTCGGCAATGTTGCCGCAGTATTCGATCTCGTGCCGGGCAACGAGCCAGATATAGGCCCGCTGGTGTTCCGGCGGTGCGACCGCTTCCCAGTGGGCGGTGGCCAGCTGTTCCATCCACCGGACCCACACCGCGTTGTTCACGTGCCCGTTCTCGTCGATATCCTCCGGGCGCGCGGTGAAGGTCAGAGTGAAAGGGCTGCTCACCCCTCGACGCCCAGTTGCCAGAGGATGAAGGCGAATTCCTCCGCCGTTTCGCGCAACGATTCGAACCGGCCCGACTTGCCGCCGTGGCCTGCGCCCATGTTGGTCTTGAGCAGCAGCTCGTTGTCGTCGGTTTTCACCTCGCGCAGCTTGGCGACCCACTTGGCCGGTTCCCAATACGTCACGCGGGGATCGTTCAGCCCTGCGGTCACCAGCAGCGGCGGGTAATCCTGCGCGCGGACGTTGTCATAGGGGCTGTAGCTGCGGATCAGCTCGAACGCGGCCTGATCCTCGATCGGGTTGCCCCATTCGGGCCATTCGCCGGGGGTCAGCGGCAGGGAAGCATCGAGCATCGTCGCCAGAACGTCGACGAACGGCACATGGGCGACAACCGCGCCCCACAAGTCCGGATCGGAATTGATCACCGCGCCCATCAGCTCACCGCCAGCCGATCCGCCGGAAATGCTGATCCGGCCCTTTTCGGTAAAGTCGCGTGCAATCAACCCTTTTGCGACGTCGACGAAGTCGGTGAAGGCGTTGGTGCGGCTTTCCAGCTTGCCCGCCTTGTACCAGGCGCGTCCGAGATCGTCTCCGCCGCGGATGTGCGCGATGGCATAGGCAAACCCCCGATCGACCAGCGAAAGCCGCGTGGTCGAAAAGCCCGGCGGGATCGCGATGCCGTACGCGCCGTAACCATACAGGTGAAGCGGGCCAGCGCTTGTGCGGTCCTTTCGGTACATCACGCTGACCGGGATCATCGTGCCGTCGCGCGCTGCAATTTCCAGCCGCTCGGTCGCATAGAGATCGCGGTCGTAACCGGAGGGAATTTCCTGCACCTTGAGCAAGTCCAGCCGCCGATCGGCCACATGGTAATCGTAGGTGCTGGCCGGGCTGATCATGCTTTCGTAGGACAGGCGCAGCTGCTCCATGTCCCATTCGGGATTGTTGGCGAGCGAGGCGGTGTAGCTCGCTTCCGGAAACTCGATCGGCTCAACCCGGGAAGGATCGTCGTAGAAACGGAGTTCGATCCGGTCGAGCCCGCCGAGACGCCCTTCGGTCACGTAGAACCGTTCGAACAAGTCGAACCCCGTCAGGTAAAACTCGTCCGATCCTTGGATCACGGTCGTCCATTCGCCCGGCCGGTCCAGCGGCGCGGTGGCAAGGCGGAAGTTCTCGTGCGTGTCGTTCGCGTGGATGAACAGCGTGCCCTCACGCTCGTCCACGTCATATTCGACGCCTTTCTCGCGCGGGCGCACCAGCAGGGGTTCGGCCAGCGGATCGTGGGCGGGGATCAGGCGGATCTCGCTCGTTTCATGGTCGCCCGAAGAAACGATCACCCACTTCTCGTTGGCCGAAAGGCTGGCTGAGACGCGGAAGCCCTCGTCATCCTCGTGGTACAATTCGACGTTGTCGGACAGCGGCTTGCCCAGCCAGTGCAGGCGGGCGTTGTCGGTCCGCCATTGTTCGTTCGCCAGCGAATAGACCAGCGCCGTGTCGTTCGCCGCCCAGATGAGGGCGGACAGCGTGCCGGGTATCTCGTCCGGCAGCAGCTCACCGGTCTCGAGATCCTTGATCCGGGCGGTGAAGCGTTCCGATCCGTTGTCATCGATCGCATAGGCGAGCAGGCGCCCGTTCTGGCTGACAGAAATCGCGCCGAGGCGGAAGTATTCCTTTCCTTCGGCAAGCGCGGTTTCGTCCAGGATCAGCTGGTCCGCGCTGCCATCCTCCGGCGCGCCCACCGGGCGGCGCCACCATTTCTTGTACTCGGCCCCTTCCTCATACTCGATCCAGTAGAGGAAATTGCCGTCCTTCTGCGGCACGGATTGGTCCGCTTCCTTGATGCGAGCGCGCATTTCCCGGAACAGGGACTCGATCCGATCCTTGCGCGGGGCCATCCGGGTTTCGAACCAGGCGTTCTCCGCTTCAAGGTAGGCGAGCACTTCCTTGTCATCGACCTTCGGATAGCCGGGATCGCGCAGCCAGGCGTAATCGTCGGACACGGTAATGCCGTGGTGAGTGACGCTGGCGGGTTTCTTTGCGGCGCGGGGCGGAAAAGCAGGTGTGGTATCGGTCATCACAGGGACCTATGTTGGCCCGCACTGTCTCGCAAGTCCCCGACTTCCAGCAATCAAGGACCCGCCATGTTGATGCAAACGCACGAAGCCCGCCTAGAAGCCCTGCGCAAGGAACTGGACCGGCGCGGGCTCGACGGGTTTGTCGTGCCGATCTCCGATGAACATATGAGCGAATATGTCGGTGCCTATGCCCAGCGGCTGGAATGGCTGACCGGGTTCGGCGGCTCGGCCGGATCGGCCGCGGTGCTCGGCAACACGGCCGCGATGTTCGTCGATGGCCGCTACACCCTGCAAGTCCGCGATCAGGTGGACGGGCGGCTCTATGAATACAAATCCGTCCCAAAGGACAGCATGGCCGACTGGCTGGTCGAGAATGCACGCGAAGGCGCGCGGATCGGGTTCGACCCCTGGCTCCATTCCCGCGGCTGGGTGCGCAGCGTCGGGGCGGCGCTGAAGGAGGCCGGTGCCGAACTGGTGCCGGTCGAAGGCAATCCGATCGATGCCGTGTGGCAGGACCGCCCGCAGGCGTCGGTCGCACCCGCCTTCGTGCAGGACGAAGCGCTGGCGGGCCGTTCCAGCGCCGACAAGCGCGGCGAAGTGGCCGAGTGGCTGAAGGCGCGCAAGCTTGACGCCGCGGTGATCTCGGCGCTGGACTCGGTGGCCTGGCTGCTCAACGTCCGGGGCACCGACATCGAGCGGACGCCGGTCGCGCTGTCCTATGTCCTGACGCACAGTGACGGAACGGCGGACTGGTTCATCGCGCCCGAGAAAGTCCCGGCGGAAGTCGCGGCCCATCTCGGCAATGCAGTGCGGGTCCGCCCGCGCGAGGAATTCGTGCCGATGCTGGAAGGACTTGCAGGCAAGCGCGTGGCGGTCGATCCCGATCGCGCGGTGGCGGCGATCTTCAAGACGCTGGACGGCGCCGGAGCGAAAGTCCTGGCGATGACCGATCCCACGGTGCTGCCCAAGGCGGTGAAGAACGCCACCGAGCAAGCCGGCCACCGCGCGGCGCAGGCCCGGGACGGCGCGGCGATCACTCGCTTCATGCACTGGCTTTTCAAGGAAGCGCCCCAGGGCGAGGTGGACGAGCTTTCCGCAGCGGCCCGGCTCCAGCAATTCCGCGAGGAATGCGGCGACTTGCGCGACTTGTCGTTCGACACGATTTCCGGCGCCGGGCCGAACGGGGCAAGCCCCCATTACCGCGTGAACGAAGAGACGAACCGGAAGCTTGAACCGAACAGCGTCTATCTGGTGGATTCGGGCGGGCAGTACCCGGACGGGACGACCGACATCACCCGCACCGTGTGGGTTGGGCCGGGCGATCCGCCGCAGGAGGTGAAGGACCGCTTCACCCGGGTGCTGAAAGGCCACATCGCGCTGGACATGCAGACCTTCCCGCAAGGGACCAGCGGCGCGCAGCTCGACACGCTGGCCCGGCAATTCCTCTGGTCCGCCGGGCTCGATTACGCGCACGGGACCGGGCACGGGGTCGGCAGCTTCCTGATGGTGCACGAAGGGCCGCAGCGGATCGCCAAGCCGCGCGGCGGGCAAGCGGGCACCGATCAGGAATTGCTCGAAGGCATGATCCTCTCGAATGAGCCGGGCTATTACAAGGCCGGGGAATACGGCATCCGGATCGAGAACCTGGTGCTGGTGGAGCGGCGGGACATTCCCGGCTGCGAGGGCGAATGGCTGGGGTTCGAAACCCTGACGCTTGCCCCCATCGGCCGCACGATGGTCGCCCGCGAATTGCTGAGCGAGGCGGAAATCGCCTGGTGGAACCGGTACCACGCCCGCGTGCTCGACGTACTCGTCCCGCAACTGGAGGGAGAAGCGCTGGTCTGGCTCCAGGGGGAATGCGCCCGGCTGTAGCGCTTTCGGGCGAATGAATGCGGGCATCGTGCTGCGACAAATTGCGACACTTTGCCCGTCTTCCGGCAAACCCGTGCGACAAGCGCGCTTTAGAACCCGTCTCATGAGCAACGGGGTGCCTGCTCCTCTCCTCCCTTTGGACAGGTGCCCCGTTGCTCTCCCGAAAAGAGTATGGAGTTCGCTCATGCGTAAGTTTTCCCTTTCCCTTGGTCTGGCCGCGATGGTGCTGGGCGGCGCGGCATACGCGCAGTCGGCGTCCCCTGCCGGCGGGGACATCACCCGCGCCCAGGCCCAGCAGACGGCCGCGCAGGCTTTCGACCGGATGGACGCGAACAGCGACGGCACGATCAATCAGGCCGATCGCGAAGCGCGTCAGAAAGCCCGCTTCGATCGGCTGGATACCGATCGCAACGGGGCGATCAGCTACACCGAGTTTTCCGCCAAGCGTGACCGGCGCAAGGCTTCGTCCGCCGAGGCTGGACAGCACCGCGAGCGCGGACAGCGGGGCCACTTCGGCCGTGCTGGCAGCTGGGGCATGCGCGGCATGAAAGCCGGGCACGACGGCTCGGTCAGCAAGGCGCAGTTCGTGGCCGCGGCACTGCAGCGCTTCGATCAGGCCGATGCCGATCGCAGCGGAACGGTCACTGGTCAGGAACGGCAGGCCGCGCGCAAGGCGATGCGCGACCAGTTCCGCCAGCAGCGTCAGGCGAGCTGAAGGAAAGGGCGCCTGCCATGAACGAAACGGCGCCCATCCGGCTGCTGCTCGTCGACGATGAGCCGAGCCTGCGCGAACCCCTGGCGGAGTACCTCACTCGCCAGGGGTTTGCCGTGCGCGAGGCGGAAGACGCCGCCAAGGCCCGGACCGCCTTGCTGGAACAGACGACCGACCTGGTCCTGCTCGACATCATGATGCCGGGCGAAGACGGCTTGTCGCTTTGCCGCCACCTGATCGAGACGAAGCAGCTTCCCGTCATCCTCCTGACCGCCAAGGGGGAGCCGATGGAGCGGATCATCGGGCTTGAAGTCGGGGCCGACGACTACGTCACCAAGCCCTTCGAACCGCGTGAGCTGGTCGCCCGGATCCGATCGGTCCTGCGCCGCGCCGGACGGACCGCCCCCGCGCCGGAGCTGGACGCACTTTACGAATTCGAAAACTGGCGGCTCGATCCGCTGAAGTACAAACTGACCGACCCGGAAGGCACGACCGTGCCGATTTCCTCGGTCGAATTCCGCCTGCTCAAGGCGTTTCTCGATCACCCGCGCCAGGTGCTCGACCGGGATCGGCTGCTCGACATGGTTCAGGGGCGCGAGGCGCACTTGTTCGACCGGGCAGTCGACAATCAGGTCAGCCGCCTGCGCCGCAAGCTTGAAGTCGACAGCCGCGATCCCAAGCTGATCCAGACCGTGTGGGGCGGCGGGTATCGCTTTGCCGCCGACGTGCGCCGCGTGGCAGCGGACAACGCGTGATCCGCCGGGTCCTGCCGCGCAGCCTGCTGGGCCAAATGCTGCTGGCGGTCGCGCTGGCCCTGCTGGTGGCGCAGGGCTTGTCCGCCGTCCTGCTCTACCGCGCCGCCGAGCAGCGGCGGGAAATCGGATCGGCCAATGCGCTGGCGTTCCAGCTGGTCGCGGAACCGCGCTTCGATTTCCGCCAGGCCGATTCCCGGTTTCCCCGCAACAGCGGGCATCGCCGGTGGCAAAGACTGCGGGTTCAGCGAACCGAATCCAGCCCGCTGCTGCCGGGGGAAGAAGGGCAGTCCTACCGCGAGGAACTGATACGCGAAATCCTGATCGGCCAGGGCATCGACCCGGCGGAGCTGGTCGTCACCACCCGCCCCGTAAAACGGGATGCCTACGTAATGCAGCGCTTGCGGGAGAGGCACGGGGCGCAGCTCCCGGATTGGGCGGAAGGACGCCTGCTGCTGGCCGCGCTGCGCCGCCCGAACGAGGATCACTGGACCGTGGCGCGCCTCCCGATGGAAGAACGCGAACCGCGCCAGCTGGGGCAACTGATCGCGCACACCGTGGTGCTCTACATCGTGCTGGTCGGCTTGCTGGCGCTGCTGCTGCGCCGGATCACGCGCCCTCTTGCCGCCTTGACCCAGCGGCTGGACACCTTTGCCGAAACCCGCGCGATCGACGGCCAGCTGTCGCCCAGCGGCCCAGAGGACACGCGCCGGCTGATCGCGGCGCACAACGCGATGGAAGCGCGGATCATCGCGCTGCTGGATGAAAAGGACGTCATGCTCGGCGCGATCGGGCACGATCTCAAGACTCCGCTCGCCGCCTTGCGGGTACGCATCGAATCGGTGAGCGATCCGGCGGAACGAGCGAAAATGGCCGCTTCCATCGAGGATATTACCCGCTCGCTCGACGACATCCTCTCGCTCGCCCGCGTGGGCCGGGCAACCGACCCGCTGGAGCGGACCGAGCTGGCCGCGCTGACCGACTCGGTGGTCGAGGAGTTCGAGGACATGGGCGATCCGGTGGAACTGGAGGATACCCAGCGCGTCGCCTTGCCGCTGAGGGCCACGTGGCTGCGCCGGGCCTTGCGCAACCTGATCGGCAACGCGCTGCGCTATGGCGAGCGGGCGCGGGTCTCCGTCCGGCGCGAAGGAGACGAGGCGGTGATCCGGATCGAGGATGACGGCCCCGGCATCCCCGAAGGCGAGATCGAGCGGATGCTGCTGCCTTTCACCCGGGGCGATCCCTCGCGCAGCCGGGGGACGGGCGGGGCGGGCCTTGGCCTGACCCTGGCCCGCGCGATTGCGGAACAGCACGGCGGCACGCTCACCCTTACCAACCGGACAAGCCCCGATGGCAGCGTGAGCGGCCTTACCGCTATGCTGCGGTTCCCGCTGGTCTCCTGATCAGCGAAGCCTTCCGATCAGCGCAGCTGTGCGACCGCCGCGTTCACTTGCGCCTGACGCGCCTGCTTGAGCGCGGCGCAATTGCGCACCCGCTCAAGCGCCCGTTCCAGCGAAAGCTCCCCCGGCGTGCCGGCGAAGACCGGGCGGAAGCGGGCGGCGATCTGGTCGGCCCGCTCGATCGAGCAGAAACCGCCGAGGGGTGACGGCAGGTTGCGCATGTAGAAAATGCCGGAGCCGCCCATCAGCTCATCCAGGTTGCGGTCGATCCATTCGTAGCCGAGATCGCGCGTTTCAGGCGTGCCGACGATGCTGAGGATCGTCCCCAGGCGTTCCGGCTGGCGCAGGCGCGGATCGCGCGCTTCGTCCAGAAACCAGCGAGCGATGTCCGGATTGCCCGATCCGCCGATGCGGTCCAGCGCCGTCGGCCGGAATACCGGATCCTGCGAATCGAGCGCCGATTGGAGCAGGGCTTTTGCAGCGGGAAGCCCGCCTTGCTGCAGCTTGGCTTCCAGCGCGGTGCCAAGGAACGCGCGGTCGAGCGCGGAGGTGTCGCCGGCAAGGTATGCATCCGCTGCCTGGATCAGCGTCCGCTGGATCTCCGGATCCCCGGCAAACGCGAGGCGGCTGACCACCAGCTGGCGATGCTGGAGCACATCGGCATCCGCGCCGGCATAAGCGCCCGCTCGGGGATCGAAACCGAGGGCGGCAAGATCCTTGCGCGCCGACTGGCCGAGCCATGCGCGGTAGGCGGCCAGCGCCTGATCGTTGAAGAAACCCTGCTGCTGCAAGCGCGAGAGCAGGTTCGTTGCGGAATTGCGGGCATAGGAATCCGAGTTTTGCGACAGCTGGCCGGCAAGGGCGATCACTCGCCCGATATCGGCGCGCCCCGCCAGGAAGCTGGCCCCAAGGCTGTCGGACAGCGCCAGCGCCTCGGCCCCTGGAAGAGTATCGGCTTGCGCGATCAGGGCATCCCAGCCCTCGTTCGGCAATTCGAAGCGGTAGTAGCCGGTGCCGCCGGCGTTCGGCACCAGTGGGCCGGTGCCATTGATGCGGAAGGCCATGCTCTTGTCGGTCAGCAGCTGGCATTCCCGCGTCTCGCCCTGCCGCATGCACACCGGCACGCCCCAGCGCGTATCCGGAGCATCGGCGCCGAGTACGGAATAGCGGCTCTGGCTGATCGTGTAGTTGCCGTCCGATCCCGTGATCGTGATCAGGGGTACACCCTGCTGGTCGGTGAAGCTCTGCATCGCGGCGGTAATGCGCGGATCGCCGGCGGTCTGGGCCATCGAGGCAAAGAACTCCTCGCTCGTAGCGTTGCCGTAGCGGTGCTGCGACAAGTAGCGGCGCACGCCCTGCTTGAACTTTTCGTCGCCCATGAATCCGGCGATCATCGCGACCACGTGGCCGCCCTTGCCATACGTGATCGTATCGAACGCCGCATCGATCTGCCCGTTGGTCTCGATCGGCTGGTGGATCGGCCGCCCGGCAAGCAGGGCATCGGTGTTCATCGCCTGAAACCCTTCGGCCAGCGCGCCCGCGCCGATCCCGAGGTCGGGCCGCCACTCGTTCCCGATGCGGTAGCCCATCCAGTTGGCGAAGCTTTCGTTCAGCCAAATGTCGTCCCACCACGCAGGGGTGACGAGATCGCCGAACCACTGGTGGGCCAGTTCATGGGCCACCACCATGCCGAACCGCCGCTTCTGGCTTACGGGATCGTTCTCGTTCACGATCAGCAGGCTGTCTTCGTAAAGATCGGCCCCAGCGTTCTCCATCGCCCCCGGCATCAGCGGAGAGGTGATCTGGTCCAGCTTGGGGAAGGGGAACGGCCCGCCGAAGTAATCTTCCAGATGGGCGACGATCTCCTTGGAATTCTGCAGCGCGAAGTCGAGCTTGCCTTCGTGCTGCCGGCTGGCGACGATCCGCAGCGGGAGCGGGCGGTCGCGTTCCGGGGTCGGCGGCACGGCGCTGTCGGTGGTGACGAACGGGCCGACCATCATCGCCAGCAGATACGTCGGCAGCGGTAGGGTCGGCGCGAAACGGTGGACGTCCCAGCCGTTTTCCCGCGTGGTGGAGACGATCGGGGCGTTGCTGACCGCCATCTGGCCCGGCCGCGTGCGCAGCGTCACGTCGAACGGCACCTTGAATCCCGGCTCGTCGAACGAAGGGAACACGGAGCGCGCGTCGATCGACTGGAACTGGCTCCAGCCGTACCAGTCATCGTCGATCCTGGCGTGGAACAAACCGGAAGCGCTCTCATTGAACGCGCCGGTGTAAGTGAGGGCCAGCGTCACCGGCCCGGCGGGCAGTTCCTGCGGGAAGACAAGGCGGGCAACGCCGGTTTCATCCAGCTGGTGCCACTGCCCGGCATAGGTGCGGCCCCCAGCAGTCGCGGTGGCGGATTGAATGCCGAGGTCGCGCCCGTGCAAGTCGATGAAGCGGCTTGGCTGCTTGAGGGACACGTCGATTTCCGTCCGGCCGGAGAACGTGTCGAGCGCAGGATCGACATATGTATCCACCCGGTAGGCCTGCGGAACGGCCATTCCGGTCAGCTTCCCACGCGGCACCGGGGCCAGCGCGGCGATGGCCGGATTGGTCGCCGCCGCGCTCTGCCCTGCCTCCTGCGCAAGGGCCGGGGTTCCCAGCAGAAGGCTGCCCGACAGCAGGAGAGAGGCGAGGAAGCGCGCGCGCATAGGGAACCTTTCGGAAGACCAAAGCGCGAATAGGCACGATGCGTGCCCTTGTTTCAACCGTTACTTTCGGCAGGGCGGGTAGGGGGGGCAGCAGGTCCGGCTGCGAGCGCGGCAGGCAAGTCAACCGATAGACACGGAGCGATTTGCCGGTAATCAGGCCCGATGCCCGCACCCGACCCCTTTGTCCTGCTTGACGACGCCCGTGAAACCGGCGCGAGCGAGGCACATCTGTTCGAGCGTCCGCGTGAGGTGTTCGTCGCGAATCGGCCGGAGGACGTCCTCCCCGTGCTGGAGGCCGCCGATGCCGCGCGGCAGGCGAGCGGGGGGACGCTGGCAGGCTATCTGGGGTATGAGGCAGGACTAGCGCTCGAAGGCAAGCTGATGCCGCTGGCACAGCGGCGCTGGGGCGCGGCAGGCCCGCTGGTCTGGTTCGGCTTGTTTGACGAACCGAAGCGTATCGCCGCCGCCGATGTGCCCGTCTGGTTGGCGGAGCGCGGCGGACATGGGCCGGCCTCGATCGGCCCGATGGAGCCGCAGGTATCAACCGGGGCCTACCTTGCCGCGTTCGAGCGCCTGCAACAGGCGATCCGTGCGGGCGATATCTACCAGGCCAATCTGACCTTCCCGCTGGCCGGAGCGGCGCGCGGCGATCCGCTGGCGATCTACGCCGCGATCCGGCCAGCCGCGAAGGCGGGATATGGCGGAGTGATCTTCGACGGATCGCACTGGCTGCTGTCGTTCAGCCCGGAATTGTTCTTCACCCTGCACGGCCGCGCCGCGAAGGTGAAGCCGATGAAAGGCACCCGGCCGCGCGGAAGCAGCGAGGCGGAAGACGCCGCGCTTGCTGCGGAGCTCGCCGGATCGGTCAAGGACAAGGCCGAGAACCTGATGATCGTCGACCTGATGCGCAACGACTTGTCGCGCGTGGCCGAGGCGGGATCGGTGCAAGTCGACCAGCCGTTCGCGATCGAGACGTATCCGACCGTGCACCAGATGGTGTCCACCGTACGCGCCACCTTGCGGGACGGAAAAGGCGCGATGGACGTGATCCGCGCCCTGTTTCCCTGCGGATCGATCACCGGCGCGCCGAAGATCCGGGCGATGGAACTGATCCAGCACGTGGAGCGCGATCCGCGCGGGCCCTACTGCGGTGCCATCGGGCGCATCGATGGAAACGGCGACGCTGCCTTCAACGTCGCAATCCGCACGATCCGCCTCACTCCGGGGGAGAACCAGCGCCACAAGGCCGTGCTCGGCGTGGGCGGGGCAATCGTCGCCGACAGCGAAGGCATGGAGGAATGGCGGGAATGCCTGGTCAAGGGCGGGTTCGTGCGCGGCGAGGCAAGCGGGTTCGACTTGATCGAGACGATGCGCGCCGAAGGCGGCGTGGCGCTGCTCAACCTTCATCTCGACCGGATCGGGGCGAGCGCCGAAGCGTTCGGCTTCGCGTTTGAGCGGGACCTGGTGCGGGAACGGATCGCGGCACTCGCGGGCACCCTGGACGGTCCGTCACGGCTGCGGCTGGTGCTGTCCCGCGGCGGGGCGACGATGCTTGAAGCCGCTCCTGCTCCGGCCCGAATGCCTGAGCCGCTGGGCTGCATCGCCCTGCCGCTGCCGGTGGTCCCGGGCGACTGGAGGCTGCGGCACAAGACCTCCGACCGGGGCTTCTACAACGAAGCGCTGATGGTAGCGAAAACCCGCGAGGCGGATGAGGCGATCTTCGTGCGCAGCGACGGATGCATAACCGAAGGCAGCTTCACCAACCTGTTCGTCGAACGGGACGGAAAGCTGCTGACCCCGCCGCTGGAAGCCGGTTTGCTGCCGGGTATCTTGCGCCGCTCCCTGATCGATCAGGGGCAGGCGGAAGAAGCCGATTTGACGCTGGATGATCTGGCGGGCGGGTTCTTCGTTGGCAACGCGCTGCGCGGCCTGATGCGGGCAGTGTTGAAATGACCCAGCCGCACCTCTCTCCCGCTCTCCAGCGCATGGCGCCCTCGGGAACGACGGCCATGACCGACCGTGCCAGCGCCCTGCGGGACGAAGGGCGCGACATCATCTCGCTTTCGGTCGGGGAGCCGGACTTCGCGACGCCCGACCATGTGATCGAGGCGGCAAAGGCCGCGCTGGATGCCGGACAGACCCGTTACACGCCCGTTACCGGCACTGCGCAGCTGAAACAGGCGGCCGCACTGCATTTCCGCCGCGATCTCGGCATTGCGGCCGATCCGGCAGACGTGATCGTCAGCGCCGGGGGCAAGCAGGCAATCTTCGAAGCGCTGGTCGCGACCGTCGGCGAAGGCGATGAAGTGATCATCCCGGCGCCGTGGTGGGTCAGCTATCCGCAGATCGTCCGCTATGCCGGAGGCACGGTGGTGCCACTGATCACGCAGGCGGAGCGGCGGTTCCGCTTCGATGCGGCGGAACTGGAGGCGCTTGTCACCCCGCGCACGCGGTGGCTGCTGCTCAACAGCCCCGGCAACCCGACCGGCGCGGTCTATCCGGCAGACATGCTGCTGGAGATTGCCGAAGTGCTGCGCCGCCACCCGCAGGTGCTGGTGCTGTCGGACGACATCTACGCGCCCCTGAGCTACACAGGGCAGCCGCACGCCACGCTCGCGGCGTTGTGCCCCGATCTGGCGGACCGCGTCTGCACCGTCTCCGGCGTGTCGAAAAGCCACGCGATGACGGGTTTCCGCATCGGGGTGGCGACCGGCCCGGCCTGGCTGATCGAGGCGATGGGGCGGCTGCAGTCCAATTCCAGCGGCAATCCGGCATCCATCGCACAGGCAGCGGCTGTCGCGGCCTTCGAAGGACCGCAGGACTTCCTGCAGCAATGGAGGGAGCGATTCTGTCAGCGGCGGGACAGGGTGGTGGGTGCGATCAACGCGATCCCCGGCTTGTCCGCGCCGGTTCCCGATGGGGCGTTCTATTGCTTCATAGATGCCGCCCCGCTGATGGAGCGATTCGGCAACGACGAAGCACTGGCGCTTCATCTGCTGGAACATGGGGTGGCGGTTGTCGCCGCGAGTGCCTTCGGCGGCCGCGACGGGTTCCGAATCAGCTTTGCCGCCGACGATGCCGTGCTGGAGGAAGCCATGAAGCGAATCGCCGGAGCGCTGGCATGATCCCGATCCTGTTCGAAGATGCCGAGGCGTTGGTGATCAACAAGCCGGCAGGCCTGCCGGTCGATCCGCCGCGTTCGGGAGGCGATTCGCTCGCCGGCCGCGCGGAAGAGCTTCGATTCGGCTTCGCGCGCCCGCCGGTGGCGGTCCACCGGCTCGACACCGATACGTCCGGCTGCCTGCTGCTGGCCCGCAATCCAAAGGCCCTGAAACGCTTCGCCCGCGCATTCGAGGAGCGGGTGGTCGAGAAGGTCTATCTCGGAATTCTCGCCGGAGAGCTGCAAGACGAGAGCGGCACGATTGAACTCTCGCTGGCAAAGATCAGCAGCGCCCGGGAAGGCTGGCGGATGATCGCGGCCCGGAAGGGCAAGCCCGCGGTCACGCACTGGACCCGTTTGGCGGCGAAGGACGGGTTGACGCTGGTCGAGTTCCGCCCGGAAACCGGCCGCACGCACCAGATTCGCATTCATGCCCGCGCAGGGCTGGGGATCCCCTTGCTGGGAGACCCAGTCTACGGCGCCCGCGATTCACGCGTGCGCCGCACCATGCTGCATGCAAGGGCGCTGGTCGTCCCGCGGGAGAACAAGGACGCCATCACCGCCGAAGCGCCGCTGCCGGCTGATTTTGCCGCGCTGGGGCTGATGGATGGATGAACTCACCGCCCGCGCGCTCGATCTGGCTCAGGAAAGTTTCATCGCCGCGTCGGGACCGGGCGGGCAGAACGTCAACAAGGTCGCCACGGCGGTCCAGCTGAGGCTGGATGTCTTCGCCCTGCGCTTGACGCCCCCGGTGTTTCACCGCCTGAAGCAGCTGGCCGGCACCCGGATGAATTCCCGGGGTGAGATCGTGCTGACCGCCCGCCGTTTCCGCACGCAGGAAGCCAACCGCACCGATGCGCGCGACCGGTTGGCCGAATTGATCGAGCAAGCGCAGGTCGAGCCGAAAAAGCGCGCCAAGACGCGGGTCAATCGCATTGGCAAGGAAGCGCGGATCCGGTCGAAGAAGGCACGCGGCAGCGTCAAGGCCACTCGCGGGAAGGTGGACTGGTAGCTTGACTTTTCCACCGGTTTGACCCAAGGCGCGGCCCGGAAAGGGCGGCGTTTCACGCCGCCTTGTTGTTTTTCGCCTTCCGTACGCCGGAAGGCCGATCTCAGGAATTCGAAATGGCGAAGCCCGCAACCGTCAAGATCAAGCTGGTCTCCACCGCCGATACCGGCTTCTTCTACGTGACCAAGAAGAACCCGCGCAACCAGACCGAGAAGCTGAGCTTCCGCAAGTACGATCCAGTTGTCCGCAAGCACGTCGACTTCAAGGAATCGAAGATCAAGTAATCGGATCGGCGGTTTTCCTGATGACAGGAACCGCCAGGTTCAGCGCGAGTTCAATGCGCCATGCCTAGAACTCGCGCTATGAAACCGATCACTTCCTTCCTGCGCGCCCCGTCGCGCGCCGTGCTTTCCGGCTTGCTGCTGGCGGCCGTCCCCGCAACCCTGGCTTTGCCCGCGGTGCCTGCCGCGGCGCAGTCGTCCACACTGGATCAGGTGGTCGGCGCGCTGCGCGGCATCAAGACCCTGCAGGCCGACTTCACCCAAAGCGACCGCAGCGGTCAGACGCTGAACGGCAAGCTGACGTTGAAGCAGCCCGGCAAGATTCGCTTCGACTATGGCAAGAGCGCCGACATGCTCGTCGTTTCGGACGGCAAGGCGCTGACGCTGGTCGATTACGAGGTGAATCAGGTCCAGCGCTGGCCGATCAGCAATTCGCCGCTCGGCGCGCTGCTCGACCCCAACCGGGACGTGAAGCGGTACGGCCAGCTGATCGCCACCAGCAATCCCAACGTTGTCAGTGTCGAGGTCAAGGACCCGAAGAAGCCGGAATACGGCGTGATCACGCTGATCTTCGTCAAGGACCCCTCCGCGCCCGGGGGGCTGGAGCTGTCCAGCTGGGTCGCACTCGATTCGCAGAACAAACGCACCACGGTTCGGCTGTCCAATCAGAAGTACGGGGTCTCCGTACCCGACCGGGCGTTTTCCTTTCGCGATCCGCGGGTTACAGGGCGCAGGCCGGGCTGATCCGGATGACAGCCTTGTTCATTACGCGTAAATTCCGAATCGCTTAAAGCAGTCAGACAAGGCGGTGAGGAGGCGGGTTTCCCCCCTGTTGCCCTGGCCTTATAATCGCCGCCTTGCCTAGCGTGACGAACGCTCAAGAGGAACCCCTGCCCCATTGCCCCCGGGGTGGGGGTTTTTCATTTCCATGGAGGAGGTTGGCGATCCGTTCCCGTCCGGATGGACGGCGCCGGAATCCGGACCTAAAGCGCGCTCATGGTCACCATCGCCAGCTGGAATATCAACTCGGTGCGGCTCCGCATCGATCAAGTGCAGCGGTTCCTTTCCGAACACGCGCCCGACGTCCTGTGCCTGCAGGAGATCAAGTGCCAGGAACACCAGTTCCCGCACGCGGCATTCGAGGCGCTCGGCTACGCGCACTGCGTGGTCCATGGGCAGAAAGGCTATCACGGAGTCGCTACCGTCAGCCGCATCCCGCTACGCGAAGTTTCGCGGCACGACTGGCAGGACAACGGCGAAGCCCGCCATGTCGGCGTCGAACTGCTCGGCCCCGGACAAGGGCTGGTGGTGGAGAATGTCTATATCCCCGCCGGCGGGGATATTCCCGATCGGGAGAAGAACGCCAAGTTCGGCCAGAAGCTCGATTTTCTGGCGCGGATGACTCGCTGGGCCGATTCGCTGGATCGCCCGACGCTGATCGCGGGCGACTTCAACATCGCCCCGCTCGATTGCGATGTCTACGACCACAAGGCGCTGATCAAGGTGGTCAGCCACACGCCGCTGGAAGTCGAAACCTTGGGTGCGTTCCGGGACGCGCACGGTTGGGTGGATCTGGCGCGCGCGCACATTCCCGCGCCTGAGCGGTGTTACAGCTGGTGGAGCTATCGGGCCTACTGGCGCAAGAAGGATCAGGGGCGGCGGCTCGATCACATGTGGGCCTCACCCGAGCTCGCTCCGCAGGCCCGTGCGCACAAGGTGGTGGAGGAAACCCGCGACTGGGACCAGCCTTCGGACCATGTGCCGATCGTCACGGAGTTCGATCTCTGATCGACAAGCCGGAGCCAACCGCGCCTTCGCCTGAGCGGCGCGTCGCGCAGGCAGTCGATGCCTTGCGGCATGGCTGGCCCATCGCGCTCAGCGGCGCGCCGGTTTTGCTGCCGGTCGAAACCGCGCTCGAACCGCAGGCGCAGGCTCCGCTCCTGCTGATCAGCGCGGCGCGGGCGGTCACGCTCAAGCTCGCAAACCAGCGGGAAGCGGCCGATCCGCATGGGCCGGTGCTGGTGCGCGGAGCCGATCCGTTCGATCTTGCCGCCGCACGGCCAATTGCCGATCCCGCGCTCGATCTTGCCACGCCGTTGAAAGGGCCGTTCCGGGCCGAAGCGCTGGAATGGCAGGACCGAGCGGAGGCCGCGCTCGAACTGGCACGGCTGGCCGGTATCCTGCCCGCCTTCATGGTCGGCCCCGATCCTGTGGGGGAGCCGCAGCCGGTTGCCGCCAGCGATCTCGTGTCTTGGCGCGATCCGCGCCATCTGGCGATCGCCACGCGCGCGAATCTTCCGATCGAAGCGGCCGAGGACGTGGAGATCATCGCCTTTCGGGCCGCTGGCGACATGCGGGAGCATGTGGCGCTGATCGTCGGGCAGCAGACGGCTGCTCGCGCTCCCTTGGTCCGGCTCCATTCCGAATGCCTGACGGGGGATATCCTTGGCAGCCTGAAGTGCGATTGCGGGCCGCAGCTGCGCGCGGCCCTGGCCGCGATGGCGCAGGAGGCGGAGCAGGGCGGCTGGGGCGTATTGTTGTACCTAAGGCAGGAAGGACGGGGGATCGGCCTCATCAACAAGCTCAGGGCTTATCGCCTGCAGGATCAGGGCTTCGATACCCTTGAAGCCAACCGGAGGCTCGGCTTGCCGGAGGAAGCGCGCGATTTCCCGGTTGCGGCGCGGATGCTGGAGCTGCTGAGCGCCCCTGCGGTCTGGCTGATGACGAACAATCCGGAAAAGGTCGCAGCGCTTGAGGCGGCGGGGATCACGGTTGAACGCCGCGTTCCGCACCAGCTGCCGCCTAATCCGCACAACACCCGCTATCTGGCGACGAAGCGGGACAGGGCGGGGCACCTGCTCGACTGAACGAATCGGATTTTCCCGGCTGCGCCAATAGGCTAGGGGCGCGTCCTGCGCGCGAACCGGGCGCGCATGCCACAAAAAGGGTTCCTTCGAATGAAAATCGTCAGCACCATCCTTGCTGCAAGCCTTGCCATGACGCTCGCAGCCTGCGGCGGGTCGGATGAAGTCGCGGAAGAAACCACCGCCGGCACCGTTGAAGTCCCTGCCGATGAGGCAATGACCGGAGTCGAAGCGCCGGTAATCACAGATACGGCGCCGGTGGTGACCGATACGGGCACCACCACGGCACAGGAAGCCTCCGAGCCTGTGGCCGATGCGGGCGATCCGACGCAGACGACCGCCGATGAGGCTGAGCGAGTCGCCGATGAAGCGGCTGCGGCAGCTGAAGCGGCCACCGATTCGGTAGCCGGCGAGTTTTGACAAGCAGGGCGGGCGGTATAAGCCGCCCGCCCTTGTTCGCTCAGCGCGCTACCTGCCTGCGGAACAGGTTGAGCGCGACGATTGCCACGATCGCTCCCAATACGGAAAGCAGCAGTGCGGCAACGCTGTAGACGCCAGCCGCCAGGTCGCCCCGGCCCAGTAGCGGACTGACGAAGACCCCCGCGATCAGCGCGCCGCCGACACCCGCCGCTGCGTTCAGCAGGATGGCCTGGTTTTCCTCGGCCCGCATGACGATCGAGCCAAGCCAGCCGAACACGGCTCCCACTACGATCAGAAAGATAACGCCCATTGCGAGTAGTCCTTGCAGTCTATGCAGAAAGGACTCTTTGCGGCGGCGGTTGGTTCCCTGTTTGCGACGAACCGTGGACGATACCTAGAAGCTGAACAGCGCGATCGCGAACAGACCGATGACGATCCGGTACCATGCAAACGGCGCGAACCCGTGCCGGCTGACATACGCGACGAAGGCGCGGATTACCGCCAGGGCGACGAGGAACGAGACCACGAAGCCGACGCCGATTTCCCACCAGCCGACCGGGCCGACGGCTCCCATCCCCTCGCTCTTCTCCGAGACCTCAAGGATCGAGGCGCCGAGCATCGTCGGCACCGCAAGGAAGAAAGAGAATTCGGCCGCGGTCTTGCGTCCGACGCCCATTCCAAGCGCGCCCATGATCGTCGCGCCGGAGCGGCTGACCCCGGGAACCATTGCAAGGCATTGGGCAAACCCGACGCCGATGGCGGTTTTCAGCGGCATTTCGGAGACCGGCTCATCCGGGCCGGGGGTCACCAGCTTCTCGATCACCAGGATGGCGATGCCGCCGATTACCAGCGCCCAGGCGACCACCGCCGGGCTGGCGAGCAGGATATCGATATAGTCCTTCAGCAACAGGCCGAGGACGACCGAAGGCAGCAGGCCTACCGCGAGGTTGCGGGCGAAGCGCAAGGCGGCGGGCTGGAGCTTCAGCACGCCGATCCCTGCATCCCAGAAGGTCTTCCAGTACAGCACGACCACCGCCAGGATCGCGCCTAGCTGGATCACGATGTTGAACATCGCCCACTGCGCGGAGCTGTAGCCGAACAGCTCGGATGCGAGGATCAGGTGCCCGGTCGAGGAGACGGGCACGAACTCGGTAAGTCCCTCGACGATGCCGAGAAGGATGGCGGTAAGGGTCAGGTCCATTGGCACGCGGTCATGACGGAGCCGGCGCGCAAGTCAAGCTGCGCCCGCTCCGCCCGATCGTAAAATCCGCTTACCAGATGTGCACGCGCTCCTCCGGTGGGAGGTACAGGGCATCGTCGCGGGTGACGTTGAACGCCTTGTACCAGGCATCCTGGTTGCGGACCGCGCCGTTGACCCGGAATTCCTCCGGGGAGTGCGGATCGACAATCAGCCGCTGGCGGGCTGCCGCTTCGCGCTGGGCGGAGCGCCAGACTTGGGCCCAGGCGATGAAGAACCGCTGGTCTCCGGTCAGGCCGTCGATCACGGGGGCTTCCTGGCCGTTCAGCGACATGCGGTAGGCGCGGTAGGCCAGGCTGAGACCGCCGATATCACCGATGTTCTCGCCCAGCGTCAGACGGCCGTTCACGCACGTCTTGCCATCATCATACGGGCAATACTCCCCGTACTGCGCGACCAGCTGGTCACCCAGCTTGGTGAACTGCGCCAGATCCTGCGGCGCCCACCAGTTGCGCAGCGTGCCGCTGGCGTCCGATTTTGCGCCTTGATCGTCAAAGCCGTGACCCATCTCATGGCCGATGACACCGCCGATCGCGCCGTAGTTCACCGCCGGGTCGGCGGAGATGTTGAAGAAGGGCGGCTGGAGGATCGCGGCGGGAAAGACGATCTCGTTGAACACCGGGTTGTAATAGGCGTTCACGGTCTGCGGCAGCATGCCCCACTCTGTCTTGTCGACCGGCCCGCCGAGCTTGCTCAGGGCGTCCTGCTGTTCCCAGGCCGCCGCCGCAAGCCGATTGCCCAGCGGATCGTTGGCGGCAACCGTCAGGCCTTCGTATGTTTCGAACTCATCGGGATAGCCGATCTTCGGGGTGAAGGCGTTCAGTTTGGCAAGCGCCTGTTCCTTCGTCGCAGGCGTCATCCACTCATTTTCGCCGATGCTGGCGGCCATTGCCTTGCGCAGGTTGGCCACGAGATCGGTCATTGCCGATTTGCTCTCAGCCGGGAAATACCGTTCCGCATAAGCCTTGCCGACGACTTCGCCCAGCTGGCTTTCGGTGGCGGCGATCGCGCGTTTCCAGCGGGGCTGCTGCACTTCCTGCCCGTTCAGCAGCTTGCCGTAGAGGGCAAAGTTCGCCTCATCGATGTCGCTCGGCAGGACCGCAGAATGGCTGGAGAGGAACTGCGCGGCCATGAAGGCCTTGACCGTGGCAAGCGGGGTGTCGGCCAGCAGCTCCATCATCGCGGGCAAGCCGCCGCCGATCTGCGACAGGGTTGCGGCGTCGAGACCCAGAGTTTTCACTTCGTCCGCCGTGGGGGGCAGCTGCCGGACGAGGAACTGGGGCTGGTCGCCAAAGCCGCCCGCGGTCAGCAGGCGCGCAACCGGGAACTCCGGAGCGAGCGCGGCGAGTTCATCCCGGCTCAGCTTGTTGTAAGTGAGGTCACGGTTGCGCAGCACGGTCCGCGCCCATTCAAGCTCCGCCACGCGGTGTTCGAAGGCATAGACCGATGCAGCGGCCGCCTGCGGGTCCTGGTACCCGGCCTTGCCGAGCAGGAAGGCCAGATAGCCCTTGTAGGCCTGCTGGATCTCGCGGTTCCGCTCATTATCCGCGAGGTAGTAATCGCGGTCCGGCAGGCCGAGACCGTCAAAGCCGACGCCGACGATGTAGCTGTTCGGGTCCTTCTGATCGACCGTGACGCCTGCGCCGACGAGGCTGGGATAGCCAGGCTTGGCGAACAATTCGGTCAGATCGCCCAGATCTCGCGCGCCGTAGATCTGCTGGAGATAGGGCTGCGCCGGGGCAAGACCGGCGTCGTCGATTGCACCGGTGTTCAGGAAGGCATTGTAGGCGTCGAGAATCCGGCGTTCCCCGGTTCCCGCAGCCGGCGGATTGGCGGCCAGTTCATCGACCAGCGCCTTGACGTCGTTCTTCGACTTTTCGCCCAGCGCGTTGAACGCGCCGTAGCGGGAGAATTCCGGCGGGATCGGATTGGCGTCGACCCACTTCTGGTTCACGTAGGCGAAGAAGTCCTCCCCCGGATCCGCGGCGGGATCGAGGGTAGAAGGATCGACCCCCCAGGTGCCGTAGCTCATCTGCGGAAGAGGGGTTTCGCTGGCCGCTTGTGCGAGGGCCGGAGTGGCAAGGCCAAGGGCCGCGGCGGAGATTCCGGCGGCAAGGAGGTGCTTGATCATCGGGCAGCCTTTCAAATTCGGGACTTTGGCGTCTGCGGGCTCAGGGGGGCGCCGGACGTAGACTTAGCGCAACCGAGGCGCGGCCGGACGCCGCTCATCGGTTTCATATGATACCTTATCGATTAATCGGCGCTGAGTAACCATTTCATGCGGCGAGGGTATCGAACTGCAGCGCCGCCAGGCGGGCATAGAGCCCACCGGCTGCGGCAAGATCCGCATGGCGGCCTTGTTCGACGATCCGCCCGTCGTCCATCACCACGATCCGGTCCGCGGCGCGCACGGTAGCGAGGCGGTGGGCGATGACCAGCGTGGTGCGGTCCTGCATCAGGCGGTCGAGCGCGTCCTGCACCAGCCGCTCGCTTTCGGCATCGAGCGCGCTGGTGGCTTCGTCCAGCAGCAGGATCGGCGCGTCGCGCAGCAAGGCACGTGCAATCGCGAGCCGCTGACGCTGTCCGCCCGAAAGCCGAGCCCCGCCTTCGCCCAGATAGGTATCAAGCCCTTGCGGCAGGCCCTTCAGGAATTGCTCCGCGTTGGCATCGCGGGCGGCTTGCCAGATGGCGTCGTCGCTTGCCGCCCAGTTGCCGTAGCGCAGGTTGTCGCGCGCGCTGGCGGCAAACAGGATGCCTTCCTGCGGCACGAACGCAATCCGCTGGCGAACGTCGGCGGGGTCGGCGTGGATCAGCGGAATGCCGTCGATCTCCACCACGCCGGCCTGGGGATCGTAGAAGCGCTCGGCCAGCTGGAACAAGGTGGACTTGCCCGCCCCGGAAGGCCCGACGATCGCCACGGTCTCTCCCGGTTCGATCTGCAAGGTGAGATCGGTGACGGCCGCTTGTTCGGGCCGGGTGGGATAGCGGAAGGTGATGTCGCGGAAGGCGAGCGCGCCGCGCACGGGCTGCGGCAACGGCCGCGGATCGACGGGCGGAGCGACGGCGGGGTGTTCCTTCAGCAGCTCGTTCAGCCGGCTGGCCGCTCCCGCGCCGCGCAGCAAGTCGCCGTAGACTTCGGCAAGGGAGCCGAACGCGCCGGCCACCAGCACGCCCGTCAGCACGAAGGCGGCGATAGTGCCGCCGCTCAGGGTGCCTTCGGCCACCTGGATCGCGCCGCGCCAGAGCAGCGCGGTGATCGCGCCGAAAATGAAGGTGATGACGATCCCGGTCATCAGCGCCCGCAGCAGGATCCGGCGGCGGGCGGTGTCGAAGCTAGCTTCCACCGCGGCGGCGAAGCGATCCCGTTCGCGATCTTCCTGGTTGAAGGCCTGGACGATCTTCATCGCGCCGAGCACTTCGGACACCATCGCGCCGACATCGGCGATCCGGTCCTGGCTATCGCGCGAGACGCTGCGCACCTTGCGCCCGAACCACACGATCGGCAGCAGCACCAGCGGAATGGCAATCACCAGCAACCCGGTAAGGCTGGGGGCGAGATAGAACAGGTAGGCTGTCCCGCCGATCGCCATCAGCGCGTTGCGCAGCGCGACGGAGATCGTCGTGCCCACGACGTGCTCGATCTGCGCGGTGTCGGCCGTCATCCGCGAGGATATCTCGCCGGGGGAGTTCTCTTCGAAGAAGCCGGGCGACAAGCGCAGCAGGTTGCGCTGCACGGTCACGCGGATATCCGCGACCACCCGTTCCCCCAGCCAGCTGACGAAGTAGTACCGGCATGCGGTGCCGATCGCCAGGACCAGCACGATCAGGAACAAGTAGCGGAACCAGCGGCCGATCGCTTCCGGATCCACGCCGGTGGCAAAGCCCTGGTCGATGATCAGCCGAAAGCCTGAAGGGATCGCCAGCGTCGCCGCCGCCGTCACCGTCAGCGCGATCAGCGCAAGGGCCATTCGCCCGGGATAGCGCGAAGCCGCATGGAAGATCATCCGGAGCGGACCAAGATTGTCTGCCGGCTGCACATGCGGGCGCGTAGAAGAGCGAGCCATGCGGCGGGCCGTTAGACCATCTCGTCAACGGATTGAAGCGCTTCATGGCACGATCGGCGGGTTGGCCCGTTGGTTATTGCATTGCAACACCGGCTTTCGCATCGCACATGAGGGTGAAGGTCATGGGCCGCAACCGGCCCCAGACGGGAACGACACATGCTTTACGATGCCTATGAGTTCAACCGCTCCCTGATGGCCAGCGCCAGCGCCTGGGCAGAGGTGGGGGCCGAACTCCTGTCCAATCCCAGCTTGCCGATCGGCTATTTCGGAATGGGCCCGGCGGTCGCCAGCGCGCTGCAGGTCTTCGCTCATCTCTACGGCGATCGCGGCAAGCCGACCTTCAACATCCACAGCGTGGAAGTGGACGGCAAAAGCCACTCCGTCCGGGAGGAAGTCGTACTGGAAAAGCCGTTCGGCGGATTGCGGCGCTTCCGGCGCGAAGGCTTGCCGGAAGATGCGCCCAAGCTGCTGATCGTCGCACCGATGAGCGGGCACTACGCCACATTGCTGCGGGGAACCGTGGGCCGGATGGTCGAAAATCAGGACGTGTGGATCACCGACTGGGCCGACGCGAAGATGGTGCCGTTGAGCGAGGGGCACTTCAATCTGGACGATTACATCGATTACCTGATGGAATTCCTCGAATTCCTCGGCCCGTCGACGCACATGCTGGCGGTGTGCCAGCCGTCGGTGCCCGCATTCGCCGCGGCCGCGATCATGGGGGCGGAAGGCAATCCCTGCCGCCCGGCGACGCTGGCGATGATGGGGGGGCCGATCGACACGCGGGCGAGCCCGACCTCCGTCAACGACGTGGCGATGCAGAAGCCGCTGTCGTGGTTCCGGAACAACGTGACTGCCACCGTGCCGATCAACCATCCGGGCGCCGGGCGGCTGGTCTACCCGGGGTTCCTGCAACTGGCGGGCTTCATCTCGATGAACCTCGAAAGCCACGTGATGAGCCATTACGAGATGTTCAAGCATCTCACCCTTGGCGATCAGGAGAGCGCGGCGGCGACGAAGCGGTTCTATGACGAGTATCTCTCGGTCTGCGACATGACGGCCGAGTTCTACCTCCAGACGATCGAGGAAGTGTTCCAGCGGCACTCCCTGCCGCGAGGCAAATTCGTCCATCGCGGCAAGGCTATCGACCCCACGGCAATCCGGGATACGGCGCTGCTGGCGATCGAGGGTGAGCGGGACGACATCTCCGGCATCGGGCAGACCCGGGCCGCGCTCGATCTCGCGCCCAGCTTGCCCGAGGACAAGAAGAAGTATCACCTTGCGGCCGATGTGGGCCACTATGGAATATTCAACGGCAGCAAGTGGCGCCACCGGATCGCCCCGGTCGTCGAGGCGTGGATCAGGGCCCATCCCGGCACCGGCCGCGCCTGATCCGATCGAACGAAGGGCTCCAAACCCGGCAAGGCACTGAAGGTTCCTGCCGGGGACGAGTCTCTTGCAATACGACGTTCTGATCGTCATTGGGGGCGCTCGCGACATTTTAGAGAACACCCTGCCGGGGTGAGTCGCGCTTCATTGCCGAATCGGCGGTGGGGCGCCCGTCTTGCCCGGTCCGGAACAGGATGAATGAGTTGACCGATCTACCGCCGGCCCAGGGCCTTTACGATCCGCGCAACGAACACGACGCATGCGGCGTGGGCTTTGTCGCCCACATCAAGGGTGAGAAAAGCCACGCGATCGTGACCCAGGCGCTGGAGATCCTGGCCAACCTCGATCACCGCGGCGCGGTCGGCGCGGATCCGCTGCTGGGCGACGGCGCCGGCATCCTGATGCAGATCCCCGATGCGCTGTACCGCAAGTGGGCCGAGGCCGAAGGCATCGACCTGCCGCCGGCGGGCGATTACGCTGTGGCGATGTGCTTCCTGCCGCAAAGCCGGGAAGCCTGCCGTTTCGTGGTCGAGCAATTCGAAAAGTACATCGCCAAGGAAGGTCAGCGCCTGATCGGCTGGCGCGACGTGCCGACCACCGAGGCCGGTCTTGGCAAGGCCGTGCTCGCCTCGATGCCGCTGATCCGCCAGTGTTTCGTCGCGCGGGGGGAAAACTGCGCCGATCAGGACGCGTTCGAACGCAAGATCCTGGCGATCCGCAAGCAGATCCAGAACCCGCTGCAGGATATCGCCGCCAAGCACGGCATGCCGGACATCGCCAAGCTCTACATGCCGAGCTTCTCCAGCCGGACGGTGGTCTACAAGGGGCTGCTGCTGGCGAACCAGGTCGGTAGCTTCTACGACGACTTGCGCGATGAAGACTGCGTGTCCGCGCTCGGTCTGGTGCACCAGCGGTTTTCGACGAACACGTTCCCGAGCTGGAAGCTGGCGCAGCCGTTCCGGTTCATTGCCCACAACGGGGAAATCAACACGGTTCGCGGCAACGTGAACTGGATGAACGCCCGCCGCCGCACGATGGAGTCCGATCTTCTCGGGTCCGATCTCGACAAGATGTGGCCGATCATCCCGCACGGGCAATCGGACACGGCGTGCCTCGACAACGCGCTCGAGCTGCTGATCGCCGGCGGCTATTCGCTTGCGCACGCCATGATGATGCTGATCCCGGAAGCCTGGGCGGGCAACCCGCTGATGGATCCGGCGCGCAAGGCGTTCTACGAATATCACGCTGCGCTGATGGAGCCGTGGGACGGCCCGGCGGCAGTCGCCTTCACCGATGGGCGGCAGATCGGCGGCACGCTGGACCGCAACGGCCTGCGTCCTGCACGCTGGTGCGAGACCAGGGGTGATCTGGTCTACATGGCTTCCGAAAGCGGCGTCCTGCCGTTCAAGGAGCAGGACATCGTCCGCAAGTGGCGGCTCCAGCCCGGCAAGATGCTGCTGCTCGACCTTGAGCAGGGCCGCATCATCGAGGACGAGGAGCTGAAGGCCGATCTCGCCAACGCGAAGCCGTACGGGAAGTGGCTCGACCAGGCGCAGTACAAGCTGCAGGACCTTGAAGCGATCGAGACCGACCAGGAAGCCGTGCGCGCACCGGAGGAAAGCCTGCTCAACCGGCAGCAGGCGTTCGGCTACACGCAAGAGGACGTCGTCCGGTTCCTGGAGCCGATGGCGATCAACGGGGATGATCCGATCGGGTCGATGGGTACGGATTCGCCGATCGCGGTCCTCTCCAGCCGTTCGCGCCTGCTGTACGATTACTTCAAGCAGAACTTCGCGCAGGTCACCAATCCGCCGATCGACCCGATCCGAGAGGAACTGGTGATGAGCCTGACCTCGATGATCGGGCCGCGTCCGAACCTGCTGGGCCACGATGCCGGCACGCACAAGCGGCTTGAAGTGGAGCAGCCGATCCTGACCAACAAGGATCTGGAGAAGATCCGCTCGGTCGAGACGGTGCTCGACGGCGCGTTCCGTACCGCGACCATCGACATGACCTGGGATGCCGCCAGCGGGGCCGAAGGCCTTGAAATGGCGATCAAGGAAATGTGCTGGGCCGCGACCGAGGCCGTGCTGCAGGACCGCAACATCCTGATCCTGTCGGACCGGGTGCAGAACAGCGGCCGTATCCCGATGCCTGCCTTGCTGGCGACGGCCGCGGTGCACCATCACCTGGTCCGCCAGGGGCTGAGAATGCAGACCGGCCTCGTGGTCGAGACCGGCGAGGCGCGCGAGGTGCACCACTTCTGCGTTCTGGCCGGTTATGGCGCGGAAGCGGTGAACCCCTATCTCGCGTTCGAGACGATGGAAGAGATCCGCCGGGACAAGTTCCCGGAAGTCGAGCCGAAGACGGTCGAGAAGAACTACGTCAAGGCCATCGGCAAGGGCATCCGCAAGGTCATGTCCAAGATGGGCATCTCCACCTACCAATCCTATTGCGGGGCGCAGATCTTCGACGCGGTCGGTCTGTCGAGCGCGTTCGTGGAGAAGTACTTCACCGGTACAGCAACGACGATCGAGGGTGTCGGGCTGCTGGAAGTCGCGCAGGAGGCCGTACGCCGCCACGCGAGCGCTTATGGCGAGAACCCGATCTACAAGAACATGCTCGATGTCGGGGGTATCTACCAGTACCGCCTGCGGGGCGAGGATCACGCTTGGACACCAAGCACGGTGGCCAATCTCCAGCACGCCGTTCGTGGCAACAACTGGAAGAACTACGAGGAATTCGCGCGCGCCATCAACGAGCAATCGGAACGGCTGCTGACGATCCGCGGGCTGATGGACCTGAAGAAGGCGGCAGAACCGCTGGACTTGTCGGAAGTCGAGTCGGCTGAGGAGATCGTCAAGCGCTTCTCCACCGGCGCGATGAGCTTCGGCTCGATCAGCCGGGAGGCGCACACCACGCTCGCCATCGCGATGAACCGGATCGGCGGCCGTTCGAACACCGGTGAGGGCGGGGAAGAAGCCGATCGCTTCGTGCCGATGCCCAACGGCGATTCGATGCGCAGCCGGATCAAGCAGGTCGCCTCCGGCCGGTTCGGCGTGACGACCGAATACTTGGTCAATTCCGATGACATCCAGATCAAGATGGCGCAGGGCGCGAAGCCGGGCGAAGGCGGCCAGCTTCCCGGCCATAAGGTGGACAAGAACATCGCCGCCGTGCGTCATTCGACGCCGGGCGTCGGCCTGATCAGCCCGCCGCCGCACCACGACATCTACTCGATCGAGGATCTGGCGCAGCTGATCCACGACCTGAAGAACGTGAACCCGGTGGCGCGGATTTCGGTCAAGCTCGTCTCCGAAGTTGGGGTCGGCACGGTTGCCGCGGGCGTTTCGAAGGCGCGTGCTGACCACGTGACGATTTCGGGCTATGAAGGCGGGACCGGCGCTTCGCCGCTGACCAGCCTGACCCATGCCGGCTCTCCGTGGGAAATCGGCCTGGCCGAGACCCAGCAGACCCTGCTGCTCAACGACTTGCGCAGCCGCATCGCGGTGCAGGTCGATGGCGGCCTACGCACCGGGCGCGACGTTGCGATCGGCGCGCTGTTGGGCGCGGACGAATTCGGCTTCGCCACGGCGCCGCTGATCGCGGCCGGGTGCATCATGATGCGCAAGTGCCATCTCAACACCTGCCCGGTCGGCATCGCGACCCAGAATCCGGAGCTGCGCAAGCGCTTCACCGGCACGCCCGAAGACGTGATCAACTACTTCTTCTTCGTGGCCGAGGAACTGCGGCAGATCATGGCTGAAATGGGCTTCCGCACCGTTGAGGAAATGATTGGCCGGGTCGACCGGATCGACATGCGTCCCGCCCTGAACCACTGGAAGGCGCAAGGGGTGGATCTTTCCCGCCTCCTGCACCAGGTCCCCCCGGTGGAGGGCAAGGCCCTGTTCCACACCGAAGAGCAGGATCACGGTCTGGGTGCGGCGCTGGACGTCGAACTGATCGCAGCCTCGATCCCGTCGATCGAGAGCGGCCAATCGCTGGTGCTCGACCGCGAAATCCGCAACGTTCACCGCACGGTCGGCGCGATGCTTTCGGGCGAGATCGCCAAGGCATACGGTCATTCCGGGCTCGCGCCGGAGCAACTGCGGGTGAACTTCACCGGCGTCGCGGGCCAGAGCTTCGGCGCCTGGCTGGCGCACGGGGTCACGCTCGACCTCGTCGGGGACGCGAACGACTATGTCGCAAAGGGCTTGTCCGGTGGGCGGGTGATCGTGCGCCAGCCGGAAGGCGTCGACCGGGATCCGACCCAGAACATCATCGTCGGCAACACCGTGCTGTACGGCGCGATCGCGGGCGAAGCGTTCTTCAACGGCGTTGCCGGAGAACGGTTCGCGGTCCGCAACTCGGGCGCGGTTGCCGTAGTCGAAGGGACGGGCGACCATGGCTGCGAGTACATGACCGGCGGCGTCGTTGCCGTGCTGGGCAAGACCGGGCGCAACTTCGCGGCCGGGATGTCGGGCGGCATTGCCTACGTCTATGACGAGGACGGCTCGTTCCGTGAGCGTTGCAACCTCGAGATGGTCGACCTCGAACCCGTCGCCGCAGCTCCGGACGAGGACGAAGGTACCGGCTATCCGCAGCAGCGCGCGCCGGGCGTGTGGGACAACGGCATGGGCGACATGCTGCGGCACGACGCCGAGCGGCTGCGCATCCTGGTGGAGCGGCACAAGCTGCACACCGGATCGCCGCGCGCCGCGATGCTGCTCGACGATTGGGACACCAGCCTCCGCAAGTTCGTCAAGGTGATGCCGCGCGATTATGCGCGTGCCTTGCAGCAGATGGAAGCCGAGCGGGAAGAGGCTGCCTCGCTGGCAGCCGAATAAGGGTTAAGAAGATGGGCAAGGAAACCGGATTCCTGGAGATCGACCGGGAAGATCGCACCTACGCGGATCCGAAGGAACGGATCAGCCACTATCGGGAATTCGCGCTGCCGATTCCCGACGACAAGCTGCGCAACCAGGCGGCGCGCTGCATGAACTGCGGGATTCCGTACTGCCACAACGGCTGTCCGGTGAACAACATGATCCCCGATTGGAACCACCTCGTCTATGAGGCGGACTGGAAGGACGCGCTGGACAACCTCCTGTCCACCAACAACTTCCCTGAGTTCACCGGCCGGGTCTGCCCCGCGCCGTGCGAAGCGGCTTGCACGCTGAACATCATCGACAAGCCGGTAACGATCAAGTCGATCGAGGGCGCGATCGCGGACAAGGGCTGGAAAGAAGGCTGGATCGAGCCGCAGCCGCCGGAAAAGAAGTCGGGCAAGAGCGTGGCCGTGATCGGTTCCGGCCCTGCGGGGCTCGCGTGTGCCCAGCAGCTGGCGCGCGCCGGTCATTCGGTGACGGTGTTCGAGAAGTCGGACCGGGTCGGCGGCTTGCTGCGCTACGGCATTCCCGACTTCAAGCTGGAAAAGCACCTGATCAATCGCCGCGCGGTGCAGATGGAAGCCGAAGGCGTCGCGTTCCGCACCTCGACCGAAGTCGGCGTGGATGTCTCCATCAAGTCGCTGAAGGAAAACTTCGATGCGGTAGTGATGGCGGGCGGGGCCGAGCAACCGCGCGGGCTCAACATCCCGGGGGCCGAGCTTTCGGGCGTGCGGATGGCGATGGAGTTCCTGACCCAGCAGAACAAGCGCAACGCCGGGGATGACGAACAGCGCGCCGCCCCGCGCGGCACGCTGATCGCCACTGGCAAGGACGTGATCGTCATCGGCGGCGGCGATACCGGTTCCGACTGCGTCGGCACGGCCAACCGGCAGGGCGCAAAAAGCGTGACCCAGATCGAGATCATGCCCAAGCCGCCGCAAAGGGAAGACAAGAAGCTGACGTGGCCGAACTGGCCGATGAAGCTGCGCACGTCCTCGAGCCACGAAGAAGGCGCGGTGCGCGACTGGGCCGTGCTGACCAAGGATGTGGTCGGGGAAGACGGCAAGGTCACCGGGCTCCGGTGCGTGCGCGTGGAATGGGTCGATGGACAGATGCAGGAGATTGCGGGCAGCGAGTTCGTTCTCCCGGCTGACCTGATCCTGCTGGCGATGGGCTTCACCGGCCCGCGCAAGGCCGGGCTGATCGAGCAGGCCGGCGTCGACCTGACGGACCGCGGCAACATCGATGCCGACACGGAAAGCTACCGCACGAGCCAGGAGGCGATCTTTGCCTGCGGCGACATGCGCCGGGGCCAGAGCCTGATCGTCTGGGCGATTCGCGAAGGCCGGCAATGTGCGCGCGCGGTCGACGAGGCGCTGATGGGAGCGAGCCAGCTTCCGCGCTGACGCGGTAGCTGGACGGGAGACGAGCGCTAATGGTGAAGATCGCCACGCTGACGATGAATCCGACAATCGACGTCGCTTACGAGGTCGAGAGGATCGTTCCGACGCACAAGAACCGCACGGACAGCGAACACTACGATCCGGGCGGCGGCGGGATCAACGTCGCCCGGGTATTCGGACGGCTCGGCGGGATAGCGGAGTGCTACTATCTCGCCGGCGGGCCTGCGGGGGTGCTGCTCGACAGCTTGCTGAACCTGCGGTGTTTCGAACGGCACCCGATCCGCATTTCCGGCAGCACCCGAATCAACGCCAACATCATCGAGCACACGACGGGCCTCGAATACCGGTTCGTGCCCCCGGGGCCGACGGTTACGGCGGAAGAGTGCGAGACGTGCCTTGCCGCTCTGCGCCAGCTGGATTGCGAGTATCTCGTCCTCAGCGGTTCGCTGCCGCCTGGCACGCCGAGGGACTTCTACGCCACGATCACGCGAATGGTGGCCGAACAAGGCATCCGCACCGTGCTCGACAGTTCGCGTGAGCCTTTGCGGGAAGGATTGGCTGGGGGCGGGATCTATCTCGTCAAGCCGAGCCAGGGCGAACTGAGCGCGCTGGCCGGGCGCGAACTGCGCGATCATGCGGACATCCGGGATGCCGCCCGTGCCATCATCAAGGCAGGTCAGGCGGAGATCGTCGCGGTCACCATGGGCGACGAAGGGGGCATGCTCGTCTCCGCTTCCGACAGTTTCTTCCTGCCCGCCATTCGGGTGGAAGCGAAAAGCGCCACCGGGGCCGGCGACAGCTTCCTGGCCGCGATGCTGTACCGGCTCGCCAGCGGCGATGCGCCGCGCGAGGCGTTCCGCTATGGCATGGCTGCCGGTAGCGCGGCAGTGCTTTCTCCCGGCACCGACTTGTGCCAACCGGCCGACATCGAACGCTTGTACGCCCGGTACCTGGAAGCGCCGGGCGTCGACGGGGTCTGAATTTACCGTACCGCCGCCGTCGCAAGGCAGCCGCTAAACCGGCTCTAGGCCTCGTCCTGCTCGATCGCTTCGATTGCGCGGTCGAGCAGGGCAAGCAGCGAGGCGACGTCTTCCTCGCCCAGGGCCACCTGAATCGGGCCTTCCTGTGCGGAAGCGGCGGCGAACATCCTGGCGAGCTGGTCCTGTCCCTCAGGCGTCAGGGTCAACCTGTTCCGCCGCCGGTCCCGCGAAGACCGGTCGCGCGCGGCGAGACCGCGCCGCTCCAGTTCATCGACGATCCCCACCAGAGCGGACTTGGTCAGGCCCGCCTTGTCCGCGAGCTGCGTCTGGGACGATCCGGGATTGGCCGACATCAGCGCCAGAACCGTGTGCGACCCGGTCGGCAGGCCGAAGTCCGTCAGTGCCGCCATTGAGCGAGCGCTGAGCGCGTTGCGCAGCAGGCGAACGCGCGGGCCGATCGAGTGCGCAAGGACGCCCCAGTCGAGACGGGCCCCTGCATCGGCACCGGCTGTCTTCCCAGGGGACACCTTTTCGGAAGGTATTGTCTTTGAGGGCGTCTCTGCGGCCATGGCATTCCGTCCCAGAAACGGTGCGGCTTTGCAACTGTCCCGGGGCAGGTCAGCCCCCACAACGAGCTACCAGTCGATCGTCCCGCGGCCGTGGCTTTTCAGAAAGGCATTGGCTGCGCTGAACGGACGTGAACCGAAAAAGCCCGTGCGGGCCGAAAGCGGACTTGGGTGAGCCGACGCCAGTACGAGGTGCCGAGCGCTTTCCCGCAGTTCGGGTACGCGGTCCGCCTTCTTGCGCGCGTGGTTGCCCCACAGGATGAATACCGTGGGATCGGGGCGCGCGGCCACGGCGGCAATCGCCGCATCGGTGATTGCGTCCCAGCCGCGTCCAGCGTGCGAACCCGCTTTTCCCGCCTCGACCGTGAGCGAGTTGTTGAGCAGCAGCACACCGTGCTGGGCCCAGCGTTCCAGGTTGCCGTGGTCGCGCCGCCCGATGCCGAGGTCGCTTTCCAGTTCCTTGTAGATGTTGACCAGCGAAGGGGGCACGCGAATTCCTTCGGGCACGGAAAAGGCCAGACCGTGCGCTTGTCCGGGTCCGTGGTATGGATCCTGCCCCAGGATTACGACCCTGACTTCCTCAAGGGGGGTCAGTTCCAGCGCGCGCAGGCGCTGCCCGCGCGGCGGGTAGACCGCCTTGCCCGCGCCTTCTTCCTGCGCCAGCCAGCCGCCCAGCTTGCGGCTTTCCGGGCTGGTCAGCACCGGTTCCAGCGCCGGGCGCCAGGAAGGGGGGATCGCCTCGCTTGCCATGCAGGCATGGCTAGCGGGGAATGGACCCTTGTGCCAGCGGCCCTTTCCCTCTGCCCCCAATGCGCCTAAGGCGCCCGGCGATGGCCGTATATTTCCATGAAGAAGATTTGCCGGAAGGCGTGCTCGCCCCCGGCCCGGTGGCAGTCGATACCGAAGCGATGGGGCTTGTCACCCCGCGCGACCGGCTGTGCCTCGTCCAGATTTCCGATGGCAAAGGGGATGAGCATCTCGTCCGCTTTGCGGTCGGCAGCGCGTTCGACGCGCCGAACCTGAAGGCCGTGCTGGCCGATCCTGCGCGGCTGAAGTTGTTTCACTTCGCCCGCTTCGATCTTGCGGCGATCGAATACTACCTCGGCGTCACTGCGGCCCCGGTGTTCTGCACCAAGATCGCCAGCAAGCTGACCCGCACCTACACCGACCGGCACGGGCTGAAGAACCTGGTCAACGAGATGCTGGGTGCGGAAATTTCCAAGCAGCAGCAGTCGAGCGACTGGGGCGGACCGGAACTCAGCGAGGCGCAGCGGGATTATGCCGCTTCCGACGTGCGTTTCCTGCACAGGCTGCACGAAATTTTCGTGCAGCGGCTGGAAAGGGAAGATCGCACGGAACTGGCACAGGCCTGTTTCGATTTCCTTCCTGCCCGTGCCCGCCTGGATATCGCCGGCTGGGGCGACAAGGACATCTTCAGCCACGAGTAAGCCGTGGCGGCCAAAAGTGCAGGACAATGACCGCCAGAGCCGACCGAATCCGAAACCGCCGTCGCGCCTTCGCCGCGCCCGGGGGCACGCACGACCGGATTGTTCGCTGGCTGGCGATCGGACTGCCGGCGCTGGTCGGCGTCGTCACGGCCTTCATGATCATCACGCCGCTCAGCCCGCGCGGGGAAGTGAGCTTCCTGCTCGACCGCAACAAGGTGGCCACGGCCGACAACCGATTCCGAGTGGCGGACGCGATGTACCGCGGGGAAGATGCGAAAGGCCGGCCGTTTTCGCTTCGGGCCGGTGAAGCGGTCCAGCCGAGCGCTGCCGATCCCGTCGTCCGGCTGCGCGAACTTGTCGCGCGCATCCTTCTGCCGGAAGGTCCTGCGGTGCTCAGCGCGAACGCGGGCCTCTACAACACTCGTCAGAACGAGGTGAAGGTCGACGGGATCGTTCGCTTCATGGCGGCGGACGGGTACCGGATGACCGCGCGCAACGTGGTCGCCGATCTGGCCGAAAAGACGCTGTTCGGCAACGGCACGGTCGAAGGGGAAATCCCGGCGGGCACTTTTCGGGCCGACACCATGAGGGCCGATCTTGCCGAGCGGACCATCGTGCTGGAAGGGGACGCGCGGATGCGCATGATTCCAGCCCAGTTGCGGAGGCCGTAATGAGTGGCAATTCCCGGCGCGCGTCCCTATCTCACGGACACATGACCCGCAGCCCGCTTTCCCGCCTTGCCGCGCGCGGCCTTTTGGCCGGCCTGCTTGCCGGCGCCGTCGCCAGCGCTGGATTCGGCTCGTTGGCGGGGGCACAATCGATTGCCGGGTTCAATTCGAACCAGCCGGTGAACTATGCGGCGGACCGCATTGAACTGCAGGACAGGCAGAACCGTCTTACCCTGACGGGCGGCGTTGTGATCACGCAAGGCGATCTGCGGCTGACGGCCCAGCGGATGGTGGTCGCCTATACCGATACCGGCGGCCTGCAGATTCAGCGCATCGACGCGGTCGGCGGCGTCGTGGTAACCCGGGGAGACGAAACGGCGCAAGGAGCCGCGGCAGTCTATGACTTCGAGCGCCGGGTGATCGTGATGTCGGGCGGCGTTCGCTTGCGCCGGGGCACCGATACGCTGAACGGTGGACGCTTGACCATCAACCTGGGGACCGGGCGATCAACGGTCGATGGCCAGTCCGCGGTGGTCGAGGGCGCTCCGGGAGGCGGAAATGCCGGTGGCCGGGTGACAGGTACTTTCCGCGTTCCGGAATAACCGGAAGGGCGTAAGCGAGAATAAACCAAAGTAAAATTGCTGCACCCAGCCCTGCGGGATGGGCCGCAAAAGGATTTGGTCGCAGAATCTTGCCAACGGGTCGGAAATCGCTATCATCTTCGCAGCTGCAACATGGTTGAGCAAGGCCTTCCAAGCATGTCGAATAATTCGCGCAAGTGCGCACTCATCACGGGGATTACCGGGCAAGACGGGGCTTATCTGGCCCAGCTCCTGCTCGAAAAGGGATATGAGGTTCACGGCATCAAGCGCCGTTCCTCCTCCTTCAACACCGGCCGGATCGAAGATATGTATCAGGATCCGCATACCCCGGGCGCCCGGTTTCACCTGCATTATGGCGACCTGACGGACTCGACCAACCTGATCCGGGTGGTTCAGGAAACCAAGCCGACGGAAATCTACAACCTCGCGGCGCAAAGCCACGTTGCGGTGAGCTTCGAGACGCCGGAATACACGGCGAACGCCGACGGCATCGGCACGCTTCGCCTGCTGGAAGCCATTCGCATCCTCGGGATGGAAAAGACGACGCGGTTCTATCAGGCGTCCACGTCGGAGCTGTACGGGCTCGTCCAGGAAGTCCCGCAGCGCGAGACCACTCCGTTTTACCCCCGCTCGCCTTATGGCGCGGCGAAGATGTACGGGTACTGGATCGTGGTGAACTATCGCGAAGCCTACGGCATTCATGCTTCGAACGGGATCCTGTTCAATCACGAAAGCCCGCTGCGCGGCGAGACGTTCGTTACCCGCAAGATCACGCGCGCTGCCGCAGCAATCAAGCTCGGCCGGCAGGAGAAGCTGCACCTCGGCAACCTGGACGCCAAGCGCGACTGGGGCCATGCTCGCGAATACGTCCGCGGCATGTGGCTGATGCTGCAGCAGGACGAGCCGGACGATTACGTTCTTGCGACCGGCGAAACCACCGAAGTGCGCGAATTCGTGCGCTGGGCCTTCGAGGATGCGGGAGTGCCGGTGGAATTCCGCGGTGACGGTGTGAACGAAAAGGGATACTGCCAGGCCACTGGCAAGTGCCTGATCGAAATCGATCCGCGCTACTTCCGTCCGACCGAAGTCGACCTGCTGATCGGCGATCCGACCAAGGCGAAGGAGCGGCTCGGCTGGTCGCATGACACGTCGGTGCGCGAGCTTGCCCGTGAAATGGTGGCGGCCGACATGGAAGTGATGAAAAACGCTTCCATCGGCAAGGATGCATGAAGGCAGAAGTTCTGTCGGGCCCGCTTCGGCGGGCCCCATAACTCTAGAAGGCGCGGCTCCCGAAAGCGACCGCAAGCCGCTGCGTGTCGTGTTCGATTATCAGACCTTCGTCGAGCAGCGGCGGGGAGGCATCTCCCGTTACATTTCGATGGTCGCGCCGCTTCTCGCGGACCATAGCTGCCTTCCGCGGATCGTTGCACCGCTGCACGTCAACCTTCACGTGGAGGGCGTGCCCGCCAGCATGCGGATCGGAATTGCGCTACCGCGTTTTCGCGGCGCGATGCGGGTCGCGGCCAAGGCGTCCAGCGCGGCATCGCTCCTGCTGATTAGGGCCGTTCGGCCCGATGTTGTTCATGAAAGCTACTACGCGGTTCGCTCGCCGGCTCCCAAAGCCGCGCGGCGCGTGCTGACCGTGCACAACATGATCCGCGAGCTGTTTCCGGAGAATATCCGGCCGAACGACGACACGCGGGTGCGCAAGGCGGCTGCTGTCAATCGCGCGGACCTGATCCTGTGCGTATCGGAAAACACCCGCAGCGATCTCATCCGCTTCTTTCCGCACGCGGAATCTCGCGCGCAAGTCACCCATCTCGGCGTCGATCGTCCGGATGCCGACGGATCCTCGCCCCGGCAGCATGGTCGGCCCTACCTGCTCTACGTCGGGCACCGGGCCGGTTACAACAATTTCGGCGGCCTGTTCGATGCCTATGCCGGATCACTGATGCTGCGGGATGGGTTTGACCTGATCGCGGCGGGCGGCGGGCCGTTCGGTCCTGCGGAGCAGGAACGCATCGCCGCATCCGGACTGGAGGCGCACGTCCACCATGTCGTGCCGAGCGACGAGGAACTGCAGCGGCTTAATGCAGGTGCGGCGGTGTTTGTGTACCCCTCGCTCAACGAAAGTTTCGGAATTCCTCCGCTGGAGGCAATGGCCAGCGGCTGCCCCGTCGTGTCGGTGAATACGAGTTCGATCCCCGAAGTGTGCGGCGATGCTGCGGAGCTGGCGCCAGACGGTTTTGTTGAGGCGTTGCGCGCGGCGATCGAAAAGGTCGCGTTGTTGCTCGAGAGGACAGAGGCGCTTCGGGCCACGGGTATGAGCGCATCAAGAAGCTTCCGTGGGATGCCTGCTGCGCGAACCGCATCCTTGGACTGGGAGGGGAGCTGGTGTGACATGTCTCGACTGGCGATTGCTTGCGGCATCTTTCCCACAGGCCGGGCGGGTCTCGGCCGAAAGGCTCCCGCGGACGTGGCGAATGTGACTCGCAACGATCACGCTGGCCCGCTAACCGAGATCGAGAAGGAATGCGCGGCATGAGCGGAGAAGTTCAGATCGCGGAGCTGGTGACCTGCTTCAGCCGCGGGGACCTGATGCTTGCCTGCCTGGAGACCTTGCGCGGACACACATACACACTTCAAGTCGGAGAATCTCTTCCTCATGGATGACGGTTCCACCGATGGAAGGGGCGAAGCCGTACCCCGCAGCAGCGGAAGAAAAGCTGGGCAAGATCGGACGAGCTTCAAGCACATCTACAGCCATCTCGGTTACGGCTTGCGGGCGCAGAAGCAAGGCGTCCCGGGGATGACGGTTGACGAGGTTCTCTCCCGCATGGAAAAGCTTCGGCTGAGATTGCGGCAGGACAAGAAGGTCCACGCCAACGAGTGGAGGCGCTTTGTCGACCTGCACGGCAGGGGTGGACCGACCCGTTTGCTTTACCAAATTGCGCCTCACGCGAATTCTGCTGAACGACCCAACCGGCATTCCACTCAAACAATAAACGCGGAGTAAAGACGGCAGTGACCTTCTCCCTTACTGGAAAACGAGTTTACGTCGCGGGTCATCGCGGCATGGTTGGTTCGGCGATCGTGCGCCGTCTCCAGTCGGAGGGTTCCGAAATCCTGACGGCCGACCGGTCGGTCGACCTGCGCGAACAGCAGGACGTGCGCGGCTGGTTCGAGCAGAACCGACCTGACGTCACGGTTCTGGCCGCGGCAAAAGTCGGCGGAATTCTTGCCAATGACCGCTATCCGGCCGAATTCCTTTACGACAACCTGATGATCGAGGCGAACGTGATCGAAGCGTCACGACAAGCCCAGGTCGAAAAGCTGCTGTTCCTCGGCTCCTCGTGCATCTACCCCAAGTTCGCCGATCAACCGATTGCCGAGGATTCCCTGCTAACGGGCCCGCTGGAGCCAACCAACGAATGGTACGCGATCGCCAAGATCGCCGGGATCAAGCTGTGCCAAGCCTACCGCCACCAGTATGGGTGCGATTACATCTCCGCGATGCCGACGAACCTTTACGGGCCCGGCGACAACTTCGATCTCCAGTCTAGCCACGTCATGCCTGCCCTGATCCGCAAGGCTCATGAAGCCAAGCTTGCGAGCAGCGAGAGCATCACTGTCTGGGGCACCGGATCGCCAAAGCGGGAGTTCCTGCACGTCGACGATCTTGCTGACGCCTGCATTCACCTGCTGAAGACCTATTCGGGCCACCAGCACGTCAACGTCGGTTATGGCAGCGACGTCTCCATTCTCGAACTCGTCGAACTCGTCAACGAGGTGGTCGGCTTCGAAGGGCAGGTCGAAAAGGATTTTTCCAAGCCGGACGGCACCCCGCGTAAGCTCATGGACAGTTCGCGCCTTGCGGCGATGGGCTGGACACCCCGTATCGACTTGCGGCAGGGTATCACGCAGACTTACGCGCACTTCTTGGACGCCGCGGGACAAGCAGGGTCGACATCGTCGGTCTGAACTACAAACGCTAGCCGGTCGGTATCGGCCGTACACGTCCACGATGGCCGAGAACCTGGCGACGTGCGGACATGAGGTCCTCCGGGTAGCCCCACAAGCCACATGGACACATCGAAAAACCTCTCGCCTTTGCTGCCGACCTAAGCTCAGGACTCATTGATCATAGCCAGAAGATGACGGTTGCAGCGATGCAGATGGCGGACATGAAGGTATGGGCACATCTGTCGTAGCGAGTGTGTATGCGACGCCAGTCTTTAAGCCTGCCGAGCATATTCTCGATCTTGTGCCGCTGGCGATAAAGCACAGAGTCGTGCTGGATCTGGACCTTTCGGTTCTTCTTTGATGGGATGCAGGCGGTGATGCTGCGGTCTGCAAGCGCCTTGCGGAACCAGGCGGCGTCGTAGCCTCGAT
>NZ_RSEK01000059.1 GCF_003958635.1 Altericroceibacterium xinjiangense | reverse complement strand
TCGGCGAGCGCTTCATCAGAGCCATGGCGGCGTAATATTCAAACCGCCCGCCACACACGAAATTCCTGACAGTCCCCCGGGCTTGTGGAGGGCCTTGCAGCCGAGCTCCTTCATCGCCGCTCCGTATGAAGCCAGCCCGTCGGTCACGATTGCATCCGGCACGAAGCCCTGGTTCTTCAGAAGTTTCTTGAGCAGCTTCAGTGCCGCCGCCTTGTTGCGCCGTTTCTGCACGAGCATGTCCAGCACCTCGCCTTCCTTGTCGACGGCCCGCCACATGAACATCCGCTTGCCGCGGATCCGGACGACCATTTCGTCGAGATGCCAGACGTTGTCGGCACGTCCGCGACGCTTGCGAATGTTGGCGGCGATGGCGGGACCGAACTTGTTCGCCCAGCAGCGGACCGTCTCGTAGGTGGTACCGATCCCGCGCTCGGCGAGCATTTCCTCGACGTCGCGCAAGCTCGTGGTGAACCGGTAACAGAGCCAAACCGCCAGCCGGATCGCGTCCGGCGGAAAGCGGTGGCGCTTGAACGAAATGGGCTGCATGCTCGTCTCTCTATCCGACTCGATGCCGTTGACAGAGACTGGTTAGCGTTAGACTGACGCACCTTTTGATGAGCGGCAGCTCGCCAATACGCGTCCACACAATCCGGAAAGCACGGTTCTTGCGCGACCCGGTTGGCTTAGCTATATACTTGGCTAAGGAGGTGCCCATGGCCCAGTTCTCGGTTCACGATGCCAAGACCAACCTGTCCCGCCTGATCGCCGATGCACTCGCGGGCGGCGAAGTGGTGATCGCGCGCGGCAACGTGCCGGTCGTGCGTCTGGTGCCAGTTGCCTCGCGCGGGCGTCGGCGGTTCGGGGCGCTCAAGGGCAAGATCGCAATGGATGCAGGCTTCGACGAGCCGCTGCCCGAGGACGAACTGGACGGATGGAATCTGGCTTGAGGCTGCTGCTTGATACCCACGCGCTGATCTGGTGGCTTGCTGGTGACGATGCGCTGAGCCGCCGCGCCCGCGAGGCTATTGCCGACGAAGACAACGCCGTCGCGGTCAGCGCCGCTTCGGCCATGGAGGTCACCACCAAGTTCCGCATCGGCAAGCTGCCTGAAGCGGCGCTGCTCGCACAAGACTTCGAGGGCATCATTGCCGAGCAAGGCTTCGACGAACTGGCGATCAGCGTCCACCATGCCCGGCTCGCGGGGGAAATGAAGATCTCCCACAAGGACCCGTTTGACCGCTTGCTGATCGCCCAAGCGCAGGCCGAGGACATGGTACTGGTATCAAACGAGGCGCTGTTCGACGGGTTCGCGGTGAAGCGCCTCTGGTAGCGCTCGCCTGCTCTCTCGTGCCGAGCCGCAGCGATTGCTTGAGGATCAGCGGACGACGGGGCACTGTCAGAGGGAATGGTACTGTCAGAGCAACTGCACCGGATGGTGATCGGCTGTATGGCAGGGTAGGACCGCGGCATGCCTCGCCCTCGCAAACCAGCTAATCCGTTCCGGTATTTTCACTCCTCGCCGGAGGTCATCCGCCTGGTGGTGATGCTGTATGTCCGCTTCCGCTCAGCTTGCGGAACGTCGAAGACCTCCTGTTCGAGCGAGGGATCGATGTCTGTCACGAGACGGTGCGGCTCTGGTGGAACCGCTTCGGTCGGCACTGTCAGAGGGAATGCACCGGATAGTGATCAGGTGCACGAGGGGGTAGGGCAGGGGCATGCCTCGCCCTCGCAAAGCCGCCAATCCGTTCCGGTATTTCCACTCCTCGCCCGAGGTAATCCGCCTCGTGGTCATGATATACGTCCGTTATCCGCTTTCGTTGCGAAACGTGGAAGATCTCCTGTTCGAGCGCGGCATCGACATCTGTCACGAAACGGTGCGGCATTGGTGGAACAGGTTTGGTCCGATGTTTGCGGCGGGCATCCGCCGGCAGCGTATCTCCCGGATGCGCGACTTTCGGCACTGGCGTTGGCACTTGGACGAAATGTACGTCCGTGTGAACGGCGAGATGGTCTACCTCTGGCGTGCCGTGGACCACGAGGGCGAAGTCCTCGAAAGCTACGTTACCCGGACCCGCGATAAGGCGGCCGCTCTGCGGTTCATGCGCAAGACGCTGAAGCGCCACGGCAAGGTGGAAGCGATTACGACCGACGGCCTTCGCTCCTACAAAGCAGCCCTGACGCAGCTCGGGTGTCAGCAAAAGCAGGAGACCGGCCGCTGGGCGAACAACCGGGCCGAGAACTCGCATCTACCATTTCGACGACGAGAGCGAGCGATGCTCAGGTTCAGGCGAATGAAGTCACTTCAGAAGTTTGCTTCCGTCCACGCCTCTTTCGCCAACCACTTCAACTCCGAACGC
>NZ_RSEK01000058.1 GCF_003958635.1 Altericroceibacterium xinjiangense | reverse complement strand
TCGGGGGCGTTGGTGTCGATCAGCCGCTCCCATCCCTCTGCGCCCGCCGTGTCGGGCAGCGTGAAGTTGATGAGATCATGCCAGGCGTTGAAGATGATCAGCAGGGTCTCGTCTTCGCCGCGCCGACGCAAACCCGTGACGCGCGCCCTGCCATCGATCATCATGCCGACGCACCGGGCGCTGACATCCTCCCATTCGGCTGCTCCCATTTCCGTGCCGGCAGGACTGATCCAGGTGACGTCTTTAACGCCAAGTTCTTCGTTTACCTCGCCGACTAGGAACCGGGCGCGATGAAGCACCGGGAAGTGGCGACGCAGCGCCGTCAGTTTGCGGGTGAATGCGATAAGCCCCCGGCCCTTCTCCTTTATGTCCCAGTCCAGCCAGCCGATCTCGCTGTCCTGGCAGTATGCATTGTTATTGCCGCCCTGCGTCCGCCCGAACTCGTCGCCGGCGAGCAACATCGGGGTGCCTTGACTCAGCAGCAGGGTTGCCAAGAAGTTGCGGATCTGACGTTCGCGCAAGGCAAGAACCTCGGCGTCGTCCGTTTCGCCTTCGACACCGCAATTCCAGGATCGATTGTCGTCGGACCCGTCCTTACCATCCTCGCCGTTCGCGTCGTTGTGCTTGCCGTCGTAGCTGACGACGTCGTTGAGCGTGAAGCCGTCATGCGCGGTGATGAAGTTGACGCACGCCCAGGAGCGACGACCGCTGTGATTGTATTCCTGCGGTGATGCGCACAGACGCGGCGCGAGCTCGGCCACGTTGGCCTCGCCTCGCCAGAAATCGCGCACCGTGTCGCGATACTTGTCGTTCCACTCGGCCCAGCCCGGCGGGAACGACCCGACCTGATACCCGCCGGGGCCGATATCCCAGGGCTCCGCGATCAGCTTGACGGTCGCCAGCGTCGGATCCTGGCCGACCGCGCGCAGGAAGCCGGACTGCTCGTCGAACCCATGCGGCTCGCGGGCGAGAATGGTGCCAAGATCGAAGCGGAAGCCGTCGACATGCATTTCCTCGGCCCAATATCGCAGGCTGTCGGTGACCAGCTGGATCACGCGCGGATGGCTGAGGTTGACGGTGTTTCCGGTGCCTGTGTCGTTGATGTAGTAGCGCGGCTGATCGGGGAGGAGGCGGTAGTAGGTCGCGTTGTCGATGCCTTTGAACGACAGCGTCGGGCCCAGCTCGTTCCCTTCCGCGGTGTGGTTGTAGACGACGTCCAGGATCACCTCGAGATCGTTCTCGTGGAAGCGCGCAACCATCTCCTTGAACTCACGGAGCGAGTTGGCGACGTCATGGGCGTAGCGCGTCTCGGGCGCGAAGAAGCCGATCGAATTGTAGCCCCAGTAATTGGCGAGGCCTTTCTCGACCAGCTGACTATCCTGTACGAATGCATGGACCGGGAGCAGCTCGACGGACGAAACGCCTAGCGCTTTGATGTGATCGAGCACGGCCTTTTCGCCCAGGCCGGGATAGGTTCCGCGCAGGTGCTCAGGGACGCCCGGATGGCGGATGGTGAGCCCCTTGACGTGCGCCTCATATACGACCGTCTGGTCCCAGGGAGTGGCGCGCTTGTCCGATTGGCCACGCCAGTCGAAATTGGGATCAACCACGACGCACTTGGGCATGAACGGCGCACTGTCGCGTTCATCGAAGGTAAGGTCGTCACCGCTCTCCATCTGGTACCCAAACAGGGCCGCATTCCATTCCAGCGTGCCGGCGTGAGCGCGCGCATAAGGATCAAGCAAGAGCTTGTTCGGATTGAACCGATGGCCTGCCTCCGGCTGGTAGGGGCCGTGAACGCGGTAGCCATAGAATTGGCCGGGCTTCACATCGGGCAGATAGCCATGGAAAACTTGGTCGGTATATTCGGGGAGGGTGACCCGCTCGATCTCGGCCTTGCCGTCGGCATCGAACAGGCAAAGCTCGACTTTCGTGGCGTTAGCCGAAAACAGCGCGAAATTCGTGCCTTTCCCGTCCCATGTGGCACCTCGAGGATAAGGCAGACCTTCCTTAAGCTGAGCGGCAAAATCCGTCACGCGCGTCTCCTTGTTTGCGGCTCTCGCACAACCCGTAATTAGCGCGTTGTATCCGTCCGAGATCCGCGTAGCCTAGCGGCACCAGCTGATCGGCGGTGGATGGGTTCTGACCTCTCCGGCGCATGGATCATCTACGCGCCTGCAAGGCGCGGCTCAGTGATTGCTGCTGCACCATCCATGTACAATGTCGTCTTGACGAGCACTGGCCTTTGTTCTCGAATCTGCGGCCCCTTCTTTGCGCCCTCGACGGCAACTCGCGAGCTGCAACCTTGATGCTCGGTCGTCATCCATGTGGGGAAGGGCTCGATAATGTGGATGCTTAGGCGCCGTTTGAGCGCACGGGTGAGGTGA
>NZ_RSEK01000057.1 GCF_003958635.1 Altericroceibacterium xinjiangense | reverse complement strand
GTAAGCGTGGCCTAGAGGTCGCCTTGTCCGGTTAGTTATCGGGGCCGATAGCCGCCCGCGGAGGAGCGGCGATGGCGGACGATATCAACGAGACCGAAGCGAGTGGCTACAAGAGCACTCATACGAGCAGTCGTATGAGTACTCGTATCGAGGTCGTGGGGCGCGTGTCTGGCCGTCGGCGCTGGACGGTGGAGCAGAAGCTTGCGATCCTGCGCGATGCATTCGGACCTGATGGTTCGGTTCGTGCAGCTTGCGAGCGGCACGAGGTGGGCAGTGGTCTGCTTTACACCTGGCGGCGGCTGGCGATGTCGGGCGAACTGACCGGCACCAGGCCCCTGGTGCCCTCGCCATCAGGGCCGGCATTTACCGAAGTCGCATTGGCAGAGCCAGCAGCTCCGGTTGCGCCAGGATCATCGCTGCGATGCCCGGGCGGCCAGATCGGGATTGAGCTTCCTTCGGGGGTGAAGCTGACCGTCGACAGGACATTTGATGCCGATGCTCTGGCGCGGGTACTCGGGGTGCTCGCCCGATGATCCCGCTGCCGCCTTCGACACGCATTTACCTCGCTTGCGGTGCGACCGATATGCGCAAGGGCTTCGACGGCCTGGCGGTGCTGGCACAGCAGGTGCTAGAGCAAAGTCCGCATTCAGGCGCCTTGTTCGCCTTTCGCGGCAAGCGCGGCGATCTGGTGAAGCTGCTGTGGTACGATGGCCAGGGCCTGTGCCTGTTTTCCAAGCGCATGGACCGCGGCCGCTTCATCTGGCCGATGACGAAGACCGGCAAGGTCAGCCTCACCGCAGCGCAGCTGTCGATGCTGCTGGAAGGGATCGACTGGCGCCGTCCAGAGCGTACATCTGCCCCGCTTCTGGCGGGATAAAAGTCGCGGATTTGCGTGGGTTATGCTGGCATCAGGCATTCCGATCCGCTAAAGGATCGGGGTGTCGGATCACGCTTCCTCGCCCATCGACAAGGACGCCCGGATCGCTGAGCTGGAAGCAGCTCTCGCGACCCGGGATACGCTGATCGAGACGCTCCGGATCCAGCTTTCCCAGCTCAAGCGGATGAGCTTTGGCCAGTCCTCCGAGAAATTCAGCTGCCAGATCGAACAACTCGAGCTGACGCTTGAGGAACTGGAAGGCGAAGCCGAGATCGTCGAAGCCTGCAAGGAAGCGCCGCCCACGCCCGTGCGCGGCGCACCAGTTCGCGCTCTTCCGCCCCATCTGCCGCGCACCGAACGCCGGATCGAACCCGAAGCGGGCAGCTGCGCCTGCCCGGATTGCGGCGGTACGCTTCGGCCGCTTGGGCAGGACAGCGACGAGGTGCTGGATGTCGCACCGGTTCAGTGGCGTGTCATCCGCACCATTCGGCCCAAGTATTCCTGCCGTTCCTGCGAGAAGATCGTCCAGGCATCGCCCCCGGTGAAGGCGATTGCGCGCGGCAGGGCCAGTTTTGCCACGCTCGCCCATGTGGTCGTAAACAAGTTCGATCACCACCTGCCGCTCTATCGCCAGGCCGAGATGATGGCCGCACAGGGGATCGAGATCGACCGCTCGACCCTGACCGGTTGGGCAGGCCAGGCCGCTGCGCTGCTCGATCCCATCGTCACCCGCATCCGCGAAGAGGGCCTGAAGGCGGGCAAGCTTCACACAGACGACACTCCGGTGCCGATGCTGGTCCCGGGCAAGGGCAAGACCGCGCAAGGCAGGCTCTGGACTTATGTCGTCGATGACCGCGCATCGGGCGCGACTGGCCCGGTGCTGGTCTGGTACCGGTTCACGCCCGACCGCAGCGGCGTTCATCCGCAAAAGGAACTCAAGAGCTTTAGAGGGCTACTCCAGGCCGATGGCTATGCCGGGTACGACAAGCTCTACCAGGATAAAGAGATCAGCGAAGTCGCCTGTTGGGCTCACTTCCGGCGCAAGATCTTCGAGAACCATGCCACCAGCCCGACACCGCTGACCACCAATCTCCTGGAACGGATCGCCGGGCTCTACCGGACCGAAGAGGAGATACGGGGACAGCCGCCCGATATCCGCCGGCAACACCGGCAGGAACAAAGCCGGCCGAAGGTCAACGAGCTGCGCGTCGTGATCGACGATGCCTTGCGCCGCCTGTCGCCCAAATCGGCAATGGCCAAGGCGCTCACCTATGGACGCAAGCGCTGGGAGGCGCTCACCCGCTTCCTCGACGAAGGCGCGGCCGAGATCGACAACAACATCGCCGAACGCGCGATGCGCTCAGTTGCCATCGGGCGGAAGAACTGGCTGTTCGCCGGCTCCAAGGTCGGCGGCGAACGCGCTGCTGCAATCTATTCCGTCATCGAGACAGCCAAGCTCAACGGTGTCGAGCCGCAGGCCTACATCGCCGAGACACTCGAGAAGATCGCAGGTGGCTGGCCAGCCTCGCGCTGGGATGAACTCATGCCGTGGAACTGCGCAGCCGACAGGACGCCTGTCAGCATGGCGGCATAACTGAACCGACCGCCTGCACATCGCTAAATGACGCACCGCCGGAAAAGCTTCTCAGGCCGAGGCACGAAAAATCGAAAACGCAAGGCGGCGCCCAGACCACGCTTAC
>NZ_RSEK01000056.1 GCF_003958635.1 Altericroceibacterium xinjiangense | reverse complement strand
AGGCGGATGACCTCCGGCGAGGAGCGGAAGTACCGGAACGGATTAGCGGGTTTGCGAGGGCGAGGCATAGCCCTGCCTACTCTGCTGCGCGCCTGATCGCTATCCGGTACCGTTGCTCTGACAGTGCCCGTCAGGCTTTTGCGCGCTTCTGGCATGATCTCGAACTGCACCGGGCGGCCTGTCTTCTGCTGGATGACGGTCGCGCGATCACGAAACGAGCCTGCACTCATCAGGTCGCCTATCCTGATCTTGACCAGATCGCAGCCACGTAGCTTGCTGTCGATCGCGAGGTCGAATAGCGCTCGGTCTCGCAGGCGCTTGTGTTCGTCTAGGTAGAAGCGGATCGCCCAGATATCGCGCAGCTTCAACGGTCGCTTCTGCCCTACGTTCAATCCGGCATTCCAGGGGCGGCGGTCATGCACGGCGGGGTCGAGGTCTGAATGTCCCATGATATGTCTCCGATGGCCGGAATGGCCGGCCAGAGATTACCGGATGACATAGCGCGCGACGGAGACGAGGACTTGTATGCGTCATTGACATAGATGCCATTGGCGCATATACCCCTTAAGCATGGCTAACTTGCAGACCGTGGTGGAACTGCCCGAGTTTCTGCGGCGGGCCAAGTCGATCATGTCCGATGAGGATCGCTCTGCTCTGGTGGACTATATCGCTGCCAACCCGGAGGCGGGTGTCTCGCTGGGCGGTGGCCTTCGTAAAGTCCGTGTTGCTCGGCAGGGCGGCGGCAAAAGCGGCGGCTACCGGACCATCTATGTGTTCGGCGGCGTGCATGTACCAATCTTCCTCATCACCGTGTTCGCCAAGAACGAAAAGGATAATCTGACCAAGGCCGAGCAGGCGGAGTTGATCGCCATGAGCAAGGCCTTGCTCGCCCACTACGGAGACCGGAAATGAGCGCCTATGACAGCATCAAGCAGGGTTTGAACGAAGCTCTGGCATTTGCGGAAGGTAAGGAAGCCGGAACTCGGATCCATCAGGTGGAAGTACCCGCCGTCGATGTCGCCGCGATCCGCTCCAGCACCGGACTCTCGCAAGGCGAGTTCGCTCGCAGCATTGGCGTTGCCAAGGGCACGCTGCTCAACTGGGAGCATGGGCGCCGACGTCCCACCGGCCCGGCGCAGGTGCTGCTCGCGATGATCGCCAAAAAGCCTTCTCTGGTCAGAGAGATGCTGCGCTAGTCATTCTTGTCCCGCCCCAAAGTCGGCCGTTCGAAATTGCTTCTTCGTGACCTAAAAGCGGACACGGGACCACCCGGTGCGTTGCGGCAGGAGCTGGGGAGTGGATCGCGGCTCATCGGGGCAAACCCATGGGCCTTCTACGTTCACTCAGTTCGAGGCAGTCGGGTTCACCCTGTCGGCAGTCACGCTTTGGACGCTTCGAGCATCTTCTAGGAACCCGACGTGGAAAGAAACGGTGCCTGTCGGATATTGCAAGATCGAAGCGGTCACTGCCCCGGGAAGCATAAGTGCCTCATCTTCCAAGCCTCCTACTATTCGAGGAATTGCGAGCAATCGTTACCAGTCGATTGTCGCGCAGGAAGGCGCTTGCGCCCGAGCAACTGCGGGCTAATGCGTATATGGGGAACGCAGTTAAAGGGGGGAATCATGAACAAGTTTCTGTATATCTCGTGTGCGCTGAGCGCCTTGTTCGCCGTGCCCGCTCAAGCGGCCACGATCATCGAGAGCTACAACTTTTCTGCCATCACTACCGGCCCAATCACAAATCACTCCGGAAGCTTCTCATTCTCCTACGAGGATACAGACCCTTTCAATCTAACATTACGTTCTATAGACTTTTCCTTGAACGATTTTGCATTTGATACGTCCAATACGGGTCTTGAATTACTTAGGAGCGGCCCACTTCTTGCAGGACTAGAAAACGGCACCCGTGTGGTAACACACGGAACTAATGATTTCTGGCTTGTTCGGCAATCTGGCGTTTGGAACTTTGTTTACAGCGTTCCCGGCTTTGGGGCTGCCCAGGGCACCGCTCAAGTTGAACTGGCTTCCGCAATTCCTGAACCGACCACTTGGGCCATGATGCTGCTCGGCTTTGGCGCTATCGGGTTTGCGATGCGCAAGCCCGGGCGGAGGAAGGTTTCCGCTTCCTACGCCTGATTGCTTCCCGATCACGTTGAGCGCCGCTGGCGCCGGCTGGCGGCGTTTTTGCCTTTCGTGATCCCGAACAGGTCCACGCGGTGCTGTCAGTTTAATGCGAACCGCTCTCCGTTTGGCGCAATTAACCCTCGAGCGGTTTCACGTCAGATGACAAGGATCTTCCACTCGGCCAAAGCGGCCGCGCGGTGCTGCTTGTAAGTTTCCCTGTCGACGAGATGGCGTTCGGAACTGAAGTGGTTGTGGAAGGAGGCATGGACCGAAGCGAACTTCTGGAGCGACTTCATCTGTCTGAACCTCAGCATTGCTCGCTCTCGTCGCCGGAATGGCAGATGCGGGTGCTGTCATCTGTGGATGGCCCCTGCGCTGCAAGGGGTAAATTGAGTTGATGGTTTGATCTGTCCAGGTGCGGTCATCTGTCCGACCTGTTTGTGCGGCGCGAGATAGCGGGACTGTCAGGAATTTCGTGTGTGGCGGGCATAATGGGTAGGAAGAAGGAGTCCCACTATGTCACGACGCAAAGA
>NZ_RSEK01000055.1 GCF_003958635.1 Altericroceibacterium xinjiangense | reverse complement strand
AGCCTTTTCACGGCTTAAGGCAATGCTGCGCAAGGCGGCCGAGCGATCTGTGTCCGGGCTGTGGAGCCTGATCGGCAAGCTCGTCGATCTCTTCCAGCCCGATGAGTGCGCCAGCTACTTCAGCTCGTGCGGCTATGAACCAGAATGAACGGAATCTGCTCTAGCGGCGTCCATCTCATCCAGCGATGATCCGGCGGACGGTGCACATCCGGCAAAAATGTACCGCTCCTGCCACTCAAATGATGCGACACCAGCTGCCCTCCTCTACGGAAAGCCCATAGAGTCAGCATTTAATGCACCTGTCCTCGCCTACCCGCACACGGGTCTCATCAGAAGGAGGCAGCTCAGTGGCTCTTTCTGGAGCGGAGATTGAATGCTCGAAACGGTAAAGTGGTATTGGCAGACAGCAAAACGCTGCCAGTCTACGACCAGCAGCGCTTACCGCATTGGCAGTCAATCAAGCGTACGAGACGGACACATTCGGTTTGCGCTTGGCCTTGCGCATGGCAAAGCCGATAGCCCCAAAACCAAGCAGCATCATTGCCCAAGTAGCAGGTTCCGGCACAACCCCCACAGAACTGTAAACTACAGCCGAAGATGCACCACCCAAATTTAAACTTACCGTGTCAAGATTGCTGGCATTCAGCAAAAAGAAGCCGGTTCCTTCAAATCCGCCTCGGCCGCCCCTTCCCTTATGGATGCCAATCCAGGTATTGCCATTAAGGACATCGGAAAAATCGAAAACGGAGCCGCTGGCATTTACCTTCGTCAGGTCAACCGAGTTCCAGTTGCCATTCCAAGTCAGACCAAGGGTCGCCAGCGCGTCGGTTTGATCCTGAACATGATTGGCATTGAGCAGATTGCCCTCGTACCATCCAGCGCAACTGACTGCGGCTGACGAAACATCCGTTACCGAGCAGCTGGAGATGATCGTTGCCGCTGACGCAGAGCTAAAACTCAAGAAACCTGCACCGCCGAAAGCAGCCAGCTTAGCGACCAATCCTAAATGCTTGAGCATGCCAGACCCTCATTCTCCCCAAGACGGGATAAGCTCTATTACTACGATGGACTAAATGCGCAAGATACTGACCGCACTGTTCGCGATTCACCACAACATAGAAGTTCATGGTAATTTTCCTAACGCCATGGCGGCGAACTGCAGTGGGCGAGCACGCGACTTATACCAGTTCCCATTGATCAGAATCTTCCAGGCCTGATTCGAAACTAAGTTGAGTATCATCAGTAGGTTATTTTGACGGCCGAGCCTGTCGTTGATTCAGGAATTCTGCGGAATCCTGGAAGATCAACGATGCGGGCCGATACCACCCGCGCCCTTCATCCGCGAACAGGACTTGGCTTTGCCAAAGGATTTGACCGATACCGAATGGGCGCTGCTGGAGCCATTCTTTCCTCCGCCATCGTTCGTCGGGCGACCGGGCAAGTGGCCGATGCGACGGATCGTCGAGTCGATCTTATTTGCCGCGCGGTAAACTGCCCTGGCGCAGGCTGCCGCCGTGCCTCTCAAAGTCTGGGATCGAACGAACCGTGCTGACGGTCGAGAGCGCCTAATCGCCGACCGGGCTCTCGCCGTACTTACGTAGCACGTCATTAAACGCCTCAGCCATCAGAGCTTGGAGGCTCATGTCGTTCTTCCGCGCGCACATATGCATAGCGAGGGACATCTGAGGACTGAAGTAGCCGGAGATTGCTTTCCGCCCCTGACGGCTTGGTGCGACGCTGGATTTCTCGTTGTGCGACACGGGGACTGGCTCAGGTTTTGTCTTCGGCTTGTCGGCCAGCTTAGCGAAACGGCTCACGATATTCTCCTCCGCTTACATGCCAACATGTTCACATACCCACGTGTACACTTGTTCAACTTCTTGCGCAGCTTTCCCGCCAGGCTCCGCTTCGAGCACAGTCTTACCCTCCGCGCTGGCATGGCGGTATACGGCGCGGTCAGTGAGGATGTAGGGGCATGCTTCTATGCCGAAGGTTCGTACGAGCTCTGACGCGTCCTCATACATCCGAGGGGCATTGGGGGGTCCGGCGGTAAAGACGATGTAGGCTCTCTTGCCCAGCATCTGAACCAGCTGTGCCGTTGTTTTGATTGCAGCCAAGTCGAAGGCGCTGGGCCGGCATGGAATAAGAACTAGGTCAGCCGCCTCCACTGCCCTGCTCGCCGCGCTGTCGGCATGAGGTGGGGTGTCCACCACAATGAACGTCGCACCCTGCTCCTTGGCCTGAGCAATCTTGGCTGCAATCCGAGGCGGCGCACTATCGATAACTTCCGGCGGTTTATCGCCGCGCCACTCAGCCCATTGCGTGGCGGTAGCCTGCGGGTCCGTGTCGATGATGAGTGAAACTTCCTTTGCCGCTTCGGCTGCAGCGGCCAAGTGCAAGGCAAGGGTGGTCTTGCCTGCCCCCCCTTTCTGGCTAATAATCGCGATTGTGGGCATGACGACTCCTGAACATGTTCACATGCTAGATTGTTCGCTGGAACTTCGCAAGCTGGGTTGAGCTTGGAGCCATTGTGTGGGTGGATCCGCGCCGACTCTGTTACTCCCATAAAAGCGAAGCGCTTCGATCAGTTCGAGACCTAGGCTCAGGACCCATTAAAGGGATTCCCAAAGCAGCGCAGATTTGATTCACAGGCGGCGCAAGGAGGCGCTGTG
>NZ_RSEK01000054.1 GCF_003958635.1 Altericroceibacterium xinjiangense | reverse complement strand
ACCGCACCCGGACAGATCAAACCATCAACTCAATTTACCCCTTGCAGCGCAGGGGCCATCCACAGATGACAGCGCCCCCGAGGCCGCCGTGGGCTGAGAACACCGCTTACGGTCTTCCTGCGGCTTTACCTTGTGCGCGACGGTCATCGAAAGCAGGCCAAGCGCTATTTTTCGTCGTGTAAGCCAGTAACATTGCCGCGCCGTAGGCCCCGAATCCAGCGGCAAGCGCCACAATGGCTCGAACTGAGGTCTCGAGGGGCACAAACCGCATCACCACCCCCCATGCTATTACGAGCGGCACCTGCATAAGCAGCGCTCCGGCAGTGCTCTTTAGCACGCCAGCAAGAGTGGAGCCGATCATTCTGTCGAGCAGAATTTGCCGTATAATTGCGCTGATAGCCTTGGCGCCCGCCACTGCCGCGGCCGCGCCAGCCATTCCTGCCCAGAGCACTCCGAAGATCAAGGCAGGCAAAAGGATTATGACTGATGTGAGTACGTTCAGCGTAAAATCGAGCCCAGGCCGTCCAAGCGCTTTGTATACCGTTGACGTTGCGCCTCCTGCAGCGTGGATCATTACTGAAACAGCGAGCAGCTGCAAAGGTATTCCCATTGCTCTCCAATCCGCACCTAAGAATACCGGCGTGAGCACCGGCCCGGCCAAGATGATCGCGACCATCACTGGGAATATGAGCAACGCATTCCATGAAGCTGTACGAATGTAGTAAAATCGCACTGCATCGTGATCATTTTGAATAGAGGAGTAATGGGTAAACATGACGCGATTTAGGATAGACATGACATTCATGCGAACTATGTCTGTTACATAGAATGCTAGAGAGTAAATACCAACTTGGCTCTGAGAAAGAATGCGTCCTAGTGTGATTACGTCCAAGTTTCGAGAAATAGAGACGAATAAGTCATTGGCGAACACAAAGCCGCTATAGCCTATCATCTCGCGAAACGTACGACGGTCAAGCCGGAAACGGGGGCGCCATTCACTTAGCCGCCACATAGCAAACGCCAGAATAACTTGGGCGGAGACCGCCTGAACCACCAGCGCCCAGACATTGCGATAGAATACGAGCACAACCACTGCCGCGACTAAGCTGAGGAGGGTGGACACAATGCGCGCAACCGTTACCGTACGATAGTCGCGTGCACGAAATAGTAAGGCGCGCGCGATACTGGCTGTCGGCGTGAATAGAAAAGATACACCAACTACCGCCGAAATTATACCAACCCTCTCGCTACTATAAAACCATGCCGCAAGTGGCGCAATAAAAATAAGATTGATAACAAAGAGCGCAGTGGAAATTAAGGTCGAGGCGCTATAGGCGGTATCCACCAGTTCCGGTGTAAAGCGATCCTCTGCGCGCTGGATGATGGTAGCCGCCATGCCGAACTCGTTAAACACCTGAACGATTGCGACGGTGGTTAGCGCTAGTGCGAACACGCCGAACTCGGCTGGAACGATAAAGCGTGCAACAACTAGTCGAAAGAGGAAGGCAGAGCCGGCAGACACTAACGTGTCCGCGGCCGTCCAGGCAGCATCACGCTTCAGAGACTGGGACGCTTTTCGCTTTACCGCAGGCGCCTCATTATTGATTGCTTCAACCATATCGCCCGGACAACGCTCCTTGCACCAGGAGCAGGCAAGCGTCGGCCCACTCGTTAGTATGCGAAAGTCACTCCGCGACAGTAACAGAACTGTCACAATAGATCAGGGATTTTAACGAACTCCGGAGACGCTACGGGGTGGGCTCCGAGAGGTGGCTTGGCAAAACTGCACAGCGGGATAAGTGGATTTTCTGCCTGACTGCGGCCAGGGTGGGAGTGAAAGTGCTGCAGTAGGTCCTTGTTCTTGAACGGGTTTGTGCCGTCAATTACAAGTCACTCCCACGCCTGCTCGCTCACTTTTGACTCGCTAGCCCGTCCTATTCATGAGGCTGCCGCTTCGTGCTGGTCAGACGGCGATGTGGCGGCGCCTGATTGATCAAGGCGCACGCCGGCGGCGGCGTTTTTCACCGCGGCAGGACCAATGGGCTTTTCGAGGTACTGTCAGAGGAACTGCACCGGATAGCGACTAGGTGCGGAACGGGGTAGGGCAGGTGCATGCCTCGTCCGCGCAAACCAGCCAGTCCCTTCCGGTACTTCAACTCTTCACCTGAGGTAATCCGTCTAGTGGTGATGATGTACGTCCGCTTCCCGCTCTCACTCGGGAATGTGGAAGACCTGCTCTTCGAGCGCGGGATCGACATCTCACACGAGATGGTGCGCTTCTGGTGGAACAGGTTCGGCCCGCTGTTTGCAGCCGATATCCGGCGCCAGCGGATCAACCGGATGCGCGGCTTTCGGCACTGGCGCTGGCATCTCGATGAGATGTACGTGAGGCTCAACGGCGAGATGGTCTACTTGTGGCGAGCCGTGGATCACGAGGGGGAAGTGCTCGAAAGCTACGTCACGAGAACCCGCGACAAAGCCGCTGCCTTGCGGTTCATGAAGAAAGCGCTGAAGCGGCACGGCAAGATCGAAGCGATCACCACTGACGGGCTGCGCTCGTACAAAGCCGCCCTGACCGAGCTCGGGTGTCAGCGAAAGCGGGACTGTCAGGAATTTCGTGTGTGGCGGGCGGTTTGAATATTACGCCGCCATGGCTCTGATGAAGCGCTCGC
>NZ_RSEK01000053.1 GCF_003958635.1 Altericroceibacterium xinjiangense | reverse complement strand
CTGGCTTCCATGTGCCAGTTACTCCCCAAGCCGAAGTCGGTCTGCGGTACACGTTCCTCAACACCCAGGATTTCGACCTGGTGGATATGCGCGGGTACGGAGTCGATGGCGACATCAAGTCGCATTCGTTCCAGGTGAGCTTCCTGTACAACTTCGGTGGCGCTCCGGTCGTGGCCGTTCCGGTAGTAGTTGCGCCGCCGCCTCCGCCTCCGCCTCCGCCTCCGCCTCCGCCTCCGCCGCCGCCGACCAAGGCGTGCCCAAATGGTGCGGTCGTCCCGGTCACGCAACCGTGTCCGCTTCCTCCGCCACCTCCGCCACCTCCTCCGCCTTCGCCAGTCGGTGAGCGCGGCTAAGCACAAGTTTGCGGGCGAATGAAGAAGAGGGCGGTGCGGGTTTTTCCGCACCGCCCTTTACCGTGGAGCTGCGCTCTCATGTTCATGCAGAAATCTGAGCGGCCCGCATTGAGTGGTCCGACTCGGCTGCCAGGTGGAAGAGCCCCCCTCCGCAAGTGCCGTGAGGGCGCTCGTCGAGCGACCCTGTAGATAATGTTCGGGCCTTCCACTTGGGTGCGTGTCTCTTCTTAAGGATGGTGAGGACCGCGGCTGCTCCGACACCGCTGGATCGTGTATTCGCTATGGCAGGGAGCGATCCCGTTGACGGTGGAAACCGTCTGGCTCAGAGTACATGCCGCGCCGGTTCTTTTCGGCGCGTAGAGACCTGCTGGCCAAATACCGCCAGTCCTTCCCGATATAGGACGTTGTCTGACCGGATGTACCCTGGCGGTCCTCGGGTGACGAATAGCTCAATCATCCGAGGTTAACCCCGGCAGATGAAGGCCGGAAACTCTCATGATACCCGGCACGAAACCGGGGGACCCTCAAACAACCGCCCGGTTCTAATTCCGATCTGGGGAAAGTTCAGGGTCACGGCAGTGCCCTTCATAGAGGTCCCTGAGCCGACCGCCCGTCCTAAAAAGGAACCCCCGCCGAAGCGGGGGCAAGTGATTTGGGAACGCCAACTACGAAGGGGAGAGTTGGTCAATTGGTTGTGCACTCTCAACGGTCGGAAACCGCGCGCGTTCCCATGAAGCGGCAGGGTACTGTCAGAGCAACTGCACCGGATGGTGATCGGCTGTATGGCAGGGTAGGGCCGCGGCATGCCTCGTCCTCGCAAACCAGCTAATCCGCGCTGGCCGAGTGGCAAAACCTCATGGCGTGAGACTTGCAAGCGTCCAGGAGAATTCCGTCAGACGGGGAGCAGTTCACACCCGACTGACAGCGCCTCGGAGGGCGTTCAGGCCGGTGCAACCCTCTCCACGGCATCGTGTCTCACCGACGAGGCTGAAACTGGAGGGCGGCATACGCAGCGCAAAAATCTTGAACAAGCTTGGCCTTATCCTGGGGGCTGTTGCATTGGCGGCCACGACCCCGCTGGCGGCTGCTCCGCGTGGGGACGAGCCGGTCGCGGTCCCGAGCAGCGTCAGGCAGGGGATCGATTTCGTCTATGTCGATCCGCAGATGACTACGGTGGCCAAGCTGCACCAGAAGCCGCGTAATTGGCTCCAGCGTATCTTCGGCCGCTCTGGCGATGATCAGAAGAGCGCTCCCAACCCGGTATTTGCTGGGCTTGCGCAAGGACTGGATCAGTATCAGGCGACCTGGGGCGCTTTGCCGCAGGTCCGGGTTCCGCCCGGTCCGACACTCAGGCGGGGGTCTGCTGGCGAGCGTGTAGGCTTGCTGCGGGCCCGGCTCGGGCTGCAGCCCGGCGGCGGCTATGACGAGATACTTTTCCGCCGTGTCATGGATTATCAGCGCGTCCACGGGCTCGATCCGGTGGATGGGATCGCTGGCAGGGCGACGATCGCGTCCCTGAACCGGGGCGCGGATCACTATGGCCGGCGGATTGCGATCAACATGGAGCGTGCATATCGCCTCCCGGCAACCCGCAGTTTCGAGCGATATGTGATCGTCGATTCAGGCGCTGCGGAAGCCTATCTGTTCGAAGGTGACCGGCTTGCCGATACGATGCGCGTTGTCGTCGGCTCGCCTAAAACCAGGACACCGATGATGGCTGTGCTGATGCGTAACGCAAAGGCAAACCCCTACTGGAACGTTCCGCCTGAGTTGATCAGGAGCTTCACGGCAAAGCGCGTGCGGCAGCAGGGCGTCTCATACCTCAAGGACTTCCACTACGAGGTGTACTCCGACTGGACCGCCAATGCTTATCAAGTCGATCCGAAGACGATATCCTGGAAGCAAGTGGCTGCGGGAAAGAGCGATATTCGCGTGGTCCAGCTTCCCGGGCCGTGGAATTCGATGGGCGAAATGAAGTTCGAGATGCCCAACGACTATGGCATCTACTTGCACGACACTCCCAACAAGGACCTGTTCGAGCAGGAGGATCGCTGGCTCAGCAATGGCTGCGTGCGCCTGCAGGATTACCGCCGCTTCGCTTCCTGGGTTTTCGGACGTGTGCCGCAGGTGAGCTCGCAACCGGAGCAGGTCCTGGAATTGCCGCGCGCAGTGCCGGTCTACATGACGTACCTCACGGTCGCGCCAAGCAGCGGTGGCGTGGTGTTTCGCCCCGACCCTTATGGGTTCGATGCGCTAGCCATGCCGCAGATGTTTGATTCCTGAAGCGGCATTGTCAGAGCAAGTGCAGGTACTGTCAGAGCAACGGTACCGGATAGCGATCAGGCTCGCGGCAGAGTAGGGCAGGGCTATGCCTCGCCCTCGCAAACCCGCTAATCCGTTCCGGTACTTCCGCTCCTCGCCGGAGGTCATCCGCCTCGTGGTGATGATGTACGTGCGCTTCCCGCTTAGCTTGCGGAA
>NZ_RSEK01000052.1 GCF_003958635.1 Altericroceibacterium xinjiangense | reverse complement strand
TCTGACATCGTTCACCACCAGAGCCGGGTATCTCAGATAACGAGCCGAAATAGCTGAGTGAGCTCTCGGTTCCACTCAGTCGCAGCGATTAATACTTCATCAAACCCACACTGCCATCCTCGTGTATCCCATGGCGCCGAGTCACGCCCGGAACCTCACTTGCCGGGACTGCCTTCGAAAATAGAAACCCTTGGCCGAACTCGCAGCCGAACTTGATCAGGTGGTCGGCTTGAGAATTTGTCTCGATGCCTTCGGCGATGACTTTCAATCCGAGGCTTCGTCCAAGGTTTACGATCGCCCGGACGATTGCCTCATCGTCGGCGTCGTGCTCCATCTCGCGCACGAAGCTTTGGTCGATCTTGATGATGTCGACAGGAAATTGCTTCAGATGGCGCAGCGAGGCATAGCCGGTTCCGAAATCGTCGAGTGCGATCTGGACGCCCTCATCGGACAGAACCCAAAGAGCGCGGTGGATGTACTCGGCACCGCACCCAAGGAATACTGTTTCCGTAACCTCGAGCTGGAAATAACGCGTTGGAATATCGGCCCTGCTTAGCTGCTCGAGGAGATGTTCCGCAAAGTTGTCCTTTCGAAACTCTGCTGCGGCTGCGTTTACCGCAACATGTCCAAACTGGACGCCCTGATCGAGCCAGCAACGCATGTCCGCGATGGTCCGCTCGATCATCCTGTCGCTAATTGCGGCAGCAACATCGGGATCATCGAACGCAGCTTCGATGGCCGAAGGACCATTGATGCCCTCCCCGGCGCCACGCCAGCGTAGAAGCGCTTCGAATCCTTCGACCGAACGGCTGCGAAGGTGAAGCTTAGGCTGGTAGTAGGGGGCCACTCGATCTTCCCGGATGGCATCGCGCGCGAGTTGGAGCATCGAGTTGCGCCGTTGCATCGCGGTTCGCAGTCGAGGTTCGAAGATCGCCCAGCTTGCTCGACCCGCCGATTTTGCTGCGTAAAGGGCGAGGTCTGCGTTCTTCAGTAGGTCATTGTGAGTGTTCCCGTGCCTTGGGTACATGCTGGCACCGATGCTGACACGACAATCGAGAATGCGTCCGCCGTGAACGAACGGTTCCTGCAGCCGGTTCAGAATGGATGCTGAAAGAGCGGCAAGGCTCTCCTCGCTACTGAGTTCAGGCACGAGGATAGCAAACTCGTCTCCGCCGAAGCGGGCGACAGTGTCGCCTTGGCGGACAACGGATTGCAAACGCTGGGCGAAGGCCTTGAGCAGCCAGTCGCCGACATCGTGACCGAGCGAGTCGTTGATGCGTTTGAAGTGGTCCATGTCCAGCATCAGCAGCCCAACCGACACACTGGTCTCGGATGCGTTCTGGATCGCCTGCTCCAATCTTTCCTGGAACAGTGTGCGGTTGGCGACACCAGTGAGGCTGTCGTGCGTCGCCGTCCAGCGAAACCTTTCCTCGACGGTTTTCTCATCGGTCACGTCCCGGACGGTCATGATAATGCGGCCAAGTTCGGGGCCAGCTCTGAGGGTTTTCCACCCATTTACCGCGATCCAGCGAGCTGCCTTGTCATTCGCGCGGCGGATGCGGAAGGACGCTTGGAACCTGCCTGCCTCGCTATCGCGCGTAGTCGTGAGGTGGTTCATGAACATGGTGCGGTGTTCGGGGTGAATACACTCGACCGCGGTCGGGAGGTATGGCTCCACACCGGCGTGGAAGCCGAAGATCTCCCTCAGCCGGTCCGACCATTCCCGCCTGCCCATCGCCTCGTCATAGTCCCACACCCCGAGACCAGCGGCTTGTGCAGCAAGACGGAAGCGCTCCTCGCTTTCGCGTAGCGCCTCCTCAGCCTTCTTACGATCCGTGATGTCAAGGTGCGCACCGATGGTCCTGAGTACCTGCCCGCCTTCATTGCGTTCCACCTTCGTGCGGCTGGAGATCCACCTTGTCTCGCCGGTGTCGGCGCGGACGATCCGGAACTCAGATTCAAACACATCTTCTGTTTCTAATGCCTGCGCCACCGCCGAGCGTATGCGCTCCCGGTCGTCAGGATGGACTATCTCGACCCATTCATCGAAATCGATGGTTGTCCGATCCGCCGAAAGGCCCACCTGCTGAAAGAAACGTTTTGAGCAGATAGAGACGGCATCCGAACCAGTCTCAAAGTCAGCAAGACCGGTCGCCTCATGGACAAGACGAAGACGCTCCTCGCTGCGCCGTAGCGCATCCTCGGCTTCTCTTCTTCCGGTAATATCTCTGGAGATGCAAAGATGCGCATCTGATTCGTCCGGCATCCGGAACGGAACGGAATGAGCCTCGGTTCGCCGGCGGCGCCCCTTCAGTCCGATAATATCGTATTCAGAGACGACCGACTCTCCTGCGACAACGCGAGCATGCGTGTCGAACCAGGTTTCCAGGTACTCCTCGGAAATGGCTTCGTATTCGGGTACTGTGAGGCTTGCGAGATCTACACCTTGAAATAACTCAAGCCCACGCGGATTGATGTGAACGAGCTGGCCCGTCTCATCGAATGTCGTCACGCTATCAGGAATGGCATCGATGATTCTGCGGAGCCTAGCTTCGCTCTCTCGCAGACGTGCCTCGGCTTCCACCTGATCGTTGATGTCCTCGCTAGTACCGTACCAGCGGAGGATCTCTCCCGTCTCGTCCCGCCTTGCTGTGGCTCGCGTTCGGAACCATCGATAGGAACCATCACGCATACGGAATCGGGCACAGATTTCCTCAAGCTCCCCAGTGTCGAGCGCGGCGCGCCAGCACTTCTGTAGAAGCTCCAAATCGTCTGGATGAATGAGGGTGGCCCATGAATCTGCCTGCAACTCCTCGAGCGAATTGCCGGTCAACTTGACCATGCGCGGGGAAATAGTGACCGTTTTTCCGTAGCGGTCGGCGGTCCATGGGAGGTGCGGACTGAGCTCAACCGTGTGACGGTAGTGCTCCTCGCTTTCCTGAAGCGCTTTTTCGGCTGCGATTTGTGCACTGATGTCTTCAAAGGTCGCAACCCAGTACCCGTCAGCGGTCACCCTATGGTTCACCACGTGAGTCTCTTCATCACGTGAGAACAACACCCGGGTCGCGGCCGTAAGACCGACCCAAAGCTCGGCTTCAACCTCCGAGACTGTCTTGTCACCGTAGTTTCCGGCTTCAATTCCGAGCTCGATCAGCTCTCGTCCCGTCACTCCGGGGCGGACAGCCTCAGGCGGTAGTCTCAGAATTTCGGCATAGCGTTCGTTGACCACTGCGATGCGCCCGTCCTGATCGAACATGCAGACGCCATGCGGCATATGGGCCAGGGTGCTTTTATGGAGCTGCAGCTCCTTTCGAAGCCGCT
>NZ_RSEK01000051.1 GCF_003958635.1 Altericroceibacterium xinjiangense | reverse complement strand
GGCCTGGTCGCGATGGCGACGAACCCACCAGGCAATCGCTGCGGCATGCCACCGAAAGATGCGAAAACAAGCGCAACTGTAGTACTAGGCCGTCAGGGCAAGAGGTCACCTGCATCAATTCGCAGTGCAGCTGGAGTTGGATCGCTCGAAAAACCGATGAGGGCTTCAACTTCGAGCCTTCCGGGGCAAAGGTCAGTTGCAGAGGTTGCGCCTCTGTCGATACTCTTCCGATGCGTGTCCTGAAGCGCATGAAGTTCAACGACATTGCCAAATGGAATTGCTCGAAGTGCAGCGAGCCGAACCAGGTTCGGTTGATCTTCGGGCAAGTAACCTGGTGCCCACCTGTTGCGGCGCGGCTAGCTCCTAAGGCGGCAGCTTGACCGGCGAATCGGTTCATGCGTACTCTGCCCTCGGGCTTGGCTAGCCCACGTCGTGCCGTTGGGGTGCGGGTTTCTGGGAGGGCCGCTTCTCGTCATGGGGAGCGGCCCTCCGGCTGTCCGGTCGCGGGATTGCTAGCCTCAGCGCATTCGGTCTCAGCCTGGCGGACGGACGCATGGGCGACAGTCGCTTTCAGTCTTCGATGCGCGCGCTGGTCGTCGCCCCTCCTACTAGCGCGGGTCCTTACTGGCGAAACCGCGGGGGCGTAGCGCTGTGGAACCGCTTTTTTCCGGTCACGCACCTCTCCGGAGGTGATCAACAGTTTGAAGTTTTTGTTTATGAGACCGCCAGCATTTCTCCGCGTGCACCGGACAGAAGCTGGTAACAGTTGCCGTTCGCCTGTTGAAATCTCAGGCTGCCGACCAGCTGTGAGCACCTTTGGGCAACGGCTGGTTCATCAGCAGTATGTTCAATGCTGGACATCTTGAACAGCGGGACACTTCCGGAGCGCGGCGATTCCGGTCCTGAGCAGCAATTTTCAAATGCACCCGTTGTGGACGTCGATGTTCCCGTCGCATGAGGACCGGCAGAGTGGACCGGGCCTGGCTGTCTCCACTCAAGGGTCTGTACTGAAGAAGGTACCATCCGCTGCTATCGAAAGAAGGCGGACTGACACGAAGGCTGCTAGTTGCAGCGTCTTACCGAAATCTCGCGTGACTTCATCGCGTGCCTCAGCCCCGGGGCCGGGGACTGGTGCCGGCGAGCTTGGTCCTGTCAAAGCGACCAAGCTCGCCGGCTTGGCAGTGGATCAAAGAGAAAGCGCTCGGCAGCAACGACCGGTTGCTCCTGATGCTAATATACGAGAACGGGGAGGGGAGGTTCAAGCTTGATGGACTTCGAACAAGAAAACCGACAATTGACCGCGGAGCTTCAGCAGCTAAGGGCCCGCTTGCATCTGCTGGAAGAGGCAGTCGAGAATGTGCGGCACGGCTTGTGCGTTTTCGACGCGGAAGGCCGGATTGCCTTCTGCAACAGCCGCTATCCTGAGGTAATTGGTCTTCCGCCAGAAGGAATTGTGCCAGGGCTGCCCGCAAAAGAATTGATCCGGATGGCGCAGGGCGCCGGTTATTACCCGCCCGAACGCGACATCGAGGAGCTCGAAAGCGACTTTTGGCGCAATCTTTGCTCCGAAAGCGAGCTCCGCGGGCAAATCCATCGCGGCGGCCGAACGCACGTGATCCACCCTGGCAGGACAACGGACGGTAATCTCGTCGCGACATTCGAAGACATAACGGCGCAGTTGGCGGCGGAGACAGCTCTGCGGGAGAGCGAGGCGCGCCTCAGCGCCATGCTCAAAGCTATTCCGGATTGCGTCAAAATTTTCAACGAAGAGGGGGAGCTGACGTACATCAATCCCGCCGGTCTCGCACTGCTTCAGGCGCCTGATCTTGAAACGCTTGCCGCTTCCGAACACGTATCGGTGGCGCCAGAGTATCTGGCGCCACATGTCGAGATCCACACTCGTATTCTCGCCGGAGAAAGCATCTATTGGATGTATGAAATCGTCGGCTTGGGTGGAGCGCGACGGAGTGTGGAAGCACACTCCGTCCCTTTCCGCCTGCCCGACGGGACCTCGGGACAGATGAGTATCACGCGGGATATTACCCAGCGCAATGCGGCCGAGGAAGCATTGCGCCGGAGCGAAGAGCATTTGCAGTTGGTGCACAAGGCAACCGGCCTGGCGGATTTCGAAGCCGGTTCAGACGGGATAATGTTATGCTCCGAGAGGTTCTTCGAGCAGGTCGGACTACCGGTCTCCCCAACCAGAACGATCAGCTTCGCAGAGTGGTTCAACATTGTGCACCCCGAAGACCGTGAGTGGCTCGCTGAAGAGACCTTCCGCGCCGCTGAGAAAGGTGGTGATTTTGCCCGCGAGTTCCGGATCGTCCGCGCTGATACTGGCGAAATCCGCTGGGTCGCCGGTCGGACGGTAGTCGAGCGTGATCAGGAAGGCAGCTATGTCAGGACAATTGGGGCCCAACTCGACATTACCACCATCAAGGAGGCGGAGAGTGCTCTCCGCCGCAGTGAAGAGCGGTTGCGGCTTGTCCAGGAGGCGTCTGATTTAGCCGCATTCGAGAACGATGGTGGCGAGGTAACCATTTGCTCCGACAAGTTCTTTGAGCAGGTCGGACTTCCGATAGGCGACAACACAATCTTAATCTCGGCTTGGCTCGATCTTGTCCATCCTGATGATTGTGAAAGAGTTCGTGCTGAAATGGAGCAGGCCCGGATCGACGCCGATACCTTCGATCTGGAGTATCGGATTGTTCGCCCCGATAATGGGGAGGTTCGCTGGATTTCCTGTCGCACGAAGCTGCTACGAGACAGGGATGACACGGTCATCAGAACACTCGGCGCTCACCGCGACATCACGCATCGTAAGCGTTCCGAGCTCGCCCTAAAGGAGAGTGAGGAACGCTTCAGGCTCGCCGCCGAGGCCGCGCGCCTTGGCGTCTGGGACTATGATCCCGTCACTGCTACACGCCAATGGTCGGACCGCCTCCGGAAGATATTCGGCCTGGCTGGGGATGTCGAACCTGAGATGCAGGTTGCGGCTGATTGCATTCACCCGGAAGATCGAAAACGATTCCTCGCATTACTTGAACAAGCGTATGTGGACGAGGCTTCGGTAAAGTTCGAAGATACTTTCAGGATCGTCCGAGCTGATGATCGAGCCGAGCGGTGGGTTGCACTTAACTGCTGGAAAGCTCCCCGCGATGATGGCCTGCCCGGCCGGGTCATTCTGACCGTACGTGACGTAACCGGGGAGAGAACCGCCGAGGAGCAGATTCTCTGGAACGCCAATCATGACGCGCTCACTCAACTCGCAAACCGGCCGCACTTTCAGGAGAAGCTCGAACAGGCAATACAGGAGGGAAAAACGTCCGGACAATCGGTCGGTCTCCTGCTGCTCGATCTCGATCACTTCAAGCAGACC
>NZ_RSEK01000050.1 GCF_003958635.1 Altericroceibacterium xinjiangense | reverse complement strand
GACGCACCGCCGGAAAAGCTTCTCAGGCCGAGGCACGAAAAATCGAAAACGCAAGGCGGCGCCCAGACCACGCTTACTTTCAAAAGAGGGTTGCGAGGTCATAAGGCATTTCATTTGCAACACCTCTTGTACCGCCGCTCGACGCAGAGCGCTTCGTTCCAGCTATCAGCTTGCGCTGCGTTGAGAGGACACTGTCAGACGAAATGCACCCAATGGTGTTCGGCCCGAGGGCAGGGTAGGGCAGGGGCATGCCCCGTCCGCGCAAACCCGCCAGTCCGTTCCGGTATTTCCACTCGTCGCCCGAGGTGATCCGGCTCGTGGTGATGATGTACGTACGTTTTCCGCTCAGCTTGCGGAACGTTGAAGACCTGCTGTTCGAGCGCGGGATCGACATCTGCGATGAGACGGTTCGGCATTGGTGGAACCGCTTCGGCCCGCTGTTCGCAGCCGACATTCGCCGGCAGCGGGTGAACCGGATGCGTGGCTTCCGGTACTGGCGCTGGCACCTCGACGAGATGTACGTCCGTGTGAACGGCGAGATGGTCTACCTCTGGCGTGCCGTGGATCACGAGGGCGAAGTTCTCGAGAGCTACGTCACGAAGACGAGGGATAAAGCTGCAGCTCTGCGGTTCATGCGCAAGACCCTGAAGCGCCACGGCAAAGTCGAGGCGATTACTACTGACGGGCTCCGCTCCTACAAAGCTGCGCTGACAGAGCTCGGATGCAAGCAGAAACAGGAGACCGGCCGCTGGGCGAATAACCGGGTCGAGAACTTGCACCTGCCGTTCCGGCGACGAGAGCGAGCCATGCTCCGCTTCAGACAGATGAAGTCACTTCAGAAGTTCGCCTCAGTTCACGCCAACATCCACAACCACTTTTCCCAGGAACGCCATCTCGTCGACAGGCAGACTTACAAGACCCGCCGCTCGGCCGCGCTGGCCGAGTGGCAAAACCTCATGGCGTGAGGTTTGCGGCGGGTCGGGGGCAGTTTGCCAAACGGAGAGCAGTTCGCATCCGACTGACAGCACCGCCGGGCAGGATGTCTGAACCATCGCCGCGGTGTCATTACCTTGATCCGCGAATGATGACTCCGGATGCGGCTCGCGGGTTTTCGTAGGAGGCGTTGGTGAAGATCCTGGCCCGCCGCTCGCTACGGTAAACCAAGCCGCGCGCCATCTGGCCCGCCGCATAGTGGTAGTCGAGTTCGGCGGCGATCGCGCCGTAGTCTCCAGCGGTGATTGCCGCGTTAAGCCGTGGACTTTTGCGGCGGGAGAGATTGCCTTCGCCGACATTGTAGACGAGGTCCACAAGTGCATCGTATTCATGCTGGAACAGCGGCAAGTCACCTACCAGCCGCACCACCGCCGCTTCGGCTTCCTTCAGGTCGTTGTGGAGGAAATCAAGAATCGTGTCGTCGCTGACCTTGTCACCGACCTTCAGGCCGTCCGCCGGGGTCACCAGATGGCCGACCCCCACGGTCGGAAGCTTGGCAACGTCGAGATAGACTACGTTACGCACGCCTTCTTCCTGAATTAGCGCCTGTTTGAAATCCTCGCTGGCATGGAGATCCTTAGCTGGCATCCGCGCCACCGGATCGGGTAGGTGGATGATGCCCGTCGGCTTGGCCTGCTTGGTGGACGGCGAAGCCATCGCGGCAGAGCTTAACCCTATCACCCCAGCGGAAAACGCCAGCGCTGCCTTACGCTTTTTCAGCCGTACGCGAAATCGCCGCCGCTGGGTCTTGCGATCTGTCCGAAGGCCGGCGGCGTCGCGCTGCTGTCGCCGTCGCGCTGCCATCCGCCGTAGCAGCTTGCGCACAGGGTTATGCCCACGTTGCGGAACCGGCGGCTCAGCCAACTGGGAGTGCGCAGTCATGGGTGGCCATCCTCGCTTGGTGGGCCCGGGCGCCTCGCAACCGGAGGTGCCTCAGCCGTCAACAGGCGCGGCAGAAGACCACGCCTTTCTACCAAACGCAGGGTGCGGGCCCCGAGGTCCACGGATCGTCCGAAGCGCAGAACGGCTGGTGCTGCACTATCGTCGCGTCGGGCTTGCCGCTCGCAGGCGCTTAACAGCCACATTCTGATCATGATCGGCAACGACGAACGGCCGTTCTCCGCGATCGCTCATCTGGAAGCTACCGATCGGCATTTGGCCCAAAATGCATCAAGTTGGGCTGTTCAGCTTTGATTGGTTCCGCGCAAGATCGCGACGGAGCGCATTTGCCACCCGGCTGTCATCAGCCAGCTCGCGACTTGCGGTATCCGGCGGCTTGGGCTTCCGTTTCGGTGCAGAACATCTCTTCGGCTCGGGTCTGCGCGTAGTACCGGGTGCCAGGCAGATGGTAGATCCACTGGCCCCGTCGGTTGCGGTTGCCTTTGATCCCACAGGCAGTGACGGGCGCCGAGCGGATACTGGATTGTGCGGAGTGGGCCCGCAGTTCGGATTCTTGCCAAGGGGTAGCTACGATTTGTCGACGCTCCGCCCGGTACTCCTCTGGTGGGACGAAGTTCGAGGCCCACAGACCGAGCTTGCTTGCACGGGCGCGGGTTTCGTCGGCGACATAGGCTTCGCTGTACCTGCGAAAAGCTGTCGCCCAGCCCTGCGCTACCATAGCTCGGTTGAGCTCGACTGAACCGGCAGAACAGATTGCCAGGAGCCTGTTGTACACGTCGACCTCAGATCCGCTGCACTCCACCTGAGCCGCGCCCACTAGCTGGCGCAAGTGATTGGTAGATTCTTCGCCGCAGGCCCACCGCTCACCTGCAAGCTCACAGGTCTGTCTGGCTTCCGGCGCATCAATGCCCAACAGTCGGACCCGGCGTCCTTCTAGGCGGAGCGTGTCTCCATCGACGACGGTGGCGAGGCCGGAGAGGGTCTGCGCGGATGCGGGAACGGTAACTAACGCAGTGGCTAGGATTGCGAGCAGCGTTTTCATGGGCGTAGACTTGCACAGTGCCTGACTTCGAGGAAGCCTGCTGGGTCACGCAACTGCTCGCAATTGGACCTTTCAGAGGGCACTGTCAGACGAAATGCACGCAATGGTGATCGGCCCGGAGGCGGGGTAGGGCAGGGGCATGCCTCGTCCGCGCAAACCCGCCAGTCCGTTCCGGTATTTCCACTCGTCGCCCGAGGTGATCCGGCTCGTGGTGATGATGTACGTCCGTTATCCGCTCAGCTTGCGGAACGTTGAAGACCTGCTGTTCGAGCGCGGGATCGACATCTGCCATGAGACGGTGCGGCACTGATGGAATCGTTTCGGTCCGATGTTCGCGGCCGACATCCGCCGCCAGCGGATCTCGCGCATGCGCGGCTTTCGTCATTGGAAGTGGCACCTCGACGAAATGTACGTCCGTGTGAATGGCGAGATGGTTTACCTCTGGCGTGCCGTTGATCACGAGGGCGAAGTCCTCGAGAG